>CALUMX010000016.1 GCA_944321875.1 uncultured Muribaculaceae bacterium
TTTCTGCAAATTTACGCTCTTGGAACCATATAAACAACTGTACTACAATATTTTAATTTATAGAACTCCTCTTATGTCAAATCGTAGGCTTGAGGAATTTGTATTTACGGAAAGAATGCGTATGTTTGCCGGAAGATACAAAGGGTTAAGCCCTTATTGATGAATGATTATTTAATTTGATTAATGATGAAGAAATTACCATTGTTGTTATTGGCATTTCTGGCCACTTTTACATCGTTGGCCGACAATTATGAGAAAGAACTGTCCAATTTGCTGAATCCCGGATTGTTGCCGGCTTATCGGACAGGAAAAGTTTATCAGATGTCCAGTTATGACCGTACCGGCGGTAATGATGACGGATTTACAGGAAAGTATTCCTATGTCCGTAAGGAAGGTGATAATCTGGTAATTGCCGACCTGAAAGGACCGGGTGTGGTTAATCGCATCTGGACACCGACGGCAGAGAGTGATACCGTTAAGTTCTATTTTGACGGTGAGACAACTCCGAGAATCAGCGTGCCGTTTGTTGACTTGTTTTCCGGGAAAGAGAAGCCGTTTGTGGCTCCTTTGTGCAACACGGAAATAGGAGGTTCCTACTGCCTGTTGCCGATTGCCTATGAAAAATCGTTGAAGATTGTCTTCTGTGGCAAGCAGTTCCGTTTTATTCAACTGCAATATCGTGAGCTGACGAAGAAAGAGAAGATGCCGAGTTTTACACCCGATGTTTTGGAGAAATATGGGGATGATTTCCGTCGCTTGAACGATGCGTGGGAGGGAAAAACCTCGCAGTTGGCAGTCTACGGTGAGCGGTTGAAATCGGAGAAGGTGAACCTGACGCTCCGTCAGGGTGAGGCGAAAGCTCTGTTTGAGACGGAGAAAGGCGGTCGCATTGTCGGTCTGGAAATTGAGTCGGGAAAAGCCATGCAGGATGCCTACCGTCGTGTCTCCCTTATTGGACGTTGGGACGGCATGAACCGTGACGCGCTTCATCTGCCGTTGCACGACTTTTTCGGATATGCTTATGGAGAACCGGCTATGCAGTCCTGGTTGCTGGGCGAGCAGTCAGGCAAAATGTACAGCTATCTGCCGATGCCTTACGACAAATCGGCTTATCTCGGCCTGTCCTATGACCAATGCGGAGCCGGGTGTCCGGAGTCATTGCAAGTGTCGGCCACTGTCTATTATGTCGATGAACCGCGGAATGCGGAGAAGGAAGGTCGCTTTTTCGCGCAGTCGCGCCGGAGCTACAATCTGCCTTCTGGGGAAGTCTATCAGATATGTGACGTGAAAGGTAAGGGGCATTATGTAGGAACCATTTTGCAGACACAGGGTCTGGAAGATGGTCATACGCTCTTTTTCGAAGGTGATGACTGTGCGACGATTGACGGCGAGATGCGTCTGCACGGAACAGGGTCGGAGGACTATTTCAACGGTGGCTATTATGCCATTCTTGACAAATGGGACGACCGCGTCAGTCTGCCTACCCACGGCTGTCTCGGCTACGACTTGAAAATGTCGCGCACGGGTGGATACCGTTTCTATTTTACGGACAAGCTGAATTTCAACAAATCGTTCAATCTGACCATTGAGCACCAGCCGGAGGCTGCGACCAATGTGAAGACCGACTATTCTTCCGTCGGTCTCTTCTATGCGGAGAATCCGACTTTTGAGAATACGAAAATCAACATCGAAGGCTCTGTTGAGAAAGTCAGCCATAAGGTAAAGATGAGTCCGCAACAGATGGCGGTGAGCCTGTATTGGATGGCAGGTGCCTACTACGATGATTCTGCCATTGTGTTCAGCATGAATCATGCGGAAGGCCACTGGACAACTACGGTGGACGTGGAGGCAATTCCTGTGGCGCGCATTTACCTTGACGGAATGGAAAAAGGACGCTATAAGCTCTATGTGGAATTTGACCGGACCGAGGATGGCGTGCCGTTTAGCATCTGGCAGCGGATGCAGCCGGTTTCAGGTTGGATTTCTTCCAGCTCGAAGGATGGCAGCGACCGTATCGTGTATGCCGGAGAAGTGGAAGTGACGGATGAATTGCACTACATGACCCTGCGCAAGCGCATCAAGGATAATATAAAATTAAGGGTGTCCAATTTTATTTTTGAGAAAATCGACGATTAGTTCTCGGTTTGATAAAAACGGAAAACGCCGGCTCGGGAGGAAATCCCGGCCGGCGTTCTTTATTTTTCAGTTGTCTGCGTCAGAGCATCATCAGCACCAGATGGAACGGGAAGGCGATGATGGCCACCATGAAGGCTGCGATGAGCCAGCCGCGCGTCTGGCGTGAGCGGCGTTGGGCTTTATCGTAATTCTCGCGCAGGTATTCTTTTTTTACTTTGAGTGATAGCAGGAGTGCTACGAGCGCAAAAGGAGTGGCAATGTTGAGAATGCCGTCCAGTAGCAGTGATTTCAGGAAACCTATCAGGTGTCCCGGACTTGTAGGGTCGACACCGGGGATGCCGCCGGGGAAGGCAAAGACGAGGACGATTACAGCGAGCGTAATGACGGCGGCCGTGAAGTGAGTGGGCGGACACTGAGGTTTCTCGCTGACGGGAGTCTCCGTTTCTGCTTTTTCTGTTTCTTCCGGTTCCGGTTGGGCTGCGGCAGGCTGCTCGGCAGCCATTTGCTCTGTCTCACCCTCCGAACCTTGTTCCTCCGGCTTTTGTTCAACCTGTTCGGTAGGCTCTTCAGCCGTTTGTTTCTCCGCTTCCTGTGTGTCGTCGGCTGCTGCCGGAGATTCTGTCTCCGTTTCTTCTACGGGTTTCTCCACGACTTCCTCCTTGCGGGGAATGGGGCGTGTGATGACCGGTTTTGGCTCATCGACTGCCGGAGTCTGTACTTTGGGCATGGCAGGGAGGATGTGTCCTTCCAGTTCCGGAAGTTCCTCTGCGGGAGTCCATACGCGCAGTCCGATGGTCCATATTTTTGTGTCGGCAGTCACGTTCATGTCGTAAAGCTGTTCAAGTTCGAACGGCCCTACGCTTTCTCCATTTTTGACTATCCAATATTTCTTGCTCATAATCGGTCTTGTTTAAGGGTTGGGAAGGTTGTCCGGATGGATGAACGGCAATACGTCCGCATCGGGAGCGATACGGTAGTCGTAGTCGTCATAATCGTAGTCATAATCTTCGTAATCGTAGAAGTCATCCTCCAGGTAATAGGTATTGTTGCCGAGCCAACTGTCGGTCGCGAAAAGAGCCAAAGTGGTGACTATGCCGCTGAGAATGCAGGCAACGACAGTCCACGTCTTGGCGTGCCGGCGCCAATCGAGTGCTTTCTGAGCCTTGCCTTTGTTGCGGAACAGAATGCTGATAGAGTCGAACACAATGCCAAGGGTGGCAGGCGGGATAACGAAAACACAAAAGAGGTAATAGACCAGCAGTGACTGCAGTCCGAAATTGAAGATGGTGGCGATGCAGGGTAAAAGCAAAGCACCGATGCTCCACCAGCGGATGGAGGAGAAATCGGCCTCCGGCGCGTCTTCCTCGCTGGCGTTTTCTTCGTTGGACTGCTGTGCGTCGGGTTGTTGCTCCGAAGGTTGAGGCTCTGTCTCAGCGTCAGCTTCCACGTCAGTTTCCACAGGTGTTGTCGGTTCTACGGGCGGTGGAAGTGGTTGGGAGAGGCAGGCGGCGAGTTCCGGCAGATTGGCGGCTGTCACCCATTCGGAAAGACCTTCCCGCCATACATAGGTGTCGGGTGAGATGCCCATGCTGCTCAGTTCCTCAGCCGTGAACGGGCCGATAATTTCTCCGTCGCGTATGATTTTGTAGTTCATGTCTTTAAAATGTTGGTTATTACAAATATAGTATTAAAATCTCGGTTGATGCGCCTTTTTAAGAATTTTTCAAGGCAAAAAAATGGGACAGCCCACAGAAGGACTGTCCCATGTATGGTTCGTCATTGCGGTTGTCAATCGATAGAACGTGCAATGTCGTTGGCCACCTTTACGGCCTTGGTGATGTGGTCGCAAATGTGGTCTTTGCCCACAAGTCGCTCGATGTTGGCGCGCTCCAGAGCGAGGTGCACGTTTTCACGCACGCCGGAGAGAACGACGTGGATGCCTTCCTTTTGGGAGGAAGTGATGAGAATCTCCAGGTTGTGAATACCTGTTGAGTCGATAAACGGCACTTTGCGCATGCGCAGAATTCTCACTTTCGGCTTGTCGCCCAGAGAGCGCATCATATCGTCAAACTTGGTGGCAACACCGAAGAAGAACGGGCCGTCGATTTCGTAAACTTCCACACCCTTCTCGAGGTCAAGCACTTCGTGGGTTGTTACCTCGGCACCTTCGGCGATGTCAATCTGTTCGCCGATGTGGCGAATCTCAGTGTTCTCCATCACACGGCGCAGGAAGAGCAGGATAGCCAGAAGCAGACCAATCTCGATGGCGATGGTGAGGTCGAAAATAACCGTGAGCAGGAAGGTGACGGTCATCACTGTTACGTCGGACTTCGGCGTCTTCAGAATGGCACGGACCGTGCGCCATCCGCTCATGTTGTAGGATACGATGACCAGAACGCCGGCAAGGCATGCCATCGGCACATAGTTGATGAGCGGCATGAGGAACAGGAAGATGAGCAGAAGCACGACAGCGTGGATAAGTCCGGCTACCGGTGTGCGTCCGCCGTTGGTGATGTTGGTCATTGTGCGGGCAATCGCTCCGGTTACAGGAATACCGCCGAAGAACGGTACGACGATATTGGCTACGCCTTGTCCAATCAGCTCCGTGTTGGAGTTGGTCGTCGTACTGGTCGCACCGTCAGCCACGGTAGCTGAGAGCAGCGACTCGATGGCGCCGAGCATGGCGATGGTGAAGGCCGACGGAAGCAGGGCGTTGATGGTCTCGATGGAGAGGTCGATGGACTTCGGCGTAGGGATAGAGCCGGAAAGGTTCTGGAAACGGTCGCCGATGGTCTCGATGCCGGTCACACCGAAGTATTCACGCAATGCCCATACAACGGCTGGCACGATAACGATGGCGGCAAGTGCGCCCGGCAGACGTTTGGAAATGCGCGGAGCGAGGATGATGATGCCAATCGAAACCAGTCCGACAAGGAGTGTCGGCCAGTGAGTGGTGTCGAAATGCGTGAAGTAGACACCCCATTTGGAGAGGAAATCGGCAGGAAGGGCGCCGGTCTTCAGTCCGAAGAGGTCGGTAATCTGAGTGGAGAAGATTGTCAGCGCGATACCCGATGTGAAACCGATGACGATAGGATAGGGGATGAACTTGATGACGGAGCCCAGCCTGAAAAGTCCCAGCATCACAAGGATGAGTCCGGCAAGCACGGTGGCCACGGCGAGGCCCGACAGTCCGAACTGCTGGATGATACCGTAGATGATGACAATGAAGGCTCCGGTCGGTCCGCCAATCTGGACGGTGCTGCCGCCGAGAGCGGAAACGAGGAAACCACCGATGACGGCCGTGATGAGACCGACGGTCGGGGTAACGCCGGAAGCGATACCGAATGCTACGGCAAGCGGGAGTGCGACAATACCCACAACGATGCCGGCAATGGCATCATCTTTGAATTTCGAGAGATTGTAATCTTTCAGCGTAGATAGAATTTTAGGCTTAAATTCAATCTTTGATAAAATTTCCATAAATCAGTTATGTTCTGTTAATCAATTCGGGGTGAAAATATAGTTTTCATATAATAGGCGCAAAGATAGCGGAATTTCTTTAAAACCAGTTCATTGTCGTTAAAATATAGATGGTTTTAAATTTGCACTTTTTAAATGTATTAAAGAAGCCAAGGGTAAAAATATGATAAATATCATTTTTATAACGCAAGTAACCCCTTATTTTTGCATCAGATTGTCGACTGTAGGATTGCAAGTGGGAGAATTAATTTTCCATGAAAAAACTGATTCCAAAATTTGCAGGTTGAGAAATTTGTTGTAAATTTGCAACGCTTTTCGGAAGAAAGGGTGTTTAGCTCAGCTGGTTCAGAGCATCTGCCTTACAAGCAGAGGGTCGGCGGTTCGAATCCGTCAACACCCACCAAAGGAGATCGACAAGAAGTTGTCGGTCTCTTTTTTTGTTTTTGCAATTCCTTAAAAACCACTAATTGCGATAATTCGATGAATAAAATTAGAATTAGAAAGATTGCTTTATTTTTGACTTCATTGGTGCTTTTCCCGTTTGCGGTCAGAGCACAGGTCGCAGAAGCCGATACGGTTTTGCGGATAGACTTGCCCTCGGCCGTCAGCATCGCATTGTCGGAAAATCCGACGGTGAAAGTAGCCAATCAAGAAATCACGAAGCAGGAGTACACCAAGAAAGGGACATTGGCGTCCTTGTTCCCGACATTGGATTTCAGTGCGAATTTCCAGCGTTCCATCAAGAAACAGGTGATGTATATGGGTGGAAGCTTTGGAGGCGAGGAGGGTTCTTCTTCCATGCCTGACGGAATCAAGGTAGGCCGTAACAATACGTGGTCGGCAGGATTCACGGCATCGATGCCGCTGATTAACGTGCAGTTGTGGAAACAATTGAGCGTATCGGCCGATGAGGTGGAGCTGGCTGTCGAGAAGTCCCGTGAATCGGAGATTTCAATGGTGTCGCAGGTTCGCCAGGCTTTCTACGGCGTTCTGTTTGCCAACGTTTCCTACGATGTGTATAAGGAAAACTACGACAACGCCATGCAGAAATACATAGATATCAAGCAGAAATACGAGCAGGGGCTGACTTCGGAGTACGATTTGATTCGTGCGGACGTGGCTGTGAAAAACGCAGAGCCCAACATGCTGGATGCTGAGAACGCTATTATTCTTGCCAAATGGAGACTGAAAGCCCTTCTGGGTGTCGACCTCAATCTTAACATCGAGTGTGTGGGCGACCTTTACGACTATGAGGACAGCCTTTATGCCGACGTGATGTCGATTGACACAACGATGGTGGCAGGCAACAGCCAGTTGCGTCAGTTGGACCTGCAGTTCCGTCAACTTCAGACAACCAAGAAAATCTCGCAGGCTGCTTACTATCCTACATTGAACATGAACTTCAATTTCCAATGGAATGCGATGGCTGAGGACTTCAAGTTCAGCGATTACCGTTGGAATCCATACTCTACGCTGGGCATCTCGCTCAACATTCCGATTTTCTCCGGAGGAAAGCGCTACAGCGACTTGAAGAAAACACAGTTGCAGATTGACCAGCTTGCCCTGACTCGCTACGACGCGGAACGCAACCTGATGGTCAGCGTGCGTCAGTCGATTGACCAGATGAAGACAAGCATCCGCCAGTTTGAGTCGGCAACGAAAGGTGTCGAGCAGGCTAAGAAGGGCTATGAGATTGCCGTGAAGCGTTATGATACGGGTGCGGGAACGCTGCTCGAAATCAACGATTCGCAGTTGGCGCTGACGATGGCTCAGATGAACCGCAGCCAGGCCATCTATCAGTTCCTGGTGGCAAAAGCCCAACTTGACGAGACAATGGGTATTGATTACAGTGAAAAATGAAAAAACTATCAGCTATGAATTACAATACAATTAGAAAAGGATTTTTATTGGTTGCCGGAACGATTGCAGCCGCAACTGTGATGACAGCTTGTTCAGGAAAGACAGACGAACAGGCAGCCAAGGCCGAGGATGAGGCAGTGCGTGTGGAGGTGGCAAAGGTCGATTTCCGTCCCGTGGAGCAGTTGAACATGTTTACAGGTACGGTTGAGGCCGATGTTGTCAACAATATCTCTCCTCAGTCGGCAATGCGTATCAAGAAAGTGTATGTCGAGGTGGGCGACCGTGTGTCGGCCGGCCAGAAACTGGCGGATATGGACCCGAACAACCTTGACCAGCTCCGTATGCAGATGGAGAACAATGAATTGGAATTCAAGCGTGTGGATGAGCTTTATAAAATCGGAGGTACATCCAAGTCGGAATGGGATGCCAAGAAACTGGCTTACGACGTTTCGAAGCGCAACTATGACAACATAATGGAGAACACGGTGCTTTCCAGCCCGATAAGCGGAGTGGTGACTCAGCGTAACTACGACTCCGGCGATATGTTCTCTATGGGAAATCCGCTGTTTGTTGTGGAAAAAATCAATCCTGTAAGACTGAAAATCAACGTGTCGGAATCGTTGTTTACCAAGGTCTCCAAGGGTATGGTGGTAGATTTCACGCTCGACGTCTACGGCGACGAGGTGTTTAAGGCGAAAGTCGACATCATCTATCCGACAATCGACCCCAATACGCGTACGTTCCCTGTTGAGCTCGTAATTGAGAACCGCGACATGCGCGTGCGTCCGGGTATGTTTGCCCGTGTGACACTCAACTACGGAGTAGAGGAGAATGTCGTTGTGCCCGACCGTGCTGTCATGAAGCTGACAGGTTCAGGCGACCGCTATGTCTATGTCGTGAAGGACGGCAAGGCTGAATACCGCAAGGTTGGGCTTGGACGCCGCATCGATACGGAATACGAGATTCGCAGCGGTCTGAACCGTGAGGAAACTGTCGTAATCGCCGGTCAGACACGTCTGAAAGACGGAGCGAAGGTGGAGATTGTCACCAAAGAGCAACAGCAGAAAAAATAATAAGGATTTAGAAATAGGATAAGATGAGTTTATATCAGGCAGCCGTAAAACGGCCAATCACGACAATACTCGTATTCCTGGGAATCGCCATTTTCGGTGTCTTCTCCTTGATGAAACTTTCAATCGACCTTTACCCGGAGATTGAGACCAACTCCATCATGGTGATGACCACCTATCCTGGCGCGAGTGCCGAGGATATCGAGACCAACGTCACCCGTACGCTGGAAAATGCGTTGAACGGTGTGAGCGATTTGAAGCACGTCACGTCCAATTCGCGTGAAAATATCTCTATTGTTACCCTGCAGTTTGAATATGGTACGGACATCGATGTCGCTACCAACGACGTGCGTGACAAACTGAGTGCGGTGACGACGCTCCCTGACGGAGCGCAAACTCCGATTCTGTTTAAGTTCGGTACGGAGGATATTCCTATCATTATCCTCTCCGTAACGGCCGACCAGAGTATGTCAGGTCTTTACAAGATTCTTGACGACCAGGTGGTTACACCGCTTGCCCGCGTTTCCGGCGTAGGTCAGGTGTCGCTTTCCGGTCTTGCGGAACGCGAGATTCAGGTCTATTGCGACCCTTACAAGCTGGAGGCTTACGGCATTTCAATTGAGACAATCAGTAGCATCCTCGCCAACGAAAACCTTAACGTGCCGGGCGGTAGCATCGATATAGGTTCGAATGTTTACTCCATGCGCGTACAGAAAGAGTTTGAGAATACGAACGAGATGCTCGACATCGTAGTGGGTACCCACAACGGCGCTCCCGTCTATCTGCGTGACGTAGCTCGCATTTCAGACACATTGGAAGAGCGTGTCGAAGAGTCCTACACCAACGGTAAGCGTGGCGGTATGATTGTTATCCAGAAGCAGGCCGGCGCCAACTCTGTGGAGATTGCCGAGGCTGTTGAGAAAAAGCTGGAGTCAATCAAGAAAAACCTGCCTTCCGATGTTGAGATTGGTACTATCGTCAACACGTCCGACAACATCGTGCGTACGATTGACTCTTTGAAGAGCACCATCCTCACCACACTGTTGATTGTGGCCTTCGTGGTACTTCTCTTCTTCGGCCGCTGGAGAGCGACGTTTGTGGTCGTGCTGACTATCCCAATCTCCCTGTTGGCTGCGTTGATTTACCTGCTCGCTACAGGCAATACGCTGAACATCATCTCCATGAGTGCCTTGTCCATTGCCATCGGTATGGTGGTCGACAACGCCATCGTGGTACTTGAGAATATTACGACCCACATCGAACGGGGTAGCCGTCCGCGTCAGGCCGCCATGTTTGCGACCAATGAGGTGGCCATCTCCGTAATGGCCTCTACGCTGACTACGATTGCCGTGTTCCTGCCGTTGACGATGATTGACGGTATGGCCGGAATCATGTTCAAGCAGTTGGGTTGGATGGTGACCATCATCCTTTCCGTGTCGACTATCGGTGCCATCACCCTCACGCCGACACTCTGCTCGCTGATGCTGCGTCTGGGTGGCAAGACAAACCTGTTCCAGAAGTTTGTCTCCAATCCGTTTGACCACGCGTTGAAGAAACTGACTGACGGCTACGCGTCGCTGCTCCGCGTCTGCGTGCGCCATCGTGTGCTGACGGTTTCCATCATCCTCGTTCTGTTTGTCGGCTCTCTGTTGTTCCTGATGCCTTTCATCCGCACAGAGTTCTTCCCGACGCAGGATAATGCCCGTGTGAGCATCACCATCAACCTTCCTACGGGTACCCGTCAGGAGATTACGCGCGACCTTGCATTCCGCGTTACGGAACAGTTTAAGAAGAAATATCCTGAAATCGAGAATATCAACTTCTCGGAAGGTCAGGCCGGAGAAGACAACATCTTCGGTAATATGTCGGATAACGGTAACAACATTATCAAGTACAACATCCGTCTGTCCCCGTCGACCGAGCGTGAGCGCGGACTGACCGAGATTTGCGACGAGATGCGTCTTGACTTGGCTGAATATCCGGAAATCCGCACGTTTGAGGTTATCGCCGGTGGTAGCCACGGCGGTGTCGGCGGTCAGGCTTCTGCCGATATTGAAATCTACGGTTACGACTTCGATACCAGTGACCGCATCGCCAAGCAGGTGTCAGAGTTGATGAGCAAGGTTCCGTCCTGTTCGCAGGTCGACATCAGCCGTGATGAGTACACTCCGGAATATCAGGTTGACTTCGACCGCGAGAAACTTGCCCTCAACGGACTGAACACGGCAACTGCCGCTCAGTATCTGCGCAACCGCGTGACGGGTAGCGTCATGACTTACTTCCGTGAGGACGGTGAGGAATACGACATCCGTGTGCGCTACGACCGCAAGTTCCGTGAGTCAATCGAGGATATCGAGAACATCACCATCTACAACAGCCAGGGCAAGGGTGTGAAAATCCGCGACCTCGGCAAGGTGGTTGAGTCACAGACTCCGCCGACAATCGAGCGTAAGGACCGTGAGCGTGTCGTTACGGTACGATGCGTTGTGGCGAAGGGACACGCCCTCTCTGAGGTTATCGCAGAGGCTCGCCGGGTGATGGAAGAGGAAGTGGATATGCCGGCTTCGTTCACATGGCAGTTTGGTGGTACCTTCGAGGACCAACAGGATACGTTTGCCGACATGATTATGCTCCTGGTGCTGATTGTCATCCTCGTGTTCATCATCATGGCAGCACAGTTTGAGTCGTTGACTTACCCGTTCGTCATCATGTTCTCCATCCCGTTCGCGTTTACGGGTGTGATGGTCGGATTGTTTGTGACGAACACCGCGTTGGGCGTAATGGCCCTGTTGGGTGTGCTGATGCTTATCGGTATTGTGGTGAACAACGGTATCGTGCTTATCGACTACATCATGCTTTGCCGTGAGAGAGGTCAGGGCGTGCTGAACGCTATCGTCACTTCGGGTCGTTCCCGTCTGCGTCCGATTCTTATGACGACGCTCACCACCGTTATCGGTATGATTCCGATGGCAGTCGGAACCGGTGAAGGTGCGGAAATGTGGCGTTCGCTCGGTATGAGTGTGGCATGGGGTCTTTCATTCTCCACGCTGATTACGCTGATTATCATCCCGACTCTTTACAGTATGTTTGCCGGTTACGGTATCCGCCGTCAGCGCAAGAAAGAATTGAAACAGTTTAAAAATAAAAAAGCATAGACTATGAAAGCAGTTTTTATTGCCTTTAACCAGGCACACGAAGATGACGTACTGTTGGTTTTCCGCCGCATGAACATCAAGGGCTATACCGGTTGGGATACGCTCATCGGTGCCGGCTCGGAAAGCGGAGAGCCGCATCTTGGCTCCCATGCATGGCCTACGCTGAATGCCGCTTTCATTACGGTTATCGACGAGGATAAGGTCGAACCGTTGTTGAAGCAGCTGAAAGAAATCGATTTGGAAAGTCCGCAGCTCGGTCTGCGCGCCTTCGTGTGGGGCGTGGAGCAGATGATATAGTTTCGGCTTCCCTCGGACATAAACAGGCTGCCGGATGCGCAAAAACAGCGCGTCCGGCAGCTTTTTTTAGTGGAAGTCGGTCGGTTTTTGGCCTTGAATTGCTATCTTTATGGCGAGCTAATCAATGCAATTATGAGAATAAGAAAAGTATATGCTGTTTATTTCAGCGCAACGTTTACGACCCGTGCTGTCGTGCGCCGTCTGTCGGCGGCTTTTGGTGTAGAGGTAGAGGAATACGATGTGTTTTCCCATCCGCTCACGCACGATGTGACACTGTCGGAAGGAGACCTGCTGGTTGCCGGTATGCCGGTCTATGTAGGCCGTATCCCTGAACGGGGTGCCGAATCACTCCGCCATTTCAAGGGTAATGGTCAGCCGGCGGTGGTAGCGGCTGTCTATGGCAACCGTCACTATGACGATGCCGTTATCGAAATGAAGGATATTGTGGAAGCCGGCGGTTTTATGACGGTGGCGGCCGGCGCGTTCGTAGCGCAGCATTCGATGTTGCCGCGGTTGGCGGCAGGACGTCCGAATGCGGCCGACCTGGACGAAATCGATGCTTTCGGACGGAAGGTGAAGGCTCTGCTGGAGACCGCTTCCGAGCTGAAAGCCGTTGAGGTGCCGGGCAACCGTCCTTACCGCGAGACGCATCCGATTGCGCTTTGTCCGGAAGCCGGAGAGGAGTGTGCCGAATGCGGAGTTTGTGTGGAGAACTGTCCGGTGGATGCTATTCCTGCCGACAATCCACGGTTGACAGATGCTTCGCGCTGTTTGCGTTGCGGACGTTGTATCGCAGTCTGTACGCAAGGTGCCCGGGGCTATCGGGGCGAGATGTATGCCGCCTTTGAGGCGAAGTTCCTTGCCGCATTCTCAGAGCCACGGCCGAATGAGACTTGGATTGCGGAATAATTTGTATTGCAGAACATCTGAAAGGAGAAAAATAATGAATAGACTGTTAGTAATAATTTTAATGATTTTGGCGGTATTTCCGTCGCAGGCCGACACGCGCCGTTGGGACGAGGGACCGCTGAAGTGGGCGGATTTTACGGGAAACCCGGAAATTCGTACTACGCCTACACGCTTCAAGGGTGTGCTTAAACTGGAGACATCGGTGCGTGAGGATGTGAAGAATCCGTTGAACACGGAGGTCAGCTACACGGTTCGTGCGCTGGCATTGATGGATAAGGATATGTCGTATATGGATTCGACCGTCATTTCGCCGCAGTTGCTGCGCTACCATCAGTTGCAGTTTGACTTGCTGGAGGTGATGCGCCGCCGTCTGCAGGCCGACCTTAACAGCGGAATGGAAGGCATTGAGGCAGACAACCGGGTGGCTTATTATCAGCGACTTTATGACGAGCAGATAGCCGACATCGCACGGCTGACGGTCAACGGCAGCAACGACAGCCGCCTGCAGGACTATGAGTACATGGTGCGCAAGCAGCTGGAGGAATACATGCGTCCGGCGGTGTCGAGAGTGAAGCCGGGACCTTGGCATGGAGGTTGGTTTGTCGGAACCGGGGTGCTGATTCCGACAGGCGAGATTTCCGACTATTTTGCCGATGCCTGGTTGTTCAACATCGGTCTGTCGGGAGGTTACCGCCGTTGGGTGGTGAAGGCCGACATTTCGTACGGTCAGCCCGATATCAAGCGCCGTGATGCAGATTTGTTCGGACGTCAGCTGGCTGCCGGCCGCAAATACATGACGACCGATGAGTATGCCAAGCAGTTGTCGGGCTCGGTTTCTCTCGGTTTCAGGGTAGTCGATGCGAAGCGTTTCGCCGTTACGCCCTATGTGGGTGGCGGTTGGACCAATATGAGTTGGAACTATGCGGAATTTGCCTATGACAATGCGAAGGATGAGTACATCATTGACTCTTCCATCAATAAGGACTCCTTCAGTAATTTCAACATAATGGGCGGTATTGATTTCGACTGGCGTTTCCATACGTCGGTATCGGAAAAATCGCATTTCCTTTCCAATCGCCGTGAGCAGTACACTTCGTCGCTTCGTCTGACACCTTACGTCATTTATCAGAAATATACGACGCTTGTTCCGGAGCGTACGGGTCTGTTTGTAGGAATAAATCTCACATACTCAGGCTTTTTGCGTGCGTTGCGGATTGAATAGACGGATTTTTTGCAGCGGGCCGGTACTAAATTCTTCCGAATTACTTGCCGGATTGCATAGATTCCTCTATATTTGTAATATAGGATGCTGTCAGGCATCCATGGTTGAAAAGAAAGCTAACAATAGCAATATAGGTAACTTTAAATTGTGTTCATAAAAAACTGTTTGATTTAATTGATGTAAAATAGGCAACACATTCCGTGAGGAGTCGTGTTGCCTGCTTTTTTTACAAGAAAAAACAAGATTTGATGAACATTCACAAAACGTAAGTGTTTCTCCTAAAGGAATCAACAAACAGATTGGCCGTTATTTGACGGATATTCCCTATCTCTGCGATTGAAAAGAAAACCTCATTTATACTATTATACAAACCACATTAACAATTAAAACCACATTACTATGATTAACAAAACAACTATCCTATCAGCTGTTTTTATGATTGTATGCAATGTCATGCTGTTTGCTCAATCACAAGGCCCGTTGATTTATGGAAGTTTGGGCGGTTCCGAGCTTTGGTCTCCGTCGGAACAGCCGGTCGGCATCTATGCTTTCAGGGCAGAGCCGCAAATTGCGATTGAGACCATTAAGGTTGACCCTAATCTGTTGGCCCGTGGCGGAGGAACGGAGATGGGAGGAAAGTACTACTCCATTAATCTGGTTGACGGACAGTCAACGCTTTATGTCCACGACATTTACAGTTGGGAGTTGCTCAGTGCGACTTCCGTGACGAATCCGGCTTTTGACTTGGCCGCTGACCCCGTTTCGGGAAAGATTTACGGACTGTTCATTACGAAGCAGTATACCCGCGAGCTGGGTGTGCTCGACATGGAGAACGGTACATATACCCCGATAACCGGGTCGTTCCCTGACTTCCTTGTCATTGCGGTCGACAGCAAGGGGCAGCTCTACGGTATTGACCAGCAGGGCATGCTCTCAAAAATCAATCCGGAGGCAGGAACATTTCAGGAAGTGGGGACAACCGGCCTGATGGTCGAGCCTTATGTGCAGTCGGCAACCATCGACAGAACGACTGATCTGATGTATTGGACGACCAACGTCATGGAAGCGCGTGCTGCCGTCTATGAGGTAGACTTAACGTCGGCTCAAGCCAGAAAAGTTGCTGAATTTCCGAATAATGAGCAGTTTACGGGATTGTTTGTCTATCCGCAGCCCGAACAGGATGCTCCGGGCGAGATTACAGACCTTGCGTTTGATTTCGCCAACGGCTCGCTGACGGGAAGCATCGGCTTTACCGTACCGCAGACGACCTATGGCGGTGAGGCATTGACGGGTCAGGTGGCATATCGAATGAAAATCAACGACGAGGTTGTGGAAGGTACAGCCATGCCGGGCGAGAAAGTGTCGGTTGAGCGAACGTTGCCCAATCAGAAGAACGTGGTGACGGTATTCCTGACAGGTGCCAACGGAAAGGTGGGACCGGTCTGCTCTCTTTCTCAATGGATTGGTCCTGACCGTCCTGCTGCCGTGGAAAATCTTAGTTTGGCAAAAAATGCTGATAACAGCCTGACTCTCACTTGGAATGCAGTGACGAAGGGTGTCAACGGCGGCTATGTGGCTCCGGAGGAGGTTTCCTATACGGTAGTCCGTATGCCTGACGGACAGACTGTGGCGACTGAGCTGAAGGCAACTGAATTCACGGAACAGGTGGCAAGCGAGAAATTGGCGAAATATTGGTATAAAGTGACTTGCCAGACTTCGGTGGGCAGCAGCGACGAACGTGTATCGAACAAGGTATTGGTCGGTCCGTCGGCCGCGTTGCCTTTGATTGAGGAGTTTGTGGATGCGGAACAGTTTGACCTGTTTACTGTTATTGACGCCAACGGCGACAACAACACCTGGACGCATAACCCGTATCAGGGAGTGGCCGCCTATACGGTCAGCAACTATCCTGCCGACGACTGGTTGATTTCCGTGCCGGTGGAACTGGAGGCTGACGGTTATTACAAGTTCTCCATGAAGCTTTGCGGCAATACGGAGAATGAGGAGATTGTCAACGTATTTCTCGGTCAGACTCCTGATGTGGAGAGCATGAATGTGCGGCTGATTGAGAATCAGAAGCTTCAATCATACGACTATGTGACGGTAGAGAAGAAGTTTGTCGTTGAGGAATCAGGAACCTATTATGTAGGCATTCAGGCGGCAAGTACAATCGACGGGTACGGTATCATGATAGACCGTATGGAATTGCTCCGTCAGGCATCGGTGAAGGCTCCGCAAGCCGTGTCGGACGTTGTGCTGAAGGCCGGCGACAAGGGTGCGTTGAGCGCGACGATTGAGTTTAAGACTCCGGAAAAGAGTATCGATGGCAACGCGCTGACGGCACTCGATAAGGTGGAAGTGCTGCGTGAGGATGGTTCCGTTGTCTTTGAGCAGACGTCTCCGTCAATGGGCAAGGTGTATAGCTGTACGGACAACGAATGCGTCAACGGATTCAATCAATATCGATTTGTTGCGACGAACGATGCCGGTGCGGGCGATACGCTGACGGCCCGCGTGTTTGTCGGTTTCGACCGTCCGTTGCCTCCTGAATCCATCGTTGCCGAGGAAGTTGAGGACGGGGTTGTCAACCTCCGTTGGGAGGCTCCCGGTCAGGGTGTCAACGGCGGCTATGTCGATAAGGACAAGCTCACATACACCATCCGCCAGTCCGGTTGGAAGATGGTTCAGGAAAACTATGACAAGACGGAGCTGACCGAGGAGGTCGAGATGACGACGGCACAACAGAAGGCTGTGTTCTACACGGTTACTGCCATCTCGGCGGAAGGCATGAGTGAGGATGGCGTTTCCAACGTGCTTTCTGTGGGTAAGGCTTATGACTTGCCGTTCAAGGAATCGTTTACGGGCGGCAAGGAGAATTGTGGCGAGTGGATTATGATTAACGACAAGGGTAATAACCAGTGGAGTGCCACCGGCGACGTTTCCATTGAGCCGCAGGACAACGACAAGGGTGTAATCGTTCTCTATACCGTACCTTATTACATGGAGGAGGATGCGATAACCCGTCTGGTTTCTCCGAAGGTTGAGTTGGACAACATCAAGAACGGAGTGCTGAGCTTCTATCTCTACAAGTCCAACAGCGAGAGCACGCTGAATGTACGTCTGTTCATCGACGGAAAGGACTATGTCGACCTGGACCGTATCTCTATTTCCCAACAGGAGGAAAAGGGATGGAACAGACATGAGTATGACTTGTCGTCCTGCAAAGGCAAGTATCTGCAGTTGGAATTCTTCTGTGACACAGACCCGCGCGATGAGAACATCTATCTGGACAATATCACGGTACGTGAGAATCTGGACTACAACCTGAAGTTGGAGAGCCTGAAACTGCCGGCTTCGCTCAAGGTTGGCAAGGCTGCCGCATTTGAGGTGAAACTGCAGAATGCGGGCAATCAGCGGGTCAGCGATTATACGTTGAATCTCTTCGGCGTGAAGGCCGATGAGGAAGTGTTGCTGTCGTCGGTGAACTACAGCAATATCCTTCCGGAGGAAATTACCGACAAGAGCATCGAATTTACTCCGGGTCTGGAACATCTCGACATCGAGAGTGTTTTCGCTACGGTCGACTGTGATAACGATGAGAATCCTGCGAATAATGAATCAGAAAGGTATGCGGTTGAGATTGCCGCACCGACCTATCCGACGGTTACTGACCTCAAGGGAAGCAGCGCGAACGGAAAGGTGCAGCTTTCATGGACAGCTCCGAATCTGACGGACGTGACTCCGGAGTATATCGTTGACGATATGGAATCCTACGAGGCATTTGCCATCGACAACATCGGTGACTGGACACTGGTTGACGTTGACAAGGCCTATACGATGATGTTCCGCACGGCGACGGGCGACTTCTACGATTATCCGAACGCCGGAGAGCAGATGGCTTTCCAGATTATCAATGTCAAGAAGGCAGGCATGTCGGAAGCCGACGGTTGGACAACCATTTCGGGCGACCAGTTAATCGTTTGTCCTTACTCTACGGGATATAACGACAACTGGCTGATTTCTCCTGAACTGTATCCTCAGAAGCAGACCATTTCGTTCTATGCGAAATCGTTGAACCGTAACTACGGTCTGGAATCGTTTGAGGTATTGTACTCAACGAAGGGTACGGATACGGCCGACTTCGTCAGTCTGGCGGAAGAGGTTGACATTCCTATCACATGGGAGCAATATTCTTATGAATTGCCGGAAGATGCCCGTTATTTTGCTGTCCGTACGACGAAACTGAGCACGGGTCTTATCATGGATGACATCTCGTTCATCCCGAAGAATGCAGAGACCCCGGATTTGAGCATCGAAGGTTACCGTGTCTACCGTAACGGAGAGAAACTGGATGAAGCTCCGGAAAACAAATATGAGGACGGAGACGTGACGCTGGACGTTACTTATGAGTATCAGGTAACGGTTATCTACAATGTGGGCGAGTCGGATTATTCCAACATGGTATCCGTATCGGCGGCAGCCGGCAGTATTGATTTGTCGGCGATTGACCGACCTGTCATCGTGGTGGAGGAAGGTGCCATTGTCGTCATGAATACGGGTAACGAATTAGTCAAGGTATTCGCAGCCAACGGTAATCTGCTGTTCGACCAGGCATGCGCCGATAATCAACGCATCGCTCTGTCGCCGGGAGTTTATGTTGTGGCAGTCGGCAATATGGTACAGAAAGTAGTCGTGTTCTGATAAATGCCGAATAATTGCAAAATGCGTCCGGGTAACCCTCGGACGCATTTTTGTTTTATTATCGGCATTTCTTTTTATAATCGGTCAAAAGTAGCAGGTAAGTTACGTCTTGTTCCTGCTCGATGGGCAATGTCAATGGAATGAGTTTGCCGGAAGGGGTTGCTTTCTGGAAGGTATCTTTGATATCTTGTGGTATATCCAAATCCATTACCCCTGTTCTGTATTTCTCGGTGAAGTAGACCGTAATTTTGAAGGCGGAGTGATAGACATGCAGCCATCCGAGGTTCTTCTTTTTCCAAATTAGCTTTCCTAACCAGGCTTTACCATCGTTGTAATATTGCCATGCAATTTCGATTCCTTTTTCTTGAAGTTGTTGCACAACCTCTTGATATAGCGGAAAGAATTGTTGCAGGATTTGGGCAAGGATGCTTTCGTCAGGATATTGTTCTTTGTCTGTTAAAGCAAGTTTGTTCATGATGTTGTGTATTAAGAGGAGGTTAATTGTCTGTGAAAGTAAACTTTTTATTCGCATTCAGTCAGCCGTCGGTGGAGGGTCGGAAACGCATATTGCGGAAGGTCGGCCAGCGGGATGCGCAGATAGTCAGGCAGCGTGGCATTCTCGTTGAGAATGACTTCGTAAAGGTCGGCGTAGAGGATGCGGTGTGACAACACGTGTTTTATACCCTTGTGCAACATTCGGAGGCTGAGTGGTTTATCTCCGACAAGTTGGCGGAACTCGGGCATTTCCGTGAGCCGGGTGATGTCGCCAATGGGTTTGTCGGTTTCGATGAGGGGAAACTCATAGAGCCCTTTCCAGATGTCGTTGCCTGTGCGCTTGCGGATAAACGTGTGGTTGCCGGCCACGATTTTCAGATACGTCAGGTAGCGGGTGGAGGTTTTCACCTTTTTCTCCTTGACAGGTAAGGATGTCTCCGTGTGGGAGGCATGGGCTGCACAGCTTTCGGCCAGCGGGCACCGGGCACACTCCGGTGATTGCGGTGTGCAGACCGTAGCGCCGAAATCCATGATGGCCTGATTGTAGAGGTCCGGGTGGTTGCGGTCGAGCAGTTCGTCGGCCAGCGCGGCGAAGTATTTTCGTCCGGCAGTCGTGTCGATAGGGGCGTCGATGTTGAAATAGCGAGCCAGTACACGGTAGACATTGCCGTCGACCACGGCATAGGGCATGCCGTAGGCGATGGAGCAGATGGCAGCCGCCGTGTAGTCGCCCACGCCTTTCAAGGCCCGGACTCCGGCATAAGTGTCCGGGAAAACGCCGTTCATGCTACGGGCGGCCGCAAGCAGGTTGCGTGCGCGGGAATAGTAGCCCAGCCCCTGCCAAAGTCTCAGCACCTCATCCTCGGGTGCGGCCGCCAGCGCGGCTACATCGGGGAAACGGTCGGTGAAGCGCAAGTAGTAGTCGAGCCCCTGCGCGACACGAGTCTGTTGCAGGATGATTTCAGAAATCCAGATGCGGTAGGGGTCGCGCGTATTGCGCCACGGCAGGTCGCGGCGGTTGGTCTTGTACCAGAGCAGGAGCGATTCGGCAAATTCCACAGTCAGTAAAAATTGAGGGTTAATGATGTTGCAAAGATACGATTTAATTGACAGAAAAGGCGTATGGCTGACATGTGCCGGAAGCCTGGATGCCTTCTAACAAAGTTAAAATCACAAAGTTAAAAATATAAGAAAGATTGTGGATGATAAAAAAAGTTTCTATATTAGCGGTCCATCCTATGACAACTTACGAGAGAGATAAGCTCGCCGGGAATAGGCTATATGAAAAACAGTTTACTTGCCTTGAATGGGGAAACACCTGAAGTAAGGTTGATTAGAGCATATGCCTGTTTTTTTATGGTTTAGATATTGGTAGATGCCCTTAATAGATTGTACTATTGAAAAACTGTACCTCATTCGTTTATTGCGGCAAGTAAAGATTCCTCTTTTTTTATGTAGAGAAATATAGTGACAACATGAAGAACTGCAGCTTCGGGAATCAGCAGCAGATAATGGAAAAACAAAGGATATGCGTTTTTCAGTATTTTTAATCCTCGCACTGCTTTTTTGCAGTCCGGCGCTGGCTCAGCAGAAAGAGGCAGCGGTATCCAATGATACGATTGAAGGCTATCGTTGGTATCCCAAGTTTGTGACTTTCCTCCCTTTCGAGAAAATGGACTCGGTGCTGGCTTATGCCAATACGGATATTGTTCCTGTGGTCTATCCGGTGAACAGGTCTGATTTCAAGGCAAATCAGGAACTGGACAGCATTGTCTCGGTCATCAATAATCTTCAGCAGGATATGCGGGTTAATCTGTCGTATGTCTGGGTGGGAGGTAGTGCCTCTCCGGAGGGCCCTGCGCAGTGGAACCGTACGTTGGGCGAAAGGCGTGCGGAGGCATTGGCTGATTATTTGCTGAAAAATACGAAACTGCCGGAGACAAAACTCCGTGTAGAGAATTTGGGCGAGGATTGGTATTCTTTGTCGAACGTTTTGAGAAATAGCAATTTATACTACCGGGACACCGTGTTGACCATTATCGCCGATGAGCCTGATTTTGAAAAACGCAAGCATCAGATTCAGGCGATTGACCACAGCCGTGTGTGGTGGAGCATGGTGAGAAACGTTTTCCCGCCTTTCCGTAATGCCCGCATGGTGATTGTCTGTGCGTCGGAGCCGCCGATGCCGTTGGGGTTGAAGCCGCTTGATGCGCAGGATTTGCTACATCGTTCGGCGCAGCCGTCCATTGCTCCGGTTGCAGTCTTTCCGTCTGACAGACAGGAGAGTCCCGATACTCGATTCTTTGCGTTGAAGACCAACGCTCTCTTCCTCGGAGGACTGATTGCCAATCTGTCGTTTGAGACGGAGTTGTGGCGGCACTGGTCGCTTGATTTTCCTGTTTATTATTCGCCGTACAATCTGTTCAAGGACTCGCGTAAACTGCGTTTGCTGGCCATTCAGCCGGAAGTCCGCTACTGGCTGGGCAAGGCTGGTGAGGGCCATTTCTTCGGGCTTCATGGTCATGTGGCCGGTTTCAACGTGGCTGTCAACGACCACGGCCGCTATCAGGACCCGAACCATGCGCTTTGGGGTCTGGGTATCGGTTATGGCTATACTTTCAATTTCGGTAAGGAAAAGCGCTGGGGATTGGAGTTGAACATTGGTGCCGGTTTTGCTGATTATGAGTATGATGCCTACCGTAATTGGGAGAACGGTCCGAAATACCGTTCCGGTTCTGACCGCTATTGGGGAATTACGCGTGCCGGCATATCAATTTTCTACAAATGGTATAAAAATCGTAAACACAAATAGCGTATGAAAAGAATATGGGAAATAGTGGCTGTTTGCCTGCCTTTGATGCTTGCGGGTTGCGATG
Organism: uncultured Muribaculaceae bacterium; assembly: GCA_944321875.1. Lineage (GTDB taxonomy): Bacteria > Bacteroidota > Bacteroidia > Bacteroidales > Muribaculaceae > Limisoma. The sequence continues at coordinate 22,202 of CALUMX010000016.1, forward strand.
ATACGATTCACGAATATCCGGAGCCACAGAATTCATTGATTATCATAGAGCCTTATGTCAACCGTGATGCTCCCAACTATTACAAAACGGTTGTATATGACGATAACTGGAACTGTACAGTTACAGAATTGCCGGAGGTGCCGGCTTATCAGTTCCTGGCAGACAAGCGTGTCGAGGTGCGTATCATAGCCGATGTCTATCGGGGCAAGGCAGAGAGCCGGTCGTCGGCAGAGAATCTGGTGGAGCGCCGGGTAATCAAGGTGGAGCACAACGCTCTCCCGCCGCAGGATACGATTCATTTCCATTTGCCTGACGGTGACTATCATATCCTTGCTTGGGCAGATTATGTGGTGGACAATCCAGAGTATCAGGGCCCGTTCCTTGCCGATACGTTGACGGCAGTCCGCTCCCGTCTGGACAGGTATCCGCGTAATCCGTTCTTCCGCAGTTCCGCATCGGGAACGGAGACGTTCACCATCGACTTCAAGAACTCGCAGGACGGTTATCCCATTACGCGTGCCGACGGAACGAAACTGCGTACGATACCCATCGCGCTGAATCGTCCGGTGGCCCGCTACCGTATTGTGGCGCTTGACTACGACGCATTCCTTCAGTCGGGAGGCAACATCGAGGACGTGACGGTAAAGGTTATCTACAAGCAGTATGTGAGCGTGGGCTTCAACGTGGCAACCGATGTGCCCAACGCATTTATCTCGACCTACAGTTTCAACGTGAAGCCGGCCGACATTGTTTATGAGGGACGATATGAGAATTCTCTGTTCACCGATTATGTGTTTACCTCGGAGCAGACGGAGACCAACGTTATAGTAGACCTCTACTTCTATGATGGAGAAGGAAAGGAAATTAATCACTGTCAGGATATTAAGATTCCTTTGATGCGTGACTATGAGACCGTGGTACGGGGCAACTTCCTGACTCTTCCTTTGGGAGAGGGTGAGGGTGTGTCGATTGACGACAATTTCGAGGGTGAATATGTGGTTGATTTGGATTTTTGACAGGATTGAGCGATGAAAACGAAGAAATTTAGCATAGGAAAGATGAGGCACTGCTTCGTGTTAATCGGGGTAGGCTCGTTGCTGGCAGGCTGTCAGTCGGAGTCCTCAGAGCCGGAGATGCCGGGCATCGGAACGGTTGACGTACAGTTCCAGGTGTCGGCTCCGGAGGAGTTGGAGACGCGTGCCGGTCAGACCGGCAACAGTCGGCTGGGCGGACTGGCCAATGTGGATTTTGAGAAGTACGACCTCCGCTATCAGCTGGCCGTTTACCGTGTCGACGGTGACCGGTTGGTTGAGGCCGTTACGCCTCAGGCACAGATTGTCGATGCTTATGAGCCTGTGACCTATTCGTTGAAGCTGACACCTGACCGTCAGTATAAGGTCGTGGTATGGGCCGACTTCGTCAAGCAGGGAGAAACGGTCGATTTGCATTACAATACGGCTGATTTCCGCGACATTACAGTAGCCGATGCTGTGGTGAACGATGAAAGTAAGGATGCTTTCAGCATTTCCCAAGACTTTGTGGCCGGAGAAACGGTCCCTCCGCTGACGCTAAAGCGGCCGTTTGCCAAGCTGCGGATTGTCACGACCGACTGGAATCAGTCAGGGCTTGAGATGCCTGACAATTTCAAGGTGACTTATTTCGGATGCACGCGTTTTGACCATTTTGACGCTGCAACGGGTATCCCCGTAGGGGAGGTGCTGCCGGATGACGGCAATATCGTCTACACGGGACGCATCGATAAGGCTCAAAAAGAATATACGGAAGATTATGACGCGTCGGAACATAACCGTACGCTCGTCGTAGACTATCTGATGACCGATTCAGGACAGCCGTCGGCTGTGCACTTCACTTTTGAGGCATTAAACGGAGAAGTGCCGATGGCTTTCTATCGGTTTGATACCGACATACCGATTCAGCGGAATTGGTTGACCACTGTTATCGGAAACACGCTGACGCAAGAGGGGACTGGTATGACCGTCAGTGTAGACAGGGAAATGAATTACAACTATTGAAAACCTTTAAATAATTAATCATGAACAAGCTATTTAAGTTAATGATGGGTCTGGGCTGCCTTTCTATGGTGGCATGTCAGACAGAATTGCCGGTTGACGGAATCGCAACAGAGGGAGACGGCAATGTGAAGATTCAAGTGACTGTTCCGGAAGCAATGGGACAAACCCGTGCGGCAGCGGACAGAAGTAGTGCAAAGGGAGGTTTGACAAATGTGGATTTTGCCAACTATGATTTGCGCTATCAATTGGCGGTTTACCGCGTTGATGGTGACCAATTGGTTGAAGCCATCACACCACAGGCAAAAATAGTCAACGACTATCAGCCTGTTACTTACTCACTCCGTCTGACTCCGGGTCGCCAGTACAAGGTGGTTGTATGGGCCGACTTCGTGGCAGAGGGAACTACGGGTGACTTGCATTACAACACAGCTGATTTCCGTAACATTACGGCTATCGACCCGACTGTGCTGAACGACGAGTCACGCGATGCTTACTTTATCACTCAGGACTACACGCTTGACGAGCCTGCTGTCAATCTCGTGCTGAAACGTCCGTTTGCCAAGGTGCGTGTCGTTACTACCGACTGGGGTTATGAGAACCTCGAAATGCCGGATAATGTGAAGGTGACTTACTACGGCTGCAAACGTTTCAACAACATCGACGTGGTGACAGGTGTCTCCAATTCTGAGGAACTTGCTGCTGACGTGGCTGGCAATGTGGTTTATACCGGTTCGTTCAACAAGGCTGAGAAGGAATACGGTCAGGACTACGATGCTACCGCAAGCAACCGTACGATCATGGTGGATTATCTGTTGACCGACATCGAGGAGCAGACTCCGATTCACATGGCATTGGAGACGCTCGACGGTGCAAACCGCATCACTTACCATGAGCTGGATACAGATATTCCTATCCAACGTAACTGGTTGACTACGATCATTGGTAATACATTGACTTCAGAGGCTCAATTCACAGTATCTATCGATGAGAACTTTGAAAATCAATGGGTAGACAGCGAGACTTGGTGGAAAGCATCCGGATTTGCTCCGAAAGAACCGGCTTACGATGAGGCAACCAAGACTTACCACATCTATACGAAGGAAGAGTTCATGTGGCTTCCTGACAATGCGGAATCGGTAGTCGGAAAGACAGTGTCTATCGAAAATGATATCGATATGAGCGGCGTGAACTGGAAGCCTATCTATTTGAAGAATGTAGCGGCAGAATATACCGTATTGGGTAACGGTCACACGCTCCGCAACTTCACTATGGACGGTACTTTCGGTGCGGTTTACGAATATAGCGCGCTGGGTGGTCTTATCCATTGGACAGTAAACGGCTTTACCGGTGTATGGGGTACATTCAATGGTGTTATGAAGGACCTTACGTTTGAGAACATCACTATCAATGGTCTGGCAGATGCAATGCCTACGGTTGACGTAGACGGTAATCCGATTTCTCACGATGATGAGGCTGCTTACTTTGCCGGATGTATTGGTTATACGGGTGCCAACTGGAGTACGAAATTGAATATTGAGAACGTTCATGCAAAGCATGTTCATATTGAGGCTTCCAAGAATCAGACTCACATACAGAATGTCGGTGGACTCGTTGGTTGGGTCGGTGTAGGCGGTGGCAACACTTGGTTCAAGAACTGCTCTGCTTCTGATGTTGACCTCGTCGGTAGCCAGGTCGGCGGTTTTGCCGGACAGGTTGTCGGAAGCCGTTATGTTGGTTTAATCAACTGTAGCGCAGCAAACGTGCTTATCCGTATGACTTCTACATGGGGTACTGATGTATCAGGCTTTATCGGTCAAATCAATGATGCCGGTAATGGCTCAGGCGACAACTATGTGGAAATTAACAAGTGCGTTGCTCCGGAGGATGTTGTCTATATCAATGATAAGACAAATGAGATTATGGATTACACTCCGAAATCGAAGTATTATGGAAACGTAAGTAAAAACGTCGATAATCTGAAAATTGTGGAATAAACTTCAGTAGTCTGTTTTTGAGCAGATTATGGATACAGACGGAGGGCATGCCTTTTAGGGTGTGCCCTTCGCTTTTTCTGTGAATCGCCATTTGTGGGTAGAGCGGAGAGAAATTCCATTATTTTTAGGGATTTATTTGCCGGACTCGGAGGCCTATCTTTGTCACTGTAACTCAAAACAATGTATAAGATGAAACAAACAGGAATTTTCTATGGCTCAACAACGGGTGTGACAGAGGAGGTGGCAGGACGTATAGCCAAGGCTCTGGGTGTGGAGGATGCCCATGTGCATAATATTTCTGACCTGACGGCGGAGATGCTGGATGGATACGAGGTGTTGGTGCTGGGTTCTTCGACGTGGGGTGCCGGCGACTTGCAGGACGACTGGTATGCGGCTCTCGATATGATGAAGCTGCTGGACTTGTCGCAGAAAACGGTCGCTTTGTTCGGTTGCGGTGACTCGGGCTCGTTCAGCGACACATTTTGCGATGCCATTGGTACGCTCTATCAGTCGTTGCAGCAGACAGGTTGCCGTTTCGTGCCGGGAGTAGATGCCGGTGAATATTGCTACGACAGTTCTTCGGCGGTGGTCGATGGCAAGTTTGTCGGTCTTGCGCTGGATGAGGTCAATGAGCCGGATAAGACGGATGGACGCATTGCCGGCTGGGTAGAATTGTTGAGGCCTTATCTGCAGTAGACATACGGTAGAAATATATAATAATCAAAAAAAACTTTTTCGACAATGGAGGATGAGATGACGAGAGAGGTTCCGGCTGAGCTTCAGATTTTTATGAATCATATCTATGAACTCAAGAAGGGTGTGCGCTACATGGCTCTTCTGACGATGGGGTGCCAGTACCGGGACTTCGCCGTCCGGCGGCTGGAGAACAACGGCATCAGCTATCTGGTGCAGGAGGTATCGGAGCGGAAAATCAATCTGTTTTTCGGCAAGGCTGAATGTATGGATGTTATCCGTCGCATTGTCATCCGTCCGTTGAATAAGTTGTCGGCAGAGGAGGATTTCATTATTGGCGCGATGTTGGGGTACGACATCTGCCAGCAATGTGTCCGCTTCTGCGACCGTAAACCCTCGGCCGAGACGGCCTAAGAAGGAAATGGGGTAGTTGTTACAAAAAGAGCGCCGGCCTTCGGGATTTTGAACCCGGAGGCCGGCGCCGTATATTGTAAGCCTTTATGACTATACGTTGAAGCGGAAGTGCATGATGTCGCCGTCCTGTACGACGTATTCCTTGCCTTCGATGCCGATTTTTCCGGCCTCACGGCATTGTGACTCACCACCTAGGGCAATGTAGTCGTCATACTTGATTACCTCGGCGCGGATGAAGCCCTTCTCGAAGTCCGTGTGGATGACACCGGCGCATTGCGGAGCCTTGCTGCCCTTCATGTAAGTCCATGCGCGTACCTCCATCTCTCCGGCGGTGAAGTAAGTCTCAAGGTTGAGCAGGTGGAAAGCCGCGCGGATAAGGCGTGATACGCCCGATTCCTTCAGACCGATTTCTTCCAGGAACATCTGGCGTTCCTCGTAGGTCTCAAACTCGGCGATTTCTGATTCCGTCTGAGCGGCAACGATGAGGATTTCAGCGTTCTCTTCCTTAACGGCCTCGCGTACCATGTCAACGTACTTGTTGCCTGTTACGGCTGACTTATCGTCGACGTTGCAGACGTAGAGCACCGGTTTGTTGGTGAGCAGGAAGAGGTCGTGGGCGCAGCGTTGCTCGTCCTTTGTCTCAAATTGAACGGTACGGGCCGGCTTGCCCTGCAGGAGTGCCTCCTGGTAGCTTTTCAGCACCTCATACTGCAACTTGGCCTGCTTGTCGCCTCCGGTCTGAGCTTGTTTCTGCACGCGTGTGATGCGGCTTTCGATGGTTTCAAGGTCCTTGAGCTGCAACTCGTAGTCGATGATTTCCTTGTCGCGGACAGGGTTGACAGAGCCGTCAACGTGGACTACGTTCGGGTCGTCGAAGCAGCGGAGCACATGGATGATGGCATCCGTCTCGCGGATGTTGGCCAGGAACTTGTTACCGAGGCCTTCGCCTTTCGAGGCGCCTTTTACGAGACCGGCAATGTCGACAATCTCGACCGTAGCCGGAACGATGCGTTGCGGATGAACAATTTCAGCCAGACGGTTGAGGCGTTCGTCAGGAACGGTGATTACGCCGACGTTGGGTTCAATCGTACAGAACGGGAAATTTGCTGATTGAGCCTTGGCGTTCGACAAACAGTTGAACAGTGTGGACTTGCCCACGTTGGGGAGTCCGACAATACCACATTGAAGTGCCATATTTTCGTATATTTTTATTATTCAGATTAAAACGCCTGCAAAGGTACGAAAAAAAGTTGGATAAATTGCCTGATGAGGGCGGGGAATGCACGAAGAGGATACGATTCGGAGATGAATGGTGTCGAGTCTTGTGTCGTTCCGCTTTGCTGTCGGAGTGATGGTTTGTCAAAACACTCGGATAATTTGGAATAACGCGCAGTTTGGATTAATTTTGCAGATTAAAAATAACAGAGATGGGTAAGCTTGACAAGATAGCTGATTTTTCAGGACGTCTGGGGCAGACGTTTGCCGGGATGGTGAAGATATTGCTCCTGTCGCGACGCTCGACGGTGGTACGAGATGCGCAGCCCGGCGATGAACTGGTTGTGCTGGGCAATGGTCCCTCACTGAACGAGACGGTGGGTAATCATCGGGATTTTCTCGCTTCGCGCAAGAAGTTGGCCGTTAATTTCGCCGGAAATACACCGCTTTTTACGGATTTGAAGCCAGACTATTACGTATTGGCTGACCCGCATTTTTTCGGTCATACAGATAAGAATGTCGACACGTTGTGGAACAATCTGTCGGCGGTGGATTGGCAGATGACGCTGTTTGTGCCCGCCTCTGTCAAATCGGACCGCTTGGACGCCATTTCCCGTCATCCGCACATCCGTCTGAGCCGTTACAATACGACTCCTGTCGAGGGCTTCCGGTGGTTCCGTCATTGGGCCTATCGTTCGGGTGCCGGAATGCCACGACCGCGAAACGTGCTGATTCCGTCGATTATGCTGGCTTTGGGTGCCGGTTTCCGTACGGTCTATGTGGCCGGAGCCGACCATTCGTGGATGAAGACGCTTTCGGTCGACGAGGAGAACAGGGTGGTGTCGGTTCAACCCCATTTCTATAAAGATAACGATAAGGAAAAGGCTCGGGTTTCCTCGGAATACTCCAACTATAAGCTTCATCAGATTGTTTACAGTTTCTATGTGGCATTCAAGTCGTATCATGAGATACGCGATTATGCCGACTCGCAGGGCGTGACAATTTGGAATATCACTCCGGGCAGCTTTATTGATGCTTTCTCCCGGAGAAAAATATGAAAAAAGGGAAAGCCGGTGCATCCAAATGCACTTTCTTGCGTTTCTATGAAAAGTTTTTGAGTAGTCAACTCAATAAAATGAGTTGGTGAATCGTTAATAATAATAAAGATATATAAATGGCAGTAGCTAATCCAACTGATATGTGTATCATCGTGACATACCGTTGTCCGATGCGTTGTCAGATGTGCAACATCTGGCAGAATCCAACCATAAAGGAGAAAGAGCTCACTCCCAAAGAATTGGAAGTGCTTCCTAACGTGAAATTTATAAATATCACGGGAGGAGAGCCTTTTGTGCGTGAAGATTTGGAAGAAATAGTGGAGGTGGCATTCCGCAAGTCTCCGCGAGTGGTGATTTCTACTTCCGGGTGGTATGAAGACCGGATTATAAAGCTGGCGAAGCGTTTCCCGAATATTGGTATCCGTATCAGTATCGAGGGTCTTTCCCGCAAGAACGACGAGTTGAGAGGTCGTGAGGGAGGATTCGATAAGGGGTTGCGCATCCTGTTGCGCCTTCGTGAGATGGGCGTGAAGGATATCGGATTCGGAATCACGGTCTCCAATCACAATTCAGAGGATATGCTCTCGTTGTATCGTCTTGCCAAGCAGCTCGGTTTGGAATTCGCCACGGCTGCATTCCACAATTCTTACTATTTCCATAAAGGAGACAATAAGATTACAAACAAGGATGAGGTGTGCGGCAACTTTGAGAAACTCATTGAACTGCAACTGAAGGAAAAGCATCCGAAATCATGGTTCCGTGCTTATTTCAACATGGGACTTATCAACTATATCGAGGGTGGCCGTCGTATGCTTCCGTGTGAGGCCGGCAGCGCCAACTTCTTTGTCGAGCCTTATGGCGATGTCTATCCCTGCAACGGTCTGGAAGAAAAATACTGGAAGGAAAGCATGGGTAACATCCGTACGACACCCGATTTCAAGCAAATTTGGGAAAGCGAACAGGCGGAGCGCGTGCGTGCGAAGGTGCGTAAGTGTCCGAAGAACTGCTGGATGGTAGGAACGGCCAGCCCGGTGATGCACAAATATATCAAATACCCGTTGCGTTGGGCATTGAAGAACAAGCTCCGCAGCCTGCAAGGCAAGCCGGTCTGTCTGGATAAGACCTGGTGTGATGTCGGCCAGGACCCTTGCCAGGGCGATTTGCGGGAGAAATTCTAAGTAGCCTGAATAGAAGAATAATCCTTACCCCTAATCTGAAACCGTTATGAAAATAGTTGTGACAGGAACTCGTGGAATACCCAACATTATGGGAGGTGTGGAAACCCATTGCGAGGAATTGTTCCCGCGCATTGCCGCACAAGGAGTTGATGTCACGCTGATAAGGCGTAAAAGCTACGTCAGGGATGAACTGACAGACTATAAAGGGGTAAAGCTTGTGGATGTGGCTACTCCTCGGAAAAAGTCGCTGGAAGCCATTATTCACACGTTTAGAGCTATCATGAAGGCTAAGCGTTTGGGGGCAGACATTGTGCACATTCACGCTATCGGTCCGGCATTGCTGACCCCGTTGGCCCGACTGTTGGGCATGAAGGTGGTTTTTACCCATCACGGACCTGATTATGACCGTGACAAGTGGGGCCGTTTGGCAAAAATGGTGCTGCGGCTGGGCGAGAGTGCCGGGACGCGTTTTGCCAATGAAGTAATCGTCATTTCTAACGTTATCAACAACCTGTTGATTGACAAATACGGTCGCCGTGACTGCCATTTGATTTACAACGGTGTGCCGGAACCCGATATTTGTGACTATCCTGAATATTTTTCAGAGCTGGGCATTACGGAGGGTAACTATATACTGGGTATGTGTCGTTTTGTCCCGGAGAAAAATCTGCATCATTTGGTTGATGCCTACAGCCGTATAGCCGACCGTAAGGGGTGCCGGCTCGTCCTTGCCGGAGATACAGACCATGAGGACGCTTATTCGCTGCGGTTGAAGAAAATGGCTAAGGAGAAAGGTGTGGTGCTTACAGGTTTTGTCAAAGGTCGTAAACTGCATTCTCTATTGTCGCATGCCCGTTGTTTCGTATTGCCTTCGCAGCACGAGGGATTGCCGATTGCGTTGTTGGAAGCGATGAGTTATCGGCGTCAGGTCATCGTGAGTGACATTCCTGCGAATCTAGAGGTAGGTCTGTCCAAGGACTGCTATTTTCCTGTGGGCAACGTAGATGCACTGACGGTAAAGTTGCAGGAATGTATGGACCGCAGTTATGCACCGGCCGATTACGATATGTCGAAGTACGACTGGGACCATATAGCCTCTCAGGTCCTCGCTGTTTACAGAAATCTTTGGAAAATAATTTTATAATGGAATAGACGATAAGACGACAGCCGTTTGTCCTTTTGAGAGAGCAAACGGCTGTCGTCTTTAATATTATATTTATTGCTTGTAAATCTGAAGAATTTCTGTCAGATAGCGTTCTGTGCTGAATCTGGTACGTGCATTGGTAGCAATGGCTGTATAGTCAAAAGGACTATCCCAAGCTACAGCAATGTTATTACTGAGCGAGTTTATGCTGCCGGAGCGATAAAGGAATCCATCAGAGGGAGAAATCAGTTCTGGGATACCACCGATGCGTGCGCCGACCACCGGTGTTCCGAAGCAAAGCGATTCGATAACACTGAGTGGATTATTGTCATAGCATTCAGATGGCATCACGGAGAAGCGTGCGTTTTCAAACAGTTCCCGTATTTGTGCCGCATTCTGGAATCCTAGGAATTCTATGTTCGGGCAGCGTCCAAAACGTTCCTTCAGGTCATCGGCCAATGGACCTCCTCCGGCAATCTTTAGGGGGTAGGGGAATTGGACTGCGGATTTCAGCAATGTCTCCACACCTTTCTCTTTTGAGAGACGGCCGACATAGAGATAGTAGTCTTCACGAGTGGTTTTTATCGGATCATCAGATAGCTTGGCCGGGTCGATAAAATTGCATACAGTGTGTAATTTTGCTTTGTCAAAGCCATCTTGCTCCATTTTTTGAGCCATGAACCGGCTTGGGCAAATGAAAGCGTCGGTACAAGCCTCCAGCCGCTTGCGGTTCCAACGGCGTGCTTCCCAATAAGCAAGCAAACTTGCGGCGCGGCTTCCTTTCATACAGCGCTTGTCAATGACTCCTTTCTTGCTCTTTCCAATGCATTCCTCGCAGACCTTTCCATCTGCCAGACAGGAATAAGACGGGCATATGAGTTTATAATCGTGAAGAGTCCATACGGTGCGTGCTCCTGCTTTCTTTGCCATTTCTACAATGGCAGGGGAGAGGTAGGAATGGATATTGTTAAAGTGTACTATATCCGGTTTAAAGTCAGCCAATAAACGGGCAAATGCCGCCTTGACTCCACTTCCTCCGAAGATGCGTTGAGCCGCTTTAAGTTTCTCTCCTATACCACCTGCAAATGATATTTCCGGAGCGAAATAACTGCTCCAAGGCGTATCGAAGTTCTCGTTGTAACGCATAGCGAAGACGGCTGTCTCATGTCCATTCTCGCGGAGCAGTTGCTCCAAACTGAGAGTACATACGCAGTCGCCTCCGCGGTTATAGTAGAATTTGTTGACAATTAGAACTTTCATTAGGCTTTCTTATAAAAGATATAGCAATATTTTGTGTTGCTTGCAGCAATACATTTTTCCATCTCCTCAAAGATTTTGCGGTCTGTGTCGTAGGAAACGATGCCAATAATGCTATCTGCCATTTCAGTAACGGCACCTAAAGAGTGGTGACCGTCAAATGTGTTGCCGCAGATGATAATATTGTCATATTTTTCTTGGGCATTCTGCATGAGGGTGCGGAAACGCTCATGATACAGAATGTCGCAAGAGTCGAGACCTTCAATGCCGAAGGTGATGATATCGAAATCGTTGCAATGAGTAACGACAGTATCCAATGTGTTTGCCGGATTGTTGAGGTAATCAACAATGCTTGCCGTCGGTGTGCAGCCAAGAGATGTTGCTATGGACGTATTGTTCTCCACATCGATGATGAGAGTCTTTTTGACTGCCATTTGCAAGGATTTCGCAAGGCCTGTCGCTACGAAAGAGGCATTGTCGTAATTGTTTGCTGTGGTAATGACAATATTTCTCACGCCGTCTGTCGCGATTTCATTGCGTAGTTTCCGGAAGTTATCGAGAACTTCTTGATTATTTCCGGAAATCTCGGTTTCTGGATTTGGTAAACAGAGTGCTACATGTGAAGCGCTCAGAGTTTCGATATCCCCTGCGACACATAGTTTCCTCATTTTTACTGAACGAAAAACATAATATATAGATGGTAGTATTAATGTTAGTAATATGCTGATAGCTAATAGAATCGATCCTCTTGGGGAAATTTTCCAATATTCGTTGTACGCTTCATCAATGATGCGTCCGATTGGAGCTGTACCTAGTTCCAAAGAGTTGCTTTCTCGTTGCTGTAATAAGAAGATATAAAGTTGGTTTTTAACCTCTCGATCTCGCATCAGACTGAGATAGATGCGTTCGTGTGCTGGAAGTTGGCGGATACGTGCGCCGTACTTGCTATCTTCGCGTACGAAATCGTTATAAGCAATTTCAGCACTTTCACGGGCTTTCTGCAACGTTTGAACGACACCGGCACGCATGCTGTCAATCTGTTTGTTGAGAGTGACAAGTGCTTTGTTGTCCTTCTTAGCAGACATATCAAGCTTTGTCCGTTCGAGTACAAGATTATTGTAGGTTTCAATAGACTTTGCTGCACCTTCGTATTCGACACCGCTTGTCACAGGAATCATGGAGTAGCGGTTGGCTGGGTCTTCCAAGAAGTTGCAAATCATATCGAATACGGCAAGTTGGGTTTGTAAGCCAACAATGGAAGCTTTATTGACAGAAGTTTGTTCAAGGATAATACCAGCTTCAGCCATGATATCGGTCAAATCGTTTTCTGTTTTGAATTTTTCGATTTCTTTATCGGCTGTGTTTAGTTCCTGGGAAACAATAGCAAGGCGTTCGTCGATGAAGCGGATTTTTTCATTGGCAGTTTTAATCTTCTCCATCTTACGGCGGACATTGAAATGGGAAATGAGCGTGTTCAAGATGTCTTTACCACGTTGAATGTTATTATCCTCATATTCCAGAATAATGGAGTTAGTTTTGAGTGATTCAACGTAGATAACTACAGATTCAAGATACGTTTCCACCAATTCGTTGGTTCCTGTAACAGTAATTTTGATATCTTTTTCATCTTTAGTATTATATTTGTCTGTTGCGGAAAGTTGAAATGAACCTGCTGGAGTTTTCACGTTGACAGGTAAATGTGCGTTTTTGATATTAAAGAGGTCTTTTGCAAAGAGACCTCCTCCTACTCTAACGTCTACAGAGCCATTATTGTGGGTTTTTACTTTCACCTCAAAACCTTCCTGTAAGGTGTCAAGAACAGATTGTGGAATATCCAGAAGTACAGCGCTGTTTTTATAGAGAGGTACGTTTTTTACCCCTTGTTTCTCTGTATATTCGCTGTTGAGACCGAGTGTCGCGATAACATCTGTCATCAAACTGCGAGATTGAAGGACTAATACTTCGTCTTGTACGGAAACAGAACCGCTTCCACCAAGAGCAAATGCCTGCATCATTTGGTCTAATCCTCCACTTGGTGTTGACGTTTCGTCCTGCTCAACAATCAGCTTGGCATGAAAGGCATATACAGGACTTTTGATGAGCCAATATGTCCCGCAAATACCAGTGATGACAATGAAAGTGATGAGATAGACATACCAATGTTTTTTTATCTCGTATGTAACTCGGGAAAAATCGATTTTATCAGAATTCCTTGCCATATTGTGTAGTTTTTATTTTCTTGTTTTTATTATAAAATTCAGTAATATTTTGTTTGAGCAGTGCTTTAGCCTCTGTTTTTGGAATATGTTTGACAAGACCTGCACATATACCCATAATCATCATTAATATTTGTCCGTATATTTGAAGGATTGAGCAGGCGGAAGTTCCATCAATAGCTAAAATACTCAATGCAAAAATCGGAATAATAAAAAACTTCGAGTCATAGACTCGGAGTATGAGTCTGTTTTTACGCCATATCCACCAACAAAATATTATAAAGAAAAATACTCCGACAAGTCCAAATTGTGCCAGTTCCGGGTAGAATGTATCGCAAATAAAGTCATCAAAATCAGGAGAAAGTCCATAGACGATGGAGATGCCGTATTCGTGGTACAGACTGGAGTACTGCACCTGAGATGAAGATGAAAATGTAGCATAGGATGCTAATCCGGAACCAAAAATGGGATAATCGGCAAATACTAAAAGACTTCCTGAATAAAGAACTGGGCGGGCAAATGTTTCTAATTTGTCAGCGTCAAAACCAGATGTTGTATCAGGAATAAAATAGTAAGTGATTTTTTCCCATGCAACTAAGATAACCAAAGCTAGTGTTCCAAGGGAGATTAGTAGATTCCTAGTGTTTTTTAGATTGACTGTGCCTGGTCTGTAAACAAATAGCAGATATAGGAACAGCACGAAAAAACCGTAATATTTAGCACGCGTACAAGCTAATCCCATTGTCAGCATGCTGATAACCCATACGATATCTGATTTCTTGAATTTATTTTCCTGTTTGGGGTTATAGGAGAGGAAAAGATAGATTAAGGCACATGTTGCACAAGCTAAACCTTGATAATAGACGTGTTGTAGTAATAGCTTTGTTAGGCCTGTCAGAAGAGCCACCGTGCACAAGATGGAGATAACAATGCAGGTAATTTTAATGATAGATTTCTCTTTCGGAGTGAAACGGGGTACTAAGGCATATGATAAGGCAAAGGCTACGAGCGGTTTGCTTTGTAAAATATAGTCGTTTAATTGGGCCTTGAAACTGTTAAATGGAGATGCGATTGCTGAATAAATCAAATAGAAAGTCATCACTGCCATTAATGCAAACAAGAGTTTATATGACCGATAATTTCGGTTAAGTATCATGTCACATCCTGCCAGTAAAATCATAAGTAGTAGCATCAATTCATCAGCCTGCTTGAAAATGGTTCGGCTGACAAACAGGCTGATGATTGAGAACAGAAATATGTAAAAATATGACTTGTTTATGCTTAGCATCAGTATACTCTACAACGGGATATAGGTTAGCGGTTGATTACTAAAGCGATAATCAGAGATGACATAACGGAAATTACACTGACAACAGTCGATGCAATTTGAATTTTGAATGAGTTGTTTTGGTTATATTCTGAATTCGCTTTTCGAGTACTTGACGGCTCTACGTAAATAACATCATTTTGCTGCAAATAAAAATAGGGAGAGTTGACGATGGTAGCTTCATTCAAATTGAGACGGTGGAACTGGCGTTCGCCGTTTTCTTCCCGTATGAGAAGAACATTGTCTCGTCTACCATAGACAGTTAAGTCTCCGACAGCAGCAAGAGCGTCTAAAATGGAGAATCGTTCTGCCTTTACCTGAATGGCTCCCGGTTTCATAACTTCACCCAATACGTTAACTCGAAAATTAACCAATTGAACACGGACAATCGGCTGGTCAACTGCTTCTGAAATCTTATCTGTCAGCCGTTGTGCGATTTCTTGAGTGGAAAGTCCTTCTACATGGATTTTACCGAGGATAGGGAATGTGATGTTTCCCTCTTTATCGACTGTATAAGTCTGGTTTTGTGTAGTCGTCGTGATTTCGATACTCCCTTGATGAGCAGGGTTTAGGACGGGAAGATTATATGGATAGGACGCTTCTGGAATCAACGAGTTGACTGTGATGATAAGTTCATCTGCAGGT
The DNA here is from genome assembly GCA_944321875.1 of uncultured Muribaculaceae bacterium. Classification (GTDB taxonomy): domain Bacteria; phylum Bacteroidota; class Bacteroidia; order Bacteroidales; family Muribaculaceae; genus Limisoma. Next base: position 37,376 of record CALUMX010000016.1, read on the forward strand.
TGAATCTTGATGGAGTAGTTTGCGAGGTTCAGCGTATCAGGGCTAGTGTGCTTGTAGAAATATGCTAATTCCTGTTTGCTGCGACAAGAAGCTAATGATGCGATGACAAACAGAAGTAAGAGAGCCTTAGAGAAAATTGTTTTCATAATTGAGTCGTTTGTTGTTATGATTCAAACGCAAGAATGCATTTTTTACTGCGCAAAGATAACTTAAATTGTGGAATAATACAAATTGGTTCCTTTTGAAAAGGAGGGTAAACAGAGATTAACGCTTGTTTTGGTTTCTCCGTGCGGCTGAATTGTATTATCTTTGCGAGGAACAAACAGAGATTGTAATAGAAATAAGGACTGTTTGTTGGGCCATAACTGATTATATCAAAGAACGATGGATTTAATCAATGCTACTATCGGATGGCCGGCATTGGCAGGATTGCTTGCGCTGTTTCTGCTGTGTCTGGTGCAGTCCGTCTTGTTTTTCCGCCGGAAATCGGCGTTGGATAAGGCTTCCGCTGGAGAGGAGGCCGATTTGCAGGCGTTTCCCCCGCTTACGGTGGTGGTGCGGGCAACAGAGTTTGATGCGGCTTGTCTGGAACGCAACATCCCGCTTATCATGAATCAGGATTATCCCGATTTTGAGGTAATTGTCATCGATATGGACGAGTCGGACGAGATTGGCGATGCCATCAAGCGGCTGACAGCGCAGTTCCCACAATTGCGGTCAACGTTTATTCCGGCCAGCTCGTTCAATGTGTCGAAGCGGAAGCTGGCTGTTACGCTCGGCCTGAAGGCTGCTACTCATGACATCGCTGTCGTGACGTCGGCCGTATGCGCGCCCCAGTCTTCGGATTGGCTTCGAGCCATTGCCCGTCACTTTGACGATTCGACCGATATTGTTATCGGATACTCGCATGCTGACTATGCGCAGGACACTTCGGCCGGTCACCGTTATCGCGTTTTTGACGAAGTGATGGAGGCTTCCCGCTATCTTGCCGCTGCATGCAGGAAGCGCACGTTCCGTGGTAATGGCAATAATATTGCCTATCGCAAGGACTTGTTTTTCAAGAATAAGGGGTTTGCGGAAACACTCTGTTTGAAATATGGGGACGATGATTTGTTTGTCAAGCAAATCGCTACGCGTGACAATGTGGCGGTCGAACTTTCCTCAGACAGCATTCTGAAGGAGGATTACGTTGACTATGCGGAGCATTTCCGTATGGAGCGTCTGCACCGTTGCTTTACGGCCCGTTTCCTTAAGGCGGGACTCCGTTGGCGTAACAATGTGGCGGTCACTGCCTTTTATCTCGCCGAACTGCTTGCGTGGGCAGGCATTGCTTACGGAATATGGCTGCTGTGGAGTGGCCGTATGGTAGAGGCTGCGGTCGTTGGAGGCATATGTATATTGCTTTATTTAGGTTATTGGATTTCGTTTGTGATAGCGTTCCGTGGAGTCTCGCGGTTGCTTCAGGCTCCGGCGCTTCTGTTCACGTTGCCGGTTTTCCGACTGGTGCGTCCGATGGTGAATGCAATGCAGCGTGTCGCCGCAAAGTCTGCCAAAAATTACACTTGGGAATAACGTCCTAAACTCTATATCTTATGGAATTAAAATACAGTCTGAATCAGAAACCGCCGTTTCATCATCTGATGATTTATGGTTTGCAGTGGCTAATCCTGTCGATACCTAATGTGTTGACTATCGCTATGCTGGCTAAACTCCAGTTTGCCGATGACATTGTGTTGCAGACACTTTATCTGCAGAAGGTCTATATCGTGCTGGGTCTGACAATGTTGGCTCAGGCGTGGTTTGGACATCGGATGCCGCTTGTCGTAGGACCTGCGGCCGTGCTGATTGTTGGTATTCTTTCTGCAGCGTCGGAGGGATTTGGAGCCGTTTATACGGCTATTGCTGTCGGAGGAGCCATTTTGCTGGTGATTTCTGTTTCCGGACTGTTGAAGAAAATCACGCGCCTGTTCAGTCCGCGTGTCATCATTACTATTCTCGGTTTGATTGCCATGACGCTGGCTCCGGTTATCATCAACCTGGTATTTGGAAGCGGCAATGCCTTGTTCAATTATATTTTTCTGTTGGGGGCCATTTTGCTCACCTTCGTTATCGACCGTTTTCTGAGAGGCATTGGAAAATCGTTTACGGTCATTATCCTTACGATTGGCGGAACGATAGCTTACTATCTTTTTAACGAGGCCGCACCACTGCCAGCGTTTAATTATTCGATTGGATGGGACGATATGTTCATTACTCCCGAATTCAATCCGGCCGTAATCTTATCCTTCCTGATTTGCTTCTTTGCACTGACAATTAATGAACTCGGTTCCGTACAGTCGGTACGCGATATGGTCGGCGACAAGGTGGAAGAGCGTCGTGTGTCGGCAGGATGCGCCACGACAGGTCTCGGTAATCTGTTCTCCGGGCTGGTCGGTGTTATCGGTCCGGTCGATTTCTCCATTTCTCCGGGCATCATAGCCTCCACCCGTTGTGCGTCGCGCTTCACGGTGATACCGTGTGGCATCGGACTTGTGCTGTGTGCTTTATTCCCGTCGATGGTTTCGTGGCTGACGCTTCTGCCGGATGCCGTCATCGGAGTGGTGCTTGGCTATATCATTATTTTGCAGTTGGCTGCAGCCTTCAATATGATGATGGAGACAAAATCAGTCAGCAATTTCGAGCATGCGCTGACCATCTCTATTCCTCTTGCTTCCGCGCTTCTGGTGGCCATTGCTCCGGCAGAGGTCGCTGCTGCTTTCCCAGAGTCATTACGTCCGATTTTGACGAATGGATTTGTGGTTGGTGTCCTATTTGTCGTTTTTCTTGAGCATATAGTTTTTTCGCGAAAAAGTCGGAAACAAAAATCATAATTAGTTGTTAAATTTGTGATTACTGAAGAAAAATCACAAAAGGAACAACTATGAAATTAGGACGTTTAACGGGAATGTTTTTAATGTGTGCGGCTGCCTTGTCGGCGGTCGCAGCAGAACCGCTTCCGCTTGATTCCTGCCGGAATATGGCGTTGCGCAATAACAAGAACATGCAAATTGCGCGGGAAAAGATACGGGGTGCGGAATATCAGAAGAAGGAGGCTTTTGCCGCCTATCTGCCGGGCATCGATTTTACCGGTATGTATATGTATAACCAGAAGGACATCTCTCTGCTTTCCGGCGACCAGATGCTGCCTACCCAGTCGTTCAATCCGGCGACCGGTTCTTTTGAGTACAACATCGTCAAGAAGCCGGATGGAACTCCCGTGCTGACTCCTGACGGAAATGTTATCCCTTCGCAGGTGGCTGTCATTCCGAAGGAGGCCATGACTTTCGATATTAAGAACGTATTTGCCGGAGCCGTGACGCTCACACAGCCTCTGTTTATGGGTGGTAAGATTATGGCGCTCAACAAGATGGCCGACTATGGAAAGCAATTGGCCGGTAAAATGCTCGACAATGCTTCGAAAGAGGTGATTTATTCGGTGGATGCCGCTTACTGGCAGGTGGTATCGCTGGGCGAGAAGAAGAAACTGGCAGAAAGCTACATCGAGTTGCTCGATACGCTGAAGCGTAACGTAACGGCAATGGTAGCCGAAGGTGTGGCGACCAAGTCGGATTTGCTTACCGTGGAGGTGAAAATCAACGAAGCCAATATTGATTTGATAAAGGTGGACAACGGTCTTTCGTTGTCGCGGATGCTGCTCGCACAGCTTTGCGGCATGCCAGTCGACCAGCCGTACGTGTTGGCCGATGAGGTTAATGCCGAGAAGAATTTCCATCAGTTGGCTGCCCGTTCCGTGGATATGAACGAGGTCTACGAAAGCCGTTCCGACATCAAGAGTCTGGAGTTGGCGGTAAAGGTCTATGAGCAGAAACAGAACGTGGCGCGTGCCGACATGATGCCGCAACTTGCGCTTACCGGTGCTTACAGCTTCTCCAATCCTAACATCTTTAACGGATTCGACAAGAGTGTGAAAGGAATGTTCAGTGTCGGAGCCATGCTGCGTGTGCCTTTGTTCCACTGGGGTGGAAACTATAACAAATACCGTGCGGCCAAGAGTGAGCGCATCGTGAAGGAGCTGGAGCTCAGTGATGCGAAAGAGAAAGTCGAGCTGCAGGTGAACCAGGCGCTTTATAAGACCCAGGAGGCGCAGAAGACTCTCTACATGACAGAATCGAGCCTTGCCAAGGCTGAGGAGAACCTCCGTCAGGCACAGGTGGGCTATGCGGAAGGCGTCATGACGCTCGACAACGTAATGGCTGCCCAGACGGCATGGCTCAAGGCTAATTCCCAATACATCGACGCCGGCATTGACGCACAGCTTTGCGACGTCTACCTGTCGAAAGTGACAGGCACATTGTCTTATTAATCAACTTCTTCTGTAATAAAAAACTATCTATCAATATGGAAAATATGAGTTATACTCCCGACAACGAACAGTTGGTAAAAACGAAAGAACGTAATATGTTTCTGGCCATAGCGGCTGTGATTGCCGCCGTAATCGTGCTGGCGATTATCGGCTTCTATTCTGTCAACACTCCGAAACAGGTGGTTCAGGGTCAGGTGGAAGGCACGTCGGTGCGTGTTTCCGGTCTGATGCCGGGCCGTGTGGCTAAGTTCTATGTGCAGGAAGGCCAGATGGTGCATGCCGGCGATACTCTTGTCAAGATTGAGTCGGCAACGCTTGATGCGAAACTGGCACAGGCACTTGCCATGCAGGATGCGGCCAACGCACAGAAAGCCAAGGCTGAAGCCGGCGCGCGTAAGCAGGTGATTGCTTCTGCCTATGACCTTTGGCAACAGGCAAAGGCTTCACTCGACATTCACAAGAAGACCTACGACCGCATGGAGTCGCTGTTCAAGCAGAACGTAGTGTCTGCCCAGAAGCGTGATGAGGCGAAAGCTGCCTATGATGCGGCCGTAGCACAGGAGAGTGCAGCCCGCTCACAGTATGAGTTGGCCAAGGAAGGCGCACAGGTAGAGGATAAGATGGCGGCATCGGCGATGGCTGCCGCTGCCCGTGGCACTGTTCAGGAGGTGGAATCCATTCTTCAGGACCAATATCTTCTGGCACAATGCGACGGTGAGGTAGCCGACATTTTCCCGAATGAAGGTGAGTTGGTTTCAACAGGTACGCCGATTATGAACATTCTCAAGGCAGAGGACCGCTGGTTTGTGTTCAATGTCAGAGAAATGGCGTTGAAAGACCTGAAGTCGGGTTCGGAGGTGACTCTCGAAATTCCGGCTCTCGGATTGGATAATGTAAAGGCTAAGGTTTACTATATCAAGGACATGGGCGACTATGCCGTGTGGCGTGCCACGAAAGTGACAGGCGAATATGATGTCCGCACGTTTGAGGTGCGTCTGAAGCCGGTACAGCCGGTGGCAGATTTGCGTCCGGGCATGTCGGTCATCATGAAATAAGGGTAGTCGATTATGATGGAAACCGGATTTATAAGAACCGTCAGGCGTGAAGTGCGGCAGATTATGTCGCGTCGCGTTGTCATGTTTGCAATGGTTTTCATTCCCTTGTTCACTACATTGTTTCTGACACAGGTGATGCGCAATGGCTTGCCGGAGCATATTCCGGTGGCGATTGTCAACCTTGACGATACGGAGGTAACCCGTGCGCTGGTGCGACAGATAGCCTCCTCCAAGGAAGTCCGTGTCGTGGCGGAGCCCAGGAGCGACGCCGAGGCGATGAAGTTGGTGAGGGAAGGGAAAACGTATGGCTACTATGTTATTCCCCGCCATTTTACGCGGGACATCATGTCGGGCCATCAGCCTCAGATTACCTATTATACCAACAGTGCCTATCTGGTGCCCGGCTCGTTGCTGTTCCGAAACCTGAAGACGAATTCAGTGCTGGCATCCGGAGCGGTGGTGAAGAACTATCTTGTCTCCTCGGGCACGATGTCCGACACTCAGGCGCAGGCCCTGTTGCAGCCGGTCAAGTTGCAGACCAATCCTCTGCATAACCCGCAGACGAATTACGGTGTGTATCTGCTCAACTCGTTTCTTCCTACGTTGCTCGCTCTGATTATCCTTACGGTAACGGTGTTCAGTATCTGTCAGGAAACGAAGCTCCACACTTCTCCGCAATGGCTGGCATCGGCTCGCGGGTCGATGACGATGGCGCTGCTGGGCAAGCTGTTGCCCTATACGCTTGTCTTCACTGCGGTAGGGTCGCTGATGCAGGCCTACCTGTTCGGTTATCTTCATTATCCGCTGGCATGCAGCGGATGGCAGATGGTGCTGACGATGCTGCTTTATGTGATGGCCAATCAGGCGTTTGCCGTATTTGTGGCAGGGGTCGTTCCGAATCTCCGTCTGGCGCTCAGTATTTGCTCGCTGGTCGGCATGCTTACCTTCTCTGTCGGAGGTTTCTCCTTCCCGGTGGAGGAAATGTATGGCAGTATTGGAATTTTCTCCTATATCCTGCCGGCACGCTATTATTTCCTGATTTATGTGGACCAGGCGCTGAACGGTCTGCCGCTGTTCTACTCACGCTTCTACTATATCGCGCTCCTTGTGTTCCTTTTGCTGCCGTTTACGGTAGTGGGCAATCTGCGACGGAATATGTTGAAGCCGGTCTACATTCCTTAAACCGAAAAGACGATGAATAAGATAAAAGATTTTTTTGCAGGCGCATATCGGGCGGCAGTCTTCGAGTTCAAGTGTGCGATGAAGGATAAGGGAATCCTAATTTTCCTTTTCCTTGTCCCACTGCTCTATCCGATTGTCTATGCGCTGATTTACAATACGGAGGTGTCGCGCGACGTGCCGATGGTCATTGTCGATGAAGACCGCTCTGCGCTCAGCCGTGAGCTCGGCCGCCTCATCGACGGTTCGGAAGCCGGAATGGTGGCCGGTTATGCCGCCGATATGGAGGAGGCGAAGGCGATGGTGGCTGAGAAGAAGGCCTATGGTATCGTTTATATCGACCGTGACTTTTCCAAGACAATTGAGCGGGGTGAATCGGCGACGGTGACATTATTCATGGATATGTCGTTGATGATTCGTTATAAATCGCAACTCGTGTCGCTGACGGATGCCACTCTTGACCTCGGTTCGAAGGTGCAGGTGGAGGCGCTCAGCCGTCTGGGTGCCGACGGTCCTAAGATACCGACCACCGTGGCCAGCTACTATTATCCGGTGGGTAACCCGGAACAGGGTTTCGGTACGTTCCTGTTGCCCGGAATTCTTGTAATGATTGTGCAACAGACACTCTTACTGTCGGTGTGCATGATGGGAGGTGGCATGAACGAGCGTCGGCGCATGCTCGGAGGACGCAATCCGCTGTCGTCGCTGAATGCCGGGCCGGTTGCCATTATGCTGGGTAAGGCTGTCACTTATCTGTGTCTGTATATTCTTCCGATGGTGTTCCTGCTGTTGCTGGTGCCTTATATGTTCAGTTACCCGCAGTTGGGCGGTTTGGGCGACATTCTTCAGCTCGTGCTCCCGTTCATCCTGTCTACTGTATTTCTGGGCATGGTATTGCAGGTGTTTGTCAGTGAGCGTGAGACTTCGTTCCTGGTCATTGTGTTCACTTCCATTATCTTCCTGTTCCTTTCCGGACTGGTATGGCCGGTTTATGACATGCCGGCTTGGATTAGGGTGATGAGTGCCTGCACTCCTTCTTCGTGGGCGGTTCCTGCATTCGTACGCATCAATTCCAACGGCGCTGTCCTTTCGGAGGTGGCGGGCGAGTATCAGATGCTGTGGGTGCTTACGGCGGTTTATTTCCTGCTGGCCTACGGAGTCAACAAACTTGTTCCCCGGGGAATGTTTCGCAAATTATAGATAGATTTCCAAAAGGTAGAGGGGCAGCGCCACGCGGCGCTGCCCCTCTGTTGTTGATTATAGTGGTCGTTTCAGATGATTAGCGGATGCATACCTTGGCGGTTAGTGTTTCGCCGTCGGCTGTCGCTTTGACTACATAGATGCCGGATTCGAACGTTGTGCCTGCCAGTGCTGCAGGAGTGCCGTTGAAGATGCAGACTCCGTAGAGATTGAAGACGCTGACGTTCTCAGCCTCGGCAGAGACGATGATGCGGTTGTTGTCGGCAAAGGCCTTGAGCGGAGTGCGGATGAGCTCTGCAGAGGAATAGCCTGTCAACGGATAGACCGTAGCGTTGTGGACAATCATCGCGTTCTTGTCGCTGGAGAGGTCGTTGACATATCCGATGAGCTTGTAGCGGCTTTCCTGTCCTCTCGGGATAGTGACGGTTATTTCCTCGCTCACGTATGGCTCTGTTAGCGTAAGGTCTGTACCCCATGAGTCGGCATAGCCTCCGTAGAATTCAGCTGGAACATTTTTCCAGTTCTCATCCTTATCCTCTGTCAGCAGAGTGATGTAGCGTAGATTTGGAATCGTACCTTCGGCCATCTGCTCGATATGGAGCTTGAACGTGTAGGTTGTTTCTTCTCCTGTGGTTTCCTCTCCTGTCTTTTCGAAATAGCAGTTGATGAATGTCGGGATGGCCAGACTTTCTTCGATATAGTCGAAAACATTACCGTCGGAATATAGGAAGAAAGGAGTCGGTGACGGCATGGAGTTGTCGCCGTTAGGAATAGTCGCGCCCGAATCGCTGAAATTGCGGTGGTCGACCATGAATGCCGGATAGAACTCATTGTAGTTGCGGTCGAAGAAGAAAGAGGTCTTGTCCCCGTTCAGGGAGTATTCGTCATTGGCGTGATGCTGAACCCATGCAACCTTGTCGGCCAGACCGCGGTCTTTCAGTGTGTTTTCGATTTCCTGGTGGAATGCGCTGAGGTCGGTGCTGGTGTCGTAGACAATTTCGTCGAGAAGTACGGTGCGGTCGTAACCCTTGTCGGCGATGAAGAGGTTGAACGACTTCGTGTTATCTTCCGTAGTGAAGTCGGTTTTGCCGTTTTCCTCCACCGTGATGCTGATGGGCTGATAGCCTGTCTCGGCGGTCTGGAGACCCTCGATGGAGAACTCATGGAGCTGTTGCGGGGCCAAGTCGATATCGGAAAGGGTAATAGTCTTCTCGATAGTTCCGAATTTGTAGGAAACGTTCATGTTGGTGACAGGTTCCATACCTTGATTCTTGACTGTCACGGTTGCGGTAAACTCCTCATTGGTCATGATGTATTGCGGAGCCGAGCAGCTGAATACGGCAAGGTCGTTGTGTGGCAGTTCCTCTCCGGAGATACCTACGCGGATGCACGGGTTGTAGGGATAGTCATGGATTTTCTCCCATTGATTGTTGACGGTGTTCCATACGTAGACAGCGTTGCGGTCATTGCGGAAGTCGGCATATTCCATATCCACACCGAAGAGCAGAAAATAGTAGTTGCTTTCCTCCGGAATGCACTGTGCGCCGATGTAGAGGTCGCTCTCGCCGTCAATTTTTAGCGGAGTATCGAGTTGGATGTTTTTCCATGCGAGCGTATCGTTCTGTTCGGGGGTGAACTCTTGCGTAAGAAGAACGTTTTCGGAAGCAGGGTCGGAAGTGATAATCAGTTTGTAATCCTTTCCGATTTCAGCGCCGAGTCCGATGCCTATTTCCTCGATGGTCATGTCGTTCAGCTGCTGGCAGCGTTCCTGGGGCAGCTTTACAAACACACGGATGGGGTAGTCATACCAGGCGGGGCCTACGCCTCCTAAGATGTCGTCGCCGGAAACCTGATACCAGTACATTTCGGTATTTTCCTCCGCGGCTGTCGGCAGGTTGATGCTTGTCTTGTGCATATTCTGTGCCAGAGCCGGGAGCGCGATGAGCAGGCTCATTAAAGTGATACGGAGTAGATTTTTCATAATATTTTTAGGTTTTAGTGTTAGAATTCCAATAGTTTATCCACAAAAATAGCGTAAAATTCAGGGAATCCACTTAACATAGATTAAGAAATCATTTTTCGGCGGCATATCGGGCACGCAGTTTGCTCAGCGTCTGCGGGGTCATGCCGAGATAGGAGGCAATGTCTTTCAATGGAATTTCGCGGATGAAACTGTTGGGACGCAGGTTCATGAATGCCCGGAAGCGGCTGTAGGCATCGCCTGTGCCAAGAATGCGGTAGCGGCGTTCGAGGCAGTACAATTCTTCTTCGGCAATTCTCCGTCCCCAGTTGGCGAGGTCGTGGCATTGCTCATACAGCGTTTCAAGGGTTGTCCAGGGAATTTGGAAGAGAGTTGTCTCTGTGAGTGCGATAATGTCGGCGATAGCCGGACTTTTGGCGAAGATGGAGTGCATGGAGGCTACTGCATCGCCGTCGGTCGCGAACCATAGGGTATCTTCCCGGTCGCCTTCAAGGTGGAACGAACGGAGCAGCCCGCTTTTGATGAGGTACAGGTTGCGGTTGACAGTTCCGTCTTTAATCAGAAATTCCCCTTTTTGTAATGTGATGATTTCTGCATGAGCCCACAGTTTCCCGATTGACTCGTCGGAGACGGGGTACATGGCGTGTATGATGTCAGAAAAAACGTTCATGTGTCGATTGATTCAGTGTCCAAATCTAATGATTTCAGACCATATACGCAAATAGGGAATGCTTGAAAATGGAGGACCCGGATGGAGCTACGGCATTAGAAGTAGCCGACCATGCGCAGAATCCATGGCGTAAGGAGGGCGGTGAAGATGCCGTTGAGCGTGAGTCCAAGGCTGGCAAACGCTCCGTAGCGGTCGCTGACACCGATGGCGCGGGAAGTGCCGACGGCATGAGCTGCCGCTCCTAAGGAAAGTCCTTGTGCCATAGGGCTGTTGACGTGTGACCAGCGCATTACGCCGAAGCCGATGATACCGCCGAAGATACCTACGCTCACTACGACGGCTGCCGTCAGCGACGGTATACCGCCCAGAGCATCGGTTACCTCCATGGCTATCGGAGTGGTAACGGATTTGGCGGCAAGCGACATGACAATCTCGCGTGTGGCGCCGCACCAGTCGGCCACGAAGACAACGGAGATGATGCCCGCTACGCAGCCTCCGAGCGCGGAGAGCAGGATGGGCAGAAGTTGTTTTCTGACGGTGGACAACTGCTTGTAGAGTGGCACACCTAAGGCCACAACTGCCGGTTTCAGCCAGAAATCAATATATTGACCGTATTGCTGATAGGTGGCATAGGGTATGTCGTTGACCATCAGGAAGACGATGATGAGGGCGATGGTCACAAGAATCGGGTTGAACAGCGAGCTGTGCGTGCGGCGCTGTATGAGTTGCGCTACGGCATAAATGCCGAATGTCAGCGCGAGAAGAAAGTAGGGATTACTGATGTATTCCATGTTGATATTTTCTGACAAGTTGATGAATCCAGCCGGTAACAATGATAACGACAACCGTACTTACGGCTGAGGCGACGACGATAGGAACGAGTTGTGCCTTAATCAGGTCGAGGTGAAGCATCAAGGCAACGCCCGGCGGGATAAAGAAGAAGCCGAGATTGCGGACGAGAAAGTTGGAAACGTTCTCTACATGGCGGAGTTTCACCCATTTCAGCTGCAAGGCAAGGGTGAGCATGAGCATTCCGATGATGCTCGAAGGCAATTTGACGCCGGTGAGCCATACGATGAGTTCGCCGATTGCCAGAAACACGAAGATTACACCGAGTTGCAATAGCATTTTACAAAATCTTTTTCAGTGAACAGTATAAAAATTAGTTGTAACGACCTAAAACAATTCCTTTATAAATTCGGATGCAAAAGTAACGTATTTCCTTTATTCCGCAAAAAACTTTTTGTACTTCTTTACTGCTCAAAAAACATTCGGAACCGACGGTTGTAAAATAAGAGAGGCAGACCGGAATTGACGGTACTGCCTCTCAAAAGTAGATTATGAGATAAAAAGATTATTTGTCAATGTAGCCGTAGACGTAGATATTGTCGTAAACCGTACCTACACTGATTTTCAGATTGCCTTTCTGATAGTATTTCACCTCAGAGAATCTGTCTTTGTATTTGAAATTATCCGGAGTAATTGCCTTGAAACCGGCCTTTGCAACAGCATTGTTGAGCTCAGTGAAGAATTCGGTATCTTTGGTGCTCAGTCTGTTGATTACGCTGATCTCGAGGCTCAGATATTTACATGGTAAATTACGGAATTGGTAGGTAATGTCGCTGGCATAGGTGCCATAGTTGGCTTCGGCAACGCTTTCTCCATAGTTGGCTCTTGCTGTTATTTCAAGATTGCGGTCAGCTTCAAGCATCAACGGAATCTGATCGCGGTATACAAATTGGTTTGGTTCAAATTTGTTGATGGCGGCAGCCTGGGCAGGAGTCATGTTGAAGGTCAGCTTACCGAAACCTTTATCAGTGATAAAAGCAGCTGCTTTCTGAGCCTCTGCTACAATATCGACAAAGTCGCTTTGGACAGAATATGGTTCATATTCATTTTTGTAGATTTTGTCGTAACTTTCCTTATTGATTTCCTTGCCTTCGTTGTCGATGATTGTCCAAGAGCCGTCATCGCTATAAGCGAACATAGTGTTGCGGCTTGGCTCGGCAAGAAGTTGGATGTAGTCGTTATCGACGAGAGTCTCGCCTTCATAGTTCATAACACCCCATTTGCGTTCGTCCTTGAAAAGGAATTTATCTTTGAACAATACGATTTCATCATATTTCGGACGGATTATGGTTTCGCCGTTCTTGTCGATGATACCGTAGTCGCTTCCGTCTTTAACAATGGCATAGCCATATTGGAAGGATGAGCCGGATTCGAATTTCTTGTTGGGTTGGATAACAATCTCTCCATCCATATCAATGTAACCCAATGCCGGTTCATTTTTTTCAGCATCTTTTACATAGAAGAATGGAATCAGCCCGTCCTCGCCCGGATAATCGAGAACAAGCATCTTGTCATCTACAGCAAGGCATACTTCTCCATTTGTGTCAAGAATGTATGATTTGAGTGAATTTAGGTCTTTGCCTTTTTCTATGGCAATGGTATAGCCGTTTTTAAAATCCAGCAGACTGTAGTACTTTGGTGCTAAAATGACTTCGCCATCTGTGTTGATAAAACCGTATTTCTCTTCTTCATTAATGATGATGGCACGTCCATCTGAGAAGCGATTGGCTTGGACGATTTCCTTTCCTTCGTGCTGAGTCAGCTCAAATTGTACCTCGCCGTCGGTGTTGATGAACTTGATACGCTCGTTTTTCTTTACGACAGGTGCCAATCCGTTGTTGAAGTGAGCCACTTCCTTGTAGGTTTCACCGACTTGCTTGAATTCCTTGTCGGCGGTGTAGAACTCATACTCTCCGTCCTTGTTCTTGATGTAGAACAAACCTTCGCGTACGACAGAGGGAGTCTCGTCAAACTCGTCTTCGATAATCACGTTCCCTTCCCAGTCTATAATTCCCCAGCGGTCATCTTCGTCGGCTTTAAACGGAACTGCTTCAATTTCAGATGAACTTGGACCGCCACAACTGGTGATGGCAAGCGATAGCAACATGGTTGCTAATGGCAATTTGTAGTTTTTCATTTTGACAATTTGTTATTAATTAAAATGATTGGATGATATAATCAATTTCGCTTTAGTCTGAATTTTCAATGTGCAAGGTATGAAATTTATTTTAGTTAACAAAATATTGGTTGTTGTTTTTAAAATTCTGTTAGAAAAAACGTTGCCCTTGTGCCAGAAATAAGGCACAAGGGCAACGTTGTAAGTGGGAGCGATGCTCTTATTGGGCATAGGCTCTTAGTATGATATTCTCATATTCGAGATGGATGCTGAGCCGTATTTGTCCTTTTTTATAGAATTTCATTCCATCGGTGGTAGTGTAGGGGTCTATTCCGGATTCTGATTCCGATATTTCCTTGTAACCTGCTTTCACCAAGGCCTTATTGAGTTCGTCGAAAAACTCTTGCGATTTGTAAGCCAATTTGTTGGTTGGCGACAGGCTCAGTGAGAGATATTGGTTAGTCATGTCGCGGAATCGGTAACCGGCCAGACGGTTAGTGGTATAGTTTCCATAATAGCCCTGCTCGACAACTTCCTCATAGACCGGCTCAGTGATGCTGACCGGATACTCGGCCAGAATCGTGGCGTTGAGGTTACGGCCTAATGAGATGTCGGACGAGATATTGTAGGTGTATGACAGTTCGTCGGCTGACTGGCCGTAGAGCTGTGCCATCCGTTCGGGTGTAATGGAGAAGGTAGCTTTGTCGAAGCCTTTGTCGGAAATGATGGACATGGCTTTCTTCACTTCTGCCGCCATATCGACAAAGTCGCTCTCGACGTAGGTCTTGTCAATGCCAACTTCGATAACATCGTAGCTGTCCTTGCTGATTTCCTCTCCTTTCTTGTCGATGATGCTCCAGCTGTCACCGTCATAGGCAAAGATGTGGTCCATGCCTTGGAAAGTGATTACTTCCGGGTAATCAGGTCTGAGGATGATTTCACCGTCGTAATTCATGATGCCCCATTCGTTATCGTCTCTGTAGAGGAAGCAGTCGCTGTCCAGCTGATAAATGCTCTGGTATTTGGGTCGGATGACAATCTTGCCATCCTCGTCAATCAGGCCAAATTCGTAATCACTGTTGGCAACGGTGGAATATCCGAAAAAGAAAGGCTGAGCGGTTATGAATTTCTTGTTGGGTTCCATCACAACATTGCCGTCAAAGTCGATGAAGCCGATTGCACGTTCTCCTTTCTCTTCATCCTTGTTGTAGTAGAACGGTATTTTTCCGTTTTGAGGAATTCCCATAATCTGCATTTTGTCACTGACGGTGAGGCGTACTTTCCCATCCTTGTCAATAAGGAATGTTTTGATTACCTCTCCTTTCTTGTCGTCCGATTCCACCGTGGCTACAATGGCATATCCGTCGACAAATGACTGGGCAAAGTTGTATTTTGCCGGAATTACAATTTCTCCTTTTGTGTTGATGAAACCGTATTTATTGTCCTCGGTATAAAACAAGGCACGGCCTTCGGAAAATTCGTAAGCCTGCGTGATTTCCTTCCCGTCGTTGGTGGTTGTCAGCTCAAAGGCAGTTTTTCCGTCGGTATTGATATATTTGATATGCTCGTTCTTTTTTACGGTAGGAGCAAGCCCCTCGTTGAAATGAGCCGCGTCGACATAGGTTTCTCCGATTTGCTGGAGCTCCTTGTCGGCGATATAGAATTCATATTCGCCGTCGGAATTCTTGACATAGAACCGGCCTTCTTTTACGCATGACGGTCTGTCCTTGAATTCGTCCTCAATGATGATGTTGCCGTCCCAGTCGATAAGTCCCCATCTGTCGTCAGAGTCGGCTTTGAAAGGCAGGGCTTCTATGTTGACCACGTCGGTGTTTCCGCAGCTTGAAAGGCATAAGGCGGAGAAAAGCACTGCTCCTGCTGTAAATTTAGAATGTCTCATATCTTATGGATAGGTTAGATAGTAATATTCAAAGGCAGTTATAGGATAGTCTGTATTTTTTGCAAAGTAAGCATTTTTTGCGGTGGAACAACGAATTTTGGCTGAAATAATTTTCAATTTTAGAGGTAGGGATTTGAATAAAATGCATTGACATAAGAATTTATCTATATGCGAAATTTTGCAGAATGTTATTTTGTCCTTATATTGGGCCTATTAGCGAATGATTAACCTTAGATAGCAAGGGGATTGGTCGTATTGAGGGTTTGAAATATTTATAATAATACTAAATGTGTGTTTGTATGAGAAAACTGTTTCTAATTTTTTTGTGTATGCCGCTGCTGGCAGGGAATGTCAGCGCGCAGAAATTGAAGGGGTTGTTGAACGGTCTTAAGGAAGCCGCTGAGGTGCTGTCGGAAATTACGGCTCCGGCAGAGACCGGCAAACCGGCAAATCCTTCCGCAACGAGTGAGAAAACGCAACAACCGGCAGTTGGGGAAATCTCGTCAACCGGTATGCCGGTTGACGTAAGCGAAGTGGCGCCCGTGCCGTTTGTTACGGATTCGACAGTGGTTATCAATAAAGATGTGATTTACAACAGTCTGTCTGATGTGTATGAGGGTATTTTCTCTATTCTGGAAAAGAATAAATCGATTGACCCGTATAAGAACTTCTATAGTTTTTATTCGGTGGAGGGAGAGTGTGTTTTTCCGGCAATGTGGGAAAGCGGAGTAGAGATGCCTCGCTTTAACAGCGGAGCGGCCGTCGTGAAATATCCGCGGAAAATGAAGCCGAAAACCACCCATGCCATCATCTATGCCGATGGCTATGCGAAGGATTTGTCGGTTGATTATCGGTCTGTCTCGCAGTTCTACGACGGCTTGGCTCTTGTTGAAGAGCATGTCGGGAGCAAGATTATGATGAAATACATCAATACAAAGGGAGATAACGTCTATCCTCATCTTAACCAGCCGTACAAGTTTGGCATGAAGGGCCCGATGACAGTGAAAAACAATTGTCGCTACCTCCGCGACAACCGCCGTGCCTACCTGAACTATGAGACAGGGTTGTGGGGCTATATCGACGGAAGCGGCAAGATTGTAATCGAGCCGAAATATAAGGAGGTCCGGGATTTCAGCGGCGGCTATGCGCTGGTTATTTCCGCAGGTGACAAGACAGAGTTTATCGACACGGAGGGAAAAACTGTATCAACGCTTCCGAGCGTGCCTACGCTCTATTATGCGGAGAAATACGGGAACCTTGATTCCGGCATATTCAGCAAATATGAGCTCGAGGTGACCTACCATGACGTAGAAGGAACGCAACTTGCCAAATATCCGGGCGGAAAGCCGTTCCATAAAGGCTATGCCTTCGTCAATTATGCTACCAACGAGGGAGACTATATGTGTGTCGTCGACCGCAATTTTAAGATTGTCAGATTGTTGGGACGCAACGGCGTGTTCCTTCCGCAGGATAAGTTCTCGTTCAATTCCAACGATTTGGCAACGGTTGGAGGCCGTTACCTCTATACATTCAAGGGTGACCTTCTGCTCCGTATGCCGAAGGAGGACGGCAATAAGCTCGGTATGGTTTCCGACGAGGGATTCGCCAAAGCCTATACGGTTTATCCTGAAAAGGAGAAGAAGCGTGACGTGTTGGGTGTGCTGAACGCAGAGGGTGAGTATCTGGTTATTTTCGACAGTAGCTCATCGAAGAAAACCGACCCTGCTCCCATCGGCCCGATTGTCAAGCCGGCAATCTATGATATCGCCGTTGTTCCGTTCCCGGCAGAAGGCGGAACGGTGAGCGGTTCCGGTAAATACGAGTATGGTGATACGGTTTACGTCAGCGGAAAGGCGAATACGGATTGGTTCTTTGTTGGAACGGAGGCATCTTCTTTAGGAATGGCAACAGAGCATCCGTTGAAATTTGTCGTGCGGGGTTCGGGTACGGTTACGGTCAATTTCGGTCAGAAGTCGGAACCTGATGATAAGAATCTTAATGGCGGAGCCTTTGTGGGAGAATGGAAGATTGTCGGCCTCGACGGCTCTCTCGTAGGAGAATTCCCGATTTATTTCGAGACGGGCAAGGTGGAGACTCCGTACAAATCGGAATCCTGCGGTGTGTTTGCGCCGATGGTCGACCCGAAACACACTATTCACAACGTTTTGCCGGAGAATGCTGCCGGTGCGGAGGAGTTGGCCTCGGTCTATAATACGTTCTTCTGTCCATTCAACGTAAAAGGGACGAAAACGGAGGGCGGCAAGCGTTATCTGATGATGGAGGGAGGCGCACAGCTGGTGGCCAACATGACGGTGCTATCAACAGGAAGTTCTGATGCAACGCTCGACATGCTGAATACGGCATTTGCCAATTTCGTGGTACGGTTTGAGGGGTTCAATGACTTCTCGGTCACTCCGGCCTACTACCGCATTGAAATGCGCGACATTGACCCGTCGACGGGAGAGTTTACGCTCGGTCTGCTTGAACGCTATTCTCCGACAAGAGGTTGGCTGCCAAGCAACACTCCTCACTTCTATGAACATTTCCGCGGACTCATGGCATGGGGTGTTAAGAAAGGCCTCGAGGCTGATATCTTTGAGGGGGTACGGATGAAGAAAGCGCAGAAGCGTGAGGTGGAATGGTATCCGCCTGCCGATTTCCAGAAGGAGACACTGGGTGGCATCTATTCGATTGCGGAAGAACTGGGCAAGCAGTATCGTGAGTTTATATCCGACTATGGCTATCTCCGGGACCTGAATCTGTATGAATTCTCTCCGGCACTTGATAAGTCTGTATTTGAGAAATTCTAAAAGGTAAGACTCATTTAAAATCAAAGAAAGGGCATCACGCGCAAACGTGATGCCCTTTGGCTTATATGAGAATTGGATGATTTTATTTGAAAATCAGGTTGTAGATTTTCTCCGTTGCGCCGAGATTGCGCGTGATGTAATGGCCTGCGATTTTGCCGTGTTGGGCAAGGTATTCACCGTCGGTGAGCAGTTGCTCCATCTTCCGGTTGAAAGCTTCGCCATCGGCCACGGAGAAGGCTCCTTCCAGCTTGATGAGGTCGCGGGCTTCCTTGAATTTCTTGTAGTTGGGGCCGAACAGCACAGGGATACCGTAGACGGCTGCCTCGTTGATGTTGTGGATGCCGACACCGAATCCGCCGCCCACATAGGCCGCCGTGGCAAAACGGTAGCTGCGGGAGAGGATACCGAAGCAGTTGATGATGAGGCAGTCGGCCTTCGCCGCCTTCTCGGGCGTTGTTTCCGTATAGAGTACGGTGGGTCGCTGCAGTTTCGCACAGAGGGCTTCCACGCGTTCCTTGCCGAGTTCGTGAGGAGCGAGCACGAGTTTCATTTCCGGATGACTGTTGAAGAACGGAATGATGAATTCCTCGTCGGGCTGCCAGGAGCTGCCTGCGAAGAGCGTGAACGAGCCGCGCGCGAACGATTCGATAATCGGGAGGTCAACTTTGTTGTTGAGGATGTCGGCCACACGGTCAAAGCGGGTGTCGCCGGCAATCGTCACGTTGGTAACGCCTACCGAGGCCAGCAGGTCGACTGATTCCTGGTCCTGAACGAACAGGTGGTCGTAGCAGCGGAGCATTTTGCGGAACATGCCGCCGTAGGGCTTGAAGAAAATCTGCGTAGGGCGGAAAATCGAGGAAATGATGTAGGTCGGGATGTTGCGGCGCTTCAGTTCCTGCAGATAGTTGCCCCAGAATTCGTATTTTACGAAGATGGCTTTCTCCACATCGACAGCATCGAGAAAACGGCGTACCTTGCCGGGCTTGTCGAATGGCAGATAGCAGATTACGTCGGCAAGCTGGTAGTTCTTGCATACCTCGTAGCCTGACGGAGAGAAGAAGGTGAGCAGGATTTTCTTGTCGGGCGTGTTCTTCTTAATCATTTCTATCAGAGGCCGTCCCTGCTCGAACTCGCCGAGCGAGGAAACGTGCAGCCAGATGTATTTACAGCCGGGTTGCACCTCCTTTTCAAGCACTTCAAAAGTCCGCGCCTGGCCTTCTTTCATCAGCCTTGCTTTCCGATTGCGCAGCGAGGCGATGGCCACGGCTGCCGAATAGAGCGAAATACCCGTATTGTAGAGAAAATTCATTTCGTATCAGTCATTAAATTGTAACGACTTGTGCCGGTGAGAAAAAGGCACAAGTCGTCAGTTTTATGCAGTATGGATATTATTCCGGCAGTTTGATGTTGGCGATACCGGTACGGATGCGGCGGATAGTCTCCTCCTTGCCGAGGATTTCCGTGATGTCAAACATGTGAGGTCCCTTGCATTCGCCTACGACAGTAAGGCGGAACGCATTCATGACGTTACCCATATGGTATCCGTTGGTGGTAATCCAGTTGAGGACGATTTCCTCAGAAGGTACTGAAGTGAAGTCCTCGATGCCTTCGAGTACGCCGATGAGCGCCTCCATCAGTTCAGGCATACCGTCTTTCCAGCGTTTGCGCACGTCTTTTTCCGCATAAGTGGTCGGAGCCTCGAAGAAGAACTTGGATTGTTCCCAAAGGTCCTTCACGAAGTTGATGCGGCCTTTGACGAGGGAAACGATGCGGGAGAGTTTCGCCATGTCGTCACACTTTATGCCTTTCTCCTCGAGGATAGGCAGATAAAGTTGGGCGAGAGCTTCGTCGCTCATTTCCTGCAGATATTTGTGGTTGAACCATTTGCCTTTCTCAAAGTCGAATTTGGCACCGCTCTTTGAGCAATGCTCGAACGAGAAGAGTGAAATCAGCTCGTCCATGGAGAGAATTTCCTGGTCGTTGCCCGGATTCCAGCCGAGAAGAGCGAGGAAGTTGATTACAGCCTGAGGCAGATAGCCTGACTCGCGGTAGCCTGACGCTACGTCACCCGATTTCGGGTCGTGCCATTCGAGCGGGAATACAGGGAAGCCGAGGCGGTCACCATCGCGCTTGCTGAGCTTGCCCTTGCCGTCCGGCTTGAGCAACAGCGGCAGGTGGACGAATTCCGGCATCGTGTCGGCCCATCCGAATGCTTCGTAGAGAAGCACGTGGAGCGGTGCTGACGGCAGCCATTCCTCACCGCGGATTACATGAGTAACCTCCATCAGGTGGTCGTCTACGATGTTGGCAAGGTGATAGGTTGGAAGGTCGTCGGCTGATTTGTAAAGCACCTTGTCGTCGAGGATGGAAGAGTTGATTACCACCTTGCCTCTGACAAGGTCGTTGACTGTTACGTCGTGGTTCGGCTCAATGAGGAAGCGCACTACGTATTTCTCTCCGTTGTCGATGCGTTGCTTCACTTCGTCTGCGCTCATTGTAAGCGAGTTGCGCATCATGCCGCGTGTCTTCGCGTCGTATTGGAAGTTGGCAATCTCGGCGCGCTTTGCCTCCAGCTCCTCCGGGGTATCAAAGGCGATGTATGCCTTTCCGTTGTCGAGCAGCTGTTTGACGTATTGGCGGTAGATGTCGCGGCGTTCAGACTGGCGGTAAGGTCCGTAGTTTCCACCTTCGCGCACGCCTTCGTCAAACTTGATGCCAAGCCATGCGAATGCTTCGTTGATATAATCCTCAGCACCCGGAACAAAACGGTTGGAGTCGGTGTCTTCAATTCTCAGGATGATGTCTCCGCCGTGGCGACGGGCAAAAAGATAGTTGAACAAAGCTGTACGGACGCCTCCGATGTGGAGCGGTCCTGTAGGTGACGGCGCAAAGCGTACTCTTACTTTTCTTTCCATTCTTCCAAATTTGTTAAAATATATGCGCAAAGGTACGAAATATATTTTAATTCCTGTGGATTGTCAGGGCTTTTTCGCTGGATGGAAGACGGGAGAGGGGGAAGCGATTATGCTTCGATGACGCGGCAGGCGCCGATGTAGCGTTTTGCATAGTAGGCTTCGGTCGATGATGACACGATTACGCCTGATGAGCAACTGGCGTGGATGAAGGAGAAATTGCCGTTGCTGTCCACATCTGTTACAATGCCTACATGGCCGATGCGGCTTGATACGCGGGAGCCGGAGAAGAACACGAGGTCGCCTTTCTGCAGCTCGCTGCGGTCGCTGATGGCTGTCTCTGTGGAGTATTGCATGCGGGAAGAATGGGGAAGCAGGATGTCTTGCTTCTTGAAGATAAACGACGTGAAGCCTGAGCAGTCAAAACCGCTTTTGGGGTTCATACGACCGGAGCGGTAGGGAGTACCGATGTATTTCATCGCACTTTCGACAATCTCTTCGCCTGTTGTTTTCTCATTTTTGTTTTCAACCGTATTGGCGGCTGTTGCGGAAATGGAAATCAGCATAATTGCAAGGATTGTCAGAAGTTTTCTCATTCGTCAGTCGTTTTTATAGGTGAGTATTTTTATTGAAAGGGGTGCGGTTCTCAACCGCTGATGTTCAAAGTTACGTAAAAAATAAGGCTTTTCAAAGCCCTAATCGGGGTGAGAAGTGACAATTAAGTGTATTTAATAGCCTCCCTTTTGGCTTTTCACTTTTTAACAAAAAAAATCCTATGCAGTGTTTTCCTTTAACACTATCCGGCACTGGTAGAAACAACAACGCCCCGGCCGGAGGGCCGAGGCGTTGTCTGTATGGATTATTGTTCAATAATCGTTCGAGTGTTATGCCTTCTTGATTTTGCGGCGCATTACAGAGTAAGCTACCGGAGTTGCAATGTAGATAGTAGACAATGTACCTACGATTACACCGAAGAGCATTGCGAATACGAAACCACGGATTGTCTCACCGCCGAGGATGAAGATACAGAGCAATACGAGAGCCGTAGTAGCTGATGTCATGATTGTACGGGTCAACGTAGAGTTCAATGAGTGGTTGATTACCTCTGCACGGTCTTGCTTCGGATAGAGGCCAATCATTTCGCATACACGGTCGAAGACAACCACGGTATCGTTGATTGCGTAACCGATAATCGTCAGGATGGCTGCGATGAACTGTTGGTCAATTTCCATTGAGAACGGAAGGATGCCCCAGAACAACGAGTAGAAACCGATGATTGCGAATGCTGTGAATGCCAGTGAGCAGAGCGCACCGAGAGAGAATGAGATGTCGCGGAAGCGGAACAGGATGTAGAGCGCGATGGCAATCAGTGAGATAAGCACTGACCAGATGGCGCCTTCTGTCATATCGCTTGCGATACTTGGTCCTACCATTTCAGTAGAAACCACACCCTGATGCTCGTCCTTAACGTCGAAGTTCTCATACGGCATGCCGTTGAGCTCGTCCTTCAAGCCAGTGTAGAGCTTCTGCATTACTTCTTCGTCAATACCCTTGTCGTTGCTTTCAGTCTTGTAGTTGGTTGAGATACGTACGCGAGTATCGTTGTCGACTGTGATGACAGAGAGTGACGCACCGTCGAAGAGCGGCATGAGCTTAGACTGGATTTCGTTGGTCTTCACGCTGTGGTCGAATTGAACAACGTAGTTGCGACCACCGGAGAAGTCGATACCCTTGTTGATGCCGCGAACGAAGAAGGAAGCGATGATTACGACTGTGACAGCAGCGATGATGACAGATGCTTTCTTGCGTTGGCCAAGGAAGTTAATCTTAGTGTCCTGCAAGAAGTTGCGGCTGAATGAAGTCGTGAACGTAAACGAACGCTTGTTGTTCTTCAAGAGACGTTCGAAGATAAGTCTTGACAAGAATACTGCTGTGAAGAATGAGCAGATGATGCTGATGAGCAATGTAGTTGCGAATCCCTTGATCAAACCTGTACCGTAAACCATAAGGATGATGGCTGTGATGACAGATGTAAGGTTGGAGTCAAAGATTGCAGAGAATGCGTTCTTGTAACCGTCGGCAAGTGCGGCTCTGACGTTCTTGCCTGCACGGAGCTCTTCTTTCGTACGCTCGAAGATAAGCACGTTGGCGTCGACTGCCATACCGAGTGAAAGCACGATACCGCAGATACCCGGCAGTGTCAGCACGGCCTGGAATGACGCGAGGATACCGAGAGTGAAGAAGAGGTTGAAAATCAAGCAGAGGTTAGCCACCATCGCCGGAGTGAATCCGTAGAATGAAATCATGAAGAGCATCAACAGAACCAAGGCGATTACGAATGACCAGATACCTGATTCGATAGCCTGCTGACCGAGTGACGGACCGATTTCAGTGTGACCGATGATGTTTACGCGGGCTGACATACCACCACCCTTGAGCACGTTGACAAGGTCGGTTGCTTCTTCTACGGTGAAGTTACCGGAGATTTCAGAGCGTCCGCCCTCGATTACTGTGTTGACAGTCGGGTAAGAATATACGTGGTTGTCAAGTACGATAGCTACTTGCTTACCGATATTGTCGCTGGTTACCTTCGCCCACTTGATGGCAGCGTCGGTCTTCATTGTCATGTCAATCTTGTAAGCACCGCTGAACTTGTCGAATTCAGTGCTTGCATCGTCAATCATGTCGGCTTCGCTCATTGCGGCACCACCGTTGACAGTCTTGAGGGCAACGAGTTCGAAGAAGAGACCCTTCTTGTCGACACCCTTCACTGACCATGCGCACTTCAAGTCGCTCGGCAGGATGCGCTGAGCCTCAGCAGAAGCAAGCATGCGGTTGACAGCAGCTGTATCTGCTTCGTTCACTACAGCAACACAAGCACCGCCTACGCGTTGTGAAGTCGGAACTTGTACGTCCTTAGCCTCACCTTGCTTGGTGTTCATTGTGATGGTCATTGTCTGGTTCGGATTCCAGAGCAAGTCAGCCAAAGTAGGCTCACCGGCCTTAGCGGCAGTTGCTTCTTCTGCTTTTGCAGGAGCGGCGCTCTCTGCTTTGAGAGTGTCGGCCGGAACTGCGGCATTGTTCTGGAGAGAGTCAGCCGGAGCAGCTTCTGTAGCCGGAGCGGCAGTCTCACCCTTGGCGAGTTCGGCGCTGAGCATCTGGAATGCGTTGGCAACTTCCGATACGTTGTAAGTAGAATAGAATTCAAGTTTAGCAGAGCTTTGAATCAGCTTGTAGACACGTTCCGGCTCCTTAACGCCCGGAAGTTCCATAAGAATCTGACCCTCGCGTTGCATTTCCTTGATATTTGGAGCAATCACACCGAAGCGGTCGATACGCTCGCGGAGAAGGATGAGCGCCTTCGCAACTTCATCTTTCGTGCGTGTGCGGAGAATGCTCTCCACCTCGCCGTCTCTGGCGTTGGGGTTAACGCCGCTCATGCTGCTGAAAAGCTGTGACAGGCGGGCACCCGGAACAATTTCGCGGTAGCGGTTGCAGAAAGTGCCTACGAAGTCGTTTTCAGCGTGTTCCTCAGCATAGGCGAGTGCTTCGTTGAGCTTCGCGTCTTGCGGATTGGATGCTTTTGAACGTACAATGTCGCTGACAGAGATTTGAAGAGTGACTGTCATACCGCCCTTCAAGTCAAGTCCGAGACCGATTTGTTTTTCTCTCACTTCGTTGTAAGTGTAACCCATGTACACATTTTCCTGCGCGATATCCTTCAGGTATCGTGCATACGCTTTGTCGAAAATTGAGTCATAGGATGTCTTGTAGGCTGCGGAGTTCTTGTCGGCGTGCATCTTTGCAGCTTCGGTAGCGGCAATCTTAGCAGCGCTGGCTTCGGCGTCCTTCTCAATGCTGTTGTTGACAAAAGAGAAAGACAGGTAGAACAAGCACACCAGAACCAAAAGGACTGTTATGACCCTGATAAAACCTTTACTTTGCATTGTGTTTTAGTTGTTAATATTTAATTTCTAATTTTTTACGGTTTTTCAGCTTGCAAATATACATTATTTATTTCAAGTTGAAAATTATTTGCCCCTATTTTCGGCATTTTCGGCAATGTGTTGTTCAACATATCGGACGTTTGGCCTTGATTTTTGCTTCTTTGTAATAGGAATCAGCCTTGATGTTTGTCTTTTGCGATATTGAAAGAATAACGGTCATGGTTCGACAGAGCCAGACTTGAAAACTAAGTTTTCATTTGTCTCTGTGCTCGCCTTTCACTATATTTGCCGGTAAATTTCCAAATGATGAATCGAAAGCATTTTCCTTATTATATTGTGGCGGTTGTCATGGCTTGCCTGCTGTATGCGTGCGCAAATCCCGGAAATCCGTCAGGTGGACCGGTCGACAAGTCGGCTCCGATTTTTGTGAATAGTAGTCCGAGGCCCAACGAGTTGAATGTTGATGCCCATCGCATTAATCTTTATTTCGACGAGGTGGTCAATGTGAAGGACCCTACGACCAAGGTGATTGTCTCTCCGGCACAGGTGGAGCGTCCGAAGATTTCCACCAGTGGCCGGCGCGTGACGGTCGAGCTTTTTGACACGCTCAAAGAGAATACGACCTATACCATTGATTTCTCCAACGCTATCCGCGACAACAACGAGGACAACCCGATTGAGAACTTTGCCTTCGCTTTCTCGACGGGCGACCGTCTGGACACGCTCCGTGTCTCAGGCTATGTGTTCGATGCCTATACGCTTGAGCCGCAGCAGAATGTGATTGTGGGACTGCACAGCAACTTGTCGGATACGGCATTTACGAAGTTGCGCTTGGAACGGGTGGCCCGTACCAACGACCGCGGACAGTTTACCGTGCGCAACATTGCCCCCGGCAAGTATCACATCTTTGCGCTCAACGACTTGGACGGCGACTATAAGTTCAGCAGTCCGCTGGAAAACCTTGCGTTTCTTGACTCCATCGTCGTGCCGGAGGTTTCGATGAAGGAGGTGACGGATACTATATATAATGAGAAAAATGAGGTAGATACGCTCATCAACCGCCAGCGTGCGCAGTATTATCCGAACGACATCCTGTTGTCGATGTTTGCGGAGGATTTCAAGCAGCAGTATCTTGCCGACAACAAGCGTCAGGACTCTACGCGCATCTATCTGCGCTTTGCCGCGCCGTCCGACACGCTGCCTACGCTGACGCTGCTCAACAAGCCGGATGCTCCGGCCGACTGGTACACGCTGGAGCGTACGAAAACCAACGATACGCTGACCTATTGGATACGTCCGCCGCATCTGATTTCCTCTGATACGCTGCTCGTTGCGCTCAACTATCTGCGCACCGACTCGCTGAACCAGCTTTCACCTCAGAACGACACGCTGCGCTTCACCTTCCAGCGGCCGAAGCCGAAGAAGCGCAAGAAGGACGACGAGGAGGCTGATTCCGTCCCGGCTATCAACTTCCTGTCGCTGGGAGCGGTTACTTCCTCGACTCAGGAGGTCTATGCTCCGGTGCTGTTTGCATCGACTACCCCGTTGGATAAATTCGACAAGTCGGCCATTCACTTGCAGCAGATGGCGGATACGCTTTGGGTCGACGTTCCAGACTGTACGGTCGCATGGCGCGACAGCACGATGGACCGCCGTACAATCTCCGTGCGCCATTCCTGGACGCCGGGAGGCTCTTACCGGCTGATGGTCGATTCGTTGGCCATGACCGACATCTATGGCGTGTTCAACAAGCCGTGGACGTCGGAGTTCAAGGTCCGGGCGATTGAGGAATACGGTAACCTGATTTTCAACATCGCAGGCATCGACGGCAAGGCGTTTGTCGAGCTGCTCAATGCGTCGGATGAGGTCGTGTTGCGTGCGCCTGTCCGCAATGGCAAGGCGGAGCTGATTAACCTGCTCCCTTCAAAATATTACGCGCGGCTCGTTATGGATGCCAACGGCAACGGCAAGTTCGACACCGGAAATTATGCCGAAGGGCTGCAGCCGGAAGAGTGTTTCTACTATCCCGGTATGATAAATCTGAAGAAAAATTGGGATATCGAACAGACGTGGGATATTTTTGCAACGCCTGTCGACAAGCAGAAGCCGGAGGCGATAAAGAAGAACAAGCCGGAGAAAAAGAAATGGGAGGAAACTCCGAAACCTACTGAGAATGAGGGTGAAGAGGAGTTGGACGAGTTCGGTAACCCTTACGACCCGAACAACCCTTATTACGGCAATCAGAACAACCGTAATAACTTCGGATTCTAATCGGCCTTTAAATTTGTGTAAAAAAGTTTGCAAAAAATTTGCAGGAAATAAAAAAGCGTATTACCTTTGCAATCGCAAAAGCGAACGAACAAGTTCAATCGCGGATGCCCAGATGGCGGAATCGGTAGACGCGCTGGTCTCAAACACCAGTGGAGTAACATCCATCCCGGTTCGATCCCGGGTCTGGGTACTTCAAACCCTTGATAATCAACTGATTATCAAGGGTTTTTCTTTTTATCGGGCGTACTAAAAG
>CALUMX010000017.1 GCA_944321875.1 uncultured Muribaculaceae bacterium
TTGGCTCCGTAGCTCAACTGAATAGAGCATCTGACTACGGATCAGAAGGTTACAGGTTTGAATCCTGTCGGAGTCACAAAAAAATTTGGAGTTTGGCTCCGTAGCTCAACTGAATAGAGCATCTGACTACGGATCAGAAGGTTACAGGTTTGAATCCTGTCGGAGTCACGAGCAAGAGAGGCTGTTGCGACAACCTCTCTTCTTTTTTAGGATAGGGGAATAGTCGGAGAAGTGGTAAATATTAAGGATTTTTTATTTGCTTTTCCGATTTGTTTCTATTATCTTTGTGTTGTTAATATAGATTTTGGGAAGAGAGGGTCTCTATCATTCACGTGAGAGAGATTCTTTTTTGTTTTGTTAAATTTAAAAAAAGTTTTCATCATGGCTATAACTTATATGACCAAAGAAGGTTATGACAAAAAAATGAAAGAAATCGCTTATCTTGAAAGCGTGGAGCGTCCGAAGATTTCGGCTGCTATTGCGGAGGCGCGCGATAAGGGAGACCTTTCAGAAAACTCAGAGTATGATGCGGCGAAAGAGGCACAGGGCATGTTGGAAATGAAGATTTCTCAACTGAAGGATATGCTTGCCAGCGCCCGTATCATTGATGAGGCTACCTTGAATACGGATGAGGTTCAGATTATGAACACGGTTACGATTAAAAACACGAAAACCGGTGCTCAGATGACATATACAATTGTTGCAGACTCAGAGGCAAACCTCAAGGAAAAGAAAATTGCTTCCAGCACTCCGATTGCAAAAGGTCTGCTCGGAAAGAAGGTGGGCGAGATTGCGGAAATCCGCGTGCCGCAAGGCTTGATGTCGTTTGAGATTGTCAAAATAGAAATCTAAAAAATAAACACCATGGCTACTATATTCAGTCGAATTATTGCAGGTGAGATTCCTTGCTACAAGGTGGCAGAGGATGAGAAGAATTTTGCCTTTTTGGATATTAATCCGGTAAATAAAGGTCACGTTCTGGTTGTACCGAAAGTTGAGAATGACTATTTATTCAACTTGTCGGAGGAAGATTACACATCACTGACGCTGTTTGCCCGCAAGATTGCCAAAGCGATGGAGAAGGCAATCGAATGCAAGCGTATCGGTGTGGCTGTTATCGGTCTGGAGGTTCCCCATGCTCACATTCATCTGATTCCAATCATTGAGGAAAAGGATATGTACTTCAGCAAGCCAAAGATGACGTTGCCTGCTGAGGAGATGGAAGCTATCGCGGCGGCTATTGCCAAAGAACTTTAATACGGAAGATTCTAATGATAAATAGACAGGCTACCTCATTGGGGTAGCCTGTTTTGTATAGTGACCATCTGTTCCTTATTGGAGACGGATGGGAGAGGTTTGTCTGACTGCCGGTGAAAATTTTGTTTCCCGCTTGCCTATGCGCTTACCTTTCACTATCTTTGCATGAGATAGTATGCTCTTGTGTAAAGCCAAACTTGAAAACTATGTTTTCGTTTGTCTTTGCGCTCACCTTTCACTATCTTTGTTAAATAACCATCTTAGATACAGAAAATGTCCCTGGAGAAAAAATCAGACAGTGTGGTGATTATACCCACCTATAACGAGAAAGAAAACATCAGGAATATCATTGAGGCTGTTTTTGAGTTGCCTCAGTCGTTTGATGTGCTGATTATTGACGATAATTCCCCTGACGGAACCGCGGGTATAGTTAAGGAAATGCAGCGTACCTATCCAGAACGTCTGCACCTGCTTGAGCGTTCTGGAAAACTGGGCTTGGGAACGGCTTATATACTTGGATTCAAATGGAGTCTGGAACAAGGTTATGAGTTTATTATTGAGATGGATGCCGACTTCTCTCATCCTCCTGTTAAATTGCTGGAGCTTCGGGAGGCTTGCCTGAACGGAGCAGATGTTGCTATCGGTTCCCGTTATATTTCCGGGGTAAACGTCGTTAACTGGCCGATGGGTCGCGTTATCATGTCCTATTATGCTTCTGCCTATGTCCGGATAGTGACCGGAATGAAGGTGCGTGACACGACGGCAGGTTTTGTCTGCTATCGTCGTGAGGTTCTCGAGACCATTGATTTGGACCGAATCGCCTTCAAGGGATATGCGTTCCAGATTGAAATGAAGTTCACAGCCTATAAATTCGGATTTAAGATTGTGGAGGTGCCGATTATATTCGTCAACCGCGTGCTTGGAACGAGTAAGATGAACACAAGCATTTTCGGAGAAGCGGTGTTTGGCGTGCTGAAACTCCGCATAGGCAGTTGGTTTAGAAAATACGAAAGAAAGAGATAAGATGGCAAAGAAGATTATATATAACGGTGACATTATCAACGAAGGGAAAAAATTCCGCGGATATGTAGTTATTAAGGATGAGTTGATTGACGCCGTGGCCGAAGGGCAACCTTCGGCGGAACTGCTTGCTGAATGTGACGAACGGAATGACGTTGATGGCGCTTATGTGATGCCGGGTGTGATTGACGACCAGGTGCATTTCCGTGACCCGGGTCTCACACACAAGGCGGATATCGCGACGGAATCGGCGGCAGCGGTGGCTGGAGGTGTAACCAGCTATATGGATATGCCGAATACGGTGCCTCCCACTGTGACGCTGGAAGCATTGGAGGCTAAGAACAAGCGTGCATCTGAGGTGTCAGTCGCAAATTATGGTTTCTTCATAGGTGCGACAAATGACAATCTCTCCACGCTGTTGGCTGTCGATTATGCCTACACTCCGGGCGTGAAGCTCTTCTTGGGTGCCTCGACCGGTAATATGTTGGTGAATGACAAGGATGCGCTGAAGGGGATTTTCTCGGAAGTGCCTGCCTTGGTGGCCATCCATTCAGAAGATGAGATGCTCATCCGTCGTAACCGGGAATATTATGTGAAGAAATTTGGTGAGGATTTACCGGTGACCTACCATCCATTGATTCGCAGCATGGAGGTTTGCTATAAATCGACGGCAAAGGCGGTGGAGATGGCCGAGAAATACGGTACGCGTCTTCATGTGCTTCATGTGTCGACTGCAAAGGAAACAGAACTTTTTAGTAATGCACCGATAGAAGAGAAGCGCATTACGTCGGAGGTCTGTGTGCATCATTTGTGGTTTACGGATGAGGACTATGCGCGCTATGGCAATCTGATAAAATGGAATCCGGCTATCAAAACCTGGGATGACCGTCAGGCTCTCCGCACGGCTTTGGCTCAGAATTACATTGATATTGTTGCGACTGACCATGCTCCTCACTTGTTGTCGGAAAAGCAAGGCAGCTGTCTGAAAGCCGCTTCCGGTGGCCCATTGGTACAGCATTCGCTGGTGGCAATGTTTGAGCTTGCCAGTCAGAAAGTGTTCGATGAGACTCTTGTGGTCGAGAAAATGTGCCATGCGCCGGCCCGTCTTTATGGTATTGACCGTCGTGGATACTTGCGTCCCGGCTATTATGCGGATGTTGTTGTGTTGGATAAAAACATTCCGTTTACCGTGCGCACAGAAAATATATTGTCAAAATGTGGTTGGTCTCCGTTTGAGGGCGTTACGTTCAGCCATTCCGTACGCCAGACTTATGTGAACGGAGCATTGGCCTATGACCAGGGATTTGTCAACCGGGCAGTCAGAGGCCGTCGTTTGATTTATAACGTAAAATAATCATAAAAGAAAAATGAAACAATCTAATCCGAAAGGATTGTCGCTTCAGGAGGTTGCGGAAAGCCGCAGCAAGTATGGAACGAACGTCCTGACTCCACCTGAGAAGCCTTCAGTGTGGAGCCTTTTTATTGAGAAATTCAACGACCCGTTAATAAAGATTTTGTTGGTTGCCCTTTGCCTTTCAATTGGCATTGCTACATATGAGGTGCTGGGGTTGGGCGAGGGATTCGCTGCGTTCTTGGAACCTGTCGGCATTCTCATTGCCATTATTCTGGCTACGGCTATCGGTTTCGTATTGGAGCAGAACGCCAACAAGAAGTTTGAGATGCTCAATCAAGTCAACGATGACATCTTGGTGAAGGTTGTAAGAGAGGGAAATGTAACACAAGTGCCGCGTCGCGACATCGTAGTTGGCGATGTGGTTATCCTTGAAACCGGCGATGAGGTTCCGGCTGACGGAACTCTTATTGACTCCATGTCGTTGAGCATCAACGAAAGTACACTGACGGGAGAGCCGGTTATCAAGAAAACGCATATTGAATCTGAATTTAAGAAAGACGCTACTTATCCTTCAAATAAAGCCCTGCGTGGCACGACGGTGACAGAGGGCCACGGCGTGATGGTTGTGGAAGCGGTCGGCGATGCGACAGAATATGGCAAGGTTTATGTGGCTGCTCAGATTGATAATGGCGTGAAAACGCCGCTTACGTTGCAATTTGAACGACTGGGACGGTTGGTGTCGTATGCCAGCTATACGATTGGCCTGCTCATTATTGTAGGAAGGATGTTGATTTTCGACTACTCTGATTATGAGGTTGTTGAATTGGTTGATTATTCACTTTCGACAATCATGCTGGCCGTTACGCTTATCGTCGTTTCTGTGCCGGAAGGTTTGCCGATGAGCGTTACGCTGAGCTTGGCATTGAGTATGCGACGGATGTTGGAAACCAACAACCTCGTGCGTAAGATGCATGCCTGTGAGACGATGGGAGCGACCACTGTCATCTGTACGGATAAGACAGGAACGCTGACGCAGAATCAGATGCGTATATATGAGACTCGGTTTGCCGCATTAGGCGACGGACAGAAACTTGATGGCGGAGAGGAAGCCGGGCTGATTGCAGAGGCTGTGGCTGTCAATTCCACAGCGTTCCTCGACCGTAGTGGAGAGAAGCCGACGGTGCTGGGCAATCCGACGGAAGGAGCCTTGCTGCTTTGGCTCGACGAGAATGGTACGGATTATGCACAGTTGCGTGAGAATGCGACGGTTGTCGAGCAATTGCCGTTCTCAACGATGCGCAAGTTTATGGCTACGGTGGTTGAGAGCAGTGTAGTCAAGGGCAAGAGAGTGGTATACGTGAAGGGTGCTCCTGAAATCATCATCGACCGTTGCCGTCATTTTGCAGAAGGCGTAACGAAAGAAGGCTTGCGTGAGCAATTGCTGGGCTATCAGCAGAAAGCCATGCGTACGTTGGGATTTGCCTACCAGGTGCTTGATGGAGAGGAAAATGTCGTGGTTGATGATATGCTGAAGGCTGATGATTTGACACTGATGGGCATTGTGGCTATTTCCGACCCGGTTCGTGCTGATGTGCCGGCTGCTGTCAGAGAAAGTCTTGACGCGGGAATCCGTATCAAGATTGTGACAGGCGACACTCCCGGTACGGCAAAGGAAATCGGCCGGCAGATTGGCTTGTGGGATGATGCCACGGATACGGATGCCAATTTGATTACCGGTCCTGATTTCGCTGCGCTTTCTGATGCGGAAGCAGCAAAGGCCGCTCAGGCTATCAAGATAATGTCACGGGCAAGACCGACCGACAAGTCTCGCCTCGTGTCTTTGCTGCAACAACAGGGTGAGGTGGTTGCCGTGACGGGCGATGGAACAAATGATGCACCGGCGTTGAATGCCGCACAAGTGGGCTTGTCGATGGGTGACGGTACATCGGTAGCAAAAGAGGCCAGTGACATCACAATTATGGATAACTCTTTTGCCAGCATCTCCCGGGCCGTCATGTGGGGTCGCTCGCTCTATCAGAATATACAGCGCTTTATTCTGTTCCAGTTGACTGTGAACATGGTGGCATGCTTGATTGTGCTTATCGGTGCTTTTACGGGCCAGCAGTCTCCGTTGACCGTGACCCAGATGCTTTGGGTGAATCTGATTATGGACTCTTTTGCAGCCTTGTCGCTGGCTTCATTACCACCGAGTGAGGCAGTAATGCGCAATAAGCCTCGCCGTATGACCGATTTCATTATCAACAAGGCTATGAAATGGTTCATTATCGGAGTAAGTATCGTCTTCGTATTTATATTGTTTGGATTGATGCAATATCTCCGCCATACGGATTTGGCTCTGTCTGACTTTGACATTCACGCTTTCTTCTCCAATTATTTCAATTTCTCTGCAGGAGACGAGTTGACACGTTACGATTTGACCGTGTTCTTCACGTTCTTTGTTTTCCTTCAGTTCTGGAATTTGTTTAATGCCAAGACGTTTGAGAGTGATTACTCAGGGTTCAGCAGAATAAAGGATTGCAAGATTTTCTTCCTGACAGCGATTGTTATATTGGCAGGACAGGTACTTATCGTGAATCTCGGAGGTACGATGTTCAGTGTTACTCCGCTGTCGCTGACAGACTGGCTGTTGCTGTTTGCCGCTTCATCTGTGGTGCTTTGGGTGGGAGAACTGGTACACCTGTTGCAGCGCATGAGTCACAGACGTGTTTCTTAATAAGAAAGTATATATGATAAAGAGAAGGGTCGTGCCAATAGGTACGGCCCTTCTCTTTATCAATAAAAAAACTTCGGGAAGAAATCCCGAAGTTTTCAGTCTTAAATGAAATATGCATCACCGAAATGGTGCTATCCTTTTAGACACTGTGGTTTCATAGTTTCGATTGTTACGCATCTTCCGTCGTAGCCGGAAGATTTGCTTTCGTTCCTATAAATGGTAGATTTTGTAAAAACTGACCATATTTTGGTTGGTCTTTATAAATAAAGTATAACAAAGATATAATCTATTGCCTAACAATCAAAATTAATTCACAGGAAAAATCTAATAAATTCATGCTAATAGCGAGATTTCTATGTCATGTGTATGATATAAATGCTAAGATTTTGCTGCGTTTTGCATAAGCTGTAAAAAGATGTTGTTTTTTTGTATATTATGAAATGATTATGTATTTTTGTGTTCATGTTTTTTAAAGATAGCTTAATGAAAAAAATTTTGTTTATTCTGTTGAGTTTGGCAGGGATGTCTGCGATGACTTTGTCTGCCAAGAGTAAGACGGTGTTAAGTCTGAAAAATGGTTCTACTGTTTATGGAGAACTGGTGGAAATGGTTGTAGGGGAGCATGTGACAATGCTTTTGTCTGACGGTAGTCAATGGGTTTACGACATGGACGAGGTTCTGAAAATTGAGGACCTTGCAAAGTCGGGACTTCAGGTTGGAAAAGCGTGTGACAGCGGAGTAAAAAAAGGATACCGTGGATTTGTGGAAGCTGATTATACGCTGGGCGTTGGTAAAACGAAGGAAGATAAGGTCGGCTTCTCAACAACACATGGTTACCAGTTTAATCCTCATTTCTTCCTTGGTGGAGGTTTAGGTGCGAATTATTATTTTCAAGATTCATCCAACGGTACGTTTGTCATGTTTGCTGATTTCCGTTATGATTTGTTCGACCGGAAATTTACACCATTCTTTGACTTTAAAGGCGGCTATGCCATCGGTGATGTAGAAGGTGCCTACCTGTCGCCGACAATTGGTTGTCGGATGGGATTGGGCAAGAACTTTGCAATGAATTTTGGATTAGGTTACACGCTTCAGCGCAGTTTTGAGACAACAGTTGATGAGTATTATCCTATATATGGAAGTATGCATGGATTTACGACTCGCATTTCTTTTGAGTTTTAATAGTAAATAAAATATGGTTGAGATAAGAAAGCGGGCCTGAAACTTCAAGTTTCAGGCCCGCTTTCTATATTTCATTGATAATTTTTAAAATCAATTATCGGTCACAGATTTTGTCAGATAGCTACTCTGACGGTATGATTTCCGACTTTGACAATGTAAATGCCCTTTGTGCGTAAGTTGAGTTCATAGGAGCCGGCCGGAATTGTTGCGGTGGATATGGTTTGTCCAAGAATTGTCAATATGGTGACGGTTGTTTTCTCCGGGGTATTGATTACGATTACTCCCGGACGGGTGTAAATCTCGATACCGTCATTCATTTTTGGATTATTGGCAGGTTTTGACGGCAATTCCGTTTGTGCTTCTTTCCATGAATAGCGTGATTGAGCCGGGGCTTCGACGTAAGCCAAAGCCGCACATAAGAGCAAGAGGACTGCAATCTTTTGTTTCATGTTAAGAAATGTTTTTAAGCAACTACAAAGTTAATAAAACTTCTTAATTATAGCTTTGTGTCGCGGTTAATTTTTTTTGTAGTCGTATCGTTATCGAAAGGATAACGCCGCTTGGGATTTCGGGGAAACCATCCTTTGCGGACGCGCTCCTGCTGTTCGAATACTTCTCCAATTGACCATAGGGAGGAGAATCCTGCTACTCCGGCAATGACCGACCAGAACAGGTTGTCAATCCACCAGGCAAGGAAACAGCCTGCGATGCCCATCAGCAGGAATACTTTCCATATTTTTACGCCGAAATAGTATTCTCCTTTGATGACAAGCGGGTGGAAGATACCGATTACGAGAAATGTGGCAAGTCCGACCGCAAGTCCGAAAAGACCGTATGATGATAGAAATTCTGTCATAGCGTGATGATGTATGGGTTGATATATGCTTTGTATAACAATTGTGCAAGTGTATATATAACTACAATGTTATACAGGTAGCGATTGTTCATTTGGATGGTGCGATGATTGCGTATTAGCGAATAAAGTGAGGTGACAATAGCCACAATCAGCGCGATTTTTCCAAATGTCCAATTTCCTGGTGTCTGCAAGGTGTAACCGGCAAACGGGAAAGATATACCAGCCATAGCCATGATGTAAAGAATCGTGACGCCCGCTACGACTACGCCGAAAATAGAGCCTGTTATCCGCCACGTTACGGAGTGATTATGGGTCTGTGACGTAAGAAAATGGCTTATGATGGGCATGTTGAAATAGGCAGCCGCCACCATCGCCATCATCGACAAACCGTTTAATGCTGTAATAATGGGGAGTGTGAGTATAAACAATATGACTCCGAATTGCTTGATAAGGCTGAGGCCTAAAAAGCGGTCACGGATTTTTCGGGGATGGATGACCAGCCATATAAGTGCTATGATAACCGGAATTGACCATGGGAAAATGGATAGAATCAATTGCGTGGCCAGCATGTTCAGGCGGGAATATTCCAGCAGTGGTTCGGTGATTTGTCCGATGCCAAGTATGTGTAGGCCAATTTCCGTATTGTTGGCAATAAAAGCGACGGAAAAGGTTGCGGCAAGGGATGACACTATGAGCAACGCATAGAGTTTTACGTATCTTGACACTTTCCGCTCGTTTTGAATTAGCATGAACAGCGTTCCGACAATGGCAATGGATATTTGAGCGAGTACTCCCAGAAACAACGTGGCGAAAGCAGCCGCTATCACCAGCGTGTAGTTCATCCGGGAATAAGTATTGTTAATCCAATGATAAAGCGCGCCCAAAGCCGCAATGAGAAACAGTGTGGCTATGATGATGGGGCGGGCATGATAGGCCTGGGAGCAGATGGAATAGGATGAGAGAAACAGCAAAGCCGCAAAAAATGCGTTTTGCCGGGACTCTTTCTTCCCTCTGAAATGGTAGATGGCGATGGTGAGTATCCAGACAATGGCTGCCGCCGGTGTCCTTACGGCCCATGCGGAAGACATGTTGAATACGTTGAGATTAACGGAAATCAGGTAGGCGTAGGTGTTGGTCGCAAACTCACTGTCCGGTCGTTCGAACAAAGTAGCGATGCCCGATGTGCGCAACTGTTCCGCTTTCTCCAGCAGCGTCAGCTCGTCGGGAAACAGTGAGACCGCTTTCAACGGCAGAAACAGCATCAATGCCGCCACAGCCATGAGCAGGACCAACAACGAGGTTTCCGGTTTGGCCTTCTGTTCCATTTTGCCGAATTATTTGAATGTAATGAAGCGGTTATAGCAGTAATTGGCCAATGTATATACGACCATGCTGATGCACATGACGATGTTTTCGGCCGGATTTTTCATTGGAAGCCAGGATATTTCAATCGTGCTGATGGCCGTATGGTGCAACAGCAGGTAGCTGACGCCTAATTGCAGCAGGTAGCAGACTGCAAATCCTGCACAAAAGAGACAAGCCTCGCGGAGCAGGTTGTTTTTTGTTTTGAATACCCAGGTACGGTTCCAGATGAAACTGTTGGCCAATCCAAGCACATATCCGATGATATTGGCAATTACATAGGAAAAGCCCAGAATTGTATTTACGATATAGAATACAATCAGCGTAATCAGGGTATTGCTAATTCCGATTACACCATATTTCAGTAACTGTATAGTTGTCTTTTTTGCAGCGGCTTTACTCATTTCTTACGTTGTTATTGTTTTCTTCGTTTTCCTGTTTGGCAAGTTCCGGAATCTGCCATTTGTATTTGGCAGCAAGCAGACGGACAATGATGACCGTCATGGCGCAGGAGATTTGCTGAACGGCAGGCGACATTCCAGTCTCCAATGCCAGCCAGTAGATGAGTCCTCCGGCAATGCAGGCAGTGGCGTAGACATCTTTTCGGAAAATCAGCGGCACTTCGTTAATCAGAATGTCGCGGATGACTCCGCCCAGTGCGCCGGTAATCGTACCCATGATGATGGCAACCCACATGGGGTAGCCGAACATCAACGTCTTTTGTATGCCGATGACTACGAATAAGCCCAGTCCGATGGTGTCAAAAATGAAAAAGGTGCTGTTGAGCCGGACAAGTTGCTTCCTGAACAGAATGACCCACAGCAATGAAAGTCCGGTTACGCTGACGTACCAGCTGTTGACCATCCAAAATGGAGGTGCGTCCAGCAGGATGTCACGCAACGTACCGCCTCCGATGGCCGTAACAAGACCGACGACGTAGGCGCCGAACCAGTCGAAGCGTTTGGCTGCAGCGAGCCGGATACCACTGATGGCAAAGGCAATGGTGCCTATAATCTCGATAACAAGGAGAAGCAGGGTTGTCGACATAAACCTATGGCTGGATGTTTTATTTCAAGTCAAGAGCAATTTTTCCGGATTTTTTCTCATAATATCTGCAAAATCCGGAGATACCGCATTCCTCACACTTGGGTTTGCGGGCAGTGCAGACATAGCGGCCGTGGAGAATGAGCCAATGGTGGGCTTTGGGCACCAGTTCCTTCGGAATGTACTTCATCAGTTTCTTCTCCGTTTCCAAAGGTGTCTTGGAGTTGTTTGTCAGTCCGATACGGTTGGACACACGGAATACGTGTGTGTCTACGGCCATGGCTGCTTGTCCGAAGATGACAGAGAGGATGACATTGGCTGTTTTTCTGCCTACGCCCGGCAACTTGACAAGAGCGTCAAAATTATCGGGAACTTCTCCTCCGTGCTTTTCTACCAGCATTTTTGCCGCGCCAACGAGGGCTTTTGCCTTGTTGTTGGGAAAGGTGACGCTTTTTATGTATTCGAATACGGCGTCGGTCGACGCCTCTGCAAGAGCTTCCGGCGTCGGATAGTCAGCAAACAGGGGAGGAGTGACGATGTTCACTCTTTTATCAGTACACTGTGCCGAAAGAATAACGGCTATTAGCAATTGAAACGGAGTTTCGTAGTGAAGCTCCGTTTCAGCAATCGGCATATTGACAGAGAACCAGTCAATGATTCCCTTGTATCGTTCGTTTATGTTCATTTTCGGGTGAATCAATGAGCAGCCTCGAACTCATCGAGGAATCTCACGTCGTTTTCAGAGAACATGCGAAGGTCCTTTACGCGGTATTTGAGGTTGGTAATACGCTCAATACCCAAGCCGAACGCATATCCTGTATATTCTTTGCTGTCGATACCGCAGGCCTCCAGAACATTGGGGTCAACCATACCGCAACCGAGAATTTCCACCCAACCGGTGTGTTTGCAGAAACCGCAACCCTTACCGTGGCAGAGGTGGCATGAGATGTCCATTTCGGCAGAAGGCTCTGTGAACGGGAAGTATGACGGACGGAGGCGGATTTGTGTTTCCGGGCCGAAGAGCTCACGGGCGAAATAGAGCAGTGTCTGCTTCAAGTCGGCAAACGACACGTTCTTATCGATATAGAGACCTTCCAACTGATGGAAGAAGCAGTGTGCGCGGGCAGAGATAGCTTCGTTACGGTATACACGTCCCGGACAGATGATGCGGATAGGCGGTTTTGCCGTAGTCATGACGCGAGTCTGTACAGATGATGTGTGGGTGCGAAGCAATACGTCCGGAGAGCGTTGGATAAAGAATGTATCCTGCATGTCGCGGGCTGGGTGGTCAGCCGCAAAATTCAGCGATGAGAATACATGCCAGTCGTCCTCGATTTCCGGACCGTCGGCAATCGTAAATCCCAAACGGGAAAGAATAGAGATGATTTCCTGGCGAACCAATGAAATCGGGTGGCGCTTTCCGAGTGGAGCAGGAGCGGCTGGACGTGTCAGGTCAATGGCCATTGCCTCTGATTGTCCGGCTTCGACGCTCTCACGCAAAGTGTTGATTTTGTCTGTGGCAAGGTTTTTCAGTTCATTGA
This sequence comes from uncultured Muribaculaceae bacterium, assembly GCA_944321875.1. GTDB lineage: Bacteria > Bacteroidota > Bacteroidia > Bacteroidales > Muribaculaceae > Limisoma. The sequence continues at coordinate 12,351 of CALUMX010000017.1, forward strand.
GTTTCTGGCCGATTTCTTTTTTCTGCTCGTTTGGCACATTACGGAAATCGTTGAAAAGCAATGAAATCTCACCTTTTTTACTCAAATATTTAATGCGCAATGCTTCTACCTCGTCTTTATTTGTTGCCGAGAGGCCGTTGATTACGCTTTTTAAAGCTTCAATTTTTTCTAACATTTCTGTATGGTTATTATTTTCGCAAAGGTAACAATTTGTTTCGAAAATCAGAAGAACTTTTTTCAAAAGTAGACCTGTTGTCGCTTTTTTCGCTTATTTCATAACGCAGGGGTGCGTAATCTGTAGAATAATCGTTATCTTTACCACGATAATTTGCAGTTTATGGAATCAATTCGACAGATATTCAGAATAGGGCATGGTCCTTCGAGCAGTCACACGATGGGCCCGATGCGTGCTGCTACGCTTTTCCTGAAGCGAATCAGCTATGACAAAGTTTCCCGTTTTGAGGTGACGCTTTACGGAAGTTTGGCGGCTACGGGCAAAGGACACTTGACGGACGCTGCCATTATCGACACCTTGCAGCCGATGGCTCCGGTGGAGATTATTTGGGAACCGAAAGTCTTTTTGCCTTTCCATCCGAACGGTATGCGTTTTGTGGCTTATGGAGAGGACGGCATGACTGTGCTGGATGATTGGACAGTCTACAGTATTGGTGGCGGTACGCTGGCCAATGAGGAGTTTAACGAGCAGCATACGCAGCAGGTGTATGAGTTGTCGACGATTGCCGATATTTTCAATTGGTGTGACAAAACCGGACATTCCTATTGGGAATATGTGGGAATGTGCGAGGGCCCGGAAATCTGGGAATATCTGATGGAAGTGTGGGACGTCATGCAGAAGGCTGTCAAGCGGGGATTGAATGCAGAGGGTGTTATGCCTGGAAACCTCGGATTGAGACGCAAGGCTTTGAATTACTATGTGCGGTCGGCCGGAATGGTTGGCAGCTTGAAGAGCCGTGGTTTGATTTACAGCTATGCGTTGGCAGTTGCAGAGGAAAATGCTTGCGGAGGAAAAATTGTGACGGCTCCGACGTGTGGTTCCTGTGGCGTTTTGCCGGCTGTTCTCTATCACCTGAAAGCATCGCACAGTGTTCCGGATGACCGTATTGTCAGAGCGTTGGCTACTGCCGGTCTGTTTGGTAATGTGGTGCGTACGAATGCTTCCGTGTCAGGTGCCGAAGTGGGTTGCCAGGGAGAAGTAGGCGTGGCTTGTGCCATGGCTGCCGCTGCTGCCTGCCAGTTGTTTGGCGGAACGGCCTCTCAGATTGAATATGCCGCGGAGATGGGATTGGAACATCACCTCGGGCTGACTTGTGACCCTGTGTGCGGTTTGGTGCAGATTCCTTGCATTGAGCGAAATGCTTTTGCTGCGGCTCGTGCATTTGATGCCAACTCGTATGCCACGTTCACTGACGGACGCCATCGGGTGAGCTTCGACCATGTCGTAGAGGTAATGAAGCGTACCGGTCACGACCTGCCGAGCTTGTATAAGGAGACTTCGGAAGGTGGTCTTGCCGCTAATTTTGAGGATTAGTTTCCAGAATAAGAATTTTTGAGGACTGTGGGGTTACTTTAAAACAATCGCCTGCCCGTAGTCCTACAATCCATAAAATATTGTCGCTGTCGCAGAGTAGCCAAGTGGTTAGCTTTTCGGCGAGCGACAATTTTTTTTCGTTGAAGAAATCGCTGACCAGTTTTGTGCCCTTCATGCCGAATGGTTTGAAGCGGTCGCCTTGACGGTAATGGCGGAGTGTGAGCGGTTGATGAATCAGTGAGAAGTCAAAGTAGGCAATGTTACCGTCGCGCTTGAAGGTAAGTGCTTCGGTTGTGTTGTGAGAGGTGACAGACAATGGTATGGGCAAGGAAGTCAAGTCATCGGTTAGTTGGAACGTATACTCTTTGTTATCAATCTTTTCTGTGTCAATCAAATCAATGTATCCACGGCCAATTTCGGCGATGTATTTTCCTGCGATAAATTGAGCGCTGACGGCGTTGTTGAGTGCGCAGTTCAGCATATCGGCTTGTTGCGCGCTGTTGAAGCCAAGAGGAGCCGCCCATTCGTGCAACAGAGTGGTTGGGTCAGCCGAACCGAGCAGATACATCAGTGAAAGTCTCTCGCCCCAGAATGTTGGAACGATGGCTTGAGAGAGAAATGCGTCGACAGCTTCTTTATACACGGCAAGTACACCTTGCAAGTTGGCAATGGTAGTGGAAATGCCATTGATGGCATTGGGAAAATTTTGCTCAAAGCAGGGTAGGATTACGTTGCGAATTTTATTCCGGGCAAAGTCATTTTCCAGATTGGTGCTGTCGGTCACATAGCTTTGGCCGATTTCGTTTAAAAATTGTAGAATTTCCGCACGTTTCACGCATAAAAGGGGGCGGATGATGTTGCCGTTCCTCGCTTTGATGCCGGACAGTCCGGTTATTCCCGTGCCACGCATCATGTTCAAAAATACGGTCTCGATGTTGTCGTCAAGGTGGTGGCCGACTGCGATATATTGACAGCCCTGGCGGCGGCATTCGACTCTGAACCATGTGTAGCGCAATTCGCGGCATGCCATTTCGGTCGAGATATGATGGTCGTTGATATAAGCGTCTACATCGAAGTCTATTTTAATCAGGGGAACGTTGAGTGAGCGGCAGAGGTCGGTGACGAATCTCTCATCCCGCATGGATTCCTCGCCCCGGAGATGGAAATTGCAGTGAGCCGCTACGCAGTCGATTCCCAATGAGCGTAGCGTATGAAGCAAAGCTACCGAGTCGGCTCCTCCACTGAGGGCCACAAGTACACGGTTGCAGTCGAGAAAGCCATTAGCGGAGGCAAATTCCCGTATTTTCTGAATAAAGTCGGCGGTATTCATAGGGATAAAGATACGATAATTGCCCGTAACGGCCAAACTAGGGGCTATAAATCCCCCAAAACTTTGTCGAATAGTTGAAACTTCTTTTCTGTTTTCTTATTTTTGTGCTCGAAAAAACGAGACACGCATGAAATCATTCTTACAAATAGAAGGCTTGACGAAGTCGTTTGGCGACAGGGTGCTGTTTGCCGACGTTACTTTTGGTATTTACGAAGGAGACAAGATTGGCTTGATTGCCAAAAACGGAATGGGTAAGACTACCTTGTTGCGCATCATTGCGGGCGAGGAGGCTTATGATTCCGGCAACTTGGTGTTCCGTAATGATTTGCGTGTCGGCTATTTGCCTCAACTCCCGGAGATAGATGGCAATTTGTCGGTTATTGAGGCATGTCTTTTGCCGGATGACCCGTCAACGGTTGCCATCAAGCATTATGAGGAGGTCGTAGCTTCGGGCAATATGGAGGCTTTGGGCAAGGCGATGGAGGCGATGGATGCTTCCGGAGCGTGGGACTATGAGGGAAAGATTAAACAAATCCTGTCTCAGTTGAAAATTACGGATTTGTCGCAGCCGGTCGGTCAGTTGTCCGGTGGTCAGTTGAAGCGCGTTGCCTTGGCCAAGGTGATTATCAATGAGCCGGAACTGCTGATTCTCGATGAGCCTACCAACCATTTGGACATTGATATGATTGAGTGGCTGGAGGACTATTTGAGAAGAAGCCGTATTTCGATACTGATGGTGACACACGACCGTTACTTCCTTGATAAAGTCTGCTCAAAAATCATTGAGATTGACGACCGTCAGGTCTATACCTATAACGGAAACTATAACTACTATCTGGAAAAGCGCGATGAGCGTATTTCGGCACAGAATGCGGAGTTGGCAAAGGTTAAGAACTTGCTCCGTACGGAACTGGACTGGATGCGCCGTCAGCCGCAAGCCCGTGCCACTAAGGCTAAATTCCGCATCGATGCGTTTTATGAGCTTGATAAAAAGTCGCGGTATCGCCGGGACGATTCGGAAGTGCAGTTGAATGTAGGCTCTTCCTATATAGGCTCAAAGATTTTTGATGCCGTGGAGGTGTCGAAACGCTATGGCGACAAGATTATTCTTAATGGATTTGACTATATCTTTGCCCGTTATGAAAAGGTAGGTATTGTCGGTAACAACGGCGTTGGCAAGTCGACTTTCATCAAATTACTGCTTGGCCTCGAAAAACCGGATTCCGGACATTTTGATATTGGAGAAACCGTAAAGTTCGGTTACTACAGTCAGGAGGGCATACGGTTTAATGAGGACGAGAAAGTCATTGATGCCGTAAAGAAAATTGCAGATGTGGTGGTTATCGACGAAAAGACCCGTTATACGGCATCGCAATTTCTGCAATTATTCCTGTTCTCGCCTGAGACCCAACAGAAATATATCTATAAATTGAGTGGAGGAGAAAAACGCCGTCTGTATCTGGCAACGGTGTTGATGCGTGTGCCTAACTTCCTGATTCTTGACGAGCCGACCAACGATTTGGATATCGTGACATTGGGCATTCTGGAGGAATATATCTCCAAATTCAAGGGGTGTGTCATCGTTGTGTCGCACGACCGATTCTTCCTTGACCGGACGGTGGACCACTTGTTCGTTTTTGAAGGCAATGGAGTGGTGAAAAATTTCCCCGGCAACTATTCAGATTATCGTGAATGGGTGCAGCAGCGTGCGCAGGAGGAAAAGCAGGAACAACGGGCGGTTGCTCCTAAAGAACCGGTAAAGCCCGTACGGCGCAACGAGAATAAGATGTCTTTTAAGGAACGCAAGGAGTTTGAGGCTCTGACCGAAGAAATAGCCGCGCTTGAGGCCGAAAAGTCGCAGATTGAGGAGGCGTTAAGCGGCGGACAACTGTCCGTAGAAGAAATAACGGCGAAGTCACAACGCATCCAGGAGATAATGGACTTACTGGATGAGAAGGAAATGCGCTGGCTGGAACTGTCGGAAAAAGACCAATAGGGCAGAGTGCTATAGGAAGAGTTGGTAGATGGTTTGGTCTACGTAGTTGCCGTCGGGTTGGACAGTCCATTCTTTCAGAACGGCAGTCTGCGAGAATCCGGCTTTCTCAAACAGCGCCCGGCTCTTTTGGTTGTCGGCAGAGATAGCTGCTGTCAGTTGATGGAGATGAAGCACTTCGCGAGCGTATTCCGCAAGCATCCGTACGGCCCTCAACCCGTATCCCTTACGCTGATAGAGGCGGTCGGTCATAATACCTACGTAGGCTCTCCGGTTTCGCGGGTCGAAATCGTACAAGTCGACCATTCCAACGATTGCGCCGGAAGGCTTGAGACATACGAGAAGCCTCAATTGGCCGTCCTTGTAGATATCGGCCGAATAATTGCTTATGTATTTCCAGATGACCATACGGGAAAAGGGAGCCGTGTTGCTGCCGAATTTCCACAACTCGGTGTCGTTCTCCCAGTTCATGATAGTGTCGATGTCCGTCGGTTCAATGGCGCGGATATATAATTCGTTGTCTGATAGAAGCATTTTCTATTTTTCCATTTTAGGGGTGATGACAATGTCGCATTGCGAGGAATAGATGGCAAATTCGACATTGGGAGCATGATGGGATGCGATGTATTCAATAATCTCCTGATAGGAGCATGCCCGGTTGTCAAAAATTATTCTTACAGGGGTGGGATATTCGTTCCTTAATCCGGCAATGGATGATACGGAAGCGAGAACTTCTCCGCCTGCTATCTTTGGGGCATCCTCGGATTTTGTTACGACAATCGTGGAAACCGGTCGGGATGTCTGCTTTTTCTTGCCTGTTCCGCAGAAGAATTTGCGGAAGAAGCGGTTGGCTAAAGCCATGGATGCTCTGAGACGTATGGCAAAAAACACGGTAAAGCCATAGATTTTGCTGAAATGCGGATAATGCTTGCGGAAAAATATCTCCATCGCTTCGTAAAAGACTTTGACGTAGCGGTAAGAATCCTTCTGCGTACTTTCTCCTTTGTAGTGAATGATGGGTGTGGGGATGTAGTAGTTCTGGTAGCCTGCCTGGTTGAGACAGTAGGACAGGTCGATGTCTTCTCCGTACATAAAGTAATCAGTGCTGAATCCTCCCACTTTCAGCAGTCGGGATGTCTTTACAAATATAAAAGCTCCGGAAAGAATGTCGACCGGATGCACTTCCTGTTCGGAAAGAAACCGCAAGTGGTATTTTGCAAATACTCTTGATTTTGGGAACAGGCGTGACAATCCGAAAATTTTACAGAACGATACCCACGGAGTTGGAAAAGCCCGTTTGGACTCCGGAAGAAAATTTCCGTTGCCATCGTGCATTTTTACGCCAATACCGCCGCAATCGGGATGACTCTGATATTGGCGGATGCATTCGTGCAGCGTATTTCGGCCGATTACGGTGTCAGGGTTGAGGATGAGAATGTATTCACCTTGGGCAATCTCAAATCCGAGATTGTTGGCCTTGGCAAACCCCAGATTCTCACGGTTCTCCACATAGATGACATCCGGATGGAGACGGCGGACGTAAGCAATGGAATCGTCCTGGGAATTGTTGTCGATGACGATTATTTCACCTTGAAGTCCTTGTAGAGCCTCTTTGGCTGAGCGGATGGTCTGCTCGAGAAAATATTTTACGCGGTAATTGACGATTACAATGGAAACAGACGGAGTGTGCATAAAAAAGCGGATTAGCGTTTGTTGAAACTGTCGGTAAACAAAGTTCGGTTGAGAATGGAGCGCCCCAACGTTACTTCATCGGTATATTCGATTTCGTTACCGATGGCTACGCCACGGGCCAGCATTGTGATTTTGACACCAGTTTCCGACAACTTACGGAATATGTAGAAGTTGGTCGTGTCACCCTCCATGGTGGCAGACAGGGCGAGGATTACCTCACGGACGTTGCCCGAGGCTACCCGTTGCGTCAGGCTCTCAATCTCAAGGTCCTGTGGCCCGATGCCCTCCATCGGAGAGATAAGCCCACCAAGCACGTGGTACAATCCGTTGAATTGGCGGGTGTTCTCAATGACCATTACGTCCTTTACGTTTTCCACGACGCAAATGGTTGATGCGTCGCGTGAGCTGTCGCCGCATATCGGGCACAACTCTGATTCAGATATATTATGGCAGACCGCGCAGTATTTTACTTCGTTGCGTAGTTTGATGATGGCCTCTCCGAGGGCGTTTGCCACATTCGGCTCTTCCCGTAGCAAATGAAGGATGAGTCGGAGCGACGTTTTGCGTCCGATGCCCGGCAGTTTGGCCAGTTCGTTGACTGCATTTTCCAGCAGGGTTGAAGAAAATTCGTTTTCCATAACTTCAAAGATAGTGCAAATCGAGAGCAATGACAAATTTAAAACGGAGTTTTGAAAATTTGCATTGCCGAGATGCCGCCTGTCTTCTGCAAAGAAGTGCAAATCGAGAGCAATGGCAAATTTAAAATGGAGTTTTGAAAATTTGCATTGCCGGGGTGCCTCTGTTTTCTGTTGGTTGGGTCATGCTGAGGGGGAGGCTATTTTGTAATTATCCAAAAAATTACTTACTTTGCAATAAAACAAGGAATAATGATAATAAAGAACGCCAAATTCATCATAAGTAACTCGGACGTTAGAAAATGTCCGGAGACACAACTTCCGGAATATGCCTTTATCGGCCGTTCCAATGTGGGCAAATCATCGTTGATTAATATGCTTACAGGACGAAAGTCGTTGGCTATGACTTCCTCGACTCCGGGAAAGACAATGCTGATTAATCACTTTCTGATAAATGACAGCTGGTATATTGTCGACCTTCCGGGCTACGGCTATGCCCGCCGTGGAAAAGACGCCCGAGACAAACTCCGTCAGATGATTGAGTCGTATGTATTACGCAGAGAGCAGATGACCAATTTGTTTGTACTTGTCGACATTCGTCATAAACCGCAGGCTATCGATTTGGAATTTATCGAATGGCTGGGTGAGAACGGGGTACCCTTCAGCATTGTATTCACGAAAGCGGACAAGCTCGGACCGGTGGCCGGAAAGAAGATGGTGGAGGACTACAAGGCTGAATTGAAAAAGAATTGGGACGAGCTGCCTCCGATTTTTATCACCTCAAGTTCGGATTTCCGCGGACGTGAGGAACTTTTGGATTATATCGACTCTATTAATCAATCACTTTGAAAAAATGGAACAACACGATACCAATAAGGAGTTTGCAGAAGCAATTGCTTCCTGCCGGACAATTTTTCAGAAAAAACTGAAGGATTATGGCGCTGCATGGCGCATTATGCGACCGTCGTCAATTACTGACCAGATTCTGATAAAGGCCAACCGTATCCGTACGTTGGAAACAACGGGAACGGCGATGGTCGACGAGGGTATTCAGCCGGAGTTTATCGGAATTGTTAATTATGGCGTGGTCGGACTGATTCAACTGGAGCGTGGGGCTGCCGATGTGGTCGACATGACAGTTGAAGAGGCTTCAGAATTGTACGAGACGTACATCACGAAGACGACTAATCTGATGCTTGCAAAGAATCATGATTACGGTGAGGCTTGGCGTCTGATGCGTATCAGTTCCTATACGGACATGATTCTCTCAAAACTGCAACGTACAAAGCAGATTGAGGACAACGACGGAAAGACGCTGATTTCGGAAGGCATCGATGCCAATTATATGGATATGATTAACTACGCTTTGTTTGCGCTCATTAAATTGAGTTATGGCGAGCAACGATAACAATAACAAGAAGACAGACAATCGCTACCGGACACTGCAAAATGTGCTGGTGGCGATTCTTCGCATTTTAATCGGTGGCGTGTTTATCTACTCCGGGTTTGTGAAAGGAGTGGATATCTGGGGGTTGCAATATAAGGTAGAGGACTATCTGAATGTCTTTGGCTGGACATGGGCGCTGCCGTTGTCGTCGTTTGTGTCGGTCGTGTTGCCGCTGTTTGAGTTTGTGATGGGCGGCCTGCTTCTGCTGGGCTCTTTCCGCCGGGCTACGGTCATTGTGCTGCTTTTGTGCATGCTCGTGATGTTGCCGCTGTCTTTTTATGTGATGGTAGCCAATCCGGTTGCCGACTGCGGTTGCTTTGGCGATGCATGGGTGATTTCCAACACGGCGACGTTTGTGAAGAATATTTTCATCACAGCCGGTTTGGTATGGCTGTTGAAAGCAAACGTACGGTTGCGGAGTCTTTTCGGCCCGGCGGTGCAGTGGCTGACGGCTCTGCTTCCGGGAGTGTTTTTGATTTATGTGGCCGGATATGGTAATTTTGTTCAGCCGATGCTCGATTTCCGGCCGTATAAATTGGGTACATCAGTGGTGGCTCCAGAAACTCAGGCTGACGATGACGACTTTGTGTTTGTTTATGAGAAAGACGGCATCAGAAAAGAGTTTACGATTGATAATTTGCCGGATTCGACATGGACATTTGTCGACAGGCATGAGCGGGCGCAGACGCAGGACGGTGGAAACGCCGTCGCCGATTACCGCGGCATTCCCATATATGACGGAGATGAGGAAATCTCATCTCTGATTATCCCGCGTAAGGGCGAGGCTATTCTGATACTGATGTCGGACATGGAAGAAATTGATGCACTCACATCTTTCCGATTGAACGACTTGAATGACCTTGCGGCAGCCGAAGGCGTACCCATGATTTGTCTGACGGGCTCGAGTGATGAGCAGCTGTCGGAATGGAGAGAACTTTCGTTGTCGTTCTTCCCGGTCTACCATGTTGACGGAAAACTGATGACGACTATTGCCCGAGGCAATCCGGCTGTGGTTTGGCTGAAAGATGGTGTGATTCGTTACAAATCAACGTTTGATGCCCTGTATGACCACATGGAGGCTTATTTAAGCGGAAACAAGGAAGAGAAGGACGTCGTGCTCGAGGAGGGCGTGGATGCCCGGCATACGCTAATCGGGTTGTCGCTCCTGCTTGTTGTCTCGCTGTCGCTTCTGCTGTTAATAAATCGCTCGCCATTATTGATTAAATTTGGCCTTCGATTGAGAAAGAATCAAAATAATAAAGTATCTTTGTCACAGAAAAAAGATTTACACTCAAAAAGCATAGAAAAATGAGAAAAAACATTGTAGCAGGTAACTGGAAAATGAACACTACGCTTCAAGAAGGCGTAAAGTTGGCAACAGAAGTAAACGAGGCATTGAAGAGCCGCACTCCGAATTGTGATGTAATTATCGGTGTGCCTTTCACTCACTTGGCTTCTGTAAAAGCGGTAATCGGCGATAACTTGGGTTTGAGCGCAGAGAACTGTGCAGACCACGAAAAAGGCGCATACACTGGTGAGGTTTCTGCAGCTATGGTTGCATCAACTGGTGCTAAATATGTAATTCTCGGTCACTCAGAGCGCCGTCAATATTACGGTGAGACTTCAGAAATCCTCAAGGTGAAGGTTGAAATGGCTTTCGCTAACGGTTTGACTCCGATTTTCTGCATCGGTGAGGTTTTGGAAGAAAGAGAAAACGGCACTTATTTTGATGTTGTAAAGAGCCAGATTGAGGACGCTTTGTTTGGTTTCTCTGCAGAGGATTTCGGAAAGATTGTATTGGCTTATGAGCCGGTTTGGGCTATCGGTACAGGTAAGACTGCAACTGCTGACCAGGCTGAGGAAATCCACGCTTTCATCCGTAACACAATCGCAGAAAAGTATGGCAAGGAAGTTGCTGAAAATACTTCTATCCTTTACGGTGGTAGCTGCAAGCCTTCAAATGCAAAGGAATTGTTCGCTAAGCCGAACGTAGACGGTGGCCTTATCGGTGGCGCAGCTCTCGACGCTGAGTCATTCATGGGCATCGTTGATGCTTTTTAATGAAAGATTGTTGAATCTTGATTGAAATATAGGCTACAAATGTGATTAAAAATGATTACATTTGTAGTCTATTCATTTTATGCTTATGAAAGCACCGATATTTCTGATGGCAGCCGTGGCACTGCTGGCAACAAGCACCAGCGTGACCGCGCAGTATGTGCATGGTGGACGAACACCGCGGAGCATCGTTGACTCGATAGAGATGAAATCGGGTGGCAAAATCCGTATTGTGCAAAGTCCGGCCCTGCAAAGCATTGTATTCCAAGATACGGTTTCAACTGATGCGCCTGATACGACGGTCAGACCCGGCGGGCGCGGTGTCGTAAAATATGGAGCCGGTTATCGGATTCAGGTCTATTCTGACAACAAACAGCATTCTGCCAGGGTGCGTGCCCAGCAGTTGGCTCAGATGATAGGCTCCGGTTTCCCGGACTTGGGACAGTATCTGACGTATAATGCGCCCTATTGGAGATTGAGGGTGGGCGATTTCGCCACAAGAGAAGACGCACAACGCGTATTGGAACAGTTAAAACAGGAATATCCGCGGCTTGCCGGTGAAATGCGACTGGTGAGAGACCGGATTAAATATGTGGAATAATTGAATAATGGATAAGAAGATTTACGATGGCTTAGACATCGATACGGTCGAAAAAATAGCAGAGCATTACAAGGCTATTTTGAAGCTTATCGGGGAGGATCCGGAACGTGACGGATTGAAGAAAACGCCGATGCGTGCGGCAAAGGCTCTCGCTTTTCTGACCTCCGGCTACAGAAAGAGTGCTGTAGACGTGGCCAACGCTGCGATTTTCGAGTATGCAGGCTCGCGAATGGTCGTGGTGAGGGATATTGAGTTCTATTCATTGTGTGAGCATCACATCCTGCCGTTTTTTGGCACGGTCTCAATTGGTTATGTGCCCGACGGTTCGATGATTGGGCTGAGCAAGCTGGCTCGTATCGTGGATGTTTTTGCCCGTAGGCTTCAGGTGCAGGAGCGCTTGACGAAAGAGGTTTGTGACATTCTTACGTCGGAGCTTCATGCGGCCGGAGTGATTGTCTATTGTGAGGCAGCCCACATGTGCATGCGGATGAGGGGTGTAGAAAAGGAACTGTCGGAAACAGAGACGATTGAGTATTCCGGAGTGTTTGAGGACGTGGCTATGCGCCAGGAATTCTTCAACCTGCTGTCCAGAGGTAAAAACAAATGACAGTGGGCGGGATATATGCCTGCGATTGGATAAAAAGAAATAAATTAGAAATTAATATATAAATTCAAATATGGAAGTAAAAGGAAAAATCATTGTTGTGTTGCCGCCTCAAAGCGGAACATCGCAAGCGGGTAATGCTTGGAAAAAGCAGGAATATGTGTTGGAGACATTTGACGCTTATCCACGCAAAGTTCATTTTGACTTTTTTGGTGACCGTGCCGACCAGTATCCTTTGGCATTGGGCGACGTGGTAAACTTGAGCTTTGATATTGAAAGCCGCGAGTACAACGGACGATGGTATACAAGCATCCGCGGATGGAGAGCAGAGAAGATTGATCCGAACGCTGCCGCAGCACCGCAACAGCCGATGCCTGCTGCTCCGGCTGCCGCTCCAAGCTATGCAGCTCCGGCACAACCAGTTCCTGATTTCACACAGTCTTCCAAGAATGACGACCTGCCATTCTAAAAAAGAAGTGGGATAAATTTAACGGCGCCAACCTTAACCAAGGTTGGCGCCGTTTTTTTTGATTTTGTTTATTCAAAAGGATTCAACCATTCAGAAATGGTACCGGTAGAGAGCGATTTACTCACGTCAATCAGCCGTTGGTTGCTGCTACCCCTGAAAAGGAGTTCCGGGTTGCGTAATGCTTCGATGAATGGACCGTCGACAACGACATCTATCCATTTGAGAGGTTCGGACAGTTTGGCGGAATTGCAAATCTGTTGCCAAGTATAGCCGGTATAGCACCAAATATTCTTGCCGGTTTGCGTTTTGATGTGCCGGCAGAGTTCGGCCAGCTGTTCCGGATGCAGAAAAGGGTCGCCTCCGCTGATGGTGACATCGAAATCATTGCCTTTGACAATCTGAATGAGCGTTTCAAGAGAAGTGGGATTCCCTCCGTTCTCATCCCATGATTGGGGGTTGTGACATCCTTTGCAACCATGCGTACATCCTGCCAGATAGATGGCGGTCCGGAGTCCCGGACCATCAACTGATGTGCCCTCGATAATATCCAGAACGTTGATTTGCATCGCTGTTTATGCTATTTGTGGATAACGCGGTCGTTTAGTTCTGCCAATTTGGCGCTGTTCCATCGGTCAGTGGTGCCGACGAGATAGCCGGTGATGCGTTGCAGCTTGTCGATACGATGGCTGTGGCATTTCGGGCATTCCGTCAGATTGGCATCTGCGTTCTCAAATCCGCAGTCCATGCACCGGTTCCGGTTGTGGTTGACAGAGCCGTATCCAATGTTGTATTGGTCAATGAGTTTTACTATGTCAATGATAGCCTGCGGGTTGTGTGTGGCGTCTCCGTCAATTTCAACGTAGAAAATGTGGCCGCCTCCGGTAAGTTCGTGGTAGGGCGCTTCGATTTTTGCCTTGTGCTGAGGACTGCATTTGAACCATACGGGAACATGGTTGGAGTTAGTATAATAGTCCTTGTCGGTTACGCCTGGAATTACGCCGAATGTTTTGCGGTCCTTTTTGGTGAACTTTCCTGCAAGTCCTTCGGCAGGAGTGGCAAGAACGCTGAAATTGTGTTGGTAGCGTTCGGAGAACTCGTTGGTTTTCTGGCGGAAATAGCTGATGATTTTCAGACCAAGTTTCTGGCTCTTCTCTGACTCGCCGTGATGTTTGCCGGTAAGGGCAACAAGACATTCGGCAAGACCGATGAATCCGATACCCAGTGTTCCTTGGTTGATGACGCTTTCGATAGTGTCGTCCTGGCGGAGATTTTCCGCTCCATTCCAAAGCCGCGACATGAGAAGCGGGAATTGCTTGGCAAAGGCTGTCTTTTGGAAGTCGAAGCGTTCGCAAAGCTGTTTAGCTGTAATCTCCAATATGTTGTCAAGTTTGTGGAAGAATGTATCGATGCGTTCTTCTTCTGACTCAATGTTCATGCACTCGATGGCAAGGCGGACAATGTTGACGGTGGAGAACGAAAGGTTTCCACGTCCGATAGATGTCTTTTCTCCGAATCTGTTTTCAAAAACACGGGTACGGCATCCCATTGTCGCAACCTCATACTGATAACGGAGCGGGTCGTTGGCATTCCATTTTTCGTGCACATTGAAAGTGGCGTCCAAATTGACAAAGTTAGGGAAGAAACGGCGCGCCGTTACCTTGCAAGCGAGCAGGAACAAGTCGTAGTTGCGGTCTTCCGGGAGATAGTTGACGCCTCGTTTCTTCTTCCATATTTGAATGGGGAATATGGCAGTCGCTCCGTTTCCAACACCTTCATAGGTCGAATTCAGCAACTCACGGATGATGCAGCGGCCTTCAGCCGACGTGTCGGTTCCGTAATTAATGGAGCTGAAAACGACTTGATTGCCGCCACGGGAATGGATGGTATTCATATTGTGGATGAAAGCCTCCATTGCCTGATGCACGCGGTTGACTGTTTTGTTGATGGCATGCTGGAGGGCGCGTTCCTTACCCTGCAGGCCGTCCAACGGTTTTTTCTCGAAGTCGTCCAGTTCGATGTCGTATAAATCGCTGAAATCTTCTCCCATCAGATTCTCAGTGTTCTTTATTTCCTCGATGAAGGAACTTCTGACATACGGAGCAAGATAAAAGTCGAATGCCGGTATGGCTTGGCCGCCGTGCATTTCGTTTTGTGCCGTTTCCAGAGAGATACAGCTGATGACGCTCGCTGTCTCAATGCGTTTTGCCGGACGGGATTCGCCGTGTCCGGCAATAAAGCCGTTTTTCAGCACCTTGTCGAGTGGGTGTTGTACGCATGTGAGGCTTTTGGTTGGGTAATAGTCCTTATCGTGGATATGCAGGTAGTTGGCGTTGACAGCTTCTACTGTCTCCGGCGAGAGCAGATAGTCATCAACAAACGGTTTGGTTGTCTCGCTGGCGAACTTCATCATCATTCCTGCCGGCGATTCGGCATTCATATTGGCGTTCTCGCGTGTAATATCGTTGGATTTCGCATTGATGATTTCCAGAAATACGTCGCGGGTCTTGGCGCGGCGGGCAATGCTGCGCTGGTTTCGGTATGCGATGTATCGTTTTGCGACTTCCTTGCGGGAACTTTTCATAAGCTCCAGCTCAACGAGGTCTTGTATGTCTTCGACCGTCATTTGCTCTTTGCTGTTCATGGCAATGCGGTCTGCAATTTTCAATATCAGCGATTCGTCTTCACCTTTCTCGGTCTGCAGCATCGCTTTACGGATGGCTGCCTTGATTTTTTCTTCGTTGAATCCGACGACTCTACCGTCTCTTTTTATAACTGTTTGTATCATATGGTTTTCTATAAAAGACGGACAAATATAGTTAGAATTTTTGTTTTGGACAACTTTTTTATTTATTAAAAAAGCTATCTATTTGTTTGTTAAATAGATAGCTTTTTGTTTTGGACAACTTTTAAAAAATAATGTTTTGAAATATTTCTCGGTTTAGAGAGTCAGTATTAAGATAATCAGAGCAATCATTCCTACAATGAAGAAGCATCCAGAGATGAGGGTTAGCAATAATCCACTTCTTCTACTCTTGCTTTTTTTTCCATAATAGAATGTATAACCCGACATGAAAGTGAAAAAATCGTCGGAATAGCCATACCAAATAATGTCCATATCATAGGGGATGATTACATAGCCAATAGCTGCAAGTAGGGCCACTATGCCTACTTGATGAGAGTTGCGTTTTTTCATAGCAGGGAAAGTGAAAGTGGGGGATTGGTTCATTGGGCTGGCAGGATTTCAATCCAGTATCCATCCGGGTCTTCAATGAAGTAAAGTCCCATTTGCTCATTCTCAAAGCAGACAGCACCCATTTCTTTGTGAAATTTGCGGACTTCGTCGTAATCGCCGTCTACTCTGAGGCAAAGGTGTGTCTCGTTCTCTCCGAGGTCATAGCTTTGGGGATGGTCTGCCAGGCAGGTCAGTTCCAGGAGGAAAGTGCCGGTGGCATCGCCGAGATATACCAATTCGAAAGACTTGTCTTCCGGAACATATCTCCGCACCTCTTTTAGCCCAAGAGCTTGTTGATAGAAAGCAATGCTTTTCTCCAAATTGGAGACATTGATGTTGTAGTGGTCAAATTTCGCTTTAATTTCCATATAGTTATTGTTTAAAATTATGTTATTCTATTAATAATGAATCGCCGGGATGCTGCAGTGTGACGCATTGTCCGTACTCCGGATTCCGGTATCGCTCGTAATGAAGGGTAGTGGCCGGTTGGTCCCAGAAATGCATTGGGAAGAAGTGTTTTACATTAAATTCCTGCAGGAAAATGCGAGCTCCTTCCTCATAGTCGGAGCCTTGCCGGGCATCGACAGGAAACATGGCAACGTCGAATGACTGGTGCTTGGAGGCGATGGCGCGCAAAGCTGCGCGGAAAGTGCCGGTTGCCCATTTTATTTCGTCGGCAGTCGATTCGTCTTTCCAGTGCCAGAGATTCAGGTCTCCGGCATGGAAGATGGTTGTCCCTTCTGTTTCAACAGATAGGGATATGCCAATGTCGGTTGACGGGAATGCATTGAACCGGACGTCGCCGAAACTGAGCGATTCTTTGGATTTGATGAAAAAGACATCGTCGGATTGCTCTTGTGGAACCGGAAGATGTCGTATCTTCCGCAAATCATTTGACAGGATAAATTTTGCCTTTCCTATTTTCTCACCTTGGCTGAAAATGGCAGGGGAAAAGTGGTCGGGATGACGGTGCGACACCACGAAAAACACGTTTTTCCCTTCCGTGCAAATGGAGCTGGCGACACCGGCAGGGTCTTCTACGTAGTCGAAGAAAAACACCGAATGGCCGAGCTCTATGCAGAACCCGCTATGATGTATATAGGTAACTCGCATATTATTCTGTAATTTGTTTCCAGCCTTTTTGAAAAAACAGTCGAGAAAAGTCATTTTCCCGTATTACTTCTCCGTTCCAAAGCACAATGTCTATGTCGATAGGAATATTCCCTTCCAATTTGCTTTGAGGTGTACGGCCACAGGAGGCTTCGTATTGTTTGAACGTAGCCCGCATGCATTCATATTCTCCGTCACATTCCGCTTTCAATACGGCATTAAGGTAGTCCGGGTCTTTGCCGTTGAGAGCCTGGGTCGTATAGACACTGGAACAGACCGGCTGGCTGAGCGTGCTTTTCAGCCAGGATATGCAATGTTCGACCTGTGCCGTTTTGTCGTTGGAATTGCTGCCGATGGATAGTACCAATTGATTCATGTCGTTATAGGTTTTTCATTGAAAGGGAGATGCGGCGACGGCTGGAGTCAATGCCGATTATCCGCACTTTTACATGTTGATGGATGGATACGACTTCAGAAGGTGAGCTGATAAATCGGTCGCTCATCTCCGAAATGTGTACAAGGCCGTTCTCCTTGATGCCGATGTCGACAAACACGCCAAATTGGGTGATGTTGGTAACGATACCGTCAAGCTCCATGCCTTCCTGCAGGTTGTCGAAATCGCGGATGCTCTCATTAAATTTGACCACCTCAATCTTTTTTCGTGGGTCACGGCCGGGTTTGTCAAGTTCAGCCATGATATCGAGCAGGGTGGGTAGACCGTATTCCTTTGTCGTATAGTCGGCCGGACGTATGCTGTCGCGAAGGTTTTTGTCGGCAATCAGCTGGCTTACGGAACAGTTCTTGTCCTTGGCCATTTGGGCAACAATGTTGTAGTTGGCAGGGTGTACGGCTGTGTTGTCCAGCGGGTTCCGGCTGTCGGGTATGCGCAGGAATCCGGCACATTGCTCATAGGCTTTGGGGCCTAATTTAGGAACATTGAGCAACTCTTTGCGTGTTTGAAAGTCTCCGTTGGCAGCTCTGTATTCCACTATGTTTTTGGCCAGTTGTGGCCCCAGTCCGGAAATATAGGTGAGCAATTCCTTGGAGGCTGTGTTCAAATTGACGCCGACGCTGTTTACGCAACTTTCTACCGTAAATTCCAATGATTTCTTTAGCCTTGTCTGGTCAACATCATGCTGATACTGTCCGACACCAATGGATTTCGGGTCGATTTTTACTAATTCAGCAAGCGGGTCAAGCAACCGTCGGCCGATAGAGACGGCTCCGCGAACGGTAACGTCTTTGTCGGGGAATTCTTCCCGTGCTACTTTTGAGGCGGAATAGATAGACGCTCCATCTTCGCTGACGATGAATACATGGATGTCACGGGAGAGTTTCAGCGAGCTGAGAAACTCTTCGGTCTCACGACTGGCTGTCCCGTTGCCCAGTGCGATTGCATCGATGGCGTAGACTTCAATCATGTGTCTGATTTTCTTTGCCGCGATTTCCCGTTCGCATTTGGGAGGTGTGGGATAGATGGTGTCGTTATGGAGCAAATTGCCTTGCTTGTCCAGGCAAACGACCTTGCATCCGGTACGGAAGCCCGGGTCGATGGCCAGGATGCGTTTCTTGCCAAGTGGCGGAGCGAAAAGCAACTGGCGTGCATTTTGGGCAAACATGGCGATGGCCGTATCGTCAGCCTCCGATTTTGAGAGGGCGGCAAACTCTGTCTCAATAGACGGTTTAATCAGGCGTTTGTAGCTGTCGGCTACTGCCTCTTTCACCAGTTGGGATGCTGATGTCGTATTGCGTACGAACCGTGATTCGATTTTTGGTACGAGCCGTTCGTCATCGGTGGAAATGGACACACGCAGGAATCCCTCACGCTCACCACGGCGGATGGCCAGCAGCTGATGGGAGCTGCATCGTTTCAGGGAGGAGGCGAAGTCAAAATAATTCTGATATTTTGCGGCTTCCTCTTCTTTGCCTTTTACCACTTTGGCGGTGATGACAGCGTCTTTTGCAAAAGAGTTTCGTACAATCTGACGGACGCGGTTGTCCTCGGATACCCATTCAGCGATGATATCCTGGGCACCTGCGATTGCTTTTTGTGCAGTATCGACTTTATCATTAAGAAACCGGGAAGCCGATTGCTCAACATTGTTGCTCTGTTGAGCCATGATTATTTTTGCCAAAGGCTCAAGGCCATTCTCACGTGCGATTTCAGCCTTTGTGCGTCGTTTCGGCTTGTAGGGCATATAAATGTCTTCCAGCGTATTGGCATCAAATGTGGATTCAATGCGCTGTTTCAGCTCAGGGGTGAGTTTCCCCTGCTCCTCGATAGCATTCAGAATGTATTCGCGTCTTTTCTCCAATTCCTGCATTTTCTCATGCAGGATGGCAATTTGTTGGATTTTTACCTCATCCAAACCGCCAGTCGCTTCCTTACGATAGCGGCTGATGAAGGGGATAGTAGCTCCTTCGTCCAGTAACTTTACGGTTTGTGCAGCCTGTTTGGGTGCGACGGCGGCAAGAAGGGCAATTTGTTCGATTATGCTGTTGTTGTCCATTATTTTACATTTCAGTGTGTTGCAGGGTGAAAACCGAAATTTCGGGAGCCGCGCCGATGCGCATCGGAATTCCGACTTCGCCCATGCCAATGTTTACATATAGGAGATTGTCTCCTATCTTGTGCAATCCTTCCCACCGGCTATACCGCAAGGAAGAGGGGGAGTATTTCTTTCCGGCGATGGTGACCATGGCCTGCATGGCATGAGTGTGGCCGGAAAGAGTCAGGTCGATAGTTGTTTTCCCTGCGACTTCCGCTTCCCAATGGGTCGGATTGTGCGACAGGAGGACTTTGAATTGTCCGTCGTTCAGGTCCGGGTATGATGCCTTCAGGTTTCCGTGTTGAGAGAATGGAGGTTCTCCCCAGTTCTCCACTCCGATTATGCTGATGCTTTGCCCGTTTCTGCTGATTTCCATGTGGCTGTTTAGCAATAGATGCCAACCCAAACTGTCAGTTTGGTATGCCATGAGCGTTTTCAGGTTGCGTTCCTGCTCTTCGGGGTTGTTCCATTTGTGGTATGTTCCGTAGTCATGATTCCCGAGTATGGAGATGACCCCGTCGGTGGCCTTCAGTTTTTTCAGCGTGGAAATAAAGGGGATAAGCTCGTCGGCACAGCTGTTAACGATGTCGCCAGTGAATACAATCAAGTCTGGATTGCATCGGTTTATCTCGTCTACAAAGCTTTCGATAGTCTGAGTGTCGTTGCCGAATGTCCCGGCGTGGAAGTCGGAGAACTGTACGATTTTATACCCTGTAAAGCTGGATGGCAGTTTGCTCGAGGAGATGGGAATCTCTGTAATTTGCGCATTTTTCCGGGTATGCAATGCTCCCCACCACATGGTGGTGAAAAGAAGAGCGGCCATGCAAATTCCAAGCATGGCAATCCATCGGCTCGGCCGTTGCTTAAACAGTCGGGGTGTGGCTGACAGCAGCAGGAAAAAAGCGTAAATATATTTGCTGAGATAGATAGAGAAGAACGCAAACAGACTCCACATGCGGACCGTGGCAAGTGATTCGTTATTGCCGGCAATCAGCAATATTGTTGCGACCCATATATGAAGTATGGCTGAAAGTCCTATGTGGATAGCTTTCAGCCATTTAAGGTTGCGTTTATTCTTTATTTGGCAATAAATGCTATAATCGGAGATTCCGTTAAGCACAATCATTGCCAGCAAAATCATTATTGGCAATTTCATTGGGCAAGCCCGTATTAGAGGGAATCTGTTGCTTTTAACTTGTTAATCAACGGGTTTGAATACATAACCAACATCATTTCCCGCATGAATTTGCGGTCATCAGCCGACAGTGCGAAGTCGATTTCCTTTTGCGCCTTGTCGAGCTGGCCGTTGATGTATTCGTCAAAGACAGCGATGTCCTCGTGGGTGTATTCGCTGCGGAATCTGCCGGTGTTGAACCGCTCGTCAAACGCAATGTAGTTGCCCGGATAAATGCGATAGTTGGAGTGGATGAGTTTGTCGATAATTTGACAAACGCCCAACGCCTGGCTGGCTTTATCGGCAGAGCGAAGCTGCTCAATTTCCTCGTTGATGCATTTGGTGAAATTGAAATGCACATGTCCCTTCTGTTGGAGCAGGCCGGTTTCCATGCTGAACAGGTCGTCTCGCTTAGTTTTCTTGAAGTCAGGGTCTTTCTTCTTGAGGAGGAATTCCCGGGCTTTCAGATAGTCGTTCGGGTCAAGCTCATAGCTGATGGTTACAGGCATGATGTTCAACTCGAGGATATTGTCGATGAAGTTTTTGCCACCAGCAATGGCCAGCATCTTGATGAGGCTCTCCTGAGTCTCGTCGCTGCTGTCTTTTGCACGGCCCTGACGTTGGGCAATCCATACGGATTCGTGTTTCTGGGTGATGGCAAAGTGTATGTAGCCGGATAGCTGAGTGGCAGCCTCGAGGGCATGACGCATACCGACATCTCGTTTTACGATAATACTTTTGTTGAGTCTTACCAGGTTCTCAATCCAGTCATAAATCAGAAGGTTGTTGCCGATGGCAATCTCTGTGGTGCGGCAGTTGCTGCGGAGCAATGACAGGTTAAGGAACGAGGCATCGAGGACGATGTCGCGGTGATTGGTAATCATTGTGTACGACTTGTCGCGGTCAACAGCCTCAACGTTGCTGAACGACAATCCTGTCGTAGTTTTGGCAGCAAGCATTTCCAGGAAGTTGCGCATGATAAGTTGTTGGAAATTCTGTTTGTTGCCTACCGCAAGCAGGCCTTTGCAGAATTCTTCCCAGTCGACATCGGGTATAACCCAAGTTACAGCATGTTTAAAACCTTCTTCCGAAATGAGGGCTTCCATTTTCGATTGGAATTCGCTATCGGAGAACGGGCAAATATCGCTGTATTCTTCAGGTGTTATGATTTCCTTCATATTGTTGGCTTATTGTAAATATTAGGTATGATAACAATATTCAAAGATAAGCTATATTTTTAAAAAAACAAATTTATCTGTAGCTTATCTTCTCTTTATTTGGCGTTGTTACAGTATTCTTCCCATTTTTTGATGAGTTGACTCATGTCTTCGGGAATAGGGCTGTCGAAAAACATCTCTTCTTTGGTTTTGGGATGGACAAAACCGAGCGTTTTGGCGTGGAGAGCCTGACGAGGACATGTCTTGAAACAGTTTTGCACAAATTGCATGTACTTGGATGTCGATATGCCTCTGAGGATTTTGTCACCACCATAGCGCGCGTCGTTGAACAAGGGGTGTCCGATATGCTTCATGTGGACGCGGATTTGGTGGGTACGACCGGTTTCCAGCTGGCATTGTACGACGGCTACATGGCTCAGGTTCTCCAGTACCTTATAATGGGTAACTGCATGCTTGCCGTAGTCACCGTCGGGGAATACGGCCATTTGCAAGCGGTCGTTAAGGCTGCGTCCGATATTTCCCTCTACCGTTCCTTCGGATTCGTTGAATTTTCCCCATACCAATGCGATGTATTGGCGATGGGTGGTTTTGTTGAAGAACTGTTTGCCCAGGAAAGTTTTGGCATCTGGTGTTTTGGCAACGACAAGAAGCCCTGAAGTGTCTTTGTCGATACGGTGTACAAGGCCGAGACGCGGGTCACTGACATCGTAATCCGGGTTGTCACGGAAATGGAAGGCGAGTGCGTTGACGAGCGTTCCTGAATAGTTTCCATGTCCGGGATGCACAACGAGTCCGGCCGGCTTGTTTACGACAAGCAGCTGGTCGTCTTCATATACGATATCCAATGGAATGTCTTCCGGAATGATTTCAAGCTCATACCGGGGACGGTCCATAACAAGTGATACTACGTCGAAAGGCTTTACTCGGTAGTTGGACTTGACAGGCTTACCGTTTACAAGGATGCAACCGGCTTCGGCAGCCTGCTGGATTCTGTTGCGCGAGGTGTTGTCGATATGCGTAACCAAAAATTTGTCAACACGCAGCAGTGATTGTCCTTTTTCTGCGACAAAACGGAAGTGCTCCCATAGCTCCTGGCCTTCCTCCGTTGTCACGGCGGACTCTTCCAGGTCAGAGGGAAGGAAGTCTTCTATATCTTGTTCCATGTCTTGTTGTTGTGTTCGCTTTCTTTTATGTTATAGGAGATTTGATTGAATCTTAGATTTCTTCGGTAGTTTCGGCTTCTGCATCGGCGGGCCAGAGCTCCTCTTCTATTATTGTGTCGATGGCGCTCAGAGAGCCGTCGCCAATTACCAGCGTGACAGTAGCATTGACGGGAATTTTATCACCCGGGTGCAGCGTCGTCCCATTCCACTTGATTTCATAAATCAAATCGGCATATTCGGATGGAATGGTTGTCTTCCGGATGTTTTTGACGCCCATGCTCTTCAGTAAGGATTCTCCTTGGCGTACCGAGTTGTCTATGATGGAGGAGGGGATGCTTACAAGTTTTGTGGCAAATGTACGGATGGTTACATATACCTGGCGGTTGGCCTTGATGGAAACTCCTGCTTTCGGGTTTTGCTCCAGAATGCTTCCCGGTCGGACGCCGTCGATAAATGTGGAGTCTGACACTTCGAGTTGCAGGTGGAGCTGGCTCAGCGTATTGGCAGCTTCGTCCGGGGTGAGACCTTGGAGGTCGGGGACGGTTATCTGTTCGTCGTGGTTGGTGAAGCTGCCCAAGCTTTGATAGCTGAAGATGACAAAAAGGGCATCAAACACGATGAGTAGAATAATCGTGGTGATGATAGGGTGCTTTTTGAAAAAGCCGATACGGGATGTTTTGTTATTTTTTTCCACTGTATGAATTTTCCTATGGTTTTAAGTGCAAAGGTAGTGATTTGTTTTGGTTCTTTGTCCGATATGTCTGAAATTTTGCAATATTATTATATGCTTATATATGGTGGTCTATATTATGTGTCATGCGTCGGGTGAAATAGGCGGCTAATTGTCTTTCCTTTGGCGGCGAAAAGAACGGGATGACTCAATTGTGCTTAGTGCCGGGTTTTTATTGAACCAGTTTTATCGGGCTTGTGGTCGGATGGTGACGGAGAAAAATTAAAATTTAAGCAAAAAATATTTTAACACTTAACATTTTGAAAACGTTTGAATTATCGCCTGAATCGGCTTTGAAATGGGAATTTTGGAGAAGAAAGTTGAAATTTTTTTTGCTGAAAAACTTGCACGGTAAATAAAATCGTCTTACCTTTGCAACGCAATCGGAAAAACGATGGCACTTGCGAAAATAGCTCAGTTGGTAGAGCATAACCTTGCCAAGGTTAGGGTCGCGGGTTCGAGTCCCGTTTTTCGCTCAAGATTTTTGAAGTGATGGAAATGCGAAAATAGCTCAGTTGGTAGAGCATAACCTTGCCAAGGTTAGGGTCGCGGGTTCGAGTCCCGTTTTTCGCTCAACTTGTCCGGATGGCGGAATTGGTAGACGCGCTACTTTGAGGGGGTAGTGATCTTAAGATCGTGTGAGTTCGAGTCTCATTCCGGACACAAAAAAACGATGGCGCTTTCGTCTAGCGGTTAGGACGCGGCCCTCTCACGGCTGAAACACGAGTTCGAGTCTCGTAAGCGCTACAAATTGTAGAGGCGAAATCCGAAAAGGGTTTCGCCTTTTTTGTTATTCCGCTTTCGTTCCGAGAAATTCACTTGGATGTTTCTCGAACTGGTTGCGGGTTATTGTTTAACTGATTAAAATTTCGGGTGATGAACGATTATTATCACATAAGGTTTGATTTAACTCCGTGCACCGAGGCGGAGTGTGACATTCTGTCGGCTTTGTTGTGTGATGCCGGATTTGAGAGTTTTGTGCCGGATGAGGCGGGTGTGTCGGCTTATATTAAAAAGGAGTTATACTCGCCGGAGATTGTTTCGGACGCACTTGCTTCATACGAGTTCAATGCGGAAATTCAGGTAAAGGAGGAGCTGATTCCCGGACAGGATTGGAACAGCGAGTGGGAGAAGAATTATTTTCAGCCGATTTTGTTTGAAAAACGCTGTGTAGTACACAGTTCTTTCCATAAAGATTATCCGAAAGCGGAATATGATATTCTGATTGACCCGAGAATGGCTTTCGGTACGGGACATCATGAGACAACCAGTCTGATGATTGAGCGTCTTCTGAGCAATGAGCTTCAGGGAAAGAAAGTGTTGGATATGGGTACGGGAACCGGTATCCTTGCTATCCTTGCGGCAATGAGAGGAGCGCAGCAGGTGGTAGGTGTTGAGATTGACCCACCGGCTTATGAAAACGCTCTGGATAATGTGAAATTGAATGGTGTGGAAATGGTGGAAGTCCGTCTTGGTGGCGTCGAAACCGTTACGGAAGAGGCTTATTTCGACATGGTGTTGGCTAATATTAACCGGAATATTATCCTGGCCGATATTGCTTCCTATGCGAAGGCTTTGAAGTCCGGAGGCATGCTTGTGCTGAGTGGTTTTTACGTAGAGGACGTCGATATGATTGTGACGGAAGCGTCCAAGCATGGTCTGGATTTTGTCTCTGTTTTGGATAAAAAACGTTGGGCAAATATCTGCTTGTTGAAAAAATAAATGTTAAAAAATATTCGCTAAGATGCTTGATGACACCATCTTGGCGATGCTCTTGCTTTTTAAGAGGCGATAAAAATTTGCATAGTAAATAAGAATGACTTATCTTTGCAGCGCAATTGACAAAAACAAGGGCATTTGCGAAAATAGCTCAGTTGGTAGAGCATAACCTTGCCAAGGTTAGGGTCGCGGGTTCGAGTCCCGTTTTTCGCTCAACTTGTCCGGATGGCGGAATTGGTAGACGCGCTACTTTGAGGGGGTAGTGATCTTAAGATCGTGTGAGTTCGAGTCTCATTCCGGACACAAAAAAACGATGGCGCTTTCGTCTAGCGGTTAGGACGCGGCCCTCTCACGGCTGAAACACGAGTTCGAGTCTCGTAAGCGCTACAAATGATACAGAGGCGAAACCCTTTTCGGGTTTCGCCTTTTTTGTTATTCCGTTTCAGGGAGCTCGCTGTAGGATTTGTGATGGGCGGCTACTGGTACAAATAGAAAAGGTGTGCAATATGAAATCGGATGCATTCCTCCGGATGTCGGCTTTTATGTCGGTTCAGAATTCCTAAACAAGGTGCCTGTTGGAGAAAAATAACATAGCACATAAAGGCGGAATGGATTGCTAAAATATTTGACAGCAACGCCTTGGATATGCTCCTGCTTATGGGCGGGGAGATAAGATGATAAAATTTTCTCCAAATATTTTTTCTTCGGCTCTCTTTTTTTAATTTTGTAGTTCAAAATGAACGCAAAATAAGGTTTAATTTATCACAATATGAAGAACGATTTTCGAGATTTTGCTGTAAAGCACATGGGTTTTAACGGCTTAGCCGTGGATGACTACATGCGGATAACGAGTAGCTATATTTCTCCTACCATTATCGAGGAGCGACAGCTGAATGTCGCACAGATGGATGTGTTCTCCCGTCTGATGATGGACCGCATTATATTCCTGGGAACTCAAATCGATGACTATACAGCCAATGTGATTCAGGCTCAATTGCTTTATCTGGATTCATCTGATCCGGGTAAGGATATTTCCATATATATCAACTCTCCTGGTGGTTCTGTTTATGCCGGTCTGGGCATTTATGACACTATGCAGTACATATCAAGCGATGTCAAGACTATCTGTACGGGAATGGCGGCTTCGATGGCCGCAGTCCTTCTTGTCGCAGGTGAGAAGGGCAAGCGTTTCGCGTTGAATCATTCACGTGTCATGATTCACCAGCCGATGGGTGGCGCTCAGGGCCAGGCTTCCGATATTGAGATTACTGCGCGTGAGATTCAGAAGTTGAAGAAAGAGCTTTATACAATTATTTCCAACCACTCCGGAGTTCCATTTGAAAAAGTGGAGAAGGACAGCGACCGTGATTACTGGATGACATCCGCGGAAGCAAAGGCTTATGGAATGATTGATGATGTTTTAATTAGAGAGAAAAAATAATTTGCTGATGGCAAAAAAAGGAACAAATAATGGAGGCACGCCGACTTCGTGCAGCTTTTGCGGCAGAGGCCAGGGGCAAGTGATGTTTCTTATCCCGACGATGGACGGACATGGTGCTATTTGCGACAATTGTGTGGCAGGTGCCTATGATGTGATTAAGTCCTATATGGGAGAGGATGCCGACGCTAAGCAAAAGAAGGCTGCTTCCGACTCGATTGATTTGGCCGCGGTGCCGAAACCGAAGGAGATTGTTGCCTTTCTTGACCAATATGTCATTGGACAGGATGCCGCAAAAAAATATTTGTCGGTGGCTGTCTACAACCACTACAAGCGTCTGTCGCAGCCGGTGGATGACAGTGTGGAAATCGAAAAGAGCAATATTATAATTGTCGGTCCGACAGGAACGGGCAAGACTTTGCTGGCAAAGACAATCGCACGCATGCTGAAGGTGCCGTTTGCCATCGTTGATGCGACGGTGCTGACGGAAGCCGGCTATGTGGGAGAGGATATTGAGAGCCTTCTGGTTCGCCTGCTCCAGGCTTGTGACTACGACGTGGCACAGGCAGAGAGGGGAATTGTCTTCATCGACGAGATTGACAAGATTGCGCGTAAGGGCGACAATCCATCCATTACGCGTGACGTCAGCGGTGAGGGTGTACAGCAGGGATTGCTGAAACTGCTCGAAGGCTCGGTTGTGAATGTTCCACCGAATGGAGGACGCAAGCATCCTGACCAGAAGATGATTCCGGTCGACACAAAGAACATTCTGTTTATTTGTGGTGGCGCGTTTGAAGGCATCGAGCGGAAAATTGCACAGCGCTTGAATACGTATGTGGTGGGTTTTGGCTCGGATAATGTCTCCAGAAAACAGCAGCGCGATAATCTCATCAATTATGTGGCGCCGCAGGATTTGCGTTCGTTTGGTTTGATTCCGGAAATTATCGGACGTCTGCCTATCCTTACAAATTTGGAGCCGTTGGATAGAAATGCGTTGAAGCGTATTCTTACGGAGCCGAAAAATGCCATCATCAAGCAGTATAAGAAATCGTTTGCAATGGACGGCGTTGACTTGCAGTTTGATGAGGATGCTTTGGATTTGATTGTCGATAAGGCAATTGAGTACAAGCTGGGAGCCCGCGGATTGAGGTCCTTGACGGAAACGATTGTGCTTGATGCGATGTATGAATGTCCGTCGGCAGGCATTGACAAATTTGTGGTTACCCGTGACTATGCGCTCTCAAAATTGGAGAAAACTAATTTTGACTTATTCACATAGAAAAGTCTGTAAATAATTTTGTTTATTCACAATTATTTATAACTTTGTATATAGAGGTTTCTATGTAATCAAGTCTGAATATTATGGTGACACATATCGATTTAAAGTCAGAGCTGAAGAATTATTTTGGCTTCGACACCTTCAAGGGAAATCAGGAAGAGATAATACTTTCTCTTTTAGCTGGTAATGACGTTTTCGTGCTGATGCCTACGGGTGGCGGCAAGTCGCTTTGTTACCAGTTGCCGTCGTTGATGTTGGACGGAACGGCCATTATCATCTCTCCGTTGATAGCTTTGATGAAAAATCAGGTGGACGCCATGCGCAATTTTGGTGAGGATGACGGAATCGCTCATTTTCTTAACTCGTCGTTGAACAAATCGGCGATAGAGAAGGTGAAGTCCGACATTCTGAGCGGAAAGACGAAATTGCTTTACGTAGCGCCGGAGTCGTTGACAAAGGAGGAGAACATTGATTTCCTACGAGGTATAAAAATCTCTTTCTACGCAGTTGACGAGGCTCACTGTATCTCGGAGTGGGGTCATGATTTCCGTCCGGAGTACAGACGCATCCGTCCGATAATCAATGAGATTGGCGTGCGTCCTGTAATCGCCTTGACAGCTACGGCAACTCCAAAGGTGCAGCATGATATTCAGAAAAACCTCGGTATGCAGAATGCAAAGGTTTTCAAGTCGTCGTTCAATCGTCCGAACTTATATTATGAGGTACGGTCGAAGACGAAGAACGTGGATAAGGACATAATTAAATACATAAAATCGCAAGAAGGAAAATCCGGAATAATTTATTGCCTGAGCCGTAAAAAAGTAGAGGAGCTGGCCGAGATGCTGTCGGTCAACAATATCAAGGCTCTGCCGTACCATGCCGGAATGGACAGTGCGCAGCGGAATGCCAATCAGGATGCCTTCCTTTGGGAAAAGGTGGATGTCATTGTGGCAACCATTGCGTTTGGTATGGGTATCGACAAGCCTGACGTGCGTTATGTGATACATTATGATATCCCGAAAAGTCTGGAGGGATATTATCAGGAAACCGGACGTGCGGGCCGTGACGGCGGTGAGGGGCAGTGTATAGCCTTCTACACGAGCAAGGACTTGCAGAAGCTGGAGAAGTTCATGCAAGGTAAGCCTATTGCGGAGCAGGAAATCGGACGTCAGTTGTTGCTGGAGACTGCGGCTTATTGTGAGTCGTCAATGTGTCGGCGCAAGACGTTGCTGTATTATTTCGGAGAGGATTACAAGGAAGATAATTGTGGTAATTGTGACAACTGTTTAAATCCTAAGAAAAAAGTGGAAGCAAAAGATGAACTTTGTGCAGTCATAGAGACTGTCATTGCATTGAAAGAAAAGTTTAAGCCGGACTACATCATTGATGTGATGACAGGCAAATCAAATAGCGAGATAAAATCATATAAGCATGATGAATTAGAGGTGTACGGCTGCCAGGATGCCGACAGCGAGCGTTTGCTGAACGCAGTGATTCATCAGGGTATCATTGCCGGTTATCTCGACAAGGATATTGAGAATTACGGATTGCTGAAAGTGACGAAAGCGGGGCATGCTTTCCTGAAGAATCCGAAATCCTTCAAGATTGTGGAGGATAATGAATACAATGAGGAGGAGGAAGAAGTCGTTATGAAGGGTGGCAGCAGTTGTGCTGTCGATCCGGAGTTGTATTCAATTCTGAAAGATTTGCGAAAGAAAATAGCCAAAAGACTGGAGCTTCCTCCGTATGTCATTTTCCAAGATGTATCGTTGGAGGCAATGGCCACGACATATCCTATTACAATTGAGGAACTGCAGAATATTCAGGGCGTTGGAGCCGGTAAGGCAAAGCGCTATGGAGAGGAGTTCATAAAGGTGATTAAGACTCATGTCGAGGAAAATGAAATTGACCGTCCAGAGGATTTGCGCGTCAGAACGGTAGCTAACAAGAGTAAGCTGAAGATTTCCATCATTCAGGGAATCGACCGGAAGATTGCGTTGGATGAGCTGGCAGAGTCCAAAGGTCTCGACTTTAACGAATTGTTGGATGAGGTAGAAGCGATTGTGTATTCGGGTACGAAAATCAATATTGATTACTTCTTGGATGAAGTGATGGATGAGGACCATCTGGAGGATATGTTTGCCTACTTCAAGGAAAGCGAGAGCGACGATTTGGAAGCAGCTATCGAGGAATTGGGCGGCGAATATACGGAAGAGGAAATTCGCCTTGTGCGCATCAAGTTCCTCTCGGAAATGGGTAATTAAAACCGGGGCTATTGCTGAATGGAAGTCGTTTACGAGGACAATCACCTGATAATCGTCAATAAGGCTGCCGGAGAAATTGTCCAGGGGGACAAGACCGGCGATAAACCGTTGTCGGAGATGGTGAAGGATTATTTGCGCGAGAAGTATGGTAAGCCGGGAAATGTCTTTTGCGGAGTTATCCATCGTCTGGACCGTCCGGTGAGCGGGCTTGTCGTTTTTGCAAAGACGAGTAAGGCTTTGGCGCGGATGAATGCGATGTTTCAGAATAGGGAAGTAGAGAAGACCTATTGGGCAATAACTCGTCAGACTCCGCCAAAGGAAGGTGATACGCTCGTGCATTATATAACCTCGACAGAACGCAATAATAAGTCCTACGCTTCTGTTGAGCCGCGTCAGGGTGCATTGAAGGCTGTTCTTGACTATCGCTTGCTTGCCAGAACTGGTTATTATTCGTTGTTGGAGGTGCAGTTGCACACCGGTCGAAAACATCAGATTCGCGTTCAGTTGTCGGCGATGGGATGTCCGATAAGAGGTGATTTGAAGTATGGAGCGCATAGGAGCAACCCGGATGGGAGTATAAGTCTCCAGTCACACCGCTTGAAATTTGTTCACCCTGTTTCCAAGGAAATAGTCGACGTAGTCGCCCCAGTCCCGAAAGAAACCTTATGGCAAGCCCTCGCGGAGAATATAGCTCCTGAAAAATAACTTGATTGCCCAAAAATAGAGATAAAACAGCCGAGGATGATTTTTCATTCTCGGCTGTTTGTTTAGTGTGTTGTTGTGTATTTGCACACGACCTTAGTTGTCAAGAGACGTGTAAAAGGCCGCTATATCTTCATCGTCTTTGATATATGAAACTTGCTTGTTCCTTTCAGCAATTTCTTTCAACTGTTGCTTTTCGGACTCACTCCATTTTTTGTATTTACTTAACATGGAGATAATGGTGTGGGTACGGGCAAAACTGGGGCTATTCTCTAAATCAAGTATGAGCTTTTCTTTCTTTTTATTTTCTGGATTTTCAAGCCTTTTATTGTGGTTTTCCTGTTCTCTCTTGTTTGAGTAGTGGAGGCTTGTTAATTTTTCGTTGAAAGCGGTTTTGTCAATGATGGTTTTTACTAATTGGTCCAATTGGGAATTTTGCGTATAATCTGCTGGTGCAAAGTATTTAATACGTTGGTCTTCCATCATCTTGTAGACTTTTCTTTTGTCCTTGGTATAAGGATTAAATACACCAATGGAATGCCCTGAATTGGAATTAACAAGCTTCATGCATGGAATGTCGGTGTCGCTGTCTCCAATATAAATCATGTTTCGGAAAGGAACCCGTATTTCTTCTGGCTTAAAATAGTCATTGACGGCTGGGTCGTTTACATCTAATGCTCCTTTCTCAATTCTAAAAAGGAATTGGGTTTTATTTGTGTAGTTTACGACTTGTGCGGGCCATACAGCTACGCATTCGTTGTCGTAAAAAAATGAACTGGCATAGATTTTCTTAAACTCATTGGCAACCGTAGTTCCTTCTATCATTTCTCTCAATCCGGAAGAGATGATATAGTGCTCTATAATGACTCCTTTTTTCTTTCCATATTCCCGAATTCGTTGGAACCAGGTGTCAACTCCGGGAAATAATTGCACTTTTGAGCCATAGTTCATTAATGCTTCTTTGTTGAAAACCAGTTTGCCATGAGCCGCTTTCATCATGGTGAACATATATGCCAGATTTTGGTCCATACCGTTATCCTCTGCCAGTCCGTTTGATTCTTTCCAGAAAGACTCTACGTCATATCCAACTGATTGTATATAGCCTTGAGCCTGCATATCGTCAGGGGATAATGTCTTGTCAAAATCATAGCAGATTGCTATAACCGGTTTGTCTTCTTTGGTTTTGCGACTAAATTCCTTACTCATGTGTTTTGTGAGTTTTTGAGATTAAAAAAATAAGGGCAATCCGAAAGCCCGTTGACTTATGGATTGCCCTTTAAATGTTTCCGTTTATCTGGGAATTATTTTACTTCCTCGAAGTCGGCGTCGTCGACGCGAGTGCCGCCATTATTGTTGTTGGCGCCTTGGTTCGGGTCAGTATATTGAGCACCACCGGCTTGTGCGCCACCAGCTTGCTGCTGTGCGTTGTAGATGTCCTGAGCGGCTACTTGCATAGCAGTCTGCAATTTTTCGATAGCAGGGTCGATAGCGTCTACGTTTTGGTTCTTGTGAGCTTCTTTCAGTTCATTAAGAGCCGCGTCGATAGGAGCGCGTTTGTCGGCTGCAAACTTGTCACCAAGTTCTTTCAATTGCTTCTCAGTCTGGAAGATGACTGCATCGGCCTTGTTGATTTTGTCGATGCGTTCCTTCTCTTTTGCATCGGCTGCCGCATTGGCTGCTGCCTCATCCTTCATTCTTTGGATTTCAGCGTCAGTCAAGCCGCTGGAAGCCTCGATACGGATGCTTTGTTCCTTGCCGGTTGCCTTATCTTTGGCAGATACGTTCAGGATACCGTTGGCATCAATTTCGAATGTAACTTCGATTTGTGGAATACCACGTGGAGCAGGAGCGATTCCATCGAGGTGGAAACGGCCGAGTGACTTGTCGTCTTTTGCCATCGGACGCTCGCCCTGGAGAACGTTGATTTCAACAGACGGCTGATTGTCGACAGCTGTTGAGAATGTCTCGCTCTTACGTGTAGGAATTGTCGTGTTGGCTTCAATCAATTTTGTCATGACACCACCCAATGTCTCAATACCTACTGACAAAGGTACGACATCAAGAAGTACGACATCCTTTACATCACCGCTCAACACACCACCTTGGATAGCTGCACCAACGGCTACAACTTCATCCGGGTTAACGCCCTTTGACGGAACTTTGCCGAAGAATTTCTCAACAATCTGTTGGATTGCCGGAATACGTGTAGAACCACCAACGAGGATTACATCATCGATTTCAGATGCTGTCATGCCTGCATCCTTGAGCGCTTGCTGGCACGGTACGATAGTTGCTTGAATCAAGCTGTCGCAGAGTTGCTCGAATTTTGCACGAGTCAGTGTCTTAACCAAGTGCTTAGGTACACCGTTGACAGGCATGATGTACGGCAGGTTGATTTCTGTAGAAGTAGTGCTTGAAAGCTCAATCTTAGCTTTTTCAGCGGCTTCTTTCAAACGTTGCAATGCCATTGGGTCTTGGCGCAAGTCAACGCCTTCTTCCTTCTGGAATTCGTCAGCCAACCAGTCGATGATTTTGTGGTCGAAGTCATCACCACCAAGGTGTGTATCACCATTGGTTGACTTCACTTCAAACACACCGTCACCTAATTCAAGGATAGAGATATCGAATGTACCGCCACCAAGGTCGAATACTGCGATTTTCTTGTCGCTTGTGCTCTTGTCAAGGCCGTAAGCCAATGCTGCTGCGGTCGGCTCGTTCACGATACGGCGAACTTTCAAACCTGCAATTTCGCCGGCTTCCTTAGTAGCCTGACGTTGTGAGTCGTTAAAGTAGGCCGGAACCGTGATGACAGCTTCTGTGACTGTTTGTCCAAGATAATCTTCGGCAGTCTTCTTCATCTTTTGAAGAATCATTGCTGAAATTTCTTGCGGTGTATATTCGCGACCGTCAATGTCTACGCGGGGAGTGTTGTTGTCGCCACGTACAACTTTGTAAGGTACACGTGCGATTTCTTTTCCGACTGCATCGTAAGTTTCACCCATGAAACGTTTGATTGAGAAAATTGTGCGAGTCGGGTTGGTGATAGCCTGGCGTTTTGCCGGGTCTCCGATTTTTCTTTCACCACCGTCAACGAATGCGACGATGGAAGGTGTAGTGTTGCGGCCTTCGCTGTTGGGAATTACAACAGGGTCTTTGCCTTCGAGAACTGCTACGCAGGAATTTGTTGTTCCTAAGTCAATACCGATAATCTTGCTCATAATTGTATCTTTTTTATTGTTATTATCTAAGTTAATGTCTATCGGCAATTGCGCCGACACTCTCATAAGTACAAATCGCGTGCCAAACTTTTTACAGCGATGGTTGCAGAGGCGGTTTTGTCGTGTGACACTGACAGAACGTCAGTCTTATTCTGCCATAGTTGAGAAGGACCGGTTACGTTGTCGGTTTTTCTATGTTTTTTCTTTGTAAAAAATGATGGAATTGATAATTTTATACTAATTTTGTGTCAAAAGAAACGGCATCGCATTAGGGTGCTGAAGAATATTGTTAAAAAACATCTTTAAATTTTAATGTTATGAATATTTCTCACATCGAACACTTGGGTATTGCTGTGAAAAGCTTAGAGGAAGCAATCCCTTATTATGAAAACGTACTTGGTTTCAAGTGCTATGCTATTGAAGAAGTAGCTGATCAAAAAGTGAAGACTGCATTCTTCATGGTGGGCCAGACAAAGATTGAACTTCTGGAGCCGACTTCAGAGGACAGCACAATCGCTAAGTTTATCGAGAAGCGCGGTGAAGGTATCCACCACATGGCATTTGCAACAGATGGTGTGGCTAATGCTCTTGCAGAGATGGAAGAAAAAGGCATCCGCTTGATCGACAAGGCTCCGCGTAAGGGTGCAGAAGGCTTGAATATCGCATTCCTTCATCCGAAATCAACTCTCGGTGTGTTGACAGAACTTTGCGAAAAGCCGGAATAATTAATTAATGAAAAAAATAAGAAACTCACATTATTATATTTTATGAGCAATCAACTTCAAAAAGTGCAAGAATTAATCGCTTTGCGTGAACAAGCACGTTTGGGCGGTGGTGAAAAGGCAATTGCCAAGCAGCACGAAAGAGGAAAATACACAGCTCGCGAACGTATCGCTCAACTTTTGGACGAAGGTAGCTTCGAAGAGTTGGATATGTTTGTAAAACACCGTTGTACTAACTTCGGTCAGGATAAGAAGCATTATCTTGGCGACGGTGTCGTAACAGGTTATGGTACAATCAACGGCCGTCTGGTTTATGTATTTGCTCAGGACTTCACCGTATGGGGTGGTTCTTTGTCAGAAGCCATGGCGCTGAAGATTTGCAAGATTATGGATATGGCCATGAAGATGGGTGCTCCTGTCATCGGTTTGAACGACTCAGGTGGTGCGCGTATTCAAGAAGGTATCAACGCACTTGCAGGTTATGCTGAAATTTTCGAGCGTAACATTCTTGCATCCGGTGTGGTACCTCAAATTTCTGCAATCCTCGGTCCGTGTGCCGGTGGTGCCGTTTATTCTCCGGCATTGACTGACTTTACAATCATGACTAAGGGCATTTCTTACATGTTCTTGACAGGTCCGAAGGTTGTGAAGACTGTGACAGGTGAGGACGTTACACAAGAGCAACTTGGTGGTGCTACAATGCACTCTTCAAAGTCCGGTGTGGCTCACTTCGCAACAGAGGATGGTGAAGAGGCTTTGCAATTAATCCGCAAGCTTCTCAGCTTTATCCCGCAGAACAACCTCGAAGAGGCACCGCTCGAAAAGTGCACAGACCCGATTGACCGTCTGGAAGATTCATTGAATGAGATTATTCCGGATTCTCCAAACAAGGCATACGATATGTATGAGGTAATCGGTGCTATCATCGACGACGGTGAATTCTTGGAAGTTCAACGCGACTATGCAAAAAACATCATCATTGGTTTTGCACGTTTCAACGGCCAGTCTGTTGGTATCGTTGCCAACCAGCCGAAGTATCTGGCAGGTGTATTGGACTGCAACGCATCGCGTAAGGCCGCACGTTTCGTACGTTTCTGCGACGCGTTCAATATCCCATTGGTTTCTTTGGTTGACGTTCCGGGCTTCCTTCCGGGTACAGGCCAAGAGTACAATGCCGTAATCCTTCACGGTGCTAAGTTGCTTTACGCTTACGGTGAGGCTACTGTACCTAAGGTTACAGTAACATTGCGTAAGAGCTACGGTGGTAGCCATATCGTGATGAGCTGTAAGCAGCTCCGTGGCGATATGAACTACGCATGGCCGACTGCTGAAATCGCCGTTATGGGTGCTGCCGGTGCTGCTGAGGTGCTTTATGCACGTGAGGCTAAGGAGCAGGCAGATCCAGCTGCATACATCGCAGAAAAAGAGAAGGAATATACAGACTTGTTCTGCAATCCTTACAATGCTGCTAAGTATGGCTACATCGATGATGTAATTGAGCCACGCAATACTCGTTTCCGTATTATTCGCGCTCTGCAGCAATTGGCTACTAAGAAATTGTGTAACCCAGCTAAGAAGCACGGTAATATTCCATTATAATATATAGTAATTATTATGAATAAAAAAGCATTAGTTTTATTGGGCTGCTTATTCCTTTGCGTTGCAGGCGTTATGGCTCAAGGCCGTAAGGCGATTTGCATCAATGAGGTAATGGTGCAGAACGATAGTAACTACGTAGACGACTACGGAATGCACCATGCATGGATTGAGTTGTTCAACTCCTCGTTTGCTTCGGTAGAGATTTCAAGCATGTATCTCACCAACGACAAGGCCAACCCGACAATGTATCCGGTGCCCCGTATGGACGTCAATACTGAAATCCCGCCTCGTCAGCATGTGATTTTCTGGGCTGATGGGGAGCCAAACAAGGGAACTTTCCACATCAACTTCACATTGGAGCCAGGCAAAGATAATTGGATTGGCTTGTATGATGCTGATGGCAAGACCCTGATTGACGAAGTCGTAATTCCTGCTTCTCTTACTGTCGGTCAGTCGTATGCACGTATTGAGGACGGTAATAAGGGTAAGGGGGAAACTCCGGCTGCTGAATGGTCTATTCGAGACGGCAGCGATAATGGTTATATTACTCCAAGCGGTAATAACATCATTATTGATAAGAATGCGAAAATTGAAATGTTTAAGAATGATAAGTCTGGCGCCGGTCTTACGATTTTGTCAATGGCCGTTGTCTTCTCATCATTGTTTATCCTTTGCTTGTTGTTCTATTTTGTAGGACGTCTGTTCACTAAGACAGCAACAATCCGTAAGACAAAAGAAGTGGCAGACGCAGGTGTCGACGAATCTGTCGTTACTCCTGACTCTGGTGAGGAAATTGCTGCTGTATGTATGGCATTGCATGAGCATCTCAATATGCACGACAATGAGGATCTCGTCCTGACAATCAACAAAGTTAAACGTTCTTATTCTCCGTGGAACTCGAAGATTTACTCATTGCGTGAGATTCCGCGAAAATAACCAATATTTTAATTTTCAAAAAACATCATGAAAGAGTATAAATATAAAATCAACGGTTCGTTATATAAAGTAGCTGTTGGAGATATTGAAAACAACGTTGCAGAGGTGTTCGTAAACGGAGCGCCTTATAAGGTGGAAATCCAGCAAGAGGTTCCAGCTGCTGTAGCAAAAGTAAAAACCAAGCCATCTGCAGCTCCACGTAAGGAGACAGGCGAGAAGGTTATTTCTCGTCCGGCTGCCAATACTTCTGCCGGTGCTATCAAGGCTCCGCTTCCAGGCGTTATCCTTGACATCAAGGTGAAGGTGGGCGATACTGTTAAGCCAGGTGATACTGTTGTAATCCTCGAAGCTATGAAGATGGAGAACAACATCAACTCTGACAAAGCCGGCGTTGTTAAATCAATTTCTGTAAACAAGGGAGATTCTGTGCTTGAAGGTGCAGACCTTATCGTAATCGAATAATTTAATTATTATGAATTTAGGTGATTTTTTAGGCCAGAACCTTAGCGACTTCTGGAGTTATACGGGTTTTGCGAATGCAACCCCGGAGCACTTCATCATGCTCGCTTTTGGTCTGCTGTTTATCTGGCTTGCTATCAAGCATGATTTCGAGCCGCTTCTCCTTGTGCCAATTGGCTTTGGTATCTTGGTGGGAAATATCCCATTCAAAATTGACGCCGGAGCAGAAATTGGTATTTACGAGGAAGGTTCAGTCCTCAATATTTTATATGATGGTGTAAGTGCAGGATGGTATCCTCCTCTGATTTTCTTGGGTATTGGTGCCATGACCGACTTCTCTGCGCTGATTGCTAATCCGAAGTTGATGTTGATTGGTGCTGCCGCTCAGTTCGGTATTTTCGGTGCTTATATGGTTGCGCTTGCGTTGGGCTTCGCTCCTGACCAGGCTGGTGCGATTGCCATCATTGGTGGTGCCGACGGTCCGACTGCGATCTTCCTTTCATCAAAGCTTGCTCCTAACTTGATGGGTGCGATTGCCGTGTCGGCTTATTCCTACATGGCATTGGTGCCGGTTATCCAACCGCCTATCATGCGATTGCTGACTACCAAGAACGAGCGACTTATCAAGATGAAACCTGCGCGTGCCGTATCGCAGAACGAGAAAATCATGTTCCCGATTATCGGTCTGTTGCTGACTTGCTTCGTAGTTCCGTCAGCGTTGCCGTTGCTGGGTATGTTGTTCTTCGGTAACCTTCTCCGTGAGAGTGGTGTTACAACTCGTCTTGCTAAGACTGCAAGCAACGCGCTTAACGACATTATCGTTATGCTGCTTGGTTTGACAGTGGGTGCTTCAACTCAAGCTTCTGAGTTCCTTACTCAGGATACAATCTTCATCTTCTTCCTCGGCTTCATTGCATTTATTATTGCTTCTATGTCAGGAGTGTTGTTCGTTAAACTGTTCAACCTCTTCTTGCCGAAATCTAAGAAGATTAACCCGCTCATTGGTAACGCCGGTGTTTCCGCAGTTCCGATGTCGGCTCGTATCTCCAACAACATGGGCTTGAAGTATGATCCGAGCAACTATCTGCTGATGCATGCAATGGGTCCGAACGTGGCTGGTGTTATCGGTTCAGCTGTGGCTGCTGGTGCGTTGCTCGCATTCTTGGGCTAACATTGAGATTGTCCGCTCTTAAAGAGCCGGATAAGATAAATTCAAAAGAGGGACTGACTCAACTGAGAGTCGGTCCCTCTTGTTTTTTATGGGTGCTGACCCCTTCGTTATGGGTGTCTGTTGCGGTGAATAGGGGAAGAACTTGTTGGGAAAACTTTTTCAATTATATTTGCTGTTGTGGCTTCCTTTTGTTACTTTTGTTGGAGGAGCACCGTTTTTGCGTTGATGAATGCAATGACGTTTCTTGACTGTTCCGTTGGTGTTTGTTGAATTTACTTTGTATGGCTTATATCTTATTGTGTATTTTTGTCAGTGTATTGTTTTCATTCTGGTTGTTGCCGAATATTATATCCATATCCTTAAAGAAAAATCTTTTTGATGGTACTAATGAGCGTAAGGTTCACCAAGGCGTCGCATTGCGGTTGGGTGGATTGTCATTTGTTCCTGCCATTGTACTTTCTGTGGCGCTGACTTATGGAGTAGGTTTGTTGGAAGGCAACAAAAACATTCTATTATTAGACCTTCGACACGCTTCTTTTGGTGTCTGTTCTTTGATATTGATATATGTTTGTGGAATAGTGGACGATTTGATGACGGTCGGTTATCGGAAGAAACTGGCTCTGCAGATTCTTTCTGTGGCTATGTTGCTGCTCTCGGGAGTCTGGGTGACGGACTTTGGCGGCATTTTAGGAATGGAAGAAGTCCCGGATTTCGCGGGATTGCTGCTGACGGCTCTGTGGGTGCTGGCTGTCATTAATGGCATAAATTTCATTGATGGGATCAATGGTCTTGCATCCGGTATTTCCGTTGTTGGTTTTGCTGTTGCCGGAGCTTTGCTTTATGCAGAAGAGGGCTTGACCACCTCAGTGTTGTTGTCGGTAGCTGCAGCGGGGACGGCATTTTCGTTTTTCTGTTTCAATATGTTCGGTGCAGAGCGATATCGAAGCCAGATTTTCATGGGGGATTCGGGTTCGCAAAGTCTCGGTTTGCTGCTGGCTTATTGTACAATCAATCTAGTTACGGCAGATAGAGGAGCCGGAGGAAATGTAGACCCGGTAGTGCTGATGGCGGCTGTTTCGATTGTGCTGCTTCCGTTGCTGGATGAAGTGACCGTGGTTTGTCTGCGGTTATGGAAGCGGGTATCTCCATTTCAAGCCGATATGAACCATATACACCACCGATTGATGCGGCTGGGTTTCCCGGCAAATAAAGTGTTGGTGTTTCTTCTGGTTGCCCATATCTACATTATCTTATTCAATGTATTATTGGTGAATGTGGTGGATGTCAATATAGTGTTGTTGGCAGATGTGACGCAATGGTTGTTGGCACAATGGTTTATCGCTGTTCGGACAAAATATTCCAATAAATGAAGTCCACATAATTAATGTGTGTCATGGGATAAAGTAGGATAAGAATTCATACATTTTTTTTGGGCGGAATAATAAAAGTTTGTAATTTTGCGAAATAATATAGCAGAATTGACGTTTGCATATGCCTAATGCCAAGAATATGACGTTAATTTAATATTTAGAGGAATTTTATCAATTAATTGATTAACAAATATGGGTAAAGAAAAGAAATTCTTAACATGTGATGGAAATCAAGCTGCTGCGCATATCAGCTATATGTTCTCAGAAGTAGCTGCGATTTATCCGATCACACCGTCATCTACCATGGCTGAATACGTAGATGAATGGGCTGCTGCAGGTCGTAAAAACATTTTTGGAGAAACGGTTCTGGTTGAAGAGATGCAATCAGAGGCAGGTGCTGCTGGTGCGGTACACGGCTCTTTGCAAGCCGGAGCGTTGACCACAACATATACGGCATCTCAAGGTCTCCTTCTGATGATTCCAAATATGTATAAGATTGCAGGTGAGAACTTGCCATGCGTATTCCATGTGTCAGCGCGTACGCTTGCATCCCATGCGTTGTGTATTTTCGGTGACCATCAGGATGTCATGTCAACCCGTCAGACAGGTTTTGCTATGCTTTGCGAGGGCTCTGTTCAGGAAGTTATGGACTTGGCCGGCGTGGCTCACTTGTCAACTCTGAAGGCACGTGTTCCATTCGTGAACTTCTTTGATGGATTCCGTACTTCACATGAGATTCAGAAGATTGAATGCCTGGAGAATGAAGATTTGGCTCCGCTGATTGACCAAGAGGCATTGGCTGATTTCCGTGCACGCGCATTGAATCCGGAAAAACCGGTGGCACGTGGTATGGCTGAAAACCCTGACCATTTCTTCCAGCATCGTGAGGCTTCCAATAAGTTCTATGAGGCAGTTCCTGCTATCGTAGAGGACTACATGAACAAGATTTCAGAAATTACAGGTCGCAAATACGGATTGTTCAACTATTATGGTGCACCGGATGCTGACCGTGTAATCATCGCTATGGGCTCAGTGACTCAAGCTGCTCAAGAGGCAATTGACTATCTCATGGAAAAGGGTGAGAAGGTCGGTTTGGTTGCTGTTCACTTGTATCGTCCGTTCTCTGCAAAGCACTTCTTGGCTGCTGTTCCTGCAACTGCTAAGAGAATTGCCGTTCTTGACCGTACGAAAGAGCCGGGTGCCAACGGTGAGCCGTTGTATCTTGATGTAAAAGACTGCTTCTATGGCAAGGAGAATGCTCCGGTTATCGTAGGTGGCCGTTACGGTTTGGGTTCAAAGGATACTACTCCTGCTCAAATTCTTTCAGTATATGAAAATCTTGCTCTTCCGGAACCGAAGAACCAATTTACTATGGGTATTGTGGATGATGTTACATTCACTTCTCTTCCTCCGAAAGAAGAAATCGCACTTGGTGGTGCTGGCATCTTTGAGGCTAAATTTTATGGTCTTGGTGCAGATGGTACAGTAGGTGCCAACAAGAACTCTGTAAAGATTATCGGTGACAACACTGACAAGTACTGCCAGGCATACTTCTCTTATGACTCTAAGAAGTCTGGTGGTTTCACTTGCTCTCACCTCCGTTTCGGTGATACTCCTATCCGCTCTACATATTTGGTAAACACTCCGAATTTCGTAGCTTGCCACGTTCAGGCATATCTCCACATGTATGACGTGACACGCGGTCTTCGTCCTAACGGAACATTCCTGTTGAACACAGTTTGGTCAGGCGATGAGTTGGTTGCCAACCTTCCGGTTCGCGTTAAGAGATATTTCGCTAAAAACAATATCTCTGTTTACTATATCAACGCTACTCAAATTGCTCAGGAGATTGGTTTGGGTAACCGTACGAACACAATCCTTCAATCAGCATTCTTCCGTATTACGGAGGTTATCCCGGTTGACCTTGCAGTAGAGCAGATGAAGAAGTTCATCGTTAAGTCTTACGGCAAGAAGGGAGAGGATGTCGTTAACAAGAACTATGCAGCAGTTGACCGTGGTGGTGAATTCCAGAAGTTGGCAGTTGATCCGGCATGGGCTAACCTTGAGGATGAGGCAGTTGCTGCAAACAACGGTCCTGCATTCATCAATGATATTGTTCGTCCGATTAACGCACAGGATGGCGACTTGCTTCCGGTGTCTGCATTTAAGGACAATGCTGACGGTACATGGCAGCAGGGTACGGCTAAATATGAGAAGCGTGGTGTGGCAACATTCGTTCCTGAATGGAATCCAGAAAACTGTATCCAATGTAACAAGTGTGCTTACGTTTGTCCTCACGCTGCTATCCGTCCGTTCGTATTGACAGAACAGGAATTGGCAGGTTCTCCATTTGCTGAGAATGAAACAATTCCGGCTATCGGCAAGACATTCACAGGTATGCGTTTCGTTCAGCAGGTTGACGTTATGGACTGCCTTGGTTGCGGTAACTGTGTTGATGTATGTCCGGGCAAGAAGGGTAACAAGGCTCTCGAAATGAAGCATCTTGAAACTCAGCTTGACGTACAGCCGAAGTGGGATTACTGCGTAGAGAAGGTTTCTTCAAAGCAGCACCTTGTTGACATTAAGGCAAACGTTAAGAACTCTCAGTTTGCAACTCCGTTGTTTGAGTTCTCCGGCGCATGCTCTGGTTGCGGTGAGACTCCGTATGTTAAGTTGATTTCTCAACTCTTCGGTGACCACGAAATGGTAGCTAACGCAACAGGTTGTAGCTCAATCTACTCTGGTTCTGTTCCATCAACTCCTTATACAACTAACGAAAAGGGTCACGGTCCTGCATGGGCAAACTCTCTGTTTGAGGACTTCTGTGAGTTCGGTCTTGGTATGAAGCTTGCCAATGAGAAGATGGTAGCCCGTATCGATGCAATTATGGCAGAGGTTGCTGCTTCTGACGCTCCTGCAGAGTTTAAGGAAGCATGTGCGGAATGGGTTGCCGGCAAGAATGATGCGGCAGCAAGCCGTGCGGCAGCTGACAAGTTGATTCCGATGATTGAGGCTGGCAAGGATAAGTGCGAATTCTGCGCTCGTCTTGACAACCTGAAGAATCACCTCGTAAAACGCAGCCAGTGGATTATTGGTGGTGATGGTGCTTCTTATGATATCGGTTTCGGTGGTCTTGACCATGTAATCGCATCTGGTAAGAATGTAAATATCCTTGTTCTTGATACAGAGGTTTACTCTAACACTGGTGGTCAGTCTTCAAAGGCAACTCCGCTCGGTGCTATCGCGAAGTTTGCGGCAGCAGGTAAGCGCGTTCGCAAGAAAGACCTTGGTCTGATTGCTTCTACTTACGGTTATGTATATGTTGCTCAAGTAGCAATGGGTGCAGACCAGGCACAGACATTGAAGGCTATCCGTGAGGCTGAGGCATACGATGGACCGTCAGTAATTATTGCTTACGCTCCATGTATCAACCACGGTTTGAAGAAGGGTATGGGCAAGGCTCAGGCTGAGGAAGCTGCAGCTGTAGAATGCGGATACTGGCACTTGTGGCGTTACAACCCAGAATTGGAGAAGGAAGGAAAGAATCCGTTCACGCTCGATAGCAAAGAGCCGAACTGGGATAACTTCAAGGACTTCTTGAAGGGTGAGGTACGTTACGCTTCTGTTATGAAGGCTTACCCGCAAGAAGCTGACCAGCTCTTCGAGGCTGCGAAGGAAAATGCTCAATGGCGCTACAACAACTATCGCCGTTTGGCTTTGCAGCAGTGGGGTCAGAATCCGGAAGAAATGAAATAATTCTATCCGATAGATATTTTTGACACATAAGGAGAGGGAGTGACCGAAAACGGTCACTCCCTCTTGTTTTTTGACAAAAGAATGGTGCGATTCTTTGACGAATCATCTTTAGTGCGGTCAATGGTTGATATTGCAAGAAATATGATTGAAAAATGACAGGGGTTGTTGATGTTTGGCATAAGAATGGTTATCTTTGTCGCGTTTTTCTAATTTTACAATAACATAGAATGAAGGTCTTAAAATTTGGTGGAACATCTGTGGGAACAGTAGAAAGCCTT
Organism: uncultured Muribaculaceae bacterium; assembly: GCA_944321875.1. Taxonomy (GTDB): domain Bacteria; phylum Bacteroidota; class Bacteroidia; order Bacteroidales; family Muribaculaceae; genus Limisoma. The sequence goes on from CALUMX010000017.1 coordinate 56,776, forward strand.
TCCCACGTCAAGCGAGTTGTCGAAAGCCAGCAGGAGCCGGTTGTCGTTGTCGTGTCAGCCCTTGGTGGCATAACAGACTTATTGATTTCGACTGCACAAATAGCATCGGAAGGCAATGTCGCCTACTTTCAGGATTATGCAACAATCATTCAGCGGCATTATGCTATCATTGACGGTCTTGTGCCTGAAAACAGGAGGCTCGATGTCCATTCAAAGATTGACCCGTTGCTTGAGGAATTAGGCAACATATACAGAGGGGTGGCTCTGATAAAGGACCTGTCATCCCGTACACTTGACATTATTGTCAGCTATGGTGAGCGGCTGTCGTCGGTCATCATAAGTCATGTAATAGAGGGAGCTGTTTGTGTTGACTCGAGAAATTTTGTCAAAACAGAGAAACAGTTCAATAAGCATGTCGTTGATTTTGAGTTGACAGACCGGCTTATTCATGAGGCTTTCGGAGAAGAACTGGAGGGCATTACGATTGTTCCCGGATTCATATCCTCGGACAAGAACAATGGTGATACGACCAATCTCGGGCGTGGTGGAAGCGACTATACGGCTGCCATTATTGCAGCGGCATTGAATGCCCGTGTGCTTGAAATATGGACGGATGTCGATGGGTTTATGACAGCAGACCCGCGAGTGATAAATAATGCTTATGTAATTGACCATTTGTCGTTTGTAGAGGCAATGGAGCTCTGCAACTTCGGTGCGAAGGTTATCTATCCACCTACCATCTATCCGGTATTCCATAAGAATATTCCGATAGTCATCAAAAATACATTCAATTCGGAAGCTCCCGGCACTTGGATTACGAACGAGACGAAAAGTTCCGGTCAGAAACTGATAAAGGGTATTTCCTCCATCAATGATACTTGTCTGATAACCGTGTCCGGTTTGGGTATGGTCGGTGTGATTGGTGTCAATTCCCGTATCTTCCAGGCATTGGCCAAAAGCGGTATCAGCGTCTTTTTGGTAGCGCAGGCTTCCTCGGAGCACAACACATCAATTGCGGTACGGCATTGTGATGCCGACCTTGCTGTCAAGGTTCTTGAGGAGGAGTTTGCATCAGATATGGCAATTGGTGAAATTACCAATATCAAGGCGGAGAAGAATCTGGCGACTGTGGCTATTGTTGGTGAGAATATGCGTCACACTCCGGGTATTGCCGGACGTCTGTTCAATACGTTGGGACGTAATGGTATCAGTGTCAAGGCGTGTGCCCAGGGTGCGTCTGAAATAAATATCTCTTTCGTTATCAAAAATGAATATTTGCGCAAGGCATTAAGCGTCATTCATGATTCATTTTTCTTGTCGGAAGTGCAGGTGCTTAATCTGTTTATTGTCGGAGTCGGAAATGTGGGCCGTTATCTGATAGAGCAAATCAGGAAGCAACAATCCAATCTTCGTGAGAATAAGGCATTGATGCTTAACATTGTCGGTATCGCAAATTCCCGTAAATGTATTTTCAACAGGGAGGGTATTGACGTGGAGCACTATAAGGAATTGCTTGAACAGTCGGAGCAGAAAGCTACGCCTCAGGTTATCTGTGATGAGATATTGAAAATGAATATCTTCAACTCCGTATTTGTCGACTGTACGGCCAATCCGGATATTGCGGCCCTGTATGCCGTATTGCTTGATAATAACGTGAATGTGGTGGCTGCCAATAAGATAGCTGCATCATCTCCCTATGACAATTATTTCAAGTTGAAGGAGATTGCCCGTATGCGTGACGTGAAGTTCCTTTTTGAGACAAACGTGGGTGCAGGGTTGCCGATTATCAATACCATTAACAGCCTGATTAACTCCGGTGACCGGATTCTTAAAATAGAGGCAGTCATTTCAGGTACGTTGAATTATATATTCAATGTACTGAGTAACGAGATTAAGTTGAGCCAGGCTATTCTGATGGCGAAACAGGCCGGATATAGCGAACCAGACCCGAGAGAGGACCTGAGCGGAAAGGACGTAATACGCAAATTGGTTATTTTGTCGCGCGAGGCAGGCTATCGGGTAGAATGTGATGATGTCATAAAACACTTGTTTATTCCTGAAGAATTGATGAAAGGCACCATCGATGAGTTTTTCGAAAATATTCAGACGATTGATGCTCGTTTTGAAGAAGACAGACGTATTGCAGCTGAGGAGAACAAACGTTTCCGTTTTGTAGCACGACTGGAAGACGGAACGGTAGAGGTGGGATTGCAGAAAGTGGACAGTACTCATCCGTTCTATTCCTTGGAAAGCAGCAATAACGTGATATTGCTTACAACCGAGCGTTACAAAGAATATCCGATGGAGATAAAAGGTTATGGCGCAGGTGCGGAAGTGACGGCAGCCGGTGTGTTTGCCGATATTATAAGCATTGCGAACATTCGTTAAAGTAGGGTCGGACAGTTGGGCGATAATGTATTTAGTCCAATGTCCGGCCTTTTTTGTAGAATCTTACAAGTGATTTGTTGAGTGGAAAATGCAGCGTCAGGATTTGCTCGCTTAACGTTGCGTAGGTCTCATCGGAAAACGTTTTCTTGCTGGCGTCGTTCCATTCAAGGTCGTATTGAAGAAAAAAAGGAGTGCGTTTCAGTCGCCCTTTAAGCATGAATTGTTTCCACAGAGAGTCATATTTTGAAGCTCCGCTGACGTAGACTATGTCATAGTTGCCATTATCCGTTTTTACGATGGCGATGATATATTTGCCGCCGAGTACAAAAAGGTTGTCGTCCGTGTTCCGGTCCAGATACATCCAATATCCTTCCAGGGGGTCTGTGCTTGATGCGAATATGGAATCAAGCGTTTCGCGGGTATAGGCCGATGTGAATAGTTGTTCCTCTTGCGGTTTTGACACAAAGAAAATGCGTTTAATTTGCAGCCAGCCACCGGCATCGGTAAAATAGCCAATCCTGCAGCTGTCGGACGAGAGTGTTTGTGCGGAGGTGAAAATTGTTTCAAGTTCCCGATGTCCGGCTGCAATGGACAACATACCGTCTGTGTAGGAAATGCGCAATGAATTATATTCGTTAGGCGCATAGTTGAGTGCGTTGTCTATGGTGTATTGTCTCAGGATTTCCTTTTTCCCTTCACTGTATTGCTCTATGGTGAGGAGGAATGTTTGTTGGGCAGCGATGTCTTCGTGCAGGTTTGTTGTATTGCGTGACAGCGAGGCCGCCATATAATTTTTGTCATCCGTATGGTTCCAGACAATACCGAATGCCTCTGTTGGTGGATTTTGTCGGAGAAGCCGGTCCCGGAGCTTGCGTTCTTTGCCGTCGCGGAACCGGATTTGATAAGAAAAATCGGAGTCTGCGATAGGGAAGGCGTGACTTTCTATCAACCGATGGCTGCTGTCGGTATTGTCCAGCAGGATAAAACCCTCTGGCGTGCAATGCCGTGGAGAAAGGTCGGAGAAGCCGGTAAGATAGTCACGGTAGACGTATTCCTGTGCGTGTGATACGGAGAGACCTGTGAGTATAAAAAAGAACAGAATGAGTAAGGCTGACTTCATGGCAAGAGCGATTATAAGACAAATATACGAATTTACTTCATTAGCCGAAGATAATGAATGAATATTTTTGTTTCTTGTTATGAAGATAACGTATTTATGATTACTTTTGTAGAACGTATGGAAATATTACAGATAATACTGCAAGGTCTGGCTATCGGCATCCTTATTTCGGCACCTATGGGGCCGATTGGAATGTTGTGCATTCAGCGGACGTTGAATAAGGGGCGTTTGTCCGGCTTGTTTACCGGAATCGGTGCTTCGTTGTCCGATTTGCTCTATGCTGTATTGACAGGTCTTGGAATGTCGTTTGTGATTGATTTCGTAAACGAGAACCAGCTTTGGCTGCAATTGTTCGGCAGTTTGGTATTGTTCGGATTTGGACTTTACATTGCCCGGAAAAATCCGGCAAAGTCTCTGCAAGCCAAATCAGGACAGCAACGTAAGAATACGTTTGTACAGGACATGGTGACCGGATTCCTGTTCACTGTGTCCAATCCATTGATAATATTCCTGATTATAGGCTTGTATGCACGGTTTAATTTTTTCGTGTATACGGATACCGTATGGCTCTATCTGCTTGCGTTCTTTGCAATTATATTGGGAGCCTTGATATGGTGGTTTATGATAACTTATTTTGTCAGCAAGGTGCGGGGGCATTTTAACGTACGCAGCCTGTGGCTGATTAATATAATTATCGGTAGCTTGATTTGCCTGATGTCGGTAATTGGATTTGGAATGGCTTTAATTGAATTGTTATGAATAGAGATGTCGTTTTAAAAGTTCCATACGTTGAAGGATTGGATGGAATGTCGATGGAGGAAATCGTGGATGCGCTGGATGTCCGTGTGGCAAAGCATGGCATCAATAACGTGAATTGGGCAGACCGTTTTCCTTACAATCCGATTACGGTATTTTCGATTGCACACGATAGAAAGTATATCTATATAAACTATTTTGTGCGTTGCAATTATTTGAAGGCCGTCAATTATAAGAATAACACAGCCGTCTGCGAGGACAGTTGTGTGGAGTTTTTCATGAGCCTTCCAGGCAGCGAGGAGTATTGGAATTTCGAGTTTAATTGTATCGGTACGGTAAATGCATCTCACCGTAAAGACCGCAAGCATCCGACACGGCTTACGGACGCGGAGATTGACAGAATCAAGCGTTATGCCTCTTGTGGAACAAATCCGTTCCAGGAATTGGAGGGATTGTTCAATTGGAGTCTGTTGGTTGCCATTCCGTTCGACTTGATTGGTCTGGACCCGGAGACATTGCCGGTTGAGATGAGCGGTAATTTCTATAAATGTGCATCAGGTACAAGTATGCCGCATTTCTTGAGCTGGGCACCGATACAGACCGAGAATCCCGATTTCCATCGTCCCGAATTTTTCGGTCGGATTATTTTGGAATAAGATTTTGACATAAGTAGAATAATAAGGCAAGGATGTCTTTACAAGATATCCTTGCCTTATTTTATAAAATGAATGTCCGCATGTTCCCAAATTAGCAAAGTTTAAACCGCCAAGATGTCCGATAGGCGTGTATTGGAAC
>CALUMX010000018.1 GCA_944321875.1 uncultured Muribaculaceae bacterium
TTTTCTGCAAATTTACGCTCTTGGAACCATATAAACAACTGTACTACAATATTTTAATTTATAGAACTCCTCTTAAGTGTGCGTTTGCCTTTCGTGTAGAGTCCGGCCGTCAGGTAGCGGGCCGTGTCGGAGGGTACGAGGCCGTTGTTGACCACTCCGCGAAGCGTCAGCATGCCGTCGGCCACCTTGTAGAGCGAGGGCTCGTCCGACATGTAGTGGCGCCAGTTGGAGCCTCCACGCGTGATTTTTTCCCAATTGGAGCTGTTGATTTCGTTACCGTCGAAATTCTCTTCCCATGAGAGACGGTATTCCCGGGCTTGTGCCGAAACCAGGAGGCTGCCGGCCAGGGCAGTCAGTGCAAAGAAAAATTTCTTAATCATTTTGAATGGTTCTGTGGGTTTGTGAGCCGGCAAAGTTAGCGGTTCGCGGGAAAGTTTTGAAATAAATCAAGTTTTTTTAAGCAATTAATGATTTACTTTGCACTTCATTCATTTGATAAACAAGCAAGAATGTCATACGAGAAAAAGATAGAACAACTTGCCGCCGGAGAAGCGCGGCTGAAACGTGCGGGACGTTACTTCCTGGCCGGTAAACTGGTGACTTTTGCGGCGATTGTGGCCGGCGTCTACCGGATGACCGTTGAGTGGGGAATTCTCAGCCTGCTGTCGGCACTTGTGCCGCTGGCCGCTTATGTGTGGCTGGTCATCGCTGACGACCGTAACCGCCGCCGGCTCGATTTCAACCGCCGTTGCCGCGAGGTGTGCCGCAACGGGATGGCTGCGCTTGCCCATGATTTCTCGGCTTTCCCCGATGGCGGAGAGTTTGCCGACAAGCGGCATCCTTTCTCTTTCGACCTTGACATTTTCGGGCCAAAGTCGCTCTACAACCGTCTGTGCCGCACCGTAACGCAGCGTGGCGGCGAATTGCTGGCCGAGCGGCTGACGCAACTGACCGATGACCCGGAGGAGATTCGCCGCCGGCAGGAGGCTGTGGCCGAGCTGGCTGGAATGGAGGATTGGCGCATCCGCTTCATGGCGCGTCCGGCGACCGACAGCCGTATCAACGACCTTTCTCAGTTGTTGCGGCGCAAGAAGCTGCGGAGCCGCATTGTCGACGGTCCGCTGTGCTATGTGCTTGCTGCTGTTACGCTGACGCTTCTCCTGCTTGCCTCGTTGTCGGTCGTACCGTGGGCTTTCTTTGTGACAATGGTGGTGCTTCAGTTGCTGCTGGCTGCGGCTGTCGGGCGGCTGACGATGGAAATCAACTCCTCGACCGACCGTCTTGACCGGGAATACCGCCGCTATTGCGACCTGCTGGCCGATATCCGTGAGTGCGATTTCCGCTCGGAGACCTTGCGGCGTATCCGTTCGGAGCTGTTTGAGCGTGACGGCAACTGTGAAGTGGCTTTCCGTCGTCTTGCCCGCCTGCTCAACTTGTTTGAACAACGCGGCAACGAGCTGATGTATACGGTGCTCAACGGTACGGTGATGTTCGATGTCTTGCTGATTAAGAGCTTTCTACGCTGGCAGGAGCGCTACTTGCACCTGGTGCCGCGCTGGGTGGACTGCATCGGCGAACTGGATATGCTCGTCAGTCTGGCCACCTTCGCCGCCGACCATCCGCAGAATGCCTATCCCGAACTCCTTCCGGCCGACAGCGCGAACGTGGTGGAGGCCGTCGGCGTGTCGCACCCGTTCCTGCCGCTGGAGAAGGCTGTCCCCAACGACTTTGTGCTGCCGAAACACAACATCTCGATTGTGACCGGTGCCAACATGGCTGGTAAAAGTACCTTCCTGCGCACCATCGGTGTCACCTATGTGCTGGCTTGCTGCGGCGCACCTGTCCAGGCGGTGGCTTTCCGCTTCCTTCCCGTATCGCTGTTCTCAAGCATGCGGACGAGCGACGATTTGACCAACGATGTCTCCTACTTCAACGCCGAGCTGCTGCGCCTGGAGCAATTGTTGTCCCACGTCGGGCAGCATCGGTTTACGCTCGTCATCCTCGATGAGATTCTCAAGGGAACCAATTCGCGCGACAAGCTGAAAGGTTCGGTGCTTTTCCTGCGTACGCTCACGAAATATCCCGTTTCAGGCATCATCGCCACTCACGACCTCGAATTGGCCAAGCTCGAGGAGGAACAGCCCTCGGTCTATGCCAACTATTGCTTTGAGATAGCCCTTGCCGACGATGTCAGCTATTCCTATACCATATCGCGCGGCGTGGCCCGCAACCTCAATGCCACCCATTTGCTGTCGAAAATTATCAGCCGGTATTGAAAAATCTTTAAAATAGGGGAGTGTGGAGTGATAAATTGTCGATATAATTTGTTTTCCATTTTAAAATAATTACATTTGCGACTGGTAAGAATACCAGGACAACTTTAATGAAAAGAATTGCAGATTTACAATCTACAATCTTTACAATAAATGTGTTATATTACCCCTATTTATTAACCGGCAGCGGATGGTGTGGAGTGTCTTCCCGTCTGCTGTATTAAAAACAGTTTCAAATTAATATGAGAAAGAAAATGCTCACTGCGTGTGGAGCCTTCTTTGTAGCCGTTGGTGCGATGCACGCCCAGCAGGCCGAAGAGGTAAAGCTCGTGCTGCATTTCAACGACGGTTCTGAACCGCAGGAGGAACTGTTGTCGGCTGTTCATAAGATTACGTTTGCCGACAATGATTTCACGCTGGTGAAGAATGAGGAGGAAATGCTGAAGTTTGACTATGCTAAGGTCAGAAAGATTACGTTCTCAGGCGACTTTGGCAGTATCGAGCAAGTCGGCACAACTGCTGAAGAGTTGGTGCTTTATCCTAATCCCGCTTCCGATTTTGTCAACCTTAAGAATTGGGACAATGCGCATCCTGCCAAGTTGATGATTTTCTCCATCGACGGACAATGCCGCATGGTTATCGACGAATGGAATGGCGAGGCTGTCAACGTTCAGAGCCTTGCACAGGGTATCTATTTATTGAACGTAAACAACAAAACGTATAAATTCAGAAAATTATGAAAAAAATAATACTCCCACTGCTTTTCGCTCTTGTGAGCTTGATTTCTTTTGCACAGACCAATCCGAACCGTATGGTCATCTATCCTAAGGGCGGCGACCCCAGAGGATATTTGGTAGAGTCGCTTGACAGCGTTATGTTCCCGACTGTTGAGGGCCGTGTGGCTGCCGACCTCGAGTTGCTCCGCACCGATATGGACGTTCCCGCTTTCTATATCAAGGTGACAAGAACCGCTCCTTGTGTGGCATTCCAGGTGGCATATCTGCCGAGCGTGACTGCCAACCGCCTGAGCGACGCAGGTCTTATCAACTATGTCAGCACTTATGAGCCTACTTTCTACAGCCAGGACTTCACTGACGGCGAGCTGAAAGGCACTGACCCTATCGAGCCGAACACTGACTATACAATCGTAACTGTCGGCTACGACCAGTACCGTACTCCGTGCTCTGTATGCAAGGTGCAGACTACAACTCCTCAAATCCCGCTCGTAGGCGAGCCTAACGTGGATATGTCTGCTGCTGATGTAGCTCCCCGTACGTTCACAGTTCACTTCACTCCGAACAAGGACGTGAAATCATTCTATGTGCTTGCAATGGAGCCGGACCTTTTCGAACAGCAGTACAACATGTTCGGTCCGATGATGGGCTTCAAGAACCATGGTGACATGGTGAAGCAATTCGGTGCCAATCTGACGGAGGAAAGCGACTTCACTTGGGAGGATATGAATCCGAATACAGAATACCGCGTTTATGTTCAGCCGTTGGATGCTGCCGATACTTATGCGCCTATCCAGACGCTTGACGTAACGACCGCGAAACTTGGCGGCAGCGGTGAGGCAAAAGTTACAGTAACTCTTGGCGACTTCAAGATTGAGGATTGGCCAGACGGACAGGGTGGTATTATCAAGGCTCCGTCACAGTACATCACGTTTACTCCTAACGACCAGACTGCCGTATATCACATCATCGTTTACGATAAGGCTACTTACGAGGAGCACAAGGAGGAAATTCAGGCTTCTCTGCTCACAGAGGAAGGAAACTATCCGTTCTACGAAGAGCATACCGACGCTTACCAGGTAGCAGCCAGCACAAGCTACTATGCGGTTGCAGTGGCTCAGAATGCCGATGGCAAGTGGGGCGAATTTACTGAATACGCCTTCACTACTCCGGAAGCTCCTGAAGCAGCAGCTGTCAAGATGGGTCAGGCTGTGAAGCGCACGGTGAATGCTGAAGCTCCGGTCTTCACTCCGGGTAAGGGTCTCAAGGCAACAGCGAAGAAGACTCCGGCATTCGTCCTTTCTGAATAATCGGGAAGATTGAGTTTTTAGATAAACAATGGCAGTCCACAATCGTCGGCATCGGCGTTGTGGACTGCTTTTTTTAGCAGTTCCTGAGAAATATAGGCTATTGATAATGCGGTTATTAGCTTCTCAGCCCTGTAAATATTTTCATGGGAGAGCCTGTAGCTATTGCTTTTTTCAGGAATTATTGCTACTTTTGCAACCGCAAATACGGGAATAGCTCAGTCGGTAGAGCACTGGTCTCCAAAACCAGGTGTCGGGAGTTCGAGCCTCTCTTCCCGTGCAGCAGAAGGAATTGTCCTCTTAGGGATGATTCCTTTTTTTTATGTCTAAAGGTGTAAAATCCACGTAGACATGGAATTATTGAGCTGTTTGGTCAAAAAAACGGCAAAAAAATTTGGAGAATCGGAAAAGAGGCCGTATCTTTGCATCGCTTTTAGGACGATGAGTCTTTTAAGTTAGGATTGTCTTATGGTGTAATGGTAGCACTGCAGTTTTTGGTTCTGCCTGTCTTGGTTCGAATCCAGGTAAGACAACACAAGAGAAGGAGCACAAATCAGTGCTCCTTTTTTTGTTGCCCTGTTTTTCATGTGGTTTTAATCCCCCGGTGTGTCCGCCCCAAGCAGGGGAGGGAAGTATAAACGATGAAAAGTGTTTCGGATTTTCATTTGGGAGCGGGCGCACCTGGGGTACGCCCCTACAAGCGAGGATTTTCTAATGTTTGATTTGTCTGGTGGAATATTTTGGGCTTTTGCTGTTGTTGTGTTTGAAAACTTCGTTTTCGTTTGTCTTTGCGCTCGCCTTTGATTATCTTTGGATAAGATAGGATGCGGCTCGGCATAAAAAATCAATTAAACTTGTTTTTTCTGCGCTCGCCTTTCACTATCTTTACACAAAAGAAACCTTAATACAACCATCTATGAGTAACTGCGTTCTTATTCCCGACTATAAGGCTGACCCTGCCCGTTACGAGGAAGGCAGAATGGAGTATCGCCAATGTGGCAACTCCGGCATTAAGCTGCCTGCTCTGTCGCTGGGATTCTGGTGGAACTTCGGGGGCATTGACCCGTTGGAAAGTTCCCGGGAGAAAGTGCTCTACGCCTTCGACCAGGGTATCACTTGTTTTGACCTTGCCAATAACTATGGCCCTCCTTTCGGCTCGGCAGAGGAGACTTTCGGCCGTATCTACCGTGACAATCTGCGACCCTACCGTCACGAGATGATTATCACGACCAAAGCCGGCTATCACATGTGGGACGGTCCTTACGGATTCGGTTCTTCCCGCAAGATGCTGATGACGAGCATTGATGAGTCGCTCCGCCGCATGGGGCTTGACTATGTGGATATTTTCTACTCCCACCGCTACGATGAGAATACGCCGCTCGATGAGACGATGCAGGCGCTTGTCGACATCGTGCGCCAGGGTAAGGCGCTCTATGTCGGTCTGTCGAACTATCCGGTCGACAAGCTTCTCTATGCTGCACGCTATCTGCAGGACAGCAGCGTGCCTTGTCTGATTTATCAGGGAAAGTACAACATGATGTTCCGCAACGTGGAGGAGAGCATGCTCCACACGCTTTCCAACCTGGGCATCGGTTTTACTGCCTTCAGCCCGATTGCGCAAGGCATATTGACAGATAAGTATCTGAACGGCGTCCCGGCCGACAGCCGCCTCGGAAAGGGGCATTATCTGAAGCAGTCGGACATCGCGCCCGAAGTGCTTGCCAAGATTTCGGCGCTCAATGATATGGCGCATGAGCGCGGGCAGTCGCTGGCACAGATGGCGGTGGCCTGGGTGCTCGACAATCCGGTCACGACATCGGTGATTATCGGTACGCGTACCGTCGAGCAGTTGCGCGACAATCTCGGTGCGCTGAATCATACACACTTCTCCGACGACGAGCGTCGCCGTATCGACGAGATACTCCGCTGACGTTTTCCTGCCGTCCGAAAAAGCAACGTGCGTCCGCGGCTCTAATGGCCGCAGGACGCACGTTTTTATTTTATATGAATTATGCAAATCGAATTATGCGATTAACATAATTTGATTTGCATAATTAAGTCTTCCGTGGGGTATATAAAAAAAGTGGACACCCGAGGCCTCCCGGCTTCAAGTGTCCGATGATTAAAATGGTTTAGCTAATGTTGCCATGATTACAACTGAAGCAGCCCTGCTAATTCTGATTCATAAGGAATCGGAACCATCCCTGCGGTCCGCAGCAGCTAAGGGGACATCATGGCTGAGATGTAATGTATGATTATTTTTATTTTGCTTCTAGTAAGCAAATGCAGACACGATTCTCGCTGATAACTTCAAACGGTTGTTCCGTGTCGCCCTTGAATGCTACCACGATGCGCTCCGGAGCGATGCCGGCCTTTTGGAGTGCCTTGCGCACGGCCTGTGCTCTTTCGCGAGAGATGCGCATGTTGACTTCCGGAGTTCCTGTTGCCTTGTCGGCATAGCCTGTCAGCAGGACGCGGCATTCAGGATTTTCCTTCATGTGGCTTATCAGAGCGTTTACTTTCTGCATTTCAGCAGGACGTATATAGGATGAATTAATTGTAAAGAACACGTCGGTCGTCTCCTGTTTCTCCTCTACGACTTCGGCAGGGGCTGTCTCAACGGCCGGTTGTGTCTCGACTTCCTGAACCGGAGCTACGGGTTGTTCCTCCTGCGGCTGCGGTGTCGGCAGTTCCTCCTCTACGGGAACAGGCTGCGGCTTCTGGCTCTTGCCGAGGCGGATGGTAAGACCAACGAGCAGGTTCGACTGCCAGTCGACGTTCTCAGCCTTCTTGGAGTTGAACTTGTCGGTCAGGATGTTGCTGTTGACTTCCGCATTGATAGCTACGCGGTCGGAGACGCGGAAGTTGGCTCCGATACCGGCGCGACCTGCAACCGACACCTTGTTGTCGGTCCAAAGATATTCGAACGGCAGGTCTGTGCGTTCGCTGATTCTTACGGCTTCATCGTTGTTGAATGCGCCGTTCACTCCAACACCTACAAACAAGTAGGGATTGACCACGCGCCGTGGCTTGTAGCCTCCGAAGAGGTTGCCCAAATCGAGCGTGGCGTCTACATTTCCTTGAAGATAATTGAATTTATATTTGCCGTCGGGCATTACCACAGCTCCCTTGGCCTGCCAACCTGACACTCCGGCTCTGATGCCGAACAGTTTCGACGCCTGGTAGGAGAAGGAAAGACTTGCTGCCGGAGAAATCAAATCGCCGAACTTTGTCTCACCAACGGTGTGGCCTATGCCGCCTTGCACTTGGAGGGACCAATATGGATGGAACGCGTTCTCATTGTTTTCTGCGGGCGCATTTGCGGATTGAGCACTTACCGTGCCGGCGCTGAGTAGCATAAGAGCTGCTGTCGCCAATGTTGTTAGACTTTTCATGAGCTTGTGTATTTAAAGTTTTAGTTTTAAGAGAACGAGAGCGCTCTTAAAGGAAAAGCGCGCCCTCGTCTCATCATCATCTTAATTATTTAGAAAACTGCTTGTTTTATTACTCTGCAGGGTTCAATGTGAATTTCACATATTTAGTAAACTTACCCCATCTGTGAGAGAACTCAACAGGAACGTAGATGTAGCAAACTCCGTGAACCAATGAACCTTCACCGTTAGTGAATACCAGATTGTTGCCACTTTGTGTGAGGTTAGCTTCTTTCAAAGCGTCCTTAAGCAACATACCTGCTTCAGGTGCGAGTGAATTGTCAATCACTGTTGAGCCACCGTTCATCTTCATGCTGATGCGAGCTTCCTGTGTGTTCCACTTAGTAGACAATTGATAGTAAGCCATCATGTCTTTATTAGAAAGAATTTCCTTATCAGATCTTCTGTTCTCCTTTGCAGACAACAGGTTAGCAATACTTACAGAAGAACCATCTCTTTGAGCGTCTTTAAAGCTGCTTGACGGATCCTTAACTGAGAACTTCAACGGTTCGAGGATGCGAACTTTGAACTTCTTAATTGTGTAAGTGTTGTAATCGTTAATCTTAGCATAGATACCAAGTTGAACGTCCTTACCGATTAAGTCTTGAGCAGCAATACCAGCTTGCTTGTCCAATACAAAATTCAAAGAAGTAGTTTCGTAGCTTTCCCAAAGTCTGTGTACATAGCCGCCCGGCCATTCAAGCATAGCTGCAGCTTTTCTTTCACCATTCTTCTTCAGCATGTTAGTTTCTGCAGTGTAACCTGTAGGCTGACCATCAGCAGTAAATTGCATTTCCCAACGACGGCAGTTGTACTGTGCGAAGTTTGTCATCAAGAACTTGCCACCTTCCAAATTGAAACCACCAGCAATCAAGTCATTGTCATAATTTGCATATTGAGATTTACGGCTTTCGTAGCTGATTGGGAGCAATTCGTAAATTGAGTTGTTTTCCAACCAAGCAGCAGACTTGTAACCGTAGATAGTCGGAAGTTCAACCACGACATTTACATAGAGCTTAATCTTAATTGGTTTCTCAAGACCAGTGTTAGAGCGGATTAAGAGTACGCCAGCGAACTTCTTCTCTGCCTTGCCGTCAACAACCTTGATTTCACCAATTTCTTCGTTGGTCAATGTCCAAGTGATGATACCTGTACCCGGAGCGATGTCGCCAGTGTTTACATTGATATGACCAATGCCATCACCGTTTTCTTGGATGTTGTACCACTTGTTGTCATTTCCGTACTTCTTCAAGAATGTTTCTTGGTCCATACCGATTTGGTCAAGGATATACTTGTGGAACTTATCCCAAGTCATCTTAGCTTCGATACCATTGCAGCCGAGTACAACGTTTCCGTAGCCATAAGAAACTTCATAAGGAGTTTGGTCTTCTCTTACGAAACGAACCTTGAAGTACTTACGGTCAAGGAGGTTATTGTTGTTGTTAGCATCGCGCATTTCAACCCAAATAATAGGCTCCTTACCGATTGCGGTTACAGGGTCCTCGTTTCCGTTGAGAGACTTAGCATTGAGCTTACCATCACTTGTTACAGTGCAGAATGCTTGTTGGTCAGCTGATGGATTGCCGAGCATATATTCGGATTCTCCCTTGCCATAAACGAACTTAATACCATAAGACTCCAATGTCTCAGCATCCAATTCAACATTATTGCCATAAACAGCGGTGATGTGCTTGTTCAGGTCATAGTCTTTTGTGCTGTAAAGAACATCAGCCAAAATACCGTCTCCTGCTGCATAGCTGTAGGCTCCGGCATAGTTGGTCAAGTCAACCAATTTTGGTTCGTTGACACTCGGATCTGCATAATACTTACCCATCATGTTGATGTTTACGGTAGTCTCAACAACGCGAGTGTATTCAGAAGAAACCCATGCGCCGTCCTTCTCGCTTTCCATCAAGTTCTTTTGAGCGATAGGTACATTCAAAGATACAATGTAAGCATTGTCCTTCAGAAGTTTGCCAGCAAGGCTATTGTCGTTAACATCGTTCTTCTGGATGTTGACAATCAATTGATGCTTACCGTTGTTGTTCACAACTTCTGACTTGCCCGGAACGATTGAAACGTATTTGTCGTTCTCAACGCGAGTTTCAACAATTGCGTCTGCCAATTCGATGCCACCCAGGTCGATATCAGCGTCTGTTACGCCTGACGGGTTCAAGTTGTAAGTCAACTTTGTGTTCTTGGCATCAATGTAATATGTTTTTGCTCCGTTAATATTAACGAGTTGATGCTTTTCAGAATCCCATTTCTTCGGAGTATATTGGATTGACGGGATTTCGATAGCCGGAATGCCATCAACATAAAGTGTCGGTTGGAATACCAAGCTTGTCAAGCGGTAAGCCAAAGCGTTTTTGATTGTATTCAAAGAAGATGCGATTTCGTTCTTGTATTGGTCAAAAGCACCACCTTCTTTCAAGAACTCGTCAACACGATTGTTGAGCTCAGTCAATTCTGACTTGAGGTCAGCAACTTCTGTTTTGTCTGCCTTTTCAGCCAATTCCTTTTCAAGCTCAGCTACGCGGCCTTGCAAATCCTTCAGGTCAGCAGCCATTTGCTTCAGGTCGAGACCTTCCAGCTTCTGCTCGAGTTCAGCGATGCGAGCTTCGTAAGCCTGAAGAGTCTTGATTTGCTGGTCAACAGTTGCTTTCCATGTGTTGAGAGCTTCGATGTCTTCCAAAGCACCACCAACCTTACCGTCCAATTCCTTAACTTTTTCGTCAAGTGTAGACAAATTAGCCTCGATACCGTTAATTTTTCCGGAAAGTGCAGCAATCTGGTCAGCGAGAGCTGTTACGTCTTCCTGAGAAGCCAAGTCCTTCATCAATTCCTTGCATTGAGCAACAGCCTCTTCGATAGCTTCTTGCTTAGCCTGTGCAGCAGCAGCCTTTGCTTCTTCTGCCAATGCCTTAGCAGCGAGAGCTTCAGCCTGAGCCTTCTCAGCAGCAGCCAAAGCGTCGTCACCCTTAGCGGCAGCGGCTTCAGCAGCAGCCTTTGATTCTTCGGCTAACTTCAAAGCGTCAGCAGCTGATTTTTTTGCTGCCTCCAATTCAGATTTAGTCGATTCCAATGCTTTTTCCAAAGCCGAAATCTGACTTTGCATTTCTGAGTCTTCCTGTTGCAAACCTTGGATGTCCTCATCGTAGTCCTTACAGCTGTAGAAGCTTACAGGTAACGTGAAAGCCATTGCACCAAGAAGCGCTACTTTTAAAAAACGTTTTTTCATAAGATTAATGATAAAAAATAATTAATAAAGAATATTCTAAATCCTCATATATTAGCTTGTTTGTTGTCGACGTTTACACATTTATTCGTATCTTAGCATTAAAGAAAACTAAAATCAATGCAAATATCAAACATATATTTGATATTTCAAAATATTTCTTTGATTATTTTTATTTTTTGCAATGGATATCATTGAACGTCTACAAAAAGTTATTGAGTATGAGGGGCTCTCGGTATCATCTTTTGCTCGACGGATCGGTGTTGGCGACCAGACGGTCAGAGGAATAGTGGTACAAAAACGGAATAAACCAGGCTATGATTTAATTTATCGAATTGCGCAAACTTTTGAATGGCTTAGCATTGAGTGGCTTATCACTGGCAACGGAGAAATGGTTAAGACAAAAGGTCAAAGTGGTACGGAAGATGCTTATCAAGGTATTTCTTTAAAGGAATTAGTTGATTATCTGAGGGAAAAGGACCGTAGGATAGAAACGTTGATTAGAGAGAATGCGCAACTTGAGATAATGTGTCAGAATATGCACCTGAAAGGGGCTTGAAAAGTTTCCAAAGGTAGTTGACAGGTTATATTTCCAATAGGTAAAGAGCCGATTGTTTTCCGGTTACTCTCATGTATATCACTCTTTAGGATATAAAGAGGGATAGTTTTTTTGCGTCCTTATATATAAGGTGTGAAAGGTGGAATCCGGGAGGTTTTAAATATGTTCATAGCTGAAGAATAGAAAATATATGTTTCGAAAATCAAATATATGTTTGATTGGCTCGCTGGTTTCTTTGATGGCTATAATTGGAATATTTTTGCGAAATTAGAGCGGAAACTACGGAATACCGTAGGGTGTCGGTAGTTAAAACAAGCAAAAAATAAGGCTGTGCCGAAGTGTTTCGGCACAGCCCGGAGTTTGGAGTATCAGTACGGTTTATTTTAGTGGTTCATAGTGTTTGTTCCTTCAACGATTTCTCCGCAGGAGAATACGCAACGCAGACGGATGCTGCTGTCGAGGATGACGATGTCGGCATCCTTGCCTTTTTCGAGCGTACCTTTGCGGTCGGCAATTCCGGAGATGCGGGCCGGGGTTTCCGCAGCCATTCTCACAGCATCCTCCAATGGAATGCCTACCTTGCCAACCATAGTCTGCACGAGGCGGTCGGCTGAAGAGAGACTTCCGGCAAGTGTCATGTTCTCAACGAGCTTGCAGACACCGTCTTCGATGACGTAGCGCGGGTCGTCAATCTGGCCGTCAAAAGCAGAGTACTTCAAGGCATCGGTTACGAGGCATGTCTGGTCCGGACCTTTCAACTTGTAGACAAGCTTCAGGATTGTGGGCGGCAGGTGAACTCCGTCGGCTACCACCTCGACGCTCATGCCGTCAGTGAGGTAGACGCTCTCTACGGTTCCCTCATATTTGTATTCGCGGCGTTTGTGGAAGCCTGGCATGGCGTTGTAGAAGTGGGCTGCATGAGTAAATCCTGCGGCGAAAGCCTTGCGGATGTCCTCATACTCAGCTTCTGTATGTGTGATGGCTGCCTTAATGCCTTTGCTCGTGACGAAGCGTCCGAAGTCAAGTCCACCCGGCAGTTCAGGGCTGATGTCCCAGCGTTTGATGCATGACACGCTTTCCAGCAAAGGAATGTATTCCGCCGGATCCGGGTCTTTCAGGAATTCACCCCATTGCGCTCCTGCCATCTTGCGGTTGAGGTATGGGCCTTCGACGTGGAGTCCTTGGACGATGTTGCCGTGTGTACGCATCATTTCCTCGCATACTGCGCCGGCCTTGCGGATGTTGTCAATGGTAGTTGACGACAAGGTCGGGAAAATGGAAGTGGAGCCGTGCTTGAGGTGGGCATCGACGATTGCCTTGAAAGCGTCCTCAGTCGCTTCTGTGAAGTCGTGTCCGTCACCGCCGTGAATGTGCATGCTGACGAATCCCGGCACGATATACATGCCTTTGGCGTCGAATATTTTGGCACCGATTACCGCCAGATTGCAGTTGGTGATTTCCATGATTTTTCCGTTGCGGACAAATACGGAACCGTCCTTAATCCATCCCTGCGGTGTGAGGATGTGGCCGTTTATGATTTGTGTAAGCATAATTGGTTCAGCGTTTAAAACAGAGTATTCGTTCCTTCTACTAATTCACCCATCGCCCATACGGCTCTAACGTTCAAGTCGTTGTCGAGTGCCATGATGTCGGCATCCTTGCCTTTCTCGAGCGTACCCTTACGGTCAATTACGCCCATGATGCGAGCCGGGGTTTCCGATACCATGCGGGAAGCGTCGGCCAATGGAATGTCGGCCTTTTGCACGACGGTGCGGATAAGGCGGTCCATAGTGGCTACGCTGCCGGCGAGAGCCGAGCGGTCGGCGAGCTTGCAGACGCCGTCCTCGATGATGACACGCGGGTCGAATGCCTCCTTGCTGTCGCTTGCGGCGCAAGCCAGGGCATCGGTGATAAGCGCGGTCTTCTCCACGCCCTTAATCTTGTATACGAGTCGCAGGATGGTAGGCGGCACGTGGATGCCGTCGGCCACTACCTCTACGGTCATGTCGTCCATCAGGTAGATGCTCTCAACCGTACCTTCGTTCTTGTAGCCCTTGCGCTTGTGGAAACCGGGCATGGCGTTGTAGAAGTGGGTGGCGTGTGTAAATCCGGCGTGGAATCCGGTGTAGATATCCTCAAATTCAGCCTGGGTGTGTCCGACGGATGCCAGTACGCCTTTCGACGTGATGTATTTGCCGAACTGCATGGCTCCGGGAAGTTCCGGTGCGGCATCCCAGCGCTTGATGCATGATGTGTTCTCCAACAGAGGAATATACTCCGTCGGGTCAGGATACTTGATGTTTTCGGGCATCTGTCCTCCGGCCATGTTCAGGTTGAAGTAGTGGCCTTCGAGGTGCAGGCCGAGCACAGGACTGTTGGGCTCGCTCATGAGTTGCTCCGTAGTGCGGGCCGCAGCGTAAATCATCGGCATGGTCGATGACGAGAGCGTAGGGAAGATGCTCGTTGTACCGTGCATCATGTGAGCCTTTACAGCTGTGCGGAACGCCTCTTCTGTTCCTTCCATGAAGTCGCGTCCGCCGCCGCCGTGAGCGTGGATTTCGATTCCACCAGGGATGATGTAGGAGTCCTTGGCGTCAATCATTTTTGCACCAACGATGGGAAGGTCGCAGTTGGTGACTTCTAAGATTTTGTTGTCACGAATCAGGACGGAGCCGTTTTTCAGCCATCCGCCCGGTGTCAGGATTCGTGCATTTACAATTTGGGTTAGCATGGATGTAGCTATGGTTTTAGTTGTTAGTTTCTGATGCAAATGTAGAAATTTATATCGTCTTGAAGTGTTTATTAATATTAATAATTGTTTTCGTAATTTTAATAATTTGCAAATGGATTGTTAAATATCATTAAGAAAAGTCCTTTTTAGATAGGATTGGAAGCCCTTGGATGATATTGAACATGGCGAGACGAGCCGTTTGGAGGGGATTCGGAAGGGGCAGGAAAACAGAAAAGGGCGCATCCGGCAATTCGGATGCGCCCTTTTGATTATGTGATTCCGCTTGCGGGCGGATTAGGCTTCGGTTTGAGAAAGTGCTTCGTGCATGTGGGCAGCCGCGCGCCGTCCGTCGCCCATGGCAAGGATGACGGTTGCACCGCCGCGCACGATGTCGCCTCCGGCATAGAGGTCGGGGAGCGAGGAGCGCATGGATTCCTCGTCGACCACGATAGTGCCGCGTCGGCTCACCTCGAGCTGTGGAATCGCGTGCGGAATGAGCGGGTTAGGCGATACGCCTACGCTGACGATGACCAGGTCGACCGGAATTTCCTCAATCGCGCCTTCTACCGGTACAGGAGAGCGGCGGCCGCTGGCATCGGGCTCGCCCAGCTCCATGCGTTGCACGAGCATCGTGCGCACATGGCCTTTCTCGTCGCCCTTGTATTCCACAGGGTTGTGGAGCGTCATGAAGTGTACGCCCTCCTCCTTGGCGTGGCCCACTTCCTCAAGACGTGCCGGCATCTCCTCCTCAGAACGGCGGTAGACAAGCATCACGTTGCTTGCACCCATGCGTCGTGCGGTACGGACAGAGTCCATGGCCGTATTGCCGCCGCCGATGACGGCAACGTTGTCGCCGCGGAGCACCGGGGTGTCGTCTTCCTTATGTGTAGCACCCATCAGGTTGACGCGCGTCAGGAACTCGTTGCTCGACATGACACCGTTGAGGTTCTCGCCCGGAATGTTCATAAAGCGGGGCAGGCCGGCGCCTGAGGCTACGAAAATGCCTTTTACGCCCATCTCGTGGAGATCGTCGTAGCTGATGGTCTTTCCGATGATGCAGTTGGTCTCAAACTTGACACCCATCTTGCGGAGTCCTTCGATTTCAACGTCGACAATATGGTTGGGAAGACGGAATTCGGGAATGCCGTATTTCAGAACGCCGCCGATTTCGTGCAGCGCCTCGTAGACGGTCACGTCATAGCCGAGTTTCGCCATGTCGCCGGCAAAAGCCAGACCGGCAGGTCCGCTGCCGACAACGGCGATTTTCTTGCCGTTGGCAGGGGCTGTTTCAGGCGTTTCGGCAGTTCCGTTCTCGCGTTCGGTATCGGCTACAAACCGTTCGAGGTAGCCGATGGCTACGGCCGGCTTGTTCATTTTTGCGTGGTAGATGCAGCGGCTCTCGCATTGCTTCTCCTGCGGGCAGACGCGTCCGCAGACGGCAGGAAGCGCGCTGGTGGCCTTGATGGTGCGGGCAGCTGCCTTGAAGTCACCTTTCTCCACGTACTTGATAAACGTCGGAATCTCGATGCCGACCGGGCATCCGTGGATGCATTGCGGGTCTGGGCAGTCGAGGCAGCGGGTTGCCTCCGTCATGGCCATTTCGACCGTCAGTCCGGAGTTCACTTCCTCGTTGCAGGTGATACGGTAGGCAGGGTCGAGCTCCGGCATTTTTACGCGGGGCGTCGACGTGCGCTCTTTTGCTGTTTTTGACTTTCGCAGTTCTTCGCGCCAGGCTTCCGCTCTGTGAAGGGCGCGTGTCTCTTTATCGTTCATAGTGCAAATTTGGCTGAGAATTGAATTACTTGTTGGCGTCGTCGTAGGCGTGCAGACGCATCATCATTTCATCAAAGTCGACTTTGTGGGCGTCGAATTCCGGTCCGTCGATGCAGACAAAGCGTGTCTTTCCGTCGACTGTCACGCGGCAGGCGCCGCACATGCCCGTTCCGTCCACCATAATCGTGTTGAGCGAGCACATCGTAGGCACGTCGTATTTCTTGGTGAGCAGGGCTACGAATTTCATCATCACGGCAGGGCCGATGGTGACTACGAGGTCTACCTTCTCGCGTTTGATTACCTCTTCTACGCCGTTGGTGACAAGGCCTTTGTTGCCGTAGGAACCGTCATCGGTCATGATGATGACCTCGTCGCTGGAGCGGCGTACCTCGTCCTCCAGGATGATAAGGTCCTTTGTGCGTCCGGCAAGAACGCTGACTACGCGGTTTCCCGCTGCTTTCATGGCACGGATAATCGGGAGCAGGGGAGCAACTCCCACGCCACCGCCGCAGCATACGACCGTACCGACTTTCTCCACATGGGTGGCCTGTCCGAGCGGTCCTACTACGTCATGAAGATACTCGCCTACTTCTTTGGCGCAAATTTTCTGGGATGAGCGTCCCACAGCCTGTACGACAAGCGTGATGGAGCCGGCAACGGGGTCGGAGTCGGCAATGGTCAGCGGGATGCGCTCGCCGTGCTCGTCGGCGCGGACAATCACAAAGTGGCCGGCGCGGCGCGATTTTGCGATGAGGGGAGCTTCAACAATGAGTTCCACTACTTTCTCCGAGAAATGGCGTTTTGCAAGAATCTTATTCATTTGTTCAGGTTTGTTTTTAAGGAAAATAATCTCAAAAATACAATTTTACTTTGGAATAAACGATGCCGAAACGTAAAAATTGGTTAATGCGGATGCCGGTGGGAGGAAAGGGTGGAACGGCAGGCGCCGGATGCGTCGGAAGTGCCGTCGGCAAAAGGATTCGCATGGGAAATTGTCAGGACTCTACCCGTAATTGGTGGTAGCGTTTTTGCCGGGAGAGGGTTCCCGTTTTGGGAAGGAGCGAAGCGGAATAAAGGAGGGATGCGCACAGGACGGAGCGCACAAGGCGGCGTGATTCATTGCCTTGTCTTTCAATAAAATTTAAACGGTATCTAAATAAAATAGTCGCTGTTTCACAACAGCGACTATTTCTAAATCTACAATCTATAAAAACATATATATTTCGAAAAAAGCGGTTTCACAGGTAATTTAAATGTCTATTTATATTCTTCACGGCACTCGATTCAAAGAACCAAGATTGGTTGTTGAGTAGTGAGGAAAACAATCTCTTCTCAAAACTCTTTTCAAATATAAAGATTATGATTCAAATTTGCAATACTTTTTAATAAAAAAATTGTGAACTTCGGCTTTTAAATTCTGTAAATGTGTTTAACGGGATGTGATATTGTTTGATAAATTCGTATTTTTGTGATAATATGAAAACCATAGGAATATTATCGGATACACATGGGTGCTGGGATGAGCGGTTTTCCCGTCATTTTGCTCAATGTGATGAAATTTGGCTTGCGGGCGACATCGGAAGCGAGGAAGTGGCCGACAAACTGGAGGCGATTGCTCCACTGAGGGCGGTGGCCGGAAACATCGACGGCATGGTGCTGCGCCGCCGCTTCGGTGTGTGGCGCGATTTTGAGACCGACGGTGTGCGCGTGTCGATGACGCACATCGGGGGCTATCCCGGAAAGTATGCCCCTGGGGTGAAGTTCAAGCTGGAGACAAAACGGCCGCAGATTTTCGTGGCAGGTCACAGCCATATACTGAAAGTGATGTACGACCGGGAGCTGCAGGTGCTGCATATCAATCCGGGAGCCGCGGGTGTCTACGGATGGCAGGCGGTGCGTACGCTCATTCGCCTCACCATCGACAACGGCGACATCAAGGACCTCGAGGTTATCGAGCTGGCAAAGCCCGGATTGGATGAAATCGGACGAAAATAGACAATTCTGAACCAATTAACGTATAAAAACAGTAATGATATGTGTAAACTGACAATGCTCGGCACCGGAAACGCGCTGGTGACGAAATGTTTCAATTCCTGTTTTGTGGTCAGTTCCGCCACTACCCACCTGCTGGTCGACGCCGGTGGAGGCAACGGCATTCTTGCCCAGCTGGAGAAGGCGGGCATCGATGTGGGTTCGCTTGACGGCCTCTATCTGACCCATGCCCATGAAGACCACTTGCTGGGTGCGGTGTGGATTATCCGCATGATGGCAACGCTGATGAAGAAAGGTAAGCGCACGGAAAAGTTCCCGATTTACGGAAACAGCCATGTGATAAAGGCGCTCTACGGTATCTGCCGCTATGCGCTTGCTCCGGCTAATTTCGAGTATGTCTGTGAGCGCATTCCGTTGGTGGAGATGTCGGAGGCTGACAGCGTGATGGTGGGTGACTTCCGCCTGCGGCCGTTTGACATCCATTCGACGAAGCTCACGCAGTTCGGTGTGGAAATCACGCTGCCCGGCGGTAAGCGTCTTGTCTGCCTCGGCGATGAGCCTTACAATGAGGCCAACCGTTCTGTCGTGGAGGGTGCTGACTGGCTTATCTGCGAGGCGTTCTGTCTCTACAGCCAGCGCGAGCAGTTCAAGCCCTACGAGAAGCACCACAGCACGGCGCTCGACGCAGGACGTGCGGCTGAGAGCCTGGGTGTCAGGAATCTGATTATCTATCACACGGAGGATACGCAGCTCGCCGACCGTAAGCGTCTCTACGGAGCGGAGGCGGCTTCCGCATACAGCGGCAACGTCTATGTACCCGATGATTTGGAGGTGATAGAGCTGTAGCTATATAATAAGGAGTAATTTACGATAAAACCAAAACGGCCATCCTTTCCCGAGGGAGAGGATGGCCGTTCTTTTCGTGAAGCCGTAGCGGCTTATTTCTTCTCTGCCAAATAGACACCGACGAGGATGCAGGCCGCTCCCACGAGCGAGAGCAGCGTGATGCGCTCTCCCAGTACGAGATAGGCCGATACGAAGGTGGCTATCGGGTTGATGTTGATATAGTTGGTTGCCTTTACCATGCCGATGTTGTTGACTACCAGGTTCCATGCGGTGAAGCATACCATCGAGGCGATGACTCCGAGATAGAGCAGCGTGGGCCAAACGTGAGGCAGCAGGAGTTGCTCGAGGTGGAAATGGGCGGGGAAGAACGGGATGTAGACGGCAATCGACAGCAGACCGTAGCCGAACACCTTGCGCGAGATGAACGTACCCGAATAGTGTTTTGCCAGATTCTTGACCAGCAGGCTGTAGACAGCCCATGAGAGGGCGGCGCAGAGCGTCAGCAGGTCGCCGAGCGAGCCAAAATTGAGGTTGATTCTTCCGTTGCCGATGACGATGAACACACCTATCAGCGCGATGACTGAGCCGAGGATGATGCGCTCCGGCTTCTTCGACCGCTCGCTGCTGAATACGGCCATGCCGAGCAGGGTGGTGAGAAGAGGGGTGATGGCGATGAGCATTGCCACATTGGAGGCGGTGGTCAGGCCGAGGGCGGTGTTCTCGGTGATGAAGTAGAGTGAGCCGCCGGTGATGCCTGCGAGCATGAGTTTCGCCTCGTCGGCAAACGAGTTGGACCACATGCGCTTGGGTGCCATGAAGACGATGCACGCGTAGGCCAGGACGAAGCGGTAGACGAAAATTTCCGTCGGGTTCAGGCCGTTTTGTATCAGCACTTTGGTTGCTACGAAGGTCGTACCCCATATTGCCACTACGAAGACGGCCAGCAGATGGTAGAGGAAGGAATTCTGTTTCATTGAGAAGATTGCAGAAAAACTAAAAAACGACGAAAGCATTATCAGAATGCCATCGTCGTTTTTTATAAGTTATTTGGTAAAAACTTACCGAAACAGGAGCTGACGATTAGTTTTCAGCCTTTTCGATAGGTTGCACGTTGATGAACTGACGTCCACCCTTACCTTCTGTGAAAGTAACAGTACCGTCAACAAGTGCGAACAAAGTGTGGTCTTTACCCATGCCAACATTCAAACCCGGATGGTGAACTGTACCACGTTGACGTTTGATGATGTTGCCTGCCTTTGCGAATTGACCACCGAAGATTTTAACGCCCAATCGTTTGCTTTCCGATTCGCGTCCGTTCTTAGAACTACCTACACCTTTTTTATGTGCCATTTCTTAAAACTTTTAGTGGTTATGCAATTACGTCTTTAATCTCTACTTGAGTGAAGCATTGGCGATGGCCTTTCAAACGGCGATAACCTTTGCGGCGCTTTTTCTTGAATACAAGCACCTTGTCACCTTTTACGAGGGGACGCTTAACCTCGCAAACAACTTTAGCTCCTTCAACGGTAGGAGCACCTACCTTAACGGCACCGTCGGCGTCTACTAAGAGAACTTTAGCGAATTCAACTGTTTCACCTTCTTGAACGTTCTCGCCGAGATAGTGGACATACAAATACTTGCCGGCTTCAGCCTTGAATTGTTGTCCCTGAATTTCTACAATTGCGTACATCTTTTAATATAGATATTTACAAATTAACCCGTGAGGCGGACACCCTTTCTGTGTGTCACTTGTTCTGCCTATTCGGAATGAGCGTACAAAAGTACTACTTATTTTTTGCTCTGCCAAATAATAATCTGATTTTCTGTAAAAAAAGAGAGGGAAAGTCGTTTTTCCCTCTCTCTATGGTGTCAGGAGTCAGAAGCCTCGCTGCTTAGTTTTCCTTCTTGTCGTGTCCGAAGGTGAAAACCATACCCATTGTCAGCTTGAACTTGGCATCGCTGATGGGTACGCCTTGCTTGGCATACTTCATTGGGATATAGTCGCTGCCGATGTAGAAGTTGAAGCCTTTCGGGTTGAAGTTGATGACCGTACCGATGGAGTGGCCGAGGTTGGAGACGGAGCCGTTGACCGTCATGTTAAACCAGGATACCGGGCGGAAATTGGCGGAAGCCATCAGTTCAGTCCACGTTTTTGGCATTCCGAAGCGGGTGGAGGAGAGCAGACCGAAGGCGATTTTTTCGTTCAGAATGCGGTATTCTGCACCGACGTTGAGGGTTGTGGCCAGACTTTGCAGGTGTGAGTCGGAAGTTTCCTGCTCGAAGCGT
Organism: uncultured Muribaculaceae bacterium; assembly: GCA_944321875.1. Classification (GTDB taxonomy): domain Bacteria; phylum Bacteroidota; class Bacteroidia; order Bacteroidales; family Muribaculaceae; genus Limisoma. Next base: position 21,171 of record CALUMX010000018.1, read on the forward strand.
GCCAATGCCTTGAGGTCGTCCTCAATCTGGTCGACTTCCTGGTCGAAGGCCGATTCGCCGGTAGCAGGGTCATCCTCTGCGCCGATGTGTGAGAAACCGTTGTAGACAAACGGTTCCGGGTTCAGACGCGCACGCTGTCCCTTCCAGGAGATGAAGCCGATGTCGGTCAGTGAGGCGGAGAGTGTCAGCTCGTCGAGCAGTTCGTACGATGCACCGAGGTCGAAGCCGATACCGTTGCCGGCAATGCCTACGGAGCCGAATTTCGCATTGTCGATTTCGCCGTTGTCCTTATAGGCGATGTCGACAATGTCGGTGGTGAAGAGTGAGCCTTGCTCGTGAATGCTCCATTGTTCCTGCGCCATGGCGAGGTCGAGGCGGTCGAGCTGCAGGCGAGCGGCTGCGATACCGGCCAGGTATTTCACCTTGGCACCCGCGCGCAGGCGGTCGGTAATCTGGCGGGAGTGGCCGAGGGCAAGTTCCACATAATTGTAGGACGATACACCGATGTGGTGAAGGTCGTAGACGGTGGCTGCGCCGCCCGGTTGTCCCACTTTGGCAAATTCGAACAGCTCGTAAGGCAGAGTGATGCCCGTCGTAGAGTGTACGGAGAGGCCGAATGTGTTATATCCGCCCCATTTCTTGAAACCGAACGAAAGGATGTTCAGCTTCATGTTGAGGTCGAGGTTGGCGCCGTTTTTCAATCCGTTCAGGAACTCATCGGCCGAAATTGCCTGGTTCAGACCCGTGACGAGTTGTCCGTTGTGCTTGAAAAGGAAGTCGGAAACTCCGATGTTGGAGTTGGAGCCGATGAGCATGCCGCCCAGTGCGGGAAGAGGCGACACATAGTTGTAGTCGGGCGTGAATGCCGGGTTGATTTCGTGGCGGTTGGCCATGCTTTCCATGAAATAGGATGAATTGGAATTCTGTGCCATTGCCGAAATCGCTACGGCCGACGCTACGGCCAGCGATGCCAGTCTTTTATATATTTTCATAATCGTTTTCAGTCAATTGGTTAGAAATCGTCGTCGTTGATGTTGATGCCTTGCGGGATGCGGGCAGAGAGCTTCACGAGCACAAACTGGCTCGGTTTCAGCACGGAAGTTGCTCCGCGGGTCTCTCCCTCAATTTTCAGGTCGATGCGCTCAAGGTTTTTCAGCACACCTTTGACCTTTTCCTTTATGATGATTTCCTTCGGCTGTGCAGCGGCGTTCTCTCCTGCCGGTTCCAGCTCAATCTGACGGGTGTATTCCACGAGGTCCGACATGTCGTTGCCCTCAAAGTCGTAAGGCGTGATGCTTGCCTTCAGAGCGAGCGGCACGGCATTGGTGATTTCGGCTGACACTTGAAGCTCGTTGACACGTCCGGCAATGTCCTCCAGGTCAGAGCGAAGCCCATCGAAGGAGTCGGTGTAGACGATTCTTGAGTTCTCACCAAAGTCAAACGGCAGCTTCACGTCGTAGTCAATTTGCGTGTCGTAGCTGTGACCCAGCTCGATGAAGTACTCGCCGTCCTTTTTGGTCGCTACGGTTGGAGTGATGTCGATATATTGCGGAACCTTCTGGATGAGCTTGTTCAGTTCCGGGACGTAGACCAGCTCATATCCTTCGGGAACCGTCAATGCCTGGTTGTTGGTAATCCACAGGCGGGTTACCGTCGGCGCACCGAAATCAGCGGCCGGTTTCAGCGTAACCGGAACATTAACCTGCTGGTTGATAACCTTTTTGTTTGCGTCGAGAGCCGACAAATGCAGGTTCACATCGAATGCCATACCCACCGGATTCTCCATTTCCGCTTTCATTGCCACGGTGTTGATGTTGACAGTCGTATTCTCGTCAGTCAGCAAGTCGGGAAGTTCGCCCAGCGAGATGGTCTCGGTGGCGATGTCCATTTCCTTGTCGAATACGCCTTTGACTTTCGTAATTTCGAAATCTGTCACTTGGAAATCGGAATTGAATACGAGTCCGTCGAAATCGGCGCTTGTCACGCCCTTGCAGTCGGCCGTCAACGTACCCTTGCTGTCGATATGGTATATGAACGTCACGGTGTTGTCCGTCTTGTCGATGTCGGGAACGTCGTGGAACGCCAGAATCGGAAGCTGCATCTTGAGAGAGCCGTTTTTATCCAGCGGGCTGTTTACTGTCAAGCGGTTGGTTGCATAGTCCATGCCTTCGATGCCCTGGGCGAATACGAGTCCGTCGGGGAAATCGATGGTCCAGTCCTGAATCTTCAGGTTGCTGATTTTTTCATAAGTAGCCGGGTTCTGGAAGTCGAGGCTGAAGATAAGCTCTCCGACGGCACCTTCTGCATAGATGTAGGTGATTTTTTCAATCTCCTCCGGGACATCCTGCTTGGAGTTTACCTCAATTTTGTCAGCAAGATGCTGGTTCAGGCGGTAGTCGACCGGAGTCGAGCCGAGGTCGGGAACGTTCACCTCGATGTTGGTCGGCGTTGATTTCAAGTCGGTGATGCGGATGACTTCTGTTTCCGATACGGTGCTGGCTACCGAGCTTGTCATTTCGATGGCATAAGAGCCGTCTTCTGCCTCTTTCAGCTCTTCTGTCTCGTCTATCAGTCGTGACAGGCGCAACGTGTCGGTTGTACCAATTGGAACGGTGAGGTTCTGACCAATGGTCATGTCTTTGTTGATGTTGGAAAGGTCAAATGAATTATCGCACGCGGCAAAAGATGTCATCAATGCCAGTGCTGCCACAATCTTTCCCTTTTTCAAAATAGTTAACGGTAGCATAACTTGTGATAAACTAATTATAAATTTTGCGTAAAGTTACGAAATAAAGCGTACTTATGCAAATTTATGGGTTACGGTATAACGGAAGAAAGCCTTCGTCCGGATGGTCGGAGAAGGCTTTCTTTTATAGCGTAAGAACCGGCGGTTACATGAGCCGCTCAAGTCGGCGTGAGAGCAAAGCGAGGACGATGGCTGCCGCAAAGCTCATCACGACGAAAAGCATGAAGAAGTCGCTCATGTCGGCCACCTCATAGCCGAGTATTGACGTTGTATTTCCGCCGGAGGGATAGAGCGCGCTCAGTACGCCGGCCACTTTATTGGCCGCTGCCGAGCTGAGAAACCACACGCCCATCAGCAGGGAGGAAAACTTGGCCGGCGAAAGGCGGTTGACGATGGACAGGCCGATAGGTTCGAGGCAAAGCTCGCCGATGGTGTGCATGAAGTAGAGCCCGGCGAGCCACATCATGCTCACTTTGGTTGTCGCGCTCACGTTGTCCACTCCGTAGGCGATGACCAGATAACCTGCTCCAAGCATCAGAAGGCCGATGGCTTGTTTCATGGTCGCAGCCGGTTCGAGCCCTTTGCTGTCAAGAAAACGCCACAGCAGGTTGAAAACCGGAGCGAGCGCTACAATCAGAATCGGATTGAACGACTGGAAGTAGGAAGCCGGCATGGTCCATCCGAGAATTTCGCGGTCGGTCTGCTTGTCGGCGAAGAATGTCAGCGACGCACCCGACTGTTCGAAGGCAGCCCAGAAGAAAATCACGAAGAACGTGATGGCATAAATGACGCCAATGCGTTTCCTTTCCAGCGTTGTCAGCGATTTGTCGGTGATAATCATGACCGGAACGGTGATGGATACCGAGTAGATAGCCGAGCCGATAAGGTCGTTGCCGCCGAGGTGGAACAGGACGAAGAGAGCGGCAAAGAGCAGTAGCATCATGGCTTTGAAGCCCTTGCTCATGCCCGTGGCCGTCTGTTGAGAGGTTTCGGTCTGTGAGGGCTTCGTGCCGATGGGGTTTCCTTCCGGGTCACGGAGATATTTGTTTTTGTAGCAGAAGAAGATGACACCTGCAATCAGCATGCCCACGGCCGCCGACAGGAAGCTCCATTTGAAACCTTCCGGGCTTTCGTTGTTGCTGACAAAGCCGCACCACAGCGGAGCAATCATCGCTCCGACGTTGACGCCCATGTAGAAAATCGTGTAGGCTGAGTCGCGTAGACTGTCGGTGCGTTCGTAGAGGTCACCCACCATCGACGAGATATTGGGTTTGAAAAAACCGTTGCCGAGAATCAGCAGTCCGAGACCAGCAAACATGATGTAATGGGCAGAAGGGTGCGTATAGTAGCAGGCGCTGACAAACATCAGGAATTGTCCTAAAGCCATGACGACAGAGCCCAGCAGCACGGATCGTCGGTTACCCCAGTAGCGGTCGGCGATGTAGCCTCCCAGCAGCGGCGTCAGGTAAACCAGACCCGTATAGCTGCCGTAGATTTGAGAGGCATCCTGCTCGCTCATCATCAAACACTTCACCATGTAGAGTACAAACATGGCGCGCATACCATAGTAACTGAACCGTTCCCACATTTCTGTCAAAAACAGTACATACAAACCTTTTGGATGTCGTTTCTTGTTTTGCATTTTCTTTTTGCTTGATTTTTGATTTAAAAACGAGCACAAAGATAGTGCAAGGCGAGCGCAGAGGCAAGCGAAAAGCGAAAGTTTTCAGGTTGACACTGCCGAGCCGCCGCCTATTTTATGAAAAGATAGTGCAAGGTGAGCGCAGAGGCAAGCGAAAATTTTAAAAAGTAAGAGGAATGCGCCTTTTAAGGTACATTCCTCCTTATGAATGTTGATTCTGTTCTCTACTTCAGAAAAAACGGCTGAGTATATACTATTCCTTTACGATGACGATTCGTTCTTTTGACTCGGGAGTGTAGGGATTGCCATTTATATAGCATTCGCATTTGTCAAATGACGAGGCATCTTTTCTGGTCACGTTATACCCGATACGGATATTGTCATCTTCGCTCCATTTGATAGTGATAGTTCCCGATTTTTGGTTATCGTTAACGCCGAGTATCGTGTACGAAATATAGCCTGGAGTGCTATCGGTCGGTTTTTCGAAACCAAGTTGAGTGGGGTGGTCCTTGCTGGATAAAGGAGTTTCTACTCCGTCGATGTCGATTTTCCAATCGCTTTTCCATAAAGCTCCTTCGTTTGTTTCATTCAGCAAGTCTTGACCTTTTGCGTCTTGGATAAAAATTTGAATACTCAGAGGAAGCGGGCCTCCGATTACTTCTTCTTCTTCGCTGCATGACGGCAGGCACAGTATGGCCGCCAGCAATGCCAGTGTGTAAAGCATTAGTTTTTTCATAGTAAGAGTATTTTAAATGAGTAGAAATATCTTGTTAAATCGGTTTGTAAAGGCGTGTTAAAAAAAACTACTCAAAGTTAATAAATATTTTGAAATTATCAAATTGTCAGAGAATTAAATTATTTACGGGAGCGAATAAAAAACAACACCCGTCAGGAGTATAAGCTCCTGACGGGTGTGTATGTGTGGGTAACCTGTTGTCGGTTAGTCGCGGCTGCCGCCGAAGAAGCGGAGCAGGTAAAGGAACAGGTTGATGAAGTCAAGGTAAAGGCTCAAAGCGCCGAGAGTGGCAATCTTTGAAGTGTTCATGCCGCCGTCCATGACGAGCATGTTCTTGATTTTCTGTGTATCCCATGCTGTCAAGCCAATGAAGATGGCAACACCGGCGAAGCTGATAATCCAGTCAAGGCCGCTGCTCTTGAGGAAGATGTTGACAATGGTACAGATAATCAGACCAATAAGTGCCATTACGAGGAACGAACCCATCTTGGAGAGGTCGCTGGTCGTAAAATAGCCGTAGACGGTCATTGCGCCAAACACGGCCGCCGTAATGATGAACGTCTTGGCGATGGCTTCAGGCGCATAGGCGTAGAACAGCATCGAGAAGACCAGACCGTTGATGACGGAGTAGGCGATGAACAGCAGGTAGGCCGTGGCCGAGCTGATTTTGTGGATGGCTGCGCTCATGGCGATAACGATACCGAGTTCGGCAATCATCAAGCCCCAGAAGAGGAGTTTGTTCTGCAGAAGCAGCATTACGAAAGAGCCATTAGCGGCGGTGAAAAAAGCAGTGACGGCAGTTATGATGAGCGCCAATGTCATGCGCAGGTAGACGCCGCGCATCGCTTTGGTTAAACTTTGTGCGATAGTAGCACCGGTCGGTTGATAACCGAATTGATTAAAATTTTCCATATTCCAATTTTGTTGTTATTATGCGAAAATAGCAGTCAACGGTGAATTGACTGCTATTTATTTGGTTAAAGATTACTAAATTAGCATTTTACATACGCTCCGGAACGTCGATGCCGAGCAGCCACATGGCGCGGCGGATGGTGTCGGCTACGGTAGCGGAGAGCGTCAGACGGAAGGCACGCACGTCGTTGTCAGCCTCGCGCAAAATCTGGTAGTCGTGGTAGAACTGGTTGTACTCTTTTACCAGGTCGTAGGCGTAGTTGGCTGCCAATGCCGGGCTGTAGGTCTTACCTGCTTCCTCGACAACCGACGGGAAATCGGCGAGACGCTGGATGAGCGCCACTTCCTTCTCGTTGGGCACCACCTTGTCGGCAGCAAACGTAGTCGGGATGCTGTCGGCTTCCGCACGGCGCATCACGGAACGGATACGGGCGTAGGTGTACTGAATGAACGGACCTGTGTTGCCGTTGAAGTCGATGGATTCCTTCGGGTTGAACGTCATGTTCTTGCGCGGGTCAACCTTCAGAATGAAGTATTTGAGCGCACCGAGGCCGATGATGGTTGAAATCTTGTCGGCTTCTTCCTGAGTGCAGCCGTCGAGTTTGCCGAGCTGAGCGGAAGTCTCCTTCGCCGTGCCCACCATTTCGTCCATGAGGTCATCGGCGTCGACCACCGTACCCTCACGCGACTTCATCTTGCCTTCCGGAAGTTCCACCATACCGTAGGAGAAGTGAACGAGGTCCTTGCCCCATTTGAAGCCGAGCTTGTCGAGCAGGAGAGAAAGCACCTGGAAGTGGTAGTTCTGCTCGTTGCCCACAACGTAAATCATGCGGTCAATCGGATAGTCCTGATAGCGGAGCTTTGCCGTACCGATGTCCTGCGTCATGTAGACCGACGTGCCGTCGCTGCGGAGCAGGAGCTTGTGGTCAAGTCCGTCAGCCGTAAGGTCAGCCCATACGGAATTGTCCTCCTTGCGGTACATGATGCCCTTCTCGAGGCCTTCCAATACCTTCTCCTTACCTTCGAGATATGTCTCGCTCTCGTAGTAGATTTTGTCGAAATCCACGCCGAGACGCTTGTAAGTCTCATCAAAACCTGCGTATACCCAAGAGTTCATCGTGCGCCAGAGTGAGCGAACTTCCTCGTCGCCGGCTTCCCAGCGGCGGAGCATCTCGCGAGCCTCCTGCATCAGCGGAGAAGCTGCTTCTGCCTCTTCCTTTGTCATGCCCTTGGCTTCCAACTCCTTCAGCTCAGCCTTGTAGTGCTGGTCGAAAGCCACATAGAAGTCGCCGATGAGGTGGTCGCCCTTCTTGCCGGTTGATTCCGGAGTGGCACCGTTGCCCCATTTCTGCCATGCGAGCATTGACTTGCAGATGTGGATACCACGGTCGTTCACGATGTTGGTCTTCACCACCTTGTAGCCGTTGGCCTCCATGATGCGCGAAAGGCTGTAGCCCAGCAGGTTGTTGCGCACGTGTCCGAGGTGGAGCGGCTTGTTGGTGTTGGGAGAGGAATATTCAATCATCACCAGCTCGCTCTCCGGCGTAGCGGCGCGGAAGCCGTAGTCGGGTGTTTCATTGATGTGAGCCAGTACATTCAGCCAGAACTTCGGCTCGATAGTAATGTTGAGGAAGCCCTTGATGACGTTGAACGCCTTGACAGCCTCGCAGTGAGCCTGCATGTATTCGCCCAGTTCCTGTGCCGTAGCCTCAGGCGCCTTTCTTGAAGCCTTCAGGTAAGGGAAAACAACGATGGTCAGGTTACCTTCAAATTCTTTGCGGGTTGCCTGCGGCGTAATGCTCGCAGCCTCCACTTCGACTCCGTAGAGAGCCTTCAGTGCCTCAGCGGCCGCAGCTGAAATAATGCTATCGATTGACATTTTTCTTCTCTTTATTTCGTTTAAACACTGTAATTCAAAGTGCAAAGATAGTGCAAATCGAGAGCAATGGCAAATTTAAAACGGAGTTTTGAAAATTTGCATTGCCGAGATGCCGCCTGTCTTCTTCAAAGTAGTGCAAATCGAGAGCAATGACAAATTTAAAACGGAGTTTTGAAAATTTGCATTGCCGAGATGCCGCCTGATTCGTTGGATGGGGGACAAAACAAGCGCTGAATCTAAGAATTTGTGCCTTTTTGCCAAAATTTATTAAAATTTTAAGACCTTACGGATATATTAAGTATATTCGTAATAGAAAAAAATTCATAGCTATGAGACTTAAAAACATACTGATGATTTCGGCATTGGCGGTGGCGCTCTCAGCACAGACCTTTGCAGACAACTTAGTGATAATGCACACCAACGACGTGCACGGACACATCCGCCCTGACCGCGTGCAGGACCGCGGAGGCATGGTGCGTGCGAAAGCCGTCGTGGACAGTATCCGCAAGGCAGAGAAGCACACGCTCCTGCTCGATGCCGGTGACGACGTGCAGGGTTATATGTATTTCTCCCTGTTTGGCGGCCGGGTAGAGTATGAGATGATGAACCGCATGGGTTACGACGTAGTGACCATCGGCAATCACGAGTTTGACAACGGCATGGACAGCCTCAAGCGTAACTATGACATTCTGAAAGCCGATGTGGTGTGTGCCAACTACGGATTCAAAGGCACCGTCCTTGAAGACCGCGTGAAGCCTTACACCATCCGCACTGTCGATGGCAAGCGTTTTGCCATCATCGGTCTCGGTGCGCAGCCGGAAGGACTGATTATCGCCGCGAACTATGCCGGCATGACTTACCGCAAGCCGATTGCCGTGGCCGACAGCATCGCCAAGAGTCTCAAGGCAAAGGGGGAGGCCGACTACGCGATTGCGCTCTCCCATATCGGTTACCGCGGCTCGCTGCCCGACATGGAGTGCGACAGCCTGATGGCCTTGCGCACGGAAGCCATCGACCTGATTGTCGGCGGTCACTCGCATACGGTTATCGACCCTAAGACGGGCAATCACCAATATATTTTCAAGAACAAGGCCGGCCGCAACGTGCTGGTGACCCAGACCGGAAACTATGCCTCCAATCTCGGAAAAATCACCATCAATCTCGACGACCTCTCGCAGCTTCCGAAGTCGGAGCTTATTCCCATCGATGCCCGTTATGACGGACGGTTGGACGAAGCGACCGACGAATGGCTGAAGGGATACGACAAGGCGGTGGAGGAAATTATGGCTTACCGCATTGCCGAAAGTACGATGGACATGCCGAAGGGCTCGGATGCGCTGCGCAACTGGGTGGCCGATATGATGTATGAAATGGCACCGGCCATCACTTCCCTGCCGGTCGACCTGGCCATTACGAATTCGGGCGGTATCCGCCGTCCGCTCTACAAGGGCGACGTGACGCTGGGTCAGGTGATGTCGATGCTGCCGTTTACCAACTCTCTGCAGGTGCTTGAGATGGACGGCGCGACACTGCTCAACTGTCTCGATGAAATCGCTGCCATCGGTCCGCAGGCTGTCAGCCGCCAGTTGGAATTTACCATCCGCAACGGCAAGGCAACCGGTGTGAAGCTCAACGGCAAGGCTGTCGACCCGAAACGCATCTATCGGGTGGTGACCATCGACTATGTGGCTGCCGGCAACGACAACCTCGTGTCGTTCCGCAAGGGCAAGAAGGTGGCGGAAAGCAGGCAATACCTGAAATATGACGCCATCGACTATCTGAAGCGTCTGGACGCCGAGGGCGGCAAGGTGTCGGCTCCGGTTGAGGCCCGGATACGCGTGGCTGATTAGCAAACTGAAAAGAAACCTACCTAAATATACAATCTAACTAACCTAACAAAAACTATGATGAGAAAATTCCTGATGTCTTTGGCTCTGGTCGGCTCCGTCTCGATGGGCACCATGGCCAAGACTCCCAATTTGTATGCCGGTACGGACCGTGCCGCCATGAACAAATGGGTTGACTCCGTCTACAATGCCCTTACTCCCGATGAGCGGGTGGGCCAGATTATAGCGCAGGTGTTTGCGGCAAAGGACCTGAACGCGACCAAGGCGGAACTGAAGCGCGTCATTGAGAAATACCACGTGGGTGGTGTCTATTTCTCCATTGGTCCGGCTCTGAACCATGCCGAGTTTGCCAACTATGCCAACTCCCTGTCGAAAGTGCCTATTATGGTGTGCATCGACGGTGAGTGGGGTTTGTCGATGCGTATGCCGGAAACGCCCCGTTTCCCCAAGAACATGGCGTTGGGTGCGATTCAGGACGACCAGTTGCTCTATGAGTATGGCCGCGAGATGGCGCGTGAGTGCCACGAAGTGGGCGTGAACGTGAATTTTGCCCCGGCAGTCGACGTCAACAGCAACCCGGCCAACCCTGTCATCGGCCAGCGTTCCTACGGTGAGGACCCGATTAACGTGTCACGCAAGGCGATTGCCTATGCGCGCGGTCTGGAGGACAACGGTATCCTTTCCGTTGCAAAACACTTCCCGGGTCATGGCGACACCCGTGAGGACTCCCACAAGACACTCCCCACGGTCAACCGTCCGCTCGCTTCGCTCAAAACCATCGACCTGCTACCGTTTACCAACTATGTGAACGCCGGTTTGGGCGGCGTGATGGTGGCGCACCTTAACGTGCCTGCGCTCAGCAAGAGCAAATATCCGACTTCACTCAATCATGCGGTGGTAACCGATTTCCTCAAGAACGACATGCAGTTTGAGGGACTTGTCTTTACCGACGGTCTGCAGATGCTCGGCGCGCGTATTCCGGGCAAGGCCAACGGCGTACTGGCGCTGAAGGCCGGAGTCGACGTCATGATTGAGCCTCACAATCTGCCGATGAACGTGGAGCAGCTCCGCGCCATGTATAAGAAGGGCGGACAGGACAGCGCACTGATTGCCAATGCCTGCAAGAAGATGCTCTCCTATAAGTATATTCTCGGTCTGACAGAGAAACGCATGGTCGACAAAAACGGCTTGCTCAACCGTATCAACTCGCCGGAGGCCAAGGCGCTCGTCGACCGTCTTTATGCCGCATCGATGACGGTTGTGAAAAACGACAATCGCATCCTGCCCATCAAGCATCTGGAGAACCGTGTTTCGGTCGTGACGGTGGGCGGCAGCCGCGACAAGGTGAGTGACTTTGTTGCGACCTGCAAGCTTTTCGCTCCGGTCGATGCCCATCAGATGACGGCCTCTACGATGAGTGCCACCGTGCGCGACGTGAAAGGTGCGGGTACGGTCGTGGTGGGAATCTACGACAAGAGTTCTGCCAGCCGCAACGCTGTGAACTATCTCGTGCGCCACATCGACCCTTCCCGCCTGGTACTGTGCTTCTTCGTGCGTCCTTACGACATGTCGGCCTATGCCAGTGCCATCAAGAAGTGCGCCGGTGTGATTGAGGCCTACGAGAACGAGCCGGGAGCGCAGAAGGCGGCGGCTCAGGTGGCATTCGGAGGAATCAACGCGACGGGTAAGCTGCCTGTCAGTGTGGAAGGCGTTGCCAAATGCGGACACGGTATCAATCTTTATGCTTCCCGTCTCGGCTATGCCTCCCCTGAGGATGTAGGGCTCGACCGCCGTATGGTGGAGCAGATTGACTCTATCGCCAGTCTTGCCATCCGTGAAAAGGCTTTTCCGGGCTGTCAGGTACTGGTGGCCCGCAACGGGAAAGTGGTGCTGAACAAGAGCTACGGCTATCTGGACTATACGAACAAACTGCTGGTCAACAACAATACGCTCTACGACCTTGCCTCCGTGTCGAAGGCATCCGGCATGCTGTCGGGCGTGATGAAAGCGGTGGAGCAGGGCAAGCTCTCGCTCGACGGCCGGCTTGACTCCTACATTCCCTCGCTGAAGGGAAACGAAAAGGGCGGGCTGACGATTCGCGATTTGCTTTATCATGAAACCGGCATGCAGCCTTCGCTCAACATGTACACGCTGATGACCGACACGGCGAGCTATAAGGGTGCGCTGGTGACAGGCAGCAAGTCGGCCGACTATCCGATGTTTGCGGGTGGCGGCTACATCAACCGTACGGCAAAGGTGCGCTCCGACATCACTTCTTCCGTCAAGACGAAGGATTTCGACGTGCAGATTGGCAAGCATCTCTATGTGGGCGACGTGACGCGCGACACCATCATGAACATTATCCACAATCTTCCGCTGAGAAGTGACCGTAATTTTGTCTACAGCTGTCTCAACTTCTGCCTGCTGCGTGAGGCGGAGGAGGCTGCCACGGGCGTACGTCACGACCGTTACGTCTACGACAACATATTCCACCGCATCGGTTCGTTCCGTACGGTCTACCGCCCGCTTGAGCATTTCAGCGCGCGGGAGATTGCGCCGACCGAGCTTGACGACTATTTCCGCGGCGGCATGGTGCAGGGGGTGGTTCACGATGAGACGGCTGCCTTTTCCGGCGGCATTCAGGGCAATGCCGGCCTTTTCTCCAATGCCAACGACCTGGCGAAGCTCTGCCAGATGTGGCTGAACGGCGGTACTTACGGCGGCGAGCAGATTCTTTCGGCCGACGTGGTCAAGACGTTCATGACTTCGGTAAGTCCTAATTCCCACCGTGGACTGGGATTTGACAAGCCCAATTTTGACGACCCTGAAAATTCCTCGGTCTGCGAGCAGGCCGGCAAGCAGGTAGTGGGACATACGGGATTCACGGGAACGAGTTTCTGGATTGACCCGGAGGAGAACCTGATTTACGTCTTTTTGTGCAACCGTGTTTGCCCGAGCCGCATCAATCCGGCATTTGCCAATGTGGGCGCACGCTACAACATTTTCGGTTACATCTACGATTCCATCGCCCGCAACAAGAAATAGCGGCGGGTGAGGTTAAAACCATAGCAGGGGATACGGCCAGAGCTGACAGGCCGTATCCCCTGCTTTATTCTTGTTTTGATAAAAGTTTGCAAAATTGATATTTTTCAAACTTTATGACACGATAATGATGAATATTTGGTAAAAATGTTATATTTTTGTCGCGGAAAAAGAAAAAACGGTAAATTTTTAAACCTATAAAAGCATATATGATGAAAGCAGCAGAAGTGATTGATGACTTGCGTCGTCGTTTTCCCAACGAACCCGAGTATTTGCAGGCAGTGGAAGAGGTGTTGACCTCGATTGAGGATGTCTACAACGAGCATCCTGAGTTTGAGCGTTATAACCTGATAGAGCGTCTTTGCCTGCCTGACCGCATATTCTCTTTCCGGGTGTCGTGGGTCGACGATAAGGGACGTGTACAGAACAATATGGGCTACCGCGTGCAGCACAACAACGCCATCGGCCCTTACAAGGGAGGAATCCGTTTCCACTCTTCGGTCAATCAGTCTATTCTGAAGTTCCTCGCTTTCGAGCAAACATTCAAAAACTCGCTCACTACGTTGCCGATGGGTGGCGGAAAGGGTGGCTCCGACTTCAATCCGAAAGGAAAGTCTGATATGGAGGTGATGCGTTTCTGCCAGGCTTTTGTGGCGGAGTTGTGGCGCAATCTCGGTGCTGACCGCGACGTGCCGGCCGGCGACATCGGCGTGGGTGGCCGTGAGGTGGGCTATATGTATGGAGCCTACAAGAAGATGGCGCGTGAGAATACGGGTACGTTTACAGGCAAGGGACTGGAGTTCGGCGGCTCACTGATTCGCCCGGAAGCTACGGGTTACGGAAACGTTTATTTCCTGCTCAACATGCTCGCGACACGCGGCATTGACATCCGCGGTAAGCGTGTGGCCATTTCCGGCTCGGGCAACGTGGCTACCTATACGGCGCAGAAACTGCTCTCGCTCGGTGCGAAGGTGGTGACGATGAGCGACTCCGACGGTACGATTTATGTGCCGGAAGGTCTGACACAGGAACAGCTTGATTTCATCTTTGAATTGAAGAACATCTATCGTGGCCGTATCCGCGAGTTTGCCGAGAAATACGGCTGTGAATACATCGCCGGCGGTCGTCCGTGGGGATTGCCGTGCGACATCGCCATGCCGTCGGCTACACAGAACGAGATAGACGGTGACGATGCCCGTGCGTTGCTTGCCAACGGCTGTATCGCCGTTTCGGAGGGTGCCAACATGCCGTCGACTCCGGAAGCTGTCCACGAATTTGTCAATGCCCGCATCCTCTATGCTCCGGGTAAGGCGGCGAATGCCGGAGGCGTGTCGGTTTCCGGTCTGGAGATGGCGCAGAACTCACAGAAGCTGACTTGGACTGCCGAGGAGGTCGACGAGAAACTCAAGTCGATTATGGCAGGTATTCACGAGCAATGCTGCAAGTACGGCCGTGAGGCAGACGGTTACGTCAACTATGTGAAGGGAGCCAATGTGGCCGGCTTCATGAAGGTGGCGCGTGCGATGATGGCGCAGGGCGTCCTTTAAACAGCTCATTTTTATTTGCGTGTCATATATTCTAAACTCTTTGAGTTTTAAGAAACTGTTTAAATTTTATTGGAAAATAATGTAAAGGCTCGTATCGTTTTGAGTTTCTTTTCGGCCTGTTTTCCTGTTTTTACTCGTCGCGTAGCCCGCTACGCTCCTGCGGAAAACAGAAAAACATCCTCGAAAACAATTCTCAAAATCGATTACGAATAAAATTTAAACAGCTTCTTGGAAGGGCAGCCATGCGGCTGCCTTTTTTTGTGGGTGAGGTGGGGTAAAAAAGAGGCTCCGGCGGAATTACCGCCGGAGCCTGCCTTATGGTTGGATTCTATCTTAGAACAGTGCCTTGCCAGTCATGTCGGCCGGTTGAGGCATGCCCATAATCTTCAGGATTGTAGGAGCAACGTCAGCGAGGATACCGTTGGAAATCTTCGTGTCGACGTTCTCTGTAACGTATACGCAAGGAACCGGGTTCAGAGAGTGAGCTGTGTTCGGCGTACCGTCGTTGTTGATAGCGTTGTCGGCGTTACCGTGGTCAGCGATGATGATGACCTCATAACCGTGAGCCTTGGCAGCCTCTACTGTGTCCTTCACGCAGTTGTCGATGGCAACGACAGCCTTCTCGATAGCTTCGTAGATACCGGTGTGGCCCACCATGTCGCCGTTTGCGTAGTTGACAACGATGAAGTCGTATTCTTCCTTGCCGATAGCCTCTACGAGTTTGTCCTTCACCTCGTATGCGCTCATTTCCGGCTTCAGGTCGTAGGTAGCAACCTTCGGTGACGGAACGAGGATGCGGTCCTCACCTTCGTACGGAGTTTCGCGGCCACCGTTGAAGAAGAAGGTAACGTGAGCGTATTTCTCAGTTTCTGCGATGTGAAGCTGCTTCTTTCCGTTGACAGAAAGGTATTCGCCGAGCGTGTTCTCTACGTTCTCCTTGTCGAAGAGGATGTGTACACCCTTGAAAGAAGAGTCGTAAGGAGTCATGCAGAAGTATTGCAGGCCCGGGATTGTCTTCATGCCGGCTTCCGGCATGTCCTGCTGAGTGAGGACGATAGTCAGCTCTTTCGCACGGTCATTGCGGTAGTTGAAGAAGATGACAGCGTCGCCTTCCTTGATGGTTCCGTCGACAGTAGAGTTGACAATCGGCTTGATGAATTCGTCAGTAACGTCGGCATCGTATGATTCCTGCATAGCCTGAACCATGTTGTCAGAAGCCTTGCCCTTGCCTTCCACGAGGAGGTCGTATGCTTCCTTGATGCGCTCCCAGCGTTTGTCGCGGTCCATAGCGTAGAAACGTCCTACGATGGAAGCGATAGTGCCGGCAGATTGCTTGCAGTGGTTCTCCACCTCTTCGATGAAGCCCTTGCCGCTCTTCGGGTCAGTGTCGCGACCGTCCATGAAACAGTGGATGTAAACTTTTTCCAAACCGTATTCCTTAGCGATGTCGCAGAGTGCGTAGAGGTGCTCGAGAGAGCTGTGTACGCCGCCGTTGGAAGTGAGGCCCATGAAGTGGATGGCCTTGCCTGATTCCTTGGCGTATGAGAATGCAGCAACGATTTCCTTGTTGTTGCGGATTGACTTATCAGCAATGGATTTGTTGATTTTCACGAGGTCCTGATAGAGCACGCGACCTGCACCGATGTTCAGGTGGCCCACTTCAGAGTTACCCATCTGTCCGTCAGGCAAGCCTACGTTCTCGCCGCTGGCCTGAAGTTGAGAATTGGGATAAGTTTTTACGAGATAGTCCCAGTAAGGAGTCGGAGTAGAGAAGATTGCATCACTTTTAGTGTGGTTGCCGATACCCCAACCGTCCAAAATCATCAACAGAGCTTTTTTCGCCATAAGAGTTATAATTTATAAGATTTTACGTCTGCTTAAAATTCTGTGCAAAGTTACGATGTTTGCCACTAAACTGCAAGAATATGAGCGTATTTTTGGAAGCTGGCGGCCGGAATAAAAAAGAGCATCCGAGCGCCTCACGGCGTCCGGATGCCAAACCTCATCTGAAACTATTACAGAATTCTAAACTAAGTAAACTAATGTTTCATGAAAAGCGAATGATATTTATCTTGTAACCACATTATTCTCTTCTTGTTGTGGAGTGCGAACGGTCTGGGGATTTACTCCCTCGCGTTCCAAGTCATACTTCAGGAATACCTCGCCGTTGCGGAACGTCTTGTCGCGGATGATGAATCCCTTCACGGTCGTGTCGTCGAGATACTTGCTGATGTCGAACGACGCATATCCTGTGTAGCTGTTGACCAGCGTGTTGCCGTTGCCGTTGTGGCGCAGCTCCAGGTAAACGTAGCCGTTCTCCTGCTTCTTAGGCTCATCGACTGTCACCAGGTTGATGTAGTGCGGACGGGCACCGTTGGTGAGGAGGAAGAACTGCAGGTTCAGATACTTGCCGGAATTCCACAGAGCGTAAATGTCGATAGGGTCATCGCCGATTTCCGCACTGTTCTCGTCGGTGAGGGCAACAATGTCCTTTGTCAGTACCTTGCTGGCGTAGATGACGGAGATGTCGCCGTCAAAAGGCTCTTCAAGGTTTGTCTCGCCGAGCATTTCGGCATATACGCGGTCTCCTTCCGTAAACTCGTTATCAAGTAGGTCCTGAGTGTTGAGGACGTGGAATTTGTTTCCTTTGTCGCTGACAATGCAGAACCGGTTTTCGCTGTCGGTCTCAAGGAGTCCGATGGTCGCATATCTCGGGTTGGCGTAACTGGCATCGGAGTTCTTGTCACAGGATGTGAATGCCGCCAACACACAGAGCATGCAGAAAAATGCTGTTAGAAAAGAGGATCTCATAGTCTGTCTGTTTTATTGGTTTTCGATTGATAAACGCGGAAGAACGGAAATACTGCACAGGAATAGAAAAATTTTTTTTCAAAGCAGTAATTTTGCATATCGTGCGTTTATAAGGTGTAAAAAAGAAATGAACGAGCAGGAAATATCTCAAGGATGCCTAAAGGGCAACCGTGAGGCGCAGCGCGAACTGTATTCGCGTTGTGCAGGGGCTATGTTGTCGGTCGGAATGCGCTATCTTGCCGACCGGGAGACGGCTGAGGATGTCCTGCACGATGTGTTTATCGGGGTGTTTACCCACTTTGACAAGTTTACCTACCGGGGAGAAGGGTCGCTGATGGCATGGATGAAGCGTGTCATGGTCAATGCGTCGCTCGATTACCTGCGTCGTCGTACGCCTTTCGAGACGGTTGAGGTGGAAAAGGTGAAGGATGAGGTCGAAATCGACCCGTCGGACGTGGAGACAGTGCCGACCGACGTGATAATGCGTTTTATCAGCGAATTGCCCGACGGTTACCGCACGGTGTTCAACCTTTTCACCTTTGAGGAGAAAAGTCACCGGGAGATAGCGGAAATGCTCGGCATCAATGAGAAGTCATCGTCGTCGCAGCTCTCGAGGGCAAAGACGTTGTTGCAGAAAAAAATTAAGGAGTATTTGAATTTACAAGCATAAAATGGCTATGGACAAACATAATGATAAATGGGCTGAAAGTTTCCGCCGGAAACTGGATTCGGCGGAGGTGAAACCTTCCGAGGAGCTTTGGGCACGGATTGAGGCCGATTTGCCTCCGGTGGAGCGTCGGCGGTTTCCCGTAATCTTGCGTCGGCTGACGGTGGCTGCCGCGAGTGCTGCTGCCGTGTTCGCGCTGGTGTGGAGCGTGCGTCCTGACAAGGAGACTTCTCCGGCGGGTACGCCTGCGGCGTCAGGTGTCGGAGCGGAGCCTGCTTTGGTTGCCGGTGCCGCTGATGTCGCCAAAGAGATGGAGGAGGTGCCTGCAGAGGCTGTTGCCCGACCACAGGCGGTTACGGCTTCCCAGTTGCTGGCAACGACGGAGCGTGTGGCGGCCGTGTCAGCCGTGGAGAAGTCGGCTGAGGTTGCTGAGGTGCAGCCGGTAGCCGTTGCTGAAGCCCCGGTTGCTGTGGCGGATGTTGCCGTTGCGGAGCAGCCTGCCGATACCGTCGGAGCCGTAGCCGGTACGATGACGGAAAAGGTGGCCCGTGTGAGAGAGTTTATGGCCGTGGCTCCCGAGCGAGAGAGCCGTGCGACGCAGACGGCCTATACCTCGGTCCGTGACGAAGATGAGCACACGAGCCGTTGGCACATTGCCCTGGCGGCCGACAGCCGTCTGGGTGAGGGAACGTCGGGCTCGGTCAACGGATTCATGCCGCTGTCCTATAAGGATGCCGCGCATGAGCCGGCTCTGACTGCTTCCAGCCTTTTTGCCGATGATTACGACCTGATGTATATAAAGATGAACGCAGAGAACATAGATTCGCATACGCAGACCGATGAGGTGGTCTCATTCCCGATTAACTACTCGGCATCGGTACGCTACATGATTAACGACCGCTGGGGTGTCAACCTCGGAGTGAGCTATGCGCGCGTCACGACAGAGCGCCGTTCGGGCAGCGACCAGAATTTCTATGTGTCGAAGGCAAAGATGCACTATGTCGGCGTTCCGGTCAGCGTCAGCTATACGTTCTACGACTCCCGTTACCTTACTCTTTATGCCATAGCCGGAGGAAGTGTGGAGAAGTGTGTTTCCGGCAAGCAGGTCGACAGTCTGAACATTGGTCAGGAGTCGGCATCGAAGGAAAATGCCGGGTTCGAAATAGACAAGCCGTGGCAATTCGCGCTCAATGCGGGAGCCGGGGTGCAGTTCAACATTACGCGCCGTTACGGTCTGTTTGCAGAGCCGCAGTTGGTGTGCGACCTTTCTGACGACGGCAGCAACCAGACTACGTTCAAGCGTCGCGATGACCTCAGTTTCCAGCTGGCGGTCGGTATCCGGGTGAACTGGTAAACAAAATAGATATATAAAAGTAAACGGCATCCCAAACTCAAGTCTGTGATGCCGTTTTTTGTATCCTTTGTGGAAAAATTTGGATTCTACGTCTGTCCCTTCAGACGGAATCATCCTGTGAAAAAAGAGTTGTCAACTGTAAATCGCCGGCTTTATTGGGAAAGACGTGACAACGCATTATTGTGTGTGAGATTATTCCCTACGATTCGCCAACATGAATACTTGTAGGACATTATGTGTTTTATTTGTTTTGCTCAGGAAAGAGCAAAAATGGCAGGATAGTAATTATTCCGTATTAATTTAATCCTTGTCCGCCCGCTGGCGGGTTTCGTTTTATTTTTGTTTGGCGAAGGTAGGAATCAGTTTTGAATTAGAACGGTAAAATGTGATATTTAAATGGATAGAAATGTTTACCGTTTGCCGTTTTTCTTCTACCACAGGCGCGTGTTTCCCTTGTTGTTGGGAGAGATACAGTATTCACGGTTGTCGACGAGCAGCGGAATGGTGTCGTACGACTTCAGCAGGTAATTGAGCCGTCCGCGCAGGTTGGCCGCGTCGATATTTTGGTCGTCGGGCTGGATGATGCCGAGAATGCGCAGGTAGTGCTCGATAAACTTGCACTGCTTGTTGGTCACAGAGCCTTTTTTAGCCGATTTGAGCGACGATTCCTGAAGCAGGTGGTAAGTTCCCCACAAGAACAGGGAAAGCGTCTTGTCCTTCATTTTAGGGCCTATTTTCTTTGCGTAGACCGTCTCCAACTCCTTCTGGGCCGCTGCGGCGTTGTCGATACCCAGGTAGATGTGGAGATAGTTCAGCATGGTTTGTTCCAGCCAGCCGTCCTCGTTGCGGATGCTGACGGCCTTGTTGCCGTGGAAGGATATTTTTATTTCCGTGGTGTCCTGGTGGGAGAGCTTGGACGCGGGTTCCATGATGGCCAGATAGAGCCGGAGCATGTCGGGGCGTACCTTGTGCCAGTATTTTTCGTATTTGTATTTGCTCCAGTTGGGACCGAGGTTGTACTGATAGTCCTTGTTGCGGTAATAGAGCGCACCCATGAAGCGCAGCATGTTTGCCTGAAGGCGGTCGTCAGGCAGGTACTTTTGCAGCAGACAGTCGAGCAGGGGAGCGGTGGTTTGCGCATAGACCGTCGATAATTCAAATTTGATGTTTCCTTCGCATGACAGGGCGATTTCGATGGCGTTGACCTCGCCGTCTTCCTTGCGGTTCTGCGTGAGCTGGTGCAGCTCTTGGTCGGAAGAGCTTACGAATCTTTTGACAAAAACCTCGATAAGTTCGTTGGAAATATGATTATAGTTGAAACCGAAACACTGGTGAAGCGTTTCGTACATCTCTTTTATGTCGGCGATTGAAAAATAGTGTGGGGATGTTTCCATATAAATTTCCCATGATAAAAAAATAAGTCTGATTTGCCCCTGCAAATCAGACTTTTGATTGTCGGGGTGAGAAGACTCGAACTTCCGACCTCCACGTCCCGAACGTGGCGCGCTAACCAACTGTGCTACACCCCGTGTCCGAAAATCGATTGCAAAGATACGGACAATTTTTATATCTGCAAATGTTTTGGCAATTTTTTTTCGAAAAAGTGCGATTTTTTGATTTTTCCCCGATTTCCGGGTTATTCATCGGGAAAAAGGGAGGGTTCTTCGTTGAGAAGACGGAACGATTTGCGGTGGAAAGGCGAGGCTCCGAACGTTTCGATGGCTTTTCTGTGAGCCTTTGTCGGGTATCCCTTGTTGACTTTCCAGCCGTATTGCGGGAATTGTGCGTCGATTCGTGCCATGTACTCGTCGCGGTGGGTCTTGGCAAGAATGGAGGCTGCCGCTATGCTCATCATTTTTCCGTCACCTTTGACGATGCAGGTGTGGGGAATGCCTTCGTAGGGATTGAAGCGGTTGCCGTCGATGAGCAGGTGGTCAGGTATCACGCCGAGTCCTTTGATGGCGCGGTGCATGGCGAGAAACGAAGCGTTGAGGATGTTGATTTTGTCGATTTCCTCTTCCGTCACTATGCCTACCGCCCAGGCAACGGCATCTTTTTCGATTTGCGGGCGCAGCAGGTCGCGTTTACGCTCGCTCAATTGTTTGGAGTCGTTGAGCAGCTCGTTCTCATAACCTTCAGGCAGGATGACGGCCGCTGCAAATACCGGTCCGGCGAGACAGCCTCTTCCGGCTTCGTCGCATCCGGCCTCGACTCGTCCGGGTTCAAGACAAGGTAAAAGCATGGGATATGTTTGAATGAAGAGGATTAATTGTGACGTTTGATGATGAAGTCGAAGAGCGCGAGAAACGCAGTCTTGGCCTCGCTTTCAGGATATTCCTCCAGGATGCGGATGGCCTCGTTGCGCAGTCGTTCCATCGATTTGTAGGCATAGTCGATACCTCCCTGCTCCTTCGCAAATTCGATAAGCGTCTCGATTTGTTCCGTTGTCAGCTGGTCCTGCTGCATCAGTTGCTGCATTTCAGGCAGACGCGGCGACAGCGTGTTGTGGAGCGCATAGATGAGCGGAAGCGTCACTTTGCCCTCGCGCAGGTCGTTGCCGGTCGGCTTTCCGATGGCGTCGTCCTTGAAATAGTCGAAAATGTCGTCCTTGATTTGGAAACAGAGTCCCAGCAGTTCGGTGAAGCGTGACAGCTTGTCGATGTCGGCCGGGTCGGCGTCGATGGCATAGCCGCCTACTTGCACGCAGCTGCGGAAGAGCGACGCTGTTTTCTTGCGTATGATGTTGTAGTAATTTTCCTCGTCGATGGCATGGTGCTTGGCGATGTCAATCTGGTCGAGCTCGCCGGTCGACAGTTCCTTGCCGAGGTCGGAAATGGTGGAAATCACTTTCAGGTCGCCGGTCTTGATGGCGCAGGCAAGCGCGTTGCTCACGAAGAAGTCGCCTACAAGTACGGCTATATGGTTGTCCCAAACGCTGTTGATGGTATCTTTGCCTCTCCGTTTCTTGGTCTCGTCGACAACGTCGTCGTGGATGAGTGAGGCGTTGTGGAGCAGCTCAAGAGCGGCAGCACCATAGAGCACCCTCTCGTCTACTTTCCCCAGAAACTTGGCGCTGAGGATGGCAATAATCGGGCGTATCTGCTTCCCTTTGGTGGTCAGATAGGTATCGATGATGCCGTTCAGCAATGCGCTGTTGCTTGCAAGCGACTCTCTGATAATCACTTGCAACTGCTGCAGCTCCGCTGATATTGATTCTTTTATTTCTCCAAAATTCGTCATAAAACGATTTTTAAGACACAAAAGTAATAATTAATTCCACGATTGTTGTAATTTCACGGTTGAATTATATTATTTGTTTTTAATTTTTTACTTTTTTTAGAAAAGAGAGAAAATTTAACTTTATATATGGGAGAGAGAAAGCTGTTTCTTTTAGACGCCTATGCGTTGATTTTCCGTGCCTATTATGCGATGAAAAATTCGCAGCGGGTGACGTCGGCCGGCATGAACACGTCGGCCATCTTCGGTTTTGTCAATACGTTGGAGGAAATTCTGAAAAAGGAGGCGCCTTCCCACATCGCCGTTTGTTTCGACCCGGCAGGGAAGACGTTCCGCCACGAGATGTTTCCCGACTATAAGGCCGGCCGGGAGGCGACGCCGGAGGATATCAAGCGGGCGATTCCCTACATTAAGGACATTATCCGCGCTTACCGCATACCGGTTATCGAGGTGGAAGGTTATGAGGCTGACGACGTTATCGGCACGCTTGCGCTGAAGGCGGCAGCCCGCGGCTTCGACACGTTCATCATGTCGCCCGACAAGGACCTTGGCCAGCTTGTAGGCAACGGTGTGCGCATCTACCGTCCCGGCATGAAGGGGCAGGATGCTGAAATCCGCGGAGAGAAGGAAGTGTGCGAGTTGTTCGGCATCAACCGTGCGTCGCAGGTCATTGACATGCTGGCGCTCATGGGTGATAAGGTGGACAATATCGTCGGATGTCCGGGTGTCGGTGAGAAGACGGCTTCGAAACTGATACAGGAGTTTGGCACGGTGGAGAACCTGGTGGCGAACACCGACAAGCTCAAGGGGGCCATCAAGACGAAGGTCGAGGCCAACGTTGAAAGCATTCTCTTTTCGAAAAAATTGGCTACGATATGTACGGAGGTGCCGGTTGAGTTCGATGAGGAACTGTGTGCCGTGAAGCCGATTGACGCAGAGGCTATTACCGCTCTGTTCACGGAGCTGGAGTTCCGCACGCTGTTGAAGCGTGTGTTGCCTGATGCCGCGCCTGCTGTGGCAAAAGCAGCTCCGGTAAAAGCCGCCGACCCGATGGAGCCGACTTTGTTTGACGACCTGATGGAGCAGGAGCCTGAGGCCGGCGAGACTTCCGACGTGCTTCAGTGCAACGTGACAGTAGCCACGGAAGCTGACCTTGGGACACTTGTCGACCGTGCGGTGGTTTCGGGCAGAGTGGGGTTTCACGTGCTGGCTTCGGCGGGTGAGTCGATGCGCTCGCAGTTGGCGGGCGTGGCGGTTACGCTCGACGACGGCGAGGCGTTCTATGTGGCTGTGCCCGACGCTGATTCTGCCGATTTTGCAGCCGCCGAGCTTCGCCGTCTGTTTGAGTCGGACAAGGTGGAGAAGGTGGGCGGCGACCTGAAGCGTGCGATGATTGTGCTGAAACGTCATTTGGGTATCAGCATCGTAGCTCCTTATTATGACAATACGATTGCCCACTATCTGCTGCAGCCGGAAATGAACCATTCGCTGGAGCGTCTGGCGGAAATTCACCTGCATAAGGTGATGCCCGTAGCGGAGATTCCGGTGGGCATCAAGACCAATAAGTTTGACGCGGCAGCCGACCTCGATGTGGAAGCGGCCGCAAAGCTGGCAGGTGCCGCAGCCTGCGCCCATCGCCGTCTGCAGGGCATTCTCGACGGTATGGTGCGGGAAAATGAGATGTGCCATCTGCTCCACGACATTGAGTTCCCTCTCGTGGAGGTGCTGGCCGATATGGAGATGACGGGTGTGCGTATCGACGTTGATACGCTGAAAGCCTATTCTGCGGTGCTGGGCGAGCGGCTGACAGCCATCGAGAAGGAATGCATCGAGCTGGCGGGCGTACAGTTTAACGTCGGGTCTCCGGCACAGGTGGGCGAGGTGCTGTTCGACCGTCTGAAAATTGACGAGAAGGCGAAAAAGACACGCTCCGGTCAATACTCCACAACGGAGGAGATACTTGAGAAACTCTCGTCGCGTCATCCGATTGTAGGTAAGATTCTTGAATTCCGTAAGTTGAAGAAACTGTTGTCAACCTATGTGGATGCGCTCCCTGCCCTGATTAATCCTGAGACGGGAAAGATACATACGACATTCAATCAGACGGTTACGGCTACCGGACGACTTTCGTCGACAGGTCCTAACCTGCAAAACATACCGATACGCAACGACGACGGCCGTGAAATCCGCAAGGCGTTCATTCCCGATGAGGGGAACGTGTTCCTGTCGGCCGATTACTCGCAGATTGAGTTGCGCATCGTGGCCAACATCAGCAAGGACGAGGCGATGGTGGAGGCCTTCCTGGCGGGTGACGATATTCACCGTGCCACTGCCGCCAAGATTTTCCATGAGGATATTGCCGACGTGACTGCCGACCAACGGCGTAAGGCGAAAACCGCCAATTTCGGCATGATTTACGGCATTTCAACCTTCGGCCTTTCCGAACGTCTTCAAATTCCGCGCTCGGAGGCAAAGGCGATAATCGACGGCTATTTCGCCACCTTCCCCGGTGTGCGCCGTTTTATGGATGAGAGCATTGAGCAGACACGCAAGCGCGGCTATGTGACGACTCTTTTCGGCCGTCGCCGCTTGTTGCCTGACATCAACTCTCGTAACGCTGTGGTGCGCGGCTATGCCGAGCGAAACGCCATTAATGCCCCTATTCAGGGTACGGCAGCCGACATTATCAAGATTGCCATGGTGCGTGTCTTCCGCCGTTTCAAGGCTGAGAACATCCGTTCGAAGATGATTTTGCAGGTGCATGACGAATTGAACTTCGACGTTTTCCCCGACGAGCTGGACAAGGTGACGGCTATCGTGCGCGAAGAAATGGAGGGCGCTTTCCACGCAACCGTTCCATTGGTGGCCGATTACGGCACCGGCGCCAACTGGTTGGAAGCCCATTAATCGGACTTCCTGTCTGGAGCACTATAATTTCCCAACTGAACATAAAAAGACCTGCTCAGCGTATTCCTGAGCAAGTCTTTTCTATTGAAATCCTAATTATGAATGCTTGTAATTAGTTCTTGGGGATTGGAACATTTTTAAATGCAATAGGTCCTTCCCCGTAAGGTTTAACGGAAATGTTAAAACCATACAATGAGATATTGATTTTAGTAAATGATGTTGCATTTGGGTCAACTTCCTCTATTGTAATTGCACCTTTTTGTACAATGCCATTAGGTAAGGAAAAAGAAACACTGCTGTAGATAGAACCAGAAAGGGTTGCATTGGCAATGTCAATGCTTATTGAACTCATATCATAATAATTACCTTTATTATCAAAGGCCTCTGTTTTTTCTAATCCGTATTTCCCCAACATTATTGGATGTAAATCTTTTCCGGTATCATTGGCTATTGTGAATTGTATAGTGGCTGTGTTTCCCTGCATAGTTATTTTTTTGAAGTTTACCGTGATTCCTGGTGCTTCACAAACAATCTGTTGAGCAAAAGCAGAGCCGGTGCAGAAAATAGACATTAATAATGTCAAAAATAAAAACTTTTTCATGTTTTATGAATTTAAAATATTAATGATTGGATTTCTCCGTATTTAATTAGCAAATATAGAATTCTGTTCCCCTAATGCAATTTTTCAAAGGTTAAAATAAATTCTAAACCTAAAAGCAAATATACCACTTCTTTTGAAATGAAGATTAATTTTTGTAAGAAATATTTAGAAAAGTTTAGATGGAGCAACAAAAAATCGGATAGGATGCACGGCTTTTGGCATACTATCCGATTGTATTACATGATTTTTTGATTGGAATTCCGTTGACAGAATTAGGGATAGAAGTATTTTCCTTTGCCGTTGGTTTTGCGGCCGAAGACGATGGCATCTGCGGGGCATCGGTGGTAGCAGGCGAGGCAGTTGAGGCAATTGCCTTTCCATTGCGGGTGGCCGTCGATGAGGCGGATGTTGGCCGTCGGGCAGACTGTCGCGCATAAGCCGCAGCCAATGCAGCGGTCGGTGGCGCGGAACGGCTTGTCGCTGACGGTGAGCATGAAGCCCGGATAGATAACTTTCGACTTCAGCCATGCAAAGGAGCCGTGGTGAGTGAAATCGCCTTCTTTGCGGTTGCTGATGCTTTCTGCAATCGAGGCAATGGCAGTTTCCGAGTCGGCGAGTTTGCGGTCACGCACGGTGTCGCTGTCTACGTCGAATCCCGGAAAAATCACATAGGTGTTGGGCATGAACACCGAAAATGCCGCTTTCCCCTCGAGCCCGTCGCGGCGAACGGTCTTACGCCACTGTCCGGCTGCCAATCCGCAGTCATCGCCGCAGGTGCAGACCATGTAGCAGTAGGTGGCAGGCGATATGCCTTCGATAGGGAGGGTACGGAGCAGTTCGGCAAACCCTTTCGGCAGTCCCCACGAATGAACGGGAAAAACAAACCCCAGGCTCTCGCCCTTGTTGAGCGAGAGAGGGGTAGTTGTACCTTTCAGATAGTCGGACAAGTCGACCAACCGCGAGTCGCCGAGCCGCTCAGAGAGCCGTAGCGCTACATGGCGGCTGTTGCCGGTGGCAGAAAGATAGGCAATCATCAGTGGATGATGATTTGCGTAGCTCCGAAGCCGTATTCGCGGAAGGAAGCATCCTGAGCCTCGCAGGATTTGTACTTATGTTTCAGTTCGTCAAGGAGAGCCTTGCGGAGTACGCCTTCGCCCTTGCCGTGGATGAAGACGATGCGCTGTCCCTTGAAGCGGATGTTCTCATTCATCACGCGGCGGAATTCATCGAGCTGGATGTTGAGCATCTCCGAGTTTGAAAGTCCCGCTGTTGAGTCAATCAGTTCGTCAATGTGAAGGTCAACCTCGATAATCTCACCTTTTTTCGGATGGGCGGCGTGCTTCTCTACCGGGCGGCGTGCCGGTTTTGCCTCCACTTTCTTCGACTTGAGGGACTCCTCGAGCATGCTGCTGTCGATGACCATCTGGCGTTGTGGCACGTCGTTCTTCACGATGTCAAACGCAATGACCGGCTTATCGAAATACATATTCTCGTGGAAACAGTGCGTCTTGTAGAACTTCGTGGCATCGAGGCGGAATTCTACGGCGGCAGGGTTCTTCAGCTTGTAGTCCTTACCCTCCTTGAAAGCCACATACTGCACGGCGATGCGCTCCATGTCGGGCAGGTCCTCATGGGTCAACTCTTCCAGATGTACCTGATAGTTAGGTTCTACGATGCCGTTGTAGCGGCAGGTCCACTTACCGTCGGCACGGCGGGCTGAATAAACCACATAGAGGAAGTAGTTGCTGTCGTTGACCAGGTAGGCATCGAAGGTTGATGTGTTGAGGTGCTTCGCCTCAGCCGGCTCATAGCCGATAACCACGTTGAGCGTGTCGCCCTCGTCGGTTTCCACGATTTCCACACTGCTCTGCTGCGTAGCCGGAGTGGGGGCCGCTTTTGCTGCCGGAGCAGGTTTCGCAACAGCCGGAGCCTCGTACTTGCTCGGCTCGTTGCTACCGTAGCGTTTTTTCGGCATCATTCCCCCGTCAGGGTCCACAACTACACATTCGCGGACGAGAACCGGTGTCTCAAAACCGTCCTCCTCTTCCACATAGGCTATATTTCCGTCAATTCGCGTTACTTTTCCGCCACCTACGGCGTTGAGGTAGCGCACAATATCTCCAACTTTCATAATTTCAAATTTTAACAGGTGACAAAGATAGTGAAAGCCGAGCGCAGAGGCAAACGGAAAACAAAGTTTTCAAGGTTGACACTGCCGAGGCGCCTCCTATCTTATGGAAAGATAAGTGAAAGCCGAGCGCAGAGGCAAACGGAAAACAAAGTTTTCAAGGTTGACACTGCCGAGGCGCTTCCTATCTTATGGAAAGATAAGTGAAAGCCGAGCGCAGAGACAAACGGAAAACAAAGTTTTCAAGGTTGTCTTATTTCTGGTTGCGTCGGCGCAAGCGGGCACGAATGGCATAGTAGGCAATAACGGCTCCGATGATGGAGAAAAACACGATGTTAATCTGCATGCCGTAGTGCTCGATGGTCGGGGCGATTTCCTCCGGCGGAAGCAGGTAGGAAAGGTAGTAGCCGGCGGCTACAAGAAAACTGTTCCAAAGAGCCGAACCGATGAACGTAAAGAAGATGAAAGCCGCTATGTTCATGCGGGCCAATCCGGCAGGAATGGAAATGAACTGTCGTCCGGCAGGCAGGATACGGCCGATGAAGGTCGACAGGTTGTCTTTACGGCGGAACAAATCTTCGGCGCGTTCCAGCCTGTGGCGGTTGAGGCCGCAGAGCCGTCCGAGCCGTGTCTCGGCAAAGTGATGGATGGCTGGACGGCCGACCCAGAGCGACAGGTAGTAGTTGATGATGGCTCCAATGGTAGAGCCGACAGTCGTCACGAGAATCAGCAGCGCCGCGCTCATCTCGCCGTTGGCGGCATTATAGGCCGCAGGCGTGACAATCAGTTCGGCCGGCAGGGGCACGACCGAGTTCTCAAGTATCATCAGCACGAAGACCACCCAGTAGTCCAGGTGCTCGATAGCCCATTCTACGAGTTCTGCAAGTCCCATTATACTGCAAAACGGCGGACGATTGCCTCGCCCGCCGTTAAGTTAAAGTTGATTACATTATTTCTCATTGCCGAAGCAATTGTTCTCAATGTTGGCCTTGAACATGTCCTTGGACATAGAGCCCACTTCCATCTTGATGTTGCCTTGAGCGTCGATGAAAACAAACGTAGGCATCGCCTCGATACGGAATTGCTGAGCGAGCGGAGTTTCCTTGTCTACGTCAATCTTGTAGAAATCAACCTTTCCGGCATATTCAGCGGCAAGTTCCTCCACCATCGGAGCCATGCGCTTGCACGGACCGCACCATGTGGCATAGAAGTCAATCACAACCGGATGTTTGGAGATAAATTTGCCGTTGGCGTCCATGACGAGACGGTTGAAGTCGGCTTGCGACAGTTCCTTTACTCCGGCAGATGTTTCCATAGCCGGTTGAATCTCAGTGGCAGGGATGGATGCTGACGAGTCAGCAGATTTAGTGGAAGACCCTTGGCAAGATGTTGCTCCCATGACGAAGAGCAGCGCCATTGTCAAAAATGCTTTCTTCATAATGCAAAATCTATTGAGTAATTAAATTTTTTCAATTTTAAAACCGGCAGCCTTGACTGCGTTGATAACGGCATCGTCGTCGATGTCAGCGTTGACTGTGAGGATTCGGTCAGGCGAGTTCAAATCAATTGACCATGCACTTTCCGGCAGAATCTCGTTGAGTTTTCCGGCGATAGCCTTCACACAGCCGGCACATTTGGCTGAAGTCTTGTATTGCTTTTTGTTCATAACGTAATTTATTGCTAAGTTGTTCAAAGTTTTAGTAATTTTAATCGCAGACTGTTGAGCACGACCGTGATGGAGCTGATGGCCATCGCCGCGCTTGCCCACATTGGGTCGAGTGTCACGCCGAAGACCGGGAAAAGCACGCCGGCCGCAATAGGAACGCCGATGATGTTGTAGATAAATGCCCAAAACAAGTTCTCACGGATGATGTAGAATGTCTTGCGTGACAGTCGGATGGCCTTCGGAAGCTGACGCAGGTCGGAGGTGGTCAGCGTAATCATGGCCGTCTCGATGGCGATGTCCGTACCGCTTCCCATGGCGATGCTCACGTCGGCTCGAGCCAGCGCCTGCGAGTCGTTGATGCCGTCGCCCGCCATTGCCACTATGGCACCTTCAGCCTGAAGGTCCATGATGAAACGGTCCTTGTCGTCGGGGAGCATATTGGCGCGGTAGTCAGTCACCTTTACTTCCTTTGCCACCCGTTTGGCCGGTTCGGCATTGTCGCCGGTCAGCATGTAGACCTTCATTCCCAGCCGTTTGAGGCTGTCGATGGCCATCGGCGACGATTCCTTCACCATATCGGCGAGGATGAACAAGGCCAGAACGTCTTTGCCGCGTCCCATGTAGATGGTCGTGCCGCCGTTTTCCTTCGGCAACGTGTTGACCGCTCCGATTTCCTTCAGTAGCAGGTCGCCTCCCACCCAGTAGTGTGCGCCTTTATAGTCCGCGCTGACGCCTTTTCCGGTGATGGCCGAGAAGTTCTTGATTTCCACCGGGGTGACATCACGGTTGCGCAGCGTCTCAACGATGACGGATGCGAGCGGATGCTCCGACTTCATTTCGGCTGCCATGAAGACAGAAAGGTCGGCATCGGTGATGTCGGGAGAGATGCGGTTGGAAACCACGATGGGCTTTCCTTCCGTCACGGTTCCCGTCTTGTCGAGTACGACGGCCGATGTCTTGAACAGCTTCTCGAAAGCAGCGGCGTCCTTGATGAGTATGTGATGCTCGGCCGCTTTACCGATACCCACGGTGATGGCAGTGGGCGTGGCGAGTCCGAGTGCGCACGGGCAGGCAATCACCAGTACGGAGACGGCGCAGACGATGGCGTGCGTAAGGCTTCCCTCTCCTCCGGCAATGAGCCATCCTGCAAAGGTGAGCACGGCTACGGCAATGATGAAAAAGGCGAAATATTTGCTGATAACGTCGGCCAGGCGCTGCACGGGAGCTTTGCTGCCCTGAGCGTCGCGCACGGCTTCGACAATGCGTGCCAGCAGCGTTTCCTTGACGTCGGCCGTCACCTCCACGGTCAGCGCGCCGTTCTTGTTGATGGTTCCGGCAAAGACCTTGTCGTTCTCCGTCTTTGCGGCATGCAGAGGCTCGCCGGTGAGCATGCTCTCATCGACGTAGGAACTGCCCTTTCTGACGATTCCGTCGACCGGAATACGGTTGCCCGGGCGTATCAGTACACGTTCGCCCGTTTTGATTTCGCTGATGTCGGCGAGGCGTTCCGTGCCGTCATCTTCAATGACGGTCGCACTTTGCGGCTGCAGTCCGATAAGGTTGCGGATGGCTGAGGTCGTGCTGCTTCTCGCTTTCTCCTCCAGCACTTTTCCTGTCAGGACGAAAGCCACAATCATTGCGGCTGAGTCGAAATAGACGAAATTGTCGATGGAGTGCAGGCGGGAAAACTCCGGGAATATGGTGAGTACGAGGCTGAAAAGCCATGCCGTCGACGTGCTGAGCGCCACCAGCGTATCCATGCCGGCAGTACGGTTGCGTGCCATCTTCCATGCCTTGACGTAGAAATCGCGGCCGGAAAAGGCAAGGGCAACGGTCGTGATGAGAGCCAGCGTCCATTTTCCGGCGGCTGTGTCGGCAAAGGATGTCATGGACAGCACCATGACCGGCACTGCCGCTATCCATGCCACGAGCAGGCTTTTTTTCAGCGAGGTATAGTGCCGCTTGTCGTCAGTCTCCGCGTTGTTTCCCTCTTCGGGCAGGATGAGGTCGTAGCCGGCGTCGCGGACGGCCTGGTGGATGTCGTGGATGCTGATGACTTTCGGGTCAAACTCCACGGTGAGGGTTTCGGCTGCAAAATTGACAGAAGCCTGGGTTACGCCTTTCAGCCCTCGCACGGTGTTCTCCACGTTGCCGGCGCAGACGACGCAACTCATATCGGTTACCTTTATAGTCTTTCTTGTCATGTCTGTTTCTCAAATAAAATACTTGCTAATATACGAAAAAAGAGCGAACAATGTCGCTCTTTTCTGATTATTTTCTGACAGGATGGTTCAATACTTTCCCGACCGGATGCGGTAGAGCGTCTCTTTGGTCAGGTTCAGGTAGGACGCCAGCTGTGTGACCGATACCAGTTCCAGGAGTTGCGGATAGCGTTCTACGACCCATTCGTAGCGTTCCTTGGCGCTCATGTGGAGCATGAGCATCTGCTCCTCCAGGTATTGGATATAGTTGATGAGTCCGGCGTTCATGAATTTATAGACTTCGCCGGAGTTGCGGTTGCGCAGCGTGTTGAGAGCCGCTACCGGGATGTAGAGCACTTCTGTGTCGGTCAGCGTCTGCACGAAAATCTGCCGGGCGCCGGTCTCGATGATGCTCTGCGGCTTGATGACGAAGTGGGGCGCGAACGAGAAACTGTAGTTATGTTCCTTCCCCTTCTCCAGATAGTAGGTGCGGACTGCCCCCTTGTTGAGGAAAATGGCGTTTTGCAAAATTTCGTTGCGGCCGCTCAGCACATGCCCTTTCTTGAAGGTGGCCAGTTTCAGACTGGATTTCAGATACTGGCTGTCCTCATCGGAAAGGTTGAAGAATGAGCGTATTTTGCTGAGAAACACCTCGTCAAATTCCGTATTTCGACTATTCTTTTTCAAGGATTTGCTCTACTTTTTGTTTGACGTTGTTCATGAGCCACGATGGGGTTGACGTAGCGCCGCAGATGCCGATGGAGGCCGCCTTCCGCACGAGAGTCTCGTCGATGTCGGTCTCGCTGTGAATCATGAACGTGTTGGGGTTCTCCTTGCGGCATTCGTTGAAGAGAATCATGCCGTTGCTGCTTTCCTTGCCGCTGACGAAGAGCACCAGCTCATGCTCGGTGGCAAAACGGCGCATCCGCGGCATTCGGTTGGCCACTTGCCGGCAGATGGTGTCGTGACACTCGAAGCGTCCGTCGGGCTTGCGCGAGCGGATTTCGTTCTCAATCGTCTTCAGTCCCTCGAGCGACTTCGTGGTCTGGGAGAAAAGGACAATGTCGTGGGCAAAATCGATTTTTGCCACGTCCTCCGGCTTTTCCACAACGATGGCCTCGCCCTCCGACTGTCCGACCAGTCCGTTGACCTCGGCGTGACCGATTTTTCCGTAGATGACAATCTGCGTGTCCTTCTCGTTGTCGTGGGTCTTCTTGATGCGCTGCTGCAGTTTCAGCACCACCGGGCAGGTGGCATCGATAATCTCAATGTCGTTCTCGGCGGCAATGCGGTAGGTGGACGGTGGCTCACCGTGGGCACGGAGCAGCACCTTGACGTTGTGCAGGCGTTTCAGGTCGTCGTGCGTGATGGTGATAAGCCCCTTGGCTTTCAGCCGCTCCACCTCGTTGGAGTTGTGCACAATGTCACCGAGGCAGTAGAGCGAGCCTTCTGCGTCCAACACCTCCTCCGCCTTGCGTATGGCCGTCACCACACCGGGACAGAAGCCGGAATTCTTGTCGATTTCAACTCGTATGTCGCTCATCTATTACTGTTTGCTTCGTTGGTTGTACAGGTCGAGCAGCCACTTGTCCTGCTCCTCGATAGTCATGTGGGAATTGTCGAGCACCACGGCGTCGGCAGCCTTGCAGAGCGGGCTTTCCTCACGGGTGGAGTCGATGCGGTCGCGCTCCATCACGTTGGCCAGCACTTCCTCGTAGGTGATGTTGTCGCCCTTGGCCTTCAGCTCGTCGTAGCGGCGTTGTGCGCGGGTCTCGGGAGAAGCGTCCACATATACTTTCATTTCCGCATCAGGGAATACGACCGTACCGATGTCGCGGCCGTCCATCACGATGCCCTTGTCCTTGCCGAAAGCCTGCTGCTGGCGTACCAGTGCGCGGCGTACGCTTCCCACGGCAGCCACGATGCTCACCTTCGACGATACGTGCATCTGACGGATTTCCGTCTCGACATTCTCGCCGTTGAGGTAGGTCTCTGTCTTTCCGTCGGCGTTGACGGCAAACGAGATATGGATTTCCGGCAGCGCCTTCTCCAGTGCCTCTACGTCAAGCGCATCGCCGTTGAAAAGGTGGTTGCGCAGGCAATAGAGTGTTACGGCGCGGTACATGGCGCCTGTATCGATATAGGCGTATCCGATAGTTTTAGCCAGTTTCTTGGCCATCGTGCTCTTTCCGGAGGAAGAGAAGCCGTCAATGGCGATGGTGATGAGTTTTCGCGTATTGTTGTCCATTTCTTTTTAAAATTCCAGTAGATTAGTTGCTAAGTTAATCATGAATGATGTACCGCCGACATGCGGCTGTGCGAGAGCCACACCTACGCGTATCCGGTTGGTGCGCAATCCGGCTCCGACCGAGAAGCCGGAGAAGAACGAGCGGGCATAGGTGGCCATGTCGGTCTTGTTCTTATGATTGTAGCCGGCAGCGATATAGAATTTTCCGTTCGGATTGTATTCCAAGCCGAAAATCAGGTGCCGGAACAGGTTGCTGATGAATTTGTCCTTCAGGACCAGCGGCGAGTTGGGGTCGCCGTCATTCTCGCGGGTATAGTAGGGCAGGCTCCACTTTGTCAGATAGTTGGCGGTTACCGATACACGGAACGGCCCGTTCTGGAGCGACTGGGTGTAACCGAGCTGGATGTCCCACGGCAGACGGTCGTAATGGTTGTCGAAACGCTTCACCTGTCCGCCGAGGTTTTTCACTACGGCAGAGAGCGAGAGGTCCTTGTCGGCGTTGTAGTAGTTGATTCCGAGGTCAACGGCGATGGCGAATGCTGTATATTGCTCGTAGTTGGAATAGAGCATCTTCAGGTTGATACCGCCGCGCAACCGTTTGTTGAAATCGTGGGCATACATTCCGCTGAAGGCGATGTCGTTGACGTTGAATGTGCCCGTGATGGTTCCGTCGGGGTCGGCAGCCGTCATTTTCCCGTAGCCGAAATAATTGATTCCGGCCGACCATGCACCGTGCTCGCCGGCCTCCTTCGCGAAGCGGGCAGAGGCGAAGTTGCTCTCGCCGAGATAGCGCATGTAGCTAAGCCCCAGCTGCATTCCCACTTCCGGGCCGAGCAGGGCGGGATTTTGCTCGTAGAGATTGACATCGTCGTCGATGGTCGTGATGTTGGTTCCACCCAGTGCATAGGCACGGGCAGAAGTGGTGGTGTTCAGGTAGTTATAGGCTGTGCCGTCCTGGGCCGACATCCCCTGAATGACCGATACCAACAGGAATATGTATAGGATAACTCTTGATTTCATAAACAATACTGCGAAGATACAACCTTCGGCTGATATATAAACGATTTTGTCAATTGAATAGTATATTAAAACTTGAAAAAAAGTGGAAGGGAGAGAATGAGCTTTTGTAAAAATTCATAAAACATATTCAAATAAGCACAAAACGAATACCGATAGTTTGGTATTTTACTTTTTGTCTGTTTATATTTGTAGCACAGAAACGAAAGATCGGAATGAAAACTCTTAATTATCTGTTTTTTGCAATGGCCCTGTTGGTAGCTGCTCCGGCAGCTTCGGCACAGGTGACAAGGATTGTGCTCGACAGTCATTCTTGTCGACAGAGCGGTTGCGTGGATGTATATGAGTCGGATTTCGTTGATGTTCCGCCGCAATTCCCCGGAAGAGAACGGGGGCTTGTCAACTACATCAACAAGACACGCCAGTATCCGTATGACGCTTACAAGAAGCGCATACAGGGTCGGGTGATTTGCAGTTTCGTGGTGAACACCGACGGTTCGGTGTGCAATGTCTCCGTTATCAGAGGTGCAAACCCTGAGCTGGACAAGGAAGCCGTGCGAATCATCAAGGCGATGCCGGAATGGACTCCGGGTATACTGGACGGCGAGGCTGTGCCCGTCAGATGCATTATACCGATTCCGTTCAGATTATAAATGGGACTTATTATCAATACAATACGACCACAAATCTTTTTCATAATCTTATATTTAGCCTCCCTAACCTGCTGATAGGCAAAGGAGGTATTTTTTTTGACATAATGCAATAACGGCAACGCCTCTTCTTCCGCATGGGAAGAAGAGGCGTTGCCGTTATCTGAAAAATCTGTTTCCTATATTTTACGGCTGCGCCAACGGCCGCTGCGGATAAACATCCAGCAGAGCAGAAACATGGAGGTGCCGTAGACGTGTTCCGAAGTCCAAGCCCATGCCACGTCGACGCGCATGTGGTGGATCAATATCGTTGTGTAAATCATGTAGAGCGTGAGGGCTGTCAGCTCGAGCATGAAAGCCTGTTTGGTGCTTCCTGTGCCTGATACGGACTGGAAATAGATTTGTCCGGGGATTTGGCAGAGATAGGATGTACTCATCACCCATACCGACATGATGGAGGCTTCGATGAGCTGCGGAATGTCGGTGTAGATGGCGATGAACAGGCGGGGTACCGCACACAGCACTACGGCCAGCGGGATGACAATCGCATAGGACAGCAGAATGTGCCGGCGGATGACTTTTCTGACCTCGTTTTCCATGCCCGCGCCAATCATGTTGCTCACGAGCGAGCTGCAGGCAGAGGCAAAGGCGATGATAATCATGAACAGAAAGCCCGAAAGGCTGCGCACGATGTTGGTGATGGCCAGCGACTGCTCGCCGAGGTGCTCAATGTAGACGAAGAAAATAAACCAGGTGGCCAGTGAGAGCACGCTTTGAATCATTACCCACAGCGACACGTTGAGAATGCGTTTCAGTTCCTGCGGCTGGAATTTCGGCACTTTCTCCAGACGGTATTTGCGGAAGTCGATGCGTCGGCGCGTATAGACAATGAAGAAAATCAGCGACACGCATTCTGCCAGAGAGGAACCGATAGCCGCTCCGGCGATGCCCATTGCCGGAAAGCCGAGCTTTCCGAATACAAGGATATAGTTAAACACCACGTTGGACAGCACCATGACGATGGAGTTGATGGTCAGTGTCTTGGTCATCGTCGTGCCTACATAGAAAGAGCGGAAGATACCGCAAGAGAAGGCAAAGAAAAATCCGTAGACACGCCATTCGAGATAGGCCTCCGCTTTTTCAAGCACGTTAGGCGATGAGATAATCAGCGACAGAATGTCGTCGGCAAACAGTTGGACCGCCGTGAACAGTACGCTGGCAAGCGCGAGCAGGAAGAACAGGCTCTGGTAGAAAATATTTCCGATGGCCTTGTAGTTCTGTTCGCCGTTGCGTCGGGCGATGAGAATCTGCGAGCCGATGCAGAAGCCGTGTCCGGCCATGAAGATTACGAGGTAGAATACGCCTGCGATGGCCGATGCGCCAAGTTCCACCTCGCCGACGCGTCCCATGAAGGCCGTGTCGGTGAGACCGATGAGCTGCTCAACCACCAGGCTGACCAAAATAGGAAAAGCAATGGCCCAGATGCGTTTGTAGCTGTAGTCGATTTTAGCAGAAACTGTAGTCATAAAAACGTAACAAATTAGGTAAGAATGATAAAACGAATCAATATCACAAGAAGGTATAGGGAAAAGTCTTTTGTTGCTTCATTTCCTTTTGCAAAGATAGTGAAAGCTGAGCGCAGAGGCAAACGGAAAACGGAGTTTTCAAGGTTGACTATGCCGAGGCGCCTCCTGTCTTATGGAAACCTTAGATTTGCAAAGTTATTTTTGTAACAGTGTAAATAAGATAAAGTTTGTAAATTCAAATCAATAATATTTG
>CALUMX010000019.1 GCA_944321875.1 uncultured Muribaculaceae bacterium
CGCTTAACGTACTTTGTTTCTGCCTTTTCCATAATGTTACCTTTTTTGTTGTAACGCTATTTTAGGACTAGACATAAATAAGATAGGAGGCGGATCGGCAGAGCCACAACTTGAAAACTGCGTTTTCGTTTTGTCTTTGCTCTCGCCTTTCGCTATCTTTGCGAAGAATTAATTACCAACGGAAAATTCATAATGAAACATCTGCTTTTTTTCAGTATGCTGATCTGCGTTCTATTGACAGGATGCAGCGAAAAGACGGCCGTTCCGTTCATGCCGGCCGCACCCGACTACGACAATGCTCAAATGTAGTACACATCAAAGTCCGATGCCGATGCCGACGTATTCTACATACTCCCTACCTGCGTGTGGGACTGGATCGACAGCACAGGAAACCTTTCCCACTATGCCGATGTCTACAATCCGGAGCACATCGCAGCCCTACTTCCTTCCAACGAACTGGCTTGCGACATTTTCGGAGCGTATGCCAATTTCTATTCACCCTATTACCGCCAGATTACGCTTGAATCATGGATAGAAGGCGAAGAGGCAGTTGCCTCACGTTTCCCTTATGCCATGGACGATGTCGACAAGGCGTTCCGTCACTATATGGAAAAGGAAAACAACGGCCGGCCATTCTTCATAGCCGGATTCAGCCAAGGCGCGAAATGTGTGGTTGAGCTGGTGAAGTCGCTGAGTGAGGAAGAGGCCGCCCGGCTGATTGCCGCCTACGTAATCGGTTACCGCGTGACGGAGAGCGACATGGCCGCCTGCCCGTATCTCAAACCGGCACAGGCAGCCGACGACACGGGAGTGACTATCTGCTATAACTCAGTCGAATCGCCTGAAAGCATCTGCCCTGTGCTCTCTCCATCGGAATTCTGCATCAATCCGCTCAACTGGAAGACAGATGCCACTCCGGCCATCACTCAGGACACCGTAACCGTAGCCGTCAACCCTGAATTCAAGGTGCTGACCGTATCCGGTCTTGACCGCGACCGCTACTACCTGCCCATCCTCGGCCAACTGTTTCCCAAAGGCAACTTCCACCTGCAGGAACTGGAACTTTACAAAGACGCCCTGCGCGAAAACGTAAAAACCCGACTGGATAGTTACCGAGCAAACAACCGCTAACCATCACTCAAACATAACACCACCCATATTATTCCGGCAGGAGAAGTTATCTTTCTCCTGCCGGAATTTTGTTATTGCAAAAAAATCCACCCGATAAAGTTGCTTTTTTGAAATATTTTACTAATTTTGTGAATATAAAATACATCACTATTCAAAAACTAAGTATTACAGAATTTCGCATCCAACTACCTTATCAAAACTACGAAAGCAAAGGGGATATTCTATTTATTAACATAAACACACTAAATCCAATGAAAAAACTTTCTACTTATTTCCTGTCCGGCCTGTTCCTTTTGACCGGTATTTTATTAAGTTCAGTTTCTACACAAGCCGAAGAGCTGGTTACCGTCAAGTTTATCACCCCTACCGAGGGCATCTCTGCTCCTGCTCGCGTATCCATTGAAGCGACAGGCGACGAGCCTGAAAGAGTATTTGAAGCCGATGCCGACGGCATAACCTATCACCTCCCGGCGGGACGTGAGGTCTGGTTTGAAGTGTTCCCGGATGAAGAAGCCGGCTTCTTTGTCTCACAATGGATTATGGACGGTTCTCCCATCGCCTACTCCAGCTATCTTACCTCCTATGCGAGCGAAGCCTATGAAGGCATGACTCTGGAAGTCGAATTTGAACGTGAGGACGTGTTCTACACCGTTGAGTTTGAAGCACCCTACGGAACGATGATTCGCTGCGTCAACCGCAGTGCCGACGGTGGCGACACCCCTGTGGAATCCGGAGAGAAAATTGCAGCCGCATCCAACCTTCTGTTCATGATTTCACCTGAGACAAATCCGGACGGCGAAGTCGCATTGAAACACTGGCTCATCAACGGCAGAGTCTGCGTTGACGGCTCCGACGAACCTATCACCAACAACAGCATTGAATTCAAATTGCTGGAGGACGTAAAGGTAACAGCCGTACTCGACGACCTTTCCGGCGTAGAGGCCATCAGCAACGAGGGATTGTATTGCCTTGTTTCAGAAGCAATGCTGAAAGTGTGCAACGCTGACGGAACGGTTGCCGTTTACGACTTGCTGGGCAAACAGCTTGCCGCACGCATCACCGAAAACGGAGAAGCCATCTTCTCCACAAGCGATTTCATGCCGGGCATCTATATCGTACGCAACAACAATATCAGCACGAAAGTAATCATCCGCTAATAATCTTTCAACACTCATATTCGGGGAAACGAAGCAAACAATCAGTCAGAACAGACTTTGTTTCCCCATCTTCTTTTCTCTCAATCCATGACATCCATGAATAAAATATTCTTAACCATATTGCTGAGCTTTGCATGGCTTGCATCGCCTCAGGCATCCGGACAAGTCCCCGTTCCCAATGGAAGCGGAACGGCTGACGACCCTTTCAGAATCGAGCAGTTCCATCATCTGATATGGATAGCCAACTCTGTGAACCATGGAGAAGAATTGAGCGGAATGTACTTCATACAGACCGCCGACCTCGACTATAACGATGTGGCAGAGCAATTCGGAGACGAAGGCTGGGACCCTATCGGCGGTTACCGCTCCGTCGACGGCATCCTGCGTAAAGTGGGTTTTGCCGGCTCTTACGATGGACAGGGACACACGATTTCCAACCTTTCCATCAACCGCCCTGCCAAGAACTACCAGGCTCTTTTCGGCTACACGAAAGGTGTGATTAAAAACCTGAAAATAGACAGAGCCAACGTAGCCGGCAATGAATACACCGCAGCCCTTGCGGCCTATATGTTTGACACGAACATCGACAACTGTGAAGTATCCAACAGTACGGCAATTTCATCGGCCTTTTACGTTGCCGCTCTGTGCGGCTATCAGGCATGGGGTACCATCAGCAACTGCAGCGTGACGCAATCCAACGTGGAGGGTGTCGACTATGTAGGTGGAATAACCGGTTGGAACAACGAAGGCAACATCACCCGCTGCCATGCGGAAGGCTCCGTAAAAAGCTCGAATTCTTTGGCCGGAGGAGTTGCCGGGTACCAATACTACGGGGCAATGTCCAAATCCTACAGCAATGCGACCGTCTCCGGCGAAACTTATGTGGGCGGACTCATCGGACAAACTTCCCACAGTTCTGTCACGGCTTGTTTTGCAACCGGCGATGTTGATGGAGAAAGCTATGTGGGCGGTTTTGTAGGTAAAAACGAATCAACCGGGATAACCGACAGCTTCGCAACCGGAAATGCGACAGCCGCAGAATTTGTTGGCGGATTTGCCGGTTACAACACTTACTCCGACGGAACCATGACAAGCTGCTACTCAACGGGTAAAGTAACAGGCGACTCCTATTTCACCGGAGGCTTTATCGGTGGCATCACCGGCGGCACCATCAGTTCCTGCTATTGGAATAAGGAAACGGCAGGTGTTTCCGAAGGCATCGGCGGCGTTCCTCAGGAAGGCATGACCTGTTACGGGAAGACTACTACCGAAATGAAAACGGCAGCCACTTATGAGGGATGGGACTTCGAGACAGTCTGGACGCTGACACCTTCCAACAACAACGGTTATCCTCAACACCGCTGGTACGAAGGTGACGCATCGGTAAACTCCGTAACCAAGGACAAGCCTCAGACAATCGTACAGCTCTCTGTGGATGCCATCACCATTTCTGCAAACAAGGCTTTTTGCCACATCGACTGCTTCGACCTGAACGGCCGACTCGTTGTTTCTGCCAGAACTTCCGCAGAAACCGCACGACTTCCGGCTAAACTGCAGAAAGGAAACATTTATCTGATTTCCATCACCTACCCTGACTATCACGAAACCATAAAAGGTTTCTGCCGATAAAAACGAATGTCCCGGTCTTCGCTTCTGGAACCGGGACATTTTTTAGTCACTGCCAAATCCACTTGAATTTGCCGTTGCTCTCGATTTGCACTACTTTGAATAAGACAGGCGGCATCTCGGCAATCAAAAATTTTCAAAACTTCGTTTTAAATTTTTGATTGCTCTCGATTTGCACTACTTTGAATAAGACAGGCGGCATCTCGGCAATCAAAAATTTTCAAAACTTCGTTTTAAATTTTTGATTGCTCTCGATTTGCACTATCTTTGCAACCAACAAGTTAAATCCTAAAAATTAATATTATGAAATTTTTTATCTATTCACTTATTGCTGTTGCCGTCGCTCTTTTTGCCGCAGGCTGCAAAAAAGCCGCAACCAAAACAACCAACGAGGAAGTTACGACCAATACGGAAACCATCCTCCATGCTTGGTGCTGGTCGTTTAACACCATCAAAGACAACATGAAAGACATTGCCGACGCCGGTTATACTTTCGTCCAGACATCACCGGCCAACATGTGCTTCGTAGGTGAAAATGGAGGTATGCAGATTTTCGGTGACGGAAAATGGTACTACCATTATCAGCCGATTGCATGGTCCATCGGTAACTATCAACTGGGTACACGCGACGAGTTCAAAGCGATGTGCGCCGAGGCTGAGAAATACGGAGTGCGCGTTATCGTTGACGTTTTGCCTAACCACACGGCTTTTGACACCAGCGCTGTTACTGAAGAATTTATCAAGGCTGTAGGCGGACGTGACAAGTTGTACCACGCCAATGGTCTGAACGAAATCAAGGATTACAACGACCGCTATCAATGCACGACAGGCGCCATGGGCGGACTTCCTGACGTAAACACGGAGAATCCTGATTTCCAATACTATTTCATGACTTACATCAACGACCTGATTGCCTGCGGTGCCGACGGATTCCGCTACGACACGGCAAAGCACATCGGATTGCCTTCCGACCCGCTGGATGAAAAATCAAAGGAGAACGACTTCTGGCCGGTAGCTACCGGACGCAAGGCCGTAAAGGGACTGACTCTCGCGAAGAAAGACAGCTTGTTCATCTATGGCGAAGTTCTTCAGGACAAGAACGTTAAAGAGCAGGAATATGCCGAATATTTCGGTATGTGCGCAAGCAACTACGGCCACGCTATCCGCGAGATTATCTCCAAGCGCAAGACATCGGCCAAGGAAGTTTGCGACTACCAGCACACCGTTTCACCCGACCGTCTTACGACATGGGTTGAGTCGCACGACACCTATTGCAACGCCAACGAGTCAGCGAGCCTGACCGACACACAAATCCGTCTCGGATGGGTCATCATCACAGCCCGCCAGAACGGTATTCCTTTGTTCTACTCACGTCCCGACGGAAGTACCCGTGAAAACTTCTGGGGCAACAACCTCATGGGAGCAAAGGGCAACGACGAGTTCAAGCATCCGGAAGTGGTGGCCGTCAACAAATTCCGCAAGGCAATGGCCGGCATGAAAGAAAACGTCTCGACAACGGCCAAAGGCTCTGTCGTAGTCATCAACCGCGGCGACAAGGGTGTTGCCATCGTCAACCTTGCCACTGCCGATGCTAACATCAAGGCAGACACTAAATTAGCCGACGGAACATATACAGACAAGGTACACGGCACGGAATTCACCGTAAAGTCAGGAAAAATCTCCGGCTCGCTCAAGGCAGAAACCTCCTATGTGATTTACTAAAATCAACCATACAGACACCCTATTATAGTGGGTAAAAATTTGTTCAGGCGTGAAATTAATCGTAATTTTACGCCTGAATTGTATTTTATAAAATAATATTCATCTTAATCAAAACCGCCAATGAAAGGTATCGTACTTGCAGGTGGCTCCGGGACACGGCTTTACCCCATCACCAAAGGTGTCAGCAAACAGCTGCTGCCTATCTATGACAAGCCAATGATTTACTACCCGATATCCGTGCTGATGCTTGCCGGCATCCGCGAAATACTTATCATTTCTACGCCGGAGGACCTCCCCTCATTCCGCCGTCTGCTCGGCGACGGAAGCAATTTCGGAGTACGCCTCGAATACGCAGAGCAACCGTCGCCCGACGGTCTGGCTCAGGCATTCGTCATCGGCGAGAAATTTGTTGGCGATGATTCT
The DNA here is from genome assembly GCA_944321875.1 of uncultured Muribaculaceae bacterium. Classification (GTDB taxonomy): domain Bacteria; phylum Bacteroidota; class Bacteroidia; order Bacteroidales; family Muribaculaceae; genus Limisoma. Next base: position 6,060 of record CALUMX010000019.1, read on the forward strand.
GTCTGCCTTGTGCTGGGCGACAACATCTTCCAGGGTTCCGGATTTTCCAAGCTGCTGAAGGAAGCTGTCGACAATGCCGAGAACCACGACAAAGCTACCGTATTCGGTTATTGGGTGGAAGACCCCGAACGCTACGGCGTAGCCGAGTTCGACAAGGAAGGCAACTGCCTCTCCATCGAAGAGAAACCGGTACATCCGAAGTCAAACTTTGCCATCGTCGGACTCTATTTCTACCCCAACGATGTGGTCAAAATCGCAAAGACCATCCAACCGTCAGCCCGCGGAGAATATGAGATTACAACCGTCAACCAGCGGTTCCTCGAAATGGAACGCCTGAAAGTGACGACACTCGACCGCGGATTCGCATGGCTCGACACCGGTACTCACGACTCACTCGCGGAGGCGTCCATCTTCGTAGAGGTAATTGAGAAGCGACAAGGGTTGAAAATCGGCTGTCTGGAGGGTATCGCACTCCGAAAAGGCTGGATTACGGCAGAAAAGATGCGCGAAGTGGCGCAGCCGATGCTCAAGAATCAATACGGACAATATCTACTGAAGGTTATCAAGGAATTAGGATTAGAATAATGAACGTAATAAAAACCGACATTGAGGGCGTGGTCATCATCGAGCCGCGCATCTTCAACGACGACCGTGGCTACTTTTTCGAATCGTTCTCCGAACGCGATTTCAACGCCCAGGTCCGTACCGTGCGTTTTGTACAGGACAATGAATCCAAATCATCTTACGGCGTAGTGCGCGGACTCCACTACCAGCTTCCGCCCAATGCCCAGAGCAAGCTCGTAAGAGTCATCAAGGGAGCCGTGCTCGACGTGGCAGTCGACATCCGCAAAGGTTCGCCCACATTCGGCAAGCACGTAGCAGTGGAGCTGACAGCCGACAATCACCGTCAGTTGTTCATTCCCCGCGGATTTGCACACGGATTCTCCGTTCTGAGTGACGAGGTGATTTTCCAATACAAATGCGACAATTTCTACGCTCCGCAAAGCGAGGGTGCGATTGCATGGGACGACCCTGACCTCGGCATCGACTGGCGCATCCCGACCGACAAGGTTATCCTTTCGGAAAAGGACAGCAAGCATTGCCGCCTTTGCGACGCCACCAACCTTTTTGACTATAACGAAAACTTATACGAATAATGAATATTCTTGTGACAGGAGCCAACGGCCAGCTCGGCAACGAAATGCGCCGCATGGCAACCGGAAGCTCCCACCGATTCATATTTACCGACGTAGCCGAACTCGACATCACCGACCTTGATGCCATCCGCCGTTGCATGACAGACAACGGAATCGACATCATCGTCAATTGTGCTGCCTATACCAACGTCGACAAAGCCGAGGACGACTTTCAGACCGCCGACCTCATCAACAACAAGGCAACGGAGAGCCTTGCCGTCGCTGCCGCAGAGCATGACGCGACACTGATACACGTCTCGACCGACTATGTGTTTGACGGAAGTGCCTGCAAACCCTATGCGGAAACCGAGGAAACCCGCCCTGCGGGCGTCTACGGGCGTACCAAGCTGGCCGGAGAACAGGCTGCCGCCGCTACCGGCTGCAAGCTCATCGTGCTGCGCACAGCGTGGCTCTACTCCCGCTGGGGCAACAACTTTGTCAAGACGATGCGCCGACTTACAGCAGAACGCGACGAGTTGAACGTGGTGTTCGACCAGGTAGGAACGCCGACTTTTGCCGGTGACCTTGCCGATGCCATCGGACATATCATCGAGAGCGACCAACTCGGGAAGACCGGCATCTACCACTTCTCCAACGAGGGTGTCTGCTCCTGGTATGACTTCGCTGTCGCCATCGCCGAGGAAAGCGGCAACACCTGTGACATTCATCCGATTCACTCCGATGAATTTCCGTGCAAGGTACGCCGTCCACACTATTCCGTGCTCGACAAGACAAAGTTCCGCACTACCTTCGGCTACAAGATTCCGCACTGGTATGCGTCAATGAAAAAATGTATCAACCAACTCAACGAATCAAATGGAATTTAAGCGCAACATAATCATCACCGGCGGCGCCGGATTCATCGGCAGCCACGTCGTACGGCTTTTCGTTACGAAGTATCCGGAATACCGCATCATCAACGTCGACAAACTCACCTATGCCGGCAATCTCGCCAATCTGGCCGATATTGAGGACCGCGAGAACTACGTTTTCGTAAAAGCCGACATCTGCGATTTCGAGAAAATGCAGGAAGTGATGGCCGCCTACAATGTGGACAGTATCATCCACCTTGCCGCAGAAAGCCACGTGGACCGCTCCATCAAGGACCCGTTTACGTTTGCTCGCACCAATGTGATGGGAACGCTCAGCCTCCTGCAGGCTGCCAAATGCCGCTGGGAATCACTTCCGGAAGGCTATGAGGGTAAACTCTTCTACCACATCTCAACCGACGAGGTATACGGCGCACTGCAATTTGACGGCACGCTCTTTACGGAGACAACCAAATACGACCCGCACAGTCCCTACTCCGCATCCAAAGCGAGCAGCGACCACTTCGTACGCGCTTTCCACGACACCTACGGCATGCCGACCATCGTGACCAACTGTTCCAACAACTACGGTCCGTATCAGTTCCCTGAGAAACTGATACCGCTGTTCATCAACAATATCCGCCACCGCCGTCCGCTTCCTGTCTACGGCAAGGGAGAGAACGTGCGCGACTGGCTCTATGTCGTTGACCACGCACGCGCTATCGACGTGATTTTCCACAAAGGAAAAGTAGCCGAGACCTACAACATCGGCGGTTTCAACGAATGGCGCAACATCGACATCGTGAAGGTAATCATCAAGACAGTCGACCGCCTGCTCGGCAACCCGGAAGGCGCGTCGCTCGACCTCATCACCTATGTGACTGACCGCAAAGGTCACGACCTGCGCTATGCCATCGACTCCACCAAACTCAAGAACGAACTGGGCTGGGAACCCTCATTGCAGTTTGAAGAAGGCATCGAGAAAACCGTACGCTGGTATCTCGACAACCAGGAATGGATGGACAACGTAACCTCCGGTAACTATCAGAGCTACTATGAGGAAATGTACGGCAAACGATAATTACGGCAAATAAAACAAAAGCAGAGAGGGCATCGGAAATTCCGATGCCCTCTCTCTGTTTTCTGAATGTTGCTTCAATTCATCCTGTAATAATTCACAAGAAAATTTTACAGGGCAGCAACCTTACATACCGTTACAGAACCGTCAACGAAGGTCACCTTTACCAGACAAATTCCGGCATTGATTCCATCCAATACCATCTGCAGCTGACCTGCGCCTGCCTCCGCCGAACGAAGAACGACACCATCAAGGCTGAACACCTCTACGACTGCACCCGGTTCCAATCCCTGAACGCACAAAGAACGGCCGTTAGCCCATGCTGAAACCGAACGTTCATACGCGTTGTTAACGCCCGAATAGTCTCCCACCGAGAATACACACGAGTTATCCTCGCCTTCAATACGCTGCATCACTCCGTTCACACGATATTTGAGATAAGCCGTATAAGCTCCATCCGGCATATTCTCAAATACAGAAGTCATCCCGGAAATGACCTTCTCTTTCTCAGCGCCAGCTTCCACATAAAACTCATTGCTCTCAAGTATCTTGAACTCATCAGGCTGTGATGCATCATTGCTGACAGCCCAAAGCTCAAACGTTCCCTCATAAGGATTAATCGCAAGATAAGAGCATTTTGCAGAAACCCACACGCTCGACTTTTCCGTTACCTTCTCAGGGGAAAAAGTCAACGGTTCCGTCAACACAACAAATTCATGGTCCGGCTTGGCCTTAATCTCAATTTTACAAAGATTCTTTTCAGCGATAGGACTATACACGCCTCCATCTTTGAGACAGAAATGCACCTTATAGGTACCGGCTGATAATTTCCAAACCGGGAAATCGACCATCACAGTCGCACCGCCATACACTTCTACTGACTTAGCATAAAAATAGCCCATTCCAGGATAGGAAGCCGTATTCACATAAGGAGCATAATCCGTCAAACCTGTCTCATCCACTGCTTCTGGAACCAATGCCAGGAACACGTTCTCTCTCGCATAATACTTGTCTCCTAAATTGCGGAACCGCACGGACAACTCACCTGCCATCTGCTCATAAATCCCAGATGCCTGAACATCGTCCAACTCGATACCTTTCGACATATCAGCATCATCCAGAGTCGCCGATACCGTTCCGTCGGGAGCGATTGTAACCGTACCTCTATCGGCAAAATCTCCGAGATTAAAGGCCTCAACACCTTCGTTCGATTGATTGACAAATCTAAAACGATAAGTTCCGGGGGCCTTCCCTGTAAGATTCAGAGTACCGCTTAAATCATCACCGCTGATAAATGCGCCCGGTCGTATGTCAGAAAGCACACCTGAAAACGAAAGAGCCTGTACCTCACCGTTTTCCCATTCAATTGACGGGGTGATGCGCCGTGTCTCATATCCGTTGTTTATAATTCGCTTAAACGAGACAACCAAAACGTTCTCATAAGACGAAACCTGCAGGTTCTCCACATCAAACATCTGGATAGGCTGTTTTCCTTCATCCTCCGATGTCCGTGGACGGATACCGGTCAGGATTCCCTGATTCATAAAGTATCCCGTATTGTCACCTCCGCCGGTTCCGATACTTTCTGGAGCAAGGATGTCTATATCAAAATAGCCGTTGTAAGCTCCATTCCATCCCCAATTGATATGCACAAAATTATTGGTGTCAATACCGTCGCAGACAAATGAGTGACCTGAACTATATGCCGTACTGCCTGAATAATTCAGAGGACGGCCTTCCTTCAGCTCTTTCCGTATCAATTCAATCCAAGTCTTGCTCGAATACAACGAGCGGTGATAGAATCTGCCCGGAGCATATTTAAAATACTTGAAGATGGCATTCGTCAGCAATATCGTATTGGCGGAACTCTCATACTGTCCATAATCCATTCCGACAGCATATCCGCAATCGCGCATCAGCGTAGCTACGGCAGTTGCCTGCTCCTCCGTGAACTCGGGAACGGGATTTCCCTGGCCGTCCAGTCCGTATGTGTAGGAGTCAAGCATTTTATCCCAGGCATATTTATAGGAAGACAAATCAATCTTCTCATTTTCAAACTCGATAACGCCCTCTCCCTGCTCCGGCCAATTATAATAACGCATAATCTGAGCAATCGAAGTGGCGACACAACCTGTCGGACTGTTATTCGGACACAACTCGTTGAACGGAGCATTCTGCCCCCAGTTAACCTTCAACAGCGGAAGGACAGCCTCACCCTGCTCCTCTCCGGAAGTGGCATTCGGACTGCGGCGTCCGGCTCTCACATCCCTCACATATGCACCATAAGCATCCAGCCATGCCTTCATCGCCGAAGGAATGGGCTTTCCGTCACTCACCAACGCTTCGTGAGAATAGGCCGCTATCGGCGTCAGCGAATCCTCGCCGGAAACCACGACAAAACCCGCCTTTTCCGAAGACGTAAAAATGAAATATTCCTCATTTTAACTGTCGGGAGCAGTCGAAACAGCACTTCTGACCAAACGTAAAGACGGCAAGCCGTGGCTAAGCTCTGTCTTATCGATATCAAAAAATCTGCGTGCCACTTCCTCTGCCTCTGCTTTCGACACCGGAAGAGCCCATGCGGAGGTCACCTCCAACGCAGATAGCGCCAGAACAACAATTTTCTTATTCATTGCGAAACTATTTTAACTCTAAAAAAATCGGCAAACCATAGGAGAACTATGAGTTGCCGATTCCTCAAAAAATCTTTTGTATTTCTACTTAGCAATTATAGTCGACACAAGCGCGGTTTTCCTTATGGTCTGCGATAATTGCAGCAGCGGCCACATGCGCCGGATGCTTGGCATAGACTTCCACATCCTCCATCTTGTCAACAACCGCTGTCAAGACCAAATCCCACGATTCTGCCGGATTCTCGTTAATACCCACCTCGATGGAACGAAGCACATCGATTTGCTCTGGAAGGGCATCGAGAGCTGCCTTGAATTTTCTCGCTACCTCAAGACGAACTTCCGGCTCTCCCTTCAACTTGAAAGTTACAATATGTTTTACCATAAATATAGTTGTTTAAGATTATCCTCTGTTTATTTCGCGTACATCTTCTCACGGGCAGCCTGTACCTTCTCGTCCGTCAGATAATCGTCAAAGTCCATAATCTTGTCGATGATTCCGTTCGGAGTCAGCTCGATGACACGGTTGCAGACAGTCTGGATGAACTCGTGGTCGTGTGACGACATCAGGATGTTGCCCTTGAACGATTGCAGCGTATTGTTGAACGCCTGGATAGACTCGAGGTCAAGGTGGTTGGTCGGTGAGTCAAGAATCAGCGTATTGGCGTCGGTCATCATCATCTTCGCAATCATACAGCGCATCTTCTCACCTCCGGAAAGTACGGATGCCTTCTTCAACACTTCCTCTCCCGAGAACAGCATCTTACCGAGGAATCCCTTCAGGTAAATCTCGCTGGAGTCGTTGCTGTACTGGCACAACCAGTCAACGAGGTTCAAATCAGTATTGAAGAAATCGGTATTGTCGAGCGGAAGATAAGCGGTAGTGATGGTCTGACCCCATTCGTAGGAACCGGCATCAGCCTTGCGTTTACCGTTGATAATCTCGAACAAGGCGGTCATCGCACGCGGGTCGCGGCTCAGGAACACCACCTTGTCGTTCTTCTCCACCTGGAAGTTGACGTCGCGGAACAGCAAATCGCCATCGACAGAAGCCTCAAGACCTGTAACCTCCAGAATCTTGTTGCCCGGCTCGCGGTTAGGCGTGAAGATAATGCCCGGATAACGGCGTGAAGACGGTTGGATTTCCTCGATGTTAAGCTTCTCAAGCATCTTCTTGCGGCTCGTAGTCTGCTTTGACTTTGCCACGTTGGCGCTGAATCGCTGAATGAACTCAAGCAACTCCTTGCGCTTCTCCTCTGCCTTTTTGTTGGCTTGCTGCTGCTGACGCAAAGCAAGCTGGCTTGACTGATACCAGAAGCTGTAGTTGCCGGCAAACACTGAAATCTTGTTATAGTCGATATCGAGCGTATGGGTTGACACAGCATCCAGGAAGTGACGGTCGTGGCTCACGACAAGCACCGTGTTCTCGCAGTTTGACAAATAGTTCTCCAACCAAGCCACCGTTTCAAGGTCAAGGTCGTTGGTCGGCTCGTCGAGAAGCAGGTTGTCAGGATTACCAAACAACGCCTTGGCAAGAAGCACACGCACCTTTTCCTTACCGCTGAGATCCTTCATCAGCATGTAGTGCTTGTCTTCCTTAATGCCCAGACCGCTCAACAGGGCGGCTGCGTCGCTCTCTGCATTCCATCCGTCAAGTTCGGCAAACTTCTCCTCCAGCTCAGAGGCGCGGATACCGTCAGCATCCGAGAAATCCTCCTTTGCGTAAAGGGCATCCTTTTCCTTCATTACGTCCCACAACACCGTATGGCCTTGAAGCACAGTGTCCATTACCGTAAACTCGTCAAACTCGAAGTGGTCCTGGCTGAGCACTGACATACGCTCGCCCGGTCCTTGCTGCACAGAACCGTGTGTCGGAGAAAGCTGACCGGAAAGAATACGCATCAGCGTACTTTTTCCTGCACCGTTAGCTCCGATGATTCCGTAACAGTTGCCTTGCGTGAACTTCAAATTGACATCCTGGAAAAGCACACGCTTTCCGAACTGCATTCCTAAATTATTAACTGATATCATATTACCTTAAAAAATATACCGTTCAAAATGAGTGTACAAAGGTACGACTTTTTTGCCACTTTAACAAATCGATTTTTTAGAACTGGAATTGGGCCATGAAGAGGAAACGATGGTTGTCAAGGCTGTGCAGGCTCACCGGCTTTGCCTCCTCTCCCAAGTCACCGTACCAGGCGCGCGTAAACGTATATTCAACGCCGAAACGCCAGTGCGGCAAATTGTAGGACAGCTCTGCCGAAGCCGTTGCCACCTTGTCGAGACCCTCGCCTACTCCCGTACCGAGCACACCCAGAACAGGCTCGTCGGTTCCATGGTTTTTCAGATAGCCAAGAAACAATCCCGGACGCCATTTCTTGCCATAAACCACATTCAGCCATGAAGAGCTGACCTTAACCGGGGCATACGTCTGACTGCCGTTTTTGGGGTCGATACCCGTTATGGCATAACCGCCGACACCGCAACCCTGCGTAAAGTTCTGACCGAGGACAGTCTTGGCAGCCACAAACCAGTTATCGTTTTTCCAACGCAAGTGAGCCTCGGCCGATACGGTCGTGATACGCTCATCAACCTTGTAAATCTTATCCTTCAACTGTGCCTCACGGCGTGGCACAATAGACAACAAGTCCATTCCCACACCGGCCAGGAAACCGTTGCGCTCATAGTCGAGGTTCAATGCGAATTCCGGCACACATCCATGTTTCAGGAAGTTATAGCTTTTCATATAGCCTGTCTCGCCCGTAACATTGCTTTTCGGACCGACCGACGAGTATTGCGACTGCCACAACGCCGTCAGCTTCACGCGTAAATCGACAGGTGAGGCATAGGTAAAGGCCACCTGCGGAGCACGGCTGAACGGCTGGAACGGAGCACCTGTGTTCAGATTCAGCACTTGCGGCGACACATCGCCGAAAAATGGATGCCACGCCTGTCCCATCAGCAAAGAAACATCCTTATAGGCCAGACGGAAATAAGCCTGACGCAAGCGAATGACGTAGAAAGTCGTACCGCCTCCACGGAAATCGACTTCCACTTTAGCCGCCGTTTTCACGCCTTTTCCGATTTCCGGACCAGTCACGTCAAGTCCGAGGCGCGTGTACATCGTATAGAAATTGCCTTCCGGATTGTCGTTCAAATCATTACCATTAGCATCCGGACGGACATCCAGAGGGTACATGTGGAACAGACCGTCCACCAATTCCGCATTCGAACGAGAATTGTAGAACAAATCCGTACGTATCTGCCCATAAAATTTATAACTGAAATTTTTCTGTTGCGCCACGGCAACCAAACTGCACATCAAAGCCAAACAGGCTACAAATTTCCTCATATTGTTGTTTGTCAATTAATTTCCCGGCAAAGATATAAAGAATGTAAAAGAAATAAAAATTATACAAGCCAAGAAGTACCTCGGCATAGCCAAGCCCGAAAACTTCGTTTTCTGTTTGCCTCTGCTCTCGGCTTTCGCTATCTTTTCATAAGATAGGAGGCGCCTCGACATACTCAAGCCTGAAAACTTCGTTTTCTGTTTGCCTCTGCCCTCGGCTTTCGCTATCTTTGCACTAAATTAGAAACAAAGGCAATGAAATTGAGCGTCATCATACCCGTCTACCGCGTCGAGGCCTACCTCGACAAGTGCGTGCATAGTGTACTGTCTCAATCCTACTCGAATTTGGAAGTCATTCTCGTTGATGACTGCTCACCCGACCGCTGTGGCGAAATCTGTGACAGCTACTTCCGAAAGGATAACCGTGTGAGGGTCGTTCACCGCCCGAAAAACGGAGGACTGAGCGCCGCCCGCAATTCGGGTATCGAAGCCGCGACCGGCGAGCTGCTGACGTTCGTCGACTCTGACGATTCCATCACAGCCGATACCTACTCCGAAGCCATTGCCGTTCTCCTTGCCCACAAGACCGCCTGCGTGGAGTTTCCCGTACGGAAGGGAAACGGTAGCCCCGACGATTTACGCTATGTACCGTTTACGGGCAGCAACCGCACCGAGACGTTCCACGACTGGTTTGCCCGACAGGGTTACGTCCGCAGCTATTCCTGCAATAAAATCTATACCCGCAGTCTGTGGGGCGACACACGCTTCCCGGAAGGCAAATTTTTTGAGGATCTCTACACGGTTCCTTATGTGCTGGAGCGTGCCGACCGAATTGCCACGACCGACAAGGGGGAATACTTCTACTTCGATGCCAATCCCAACGCCATCACCAACACGCCATCACCCCGTAAGGCAAACGACCTTTTTGAGGCGACTACAAAATTGCTTTTCCACATGGAGCAAACCCGGGGAATGACGGCCAACGACCTCTACCCGCTCTATATGGAAGCCGTCGACCGCAAAATCGACTGCATAAACGCAGGAGTGAACGTGACGCTTCCCGCACCGACATTCCGATGGCGGTGTATTTTCACACCGGGGCAGACCGGCAAACGGCAGTTGAAGGCGTTACTGCTGAAGCTGTTGGGTAACCAAATGTATCACCTCTTCAAAAAATAACCAATGACCGAGCCTTTCTCCATAAGTTTCATCATTCCCTATTATGAGTTGGGAAAAGACCTGCTCCTGAGAGCCATCGGGTCGGTGCTCGACCTACGGCTGGAATGCGACTGGGAGCTGATTGTGGTCGACGACGGCTCCAAGCGGTTTCCGGCACGCCGATGGGTGGAAGCCTGCGGTGACTGCCGTATCCGCTACGTCTGGAAAGAGAATGGCGGTCTTGGTCCTGCCCGCAACACGGGCGCGGAACTTGCCACTAAGTCCTACATCCAATTTCTCGATGCCGACGACTACCTGCTGGCCGACGGATTCCGACAAGCGGCAACGCTGACGGAAAAGGAGCGCCCGGACATTCTCTACTATCGCTACAAAATGACCTACGGCACAGGAAAAGAAAGCGTGCAGGCAGAAAAACAGACCTTTGTCGAGCGGTTTTCCTCAGGTGCGGAATACATGGCAACCCGCAACCTGCGAGGCAGCTCTACGCAAATGCTCGTACGCCGGCATCTGGTCCAGACCACTCCGTTTGTCAACATCTATTTTGAGGATGAGCATTTCTCTCCCCGCCTTCTCCTGATTGCGGGCACGGTCATTGACACGAATTTCTACGGCTATGCCTACTATCAACGGCCGGGGTCGATTATCAACTCGACCATCGACGAGCAGAAGGCCATAAAACGATTCGGCGATATGCGCTTCATCATCCGCTCGATGATGGAACTCTGCGCACAACAGCAAGGTATCGCACACCAGGCTCTCAAACGCCGTATCGACCAACTTACGCTGGCGGCCGTCTACCGGGCTCTGCAGGAAGCCCCCACACGGAAAATGCTGGACGACGAACTTCAGCAACTGCGCGCAATGGGATGCTACCCGCTCGCCAAAGCCAATTACTCACCCCGCTACCGGCTCTTCCGTCTGCTGACCAACCGCAGCTGGAAAATAACGATAATGCGATTACTGCTGAGAAAACGATGAGAGTACTACTGATTGGAGAATACAGCAATGTCCATTGGACACTTGCCGAGGGCTTGCGACAGCTCGGCCACGAGGTCTGTGTCGTTTCCGACGGTGACAACTGGAAAAACTACCACCGCGACATCACGCTGAAACGCCGTTCGAACGGAAAGTGGGATTCCATCACCTATATGCTTTCGATAGCCCGTAACCTACGCCGGATGAAGGGTTTCGACGTGGTACAGATTATCAATCCCATGTTTTTCGAACTGAAAGCAGAACGGATGCGCCCGTTCTACGATTACCTGCGCCGTCACAACGGAAAGATGTTTCTGTGTGCTTTCGGCATGGATTATTTCTGGGTACACACCTGCCGGACGACCGACACCTTCCGCTACTCCGACTTCAATTTCGGCAACCGTCTCCGAACGGACGACATTGCCCTGCGTGAGGTGGAGGACTGGATAGGCACAGCCAAGGAGCTGCTCAACAAATACATTGCCGACAACTGCGACGGCATCGTGACCGGCCTTTACGAATACGATGCCTGCTACCGTCCGCATTACCCGGACAAGACGGAATTCATTCCCTTTCCCATCAATACCGACAGCGTAGTCCGTACGGCTCCCGCCGTAACCGACAAAGTCAATTTCTTCATCGGCATCCAGAAAGTAAGAGGAAAATACAAGGGCACGGACGTAATGTTGCGCGCACTCGAACGCGTGGCAGAGCGGCACCGGGATACGTGTGCCGTTGTCAAGGCGGAATCCGTCCCCTATCCGGTCTATTGCCACATGATGGACAACAGCCATGTGCTGCTCGACCAGCTTTATTCCTACACTCCTGCGATGAACGGATTGCTGGCCATGGCAAAAGGCCTTGTGCTCGTGGGTGGCGGAGAAGAGGAAAACTACCGCATTCTCAACGAGACAGAGCTTCGTCCCATCGTCAACGTCATCCCCGATGAGAGCGACGTGGAGGAGAAACTGGAACATCTGGCCGCTCATCCGGAAATCATCGGCCAACTGTCGGCCGACAGCCGCCTTTACATCGAGCGCCACCACGACTACCGCAAAGTGGCACAACGCTACGTCGATTTCTGGAACCGCCGGTAATTGCTGAAAAAACGAATAATCAACAACAAAATATATGATACGCTTCCCCAACGCAAAAATCAATCTGGGTCTTTACATCGAGCGCCGGCGACCCGACGGCTATCACGACATATCCACCGTGTTCTATCCCGTGCCGCTTTGCGACGTGGTAGAGGTTGTTCCCTCCGATGAGGTACGCCTTTTCACCTATGGCAACCCTGTCAATTGCCCGCCGGAGAAAAATCTCGTCATGAAGGCCTATCGTCTGCTGGCCGACGAATTCAATCTGCCGCCGGTCGACATCCATCTGCACAAGCACATCCCCGACGGAGCCGGACTCGGCGGCGGCTCATCGGACGCTTCATCGGTCCTCCTCATACTGCGTGAGCTTTTCAGCCTTCCGCTGAGCGACGAGGAACTGGCCGCACGCGCCGCCAAACTGGGTGCCGACTGCCCGTTCTTCATCTACAACCGTCCGATGGCGGCACGCGGAATCGGCGACCAATTCACACCAACTGAGGTAGACCTGAGCGGCAAATACATTGTCATAGTCAAGCCGGAAGTGTCAGTTCCGACAGCCGAAGCCTATGCCGGCGTGACACCGCGAGAACCGCAGGAAGCCGTCGAAAGCATCGTGGCCGACGATATTACCACATGGAAAGAAAGACTCGCAAACGACTTTGAATCAAGTATTTTCCCCAAGCATCAGACACTGGCCGACATCAAACAGTCACTCTATGATGCAGGGGCTGTCTATGCCGCCATGTCGGGTTCAGGGTCTGCCATTTTTGGCTTATTCGACAGTGACAAAATGGCAGACGCGTTTGCAGCCAAATGCAATCTGCCGTTTGTTTTCTCCCATAAATTATAGCAAACAACGATTGGCAAACTTTTTGATACACGGGTAAATAAATAATGTAATGTGGAAAATAAAAAAACGAAATAAAATGTCAGAACAAGAAAAAAACGGACAACAAGAAGCAGAATCAACCGTACAGAATGAAGCAGCTGAGGCGCAGGCTGAAGGCACTGCTACGGCCGAGGAGACTGCCAACGAGGAAACGCAGGAAGTGAGCGAGCTTGATGCGGTAAAGGCAGAACTGGAAAAACAGAAAAAGGAATACATGTTCCTGCTTGCCGAGTTCGATAACTTCAGAAAGCGTACACTGAAAGAGAAACAGGAGCTCATCAAGAACGCTGCGGAAGGCGCCATGAAGAGCATCCTTCCCGTAATTGACGATTTCGAACGCGCCAAACAGGCCATCGAAGGCAGTGATGACATCGAGGGTCTTCGCGAAGGTGTGGAACTCATCTACAACAAATTCATCAAATATCTGGAGTCGAACGGCGTAAAGCCCATCGAATCCGACGGTTGCGAATTCAACACCGAATTCCACGAAGCCGTTACCACATTCCCGACCGACGATGAGAACCTGAAGGGCAAGGTGATTGACACCGTTCAGAAGGGCTACACGATGAACGAGAAAGTGATTCGTCACAGCAAAGTGGTAGTAGGTCAATAATCGTACAAAAAAGAGTTGAGACATGAGTGAAAAAAGAGATTACTACGAGGTGCTTGGCGTCGACAAGAAAGCCACACCCGAAGAAATAAAGAAAGCCTACCGTAAACTGGCTATCCAGTATCACCCGGACCGCAATCCGGGCGACAAGGAGGCTGAGGAGAAATTTAAGGAGGCGGCCGAGGCCTACGACGTGCTGTCGAATGCCGACAAGCGTGCCCGCTACGACCAATTCGGCCACAACATGGGTCCGCAGGGATTTGGCGGCGGCTTCAGTGGCGGCGGCATGTCAATGGAGGATATCTTCTCGCAGTTTGGCGACATTTTCGGCGGATTCGGCGGTTTTGGCGGATTCGGTGGCGGCGGCGGCCGTCAGCGCCGTCCTGTCAACCGCGGCAGCGACCTCCGTATCAATGTGAAAGTGACGCTGGCCGATGTTGTCAACGGTGTGACCAAGAAATTCAACGTACGCCGCTATATGCCGTGTGAGGCCTGCCACAGCACCGGCGCGAAGGACGGCAACGCCTTCAAGACATGTACGAAGTGTAACGGTACCGGTACTGTAACCCGCGTTCAGCAGACATTCCTCGGCGCCATGCAGACCACTTCAACCTGTCCAGACTGTAACGGAGAGGGCAAAATCATTACAGACCAGTGTCCGCACTGCCACGGCGAGGGCGTAGAACGCAAGGAGGAAATGATTACCGTCAACATTCCGAAAGGCGTGTCCGACGGAATGGTTCTCCGCATGGAAGGCAAGGGTAACGCAGCACGCCGCGGTGGCATAACGGGCGACCTGCTCATTCAGATTACCGAAGAGCGCGACCCGGAACTTATCCGCGACGAGAACGACATCATCTACAACCTGATGCTCGACCTGCCGACAGCCATTCTCGGCGGCAAGGTGGAAGTGCCTACGGTAACAGGCCGTGCGCGCATCACGATTGAGCCGGGTACGCAATCCGGCAAAATCCTCCGTCTGCGCGGCAAGGGTATTCCGTCGATGAGAGGCGGCGCTCCGGGCGACGAGCTTATCAACATTATGATTTACACTCCGGAGAAGCTGACCGACAAGGAACGCAAGCTCATCGAGGAGCTTCGCGATTCGGAAAACTTCAAACCGAACGAAAGCATCAAGCAACGCATATTCAACCGTCTGAACCATATCTTCGGATAAGTTCGGCGGACTTCAGGCAAGTTACAGACAAGCCGGCGGTTACCTCCGTCGGCTTGTTTATTTATGCTGTAAATTAACGGTTATTCAGTTCAATTCGTAGATTTATGCTTGTTTATTCGGCTTAAATTCGTTATTTTTGTCATATACAATTCTAAATCTGAGACAGAATGCAACACATTAATAAGATTCTCGAAAAATCCATCAGAGAACACTGGGAAGAGCTTGCGCTCACCGATTTTAACGGCATTTCGCTGCAATATCGCGACATTGCACGCAAAGTGGCCAAACTGCATCTGCTTTTTGAGCAGGCCGGCATTAAAGAAGGGGACAAAATTGCACTCTGCGGACGAAACAGCACCCAATGGTCAGTTGCCTTTATCGGCGCTCTCACCTACGGTGCCGTACCGGTTCCCATTCTGCATGAGTTCAAGGCAGAAACCATCCAACACATTGTCAATCACTCCGATGCCGGAATTCTCTTTGTCGACGATACAATCTGGGAAACGCTCTCAGCGGAAGAAATGCCGGCAGTCAACGGATTCTTCAATATCTCCGAATTCAACCTGCTTCTTTCCCGTAGTGAGAAAATCGACTATGCGCGGGCCAATCTCAACGCCCTGTTCGGCAACCGTTATCCGGAACGCTTCACCCGCGAGGATGTGGTCTACAAGGCTCCCGATATGGAAAACCTGGCCATCATCAACTATACATCCGGCTCTACGGGCTTCTCCAAGGGCGTAATGATTCCCTACCGTGCCATCTCGTCCAACATTGAGTTCGCGCTGACAAAACTCACCTTCCTCGGCCCGGGCGACAACCTTATCTGCATGCTCCCGCTGGCCCACATGTACGGCCTTGCCATCGAGATGCTCCACCCGCTCTCCCGCGGATGCCACGTCTACTTCCTGACACGCGTACCGTCGCCGAAAATCATCATGGAAGCCTTTGCAAAGGCCAAGCCGCGACTGATTATCGCCGTTCCGCTCATTCTGGAAAAAATCATCAAGACAAAGATATTCCCGCTGCTCGACAAGCCTTACATGAAGCTGCTCATGACAATGCCGTTTGTCAACGACCACCTGCTCAACAAAATCAAGGCAAAACTCGAGGAGACCTTTGGCGGACAGCTTTATGAAATGATTATCGGCGGTGCGGCTCTCAACGCCGACGTCGAACGCTTCCTGCGCCGCATCAACTTCCCTTATACCGTAGGTTACGGCATGACGGAATGCGCTCCGCTGATTTCCTATGCAGGTCACGAAATCAACCATCCGGGTTCCTGTGGACAGATTGTCGACGGAATGGAGATGAAAGTTCTTTCCGACGACCCGCAGCATCAGGCCGGCGAGCTTATCGTGCGAGGCAACAACGTAATGCTGGGTTACTACAAGAACCCGGAAGCTACGGCCGATGCGCTGCGCGACGGCTGGCTCTACACGGGTGACCTCTGCAATGTCGACGAGGACGGCTTCATCTACATCCGCGGACGCAACAAGAACATGATTCTCGGCCCGTCAGGTCAAAACATCTATCCGGAAGAAATCGAGCAGAAGCTCAACAACATGCCTTACATCAACGAGTCGTTGGTTGTGGAGCGCGAGCATAAGCTGGTAGCCCTCATCAACCCCGACTTCGACAACCTGGCTGCCCAGGGCATCGAAGGCAACGACGTCGTGAAGCAAATGCGCGAGAACATCGCCCTGCTCAACAAGGAACTTCCCGGCTACTCGCAAATTGCCGACCTTGAAATCTTCGAGGAGGAATTTGAGAAAACACCGAAACGCTCCATCAGAAGATACTTGTATCAATAATCACGCTTAAATATAAAAACAATATGAAACGACTGACTCTCTCTCTGACGCTTTGCTCCCTCCTGACTGTCGCAGGAGCTGCGGCACAAGACGTCTGCAGTTTCTCCGGCGTCCTGCCCGACAATTCCTACGACGGCTCGACTGCCTATATCATCAATGCTGACACTCACGAAAAGATAGACAGCACAGTTATCAAGGACAAGGCTTTTGCCTTCCAAACGGAAGTCAAGACCACTCTTCCGGTTGTCCTTGCCATCAACAACGACAGCGCTCTCAACTTCATTCTTGAACCGGGTACGCTGACAATGCAGAACGATGGCAGCGTTACCGGTGCTCCGCTCAACAACCTCAATGAGGAAATCGCAGCTACCGTTGAAGGCTACATACAGGAGCATAGCAAAGCCGTCCAGGCTCTCCAGACTTCCGGCGCTCCCAAGGAGGAAATCACGGCAGAGGTCGAACGCCTGAACGAAGCGACTACGGCCAAATTCAAGAAATATCTGACACAAGCCTACTCCGACAACCGCGGCAATGTGCTCAGCTACTCCATCCTGAAAATGATGTACGGCATGCTCGACTTGTCGAAGCCGGAACTGGATGCGATGGTTGCCGAAGCCTGCGATTTTACGAAAAATTCAAGAGTTGTCGGTGAGTTGATGGAAATGGCTGAAAAGATGGAAAGAACCAGTGCTGGCAAGATGTTCACCGACTTTTCCGTGACCATGAGCAACGGAAAGACCGTGAAGCTCTCCGACTATGTGGGCAAGGGCGACTACGTGCTGCTCGATTTCTTCGCAAGCTGGTGCGGTCCGTGCATGCGCGAAATGCCGACCATCAAGCGCATCTACGAGAAATACAAAGGCAAGGGATTGACGGTTGTCGGTCTTGCCGTATGGGACAAGCCTGCCGATACGAAAGCCTGCGTAGAACAGAAAGCTCTGCCATGGACCATCATCGACAACGCTCAGAAGGAGCCGGCCGAAATCTACGGCGTCACCGGCATCCCTCACCTGATTCTTTTCGGTCCTGACGGAAAAATCGTGTTCCGCGGCTTACGCGGTGCAAAGCTGGAGGCTGAAATCGATAAGCTGATGGCCAAGTAATCCCGTTAAAGACTATCATTTTTATATCACCGACAGCGGCTGGTTCTTCACAGAACCGGCCGCTGTTATTTTTCAGCTTTTTTACAACGAAACAGGCCGGTACGCGATGCGCACCGGCCTGCCTTATAAAAATATCAATTATTATTACTTGATAAGCTCCATGCCCTTCAAAATAGCCTGCTCATTCATAGGAATGAGGTGATGGTGACGTTCAGGAAGCGATTTCTTCAAACCGAGAAGCACGCTTTCGAGTGTTACCACCGGACAAACCTTCAACAAGGCACCAAGGATAATCATATTATACGACTTGGAGTTCTGCATCTCAAGAGAAGCGTCCATAGCCGCAACGTTATACACGTTGATGTCCGTACGAGTCGGAGCGTGGTGGATACCGTAGTTATCATAAATCAGGATACCGCCCGGTTTCACCTTGCACTCAAACTTATCCAAACTCTGTTGGTTAAGAGCGATTACCACGTCGTAGGCATTCAAAATCGGAGAGCTGATTTTCTCCTCGCTGATAATGACCGTAACGTTGGCTGTACCACCGCGCTGTTCCGGACCATAGGCCGGCATCCAAGTCACTTCCTTGTCTTCCATAAGGCCGGAATAAGCAAGAATCTTACCCATTGAGAGCACACCCTGTCCACCGAATCCGGCTATAATAATCTCTTTCTTCATAGCTTACAAATTTTTTAGGTCACCCATCGGGTATTTTTCAAACATATGCTCAACCATCCACTTGTTGGATTGTTCCGGAGTGAGTTTCCAACCGGAGTTACATGTACTTACGATTTCCACTACGGAAGTACCCTTTCTGTCAAGGCTGTTTTGGAAAGCTTTCTTGATGGCAGCCTTTGCCTTGCGCACGGCAGCCGGAGTGTGAACGCTCTGGCGGGTTACGTAGCAAGTACCGTCCAACTGAGCCAAAATATCACCAATCTTCAAAGGATAACCGTTCAGGTCAACGCGACGGCCGTAAGGAGTTGTGGCAGTCTTCATGCCCAACAGTGTAGTCGGAGCCATCTGTCCACCAGTCATACCGTAGATGGCATTGTTGATGAAGATGATTGTGATGTTCTCACCACGGTTGGCAGCGTGGATAGTCTCAGCCGTACCGATAGCTGCGAGGTCACCGTCACCTTGATAAGTGAACACGAGGTTCTTCGGATAAAGACGGCTTACAGCAGTAGCAATGGCTGGAGCACGACCGTGAGCGGCTTCAATCCAGTCAACATCAATGTAGTTGTAGGCAAACACCGAGCAACCTACAGGAGCAACGCCGACTGTCTTCTCGCCCACTCCCATTTCTTCAATTATTTCAGCAACCAATTTGTGAACAACGCCATGGCTACAGCCCGGGCAGTAGTGCATGTAGTTATCGTTCAGCAACGCCGGTTTCTTGTATACCTGGTTTTCCGGCTTAATTATATCGTTGATATCCATAGGAACGTTCTTTAATTATTTCTGATAGATTTTTTCTTTGAAAGCATCGAGGATTTCGTCCGGAGTAGGAACGATACCGCCAAGACGGCCGTAATGTTCTACCTTTACAGTGCCGTTGACAGCAAGGCGAACGTCCTCAATCATTTGTCCGGCATTCAATTCCACAACAAGCACGCCTTTCGATTTGGAAGCAAGGCGCTTAACCTCGTCATGCGGGAACGGCCACAGCGTAATCGGACGGATGATACCAATCTTGATACCTTCCTTACGAGCCAATTCCACAGCCTTCTGGCTGATGCGGGCAATTGAACCAAATGCAACAATCAGATAATCGCAATCTTCTGTTCCGTATGTTTCGAAACGAACTTCGTTGGCTTCAATCTGACGGTAAGTAGCCTGGAAGCGTTCGTTGTTGACTTCCATCTTCGCTGAGTCAAGCTCAAGAGAAGTAACCACGTTACGGCCGCGGTCCGGCGTACGGCCCATGGCAGCCCATGGACAGCGCTGGCGCACTTCCTCATCCGTATGACGCGGACGTTGCGGAGGCAATACCACCTTTTCCATCATCTGACCTACAACACCGTCGGCAAGAATCATGGCCGGAGTGCGGTATTTGAAAGCGAGGTCCCAACCGAGACCCACGAAGTCACACATTTCCTGTACAGACGACGGTGCAAGCACGATGAAGTGGTAGTCGCCGTGACCGCCACCCTTCGTTGCCTGGAAATAGTCGGCCTGTGAAGGTTGGATAGTACCCAGACCAGGACCACCACGCATTACGTTGATAACCAATGCAGGAAGCTCGCTGGCTGCGATGTAGCTCAAACCCTCGCACATAAGGCTGATACCAGGGCTTGAAGACGATGTCAACACGACCTTACCGGCAGCTGCGGCACCGTAAACCATATTGATTGAAGAAACTTCACTTTCCGCCTGAAGCACTACCATACCTGTTGTTTCCCATGGTTGCTCTGCCATCAATGTCTCAAGGACTTCCGACTGCGGAGTAATAGGATAACCGAAATAAGCATCTGCACCATAACGGATAGCCGCCATTGCCAATGCCTCGTTACCCTTCATCAATCGTATTTCTTTTTCCATAGAAAGTACTTATTTTTTATTCTTTTTGTTAAACTAATCGAGCTTGACCTTATAAACTTCGATACAAGCATCAGGACATACTAATGCGCAGCTTGCGCAACCGATACAAGCCTCAGGATTCGACATGTAAGCAAAATGATAGCCACGGTCGTTCACCTCTTTGGGCTGAAGCGAAAGCGTCTGTGTCGGGCACGCCACAACACAAAGGTTGCAACCCTTGCAACGCTCTTCGTTAACTGTTACTGCTCCTCTGATTTTCGCCATAATTTAGTGTTAGGTTTAATGAATTCTTTTTACAAATATAATTTAAAATATTTTTCTTCGAAATGATTTATCACTATTTAAACTTCGGCACAAAACACGCTCAGCTGTGCATTTCGTCAAAAGTGAAATTGAAAAATTCCGTAAACGGCTGTAGCAGTCTGATATGCCCGGCCACGGTATCCTGCCAGTCAGGACGTTCGAAAAGCCGGTCGTCGTACCGGCAACTGACCAGGTATTCTTTCAACTTCAACAGCTCGGCATGGGGAGCATCGGCAGGATAGCCCCGCGGCATCGTCTTCAGGCGGTCACCCTCCAACTGCGGGAAAACCTTCCGGAACTCCGGACGGCTGATAATTTCCTGCAACTCGTCCATATTGTCATAGACCGAACGGCGCAGCACGCGCAAAACGTCCGACTGAGGAAACCACACCCCACCATAGAGCGCACATTCGCCCGGCTCGATATGGAGATAGTAGCCGGCTCCCTTCGTCTTGCGTCCATGAGAGGCTATAACAATACCGAAATGTGTCTTAAACGGAGATTTGTCATTCGAAAATCTGATATCCCGATAGATACGGTAGGTGGCTTCCTGAGGAGTCAGCCCTGCCACCCGTGAATCGAAACGTGCCACATGGTCGATAAGCTCCTCAATTTCCCGAAAACAATCCATACGAATCTTTTCATAGTCTGCCTTATGCTCGGCAAACCATGGTCGGTTATTGTTGTTTTTCAGTAAAGCGAGGAAATTAAGCATCGCGCTTATACCAGTCATAGCTATTAGATTTTGTCGGTAGCTAATGTAGAAATTTATTTTGGAATATACAAAAAATTCAAACGTCTATTTCGCAACCGTTACATTTTTTAAACCTTACTCCCTCTTCACAAAAAAAGCTCCCCCGGCGCATTCTTGCACCGGAGGAGCCTGTCGTTATTCTTTCGTTAGCGTAAGACGAAAGGCCGTTTACTTAACAGCTACCTTTACTGCCTGGTTGCCCGCACGCACCACATAGATGCCGCGCGCCAGCTTGATTTCGCCATTGCCAGCCACTGCAGTCTGAGCAACCTTCACGCCGTCGAGCGCATAAACCTCTACCTGACCGTTGAAGCCAGATACGACAATCTTGCCCTCTGCGCCGTTAACAACGACACCGGCAGCCGCTACGTCCTCAACGCTTGCAGGAATAGATTCCGTACCGAATCCCACTTCGTATGACACACCCTCCACGTCGAGCGTGAAAATCACGAAATAAGAGCCATCCGTATGACGGATGCTACGCTCGTCAAACTTTGCAGTAGCTGTCTTACCGTTGGCGAGAGCCACGTTGTCAATTGTACCGCCGAATACCATTTCATCTGTCGGAGAGCCGGAGATTTCAACGCCGTCAAGAACGATATCGCCGAATACCTGTTCCACTTCGTCCTCCACAAATTTCACATCCTTTACAACTAATTTATTCTTTACCTGCTCGTCTGTTGTCAGATACACAGTCAACGTTGAAGCAATACCCTCTATTTGAGGAACTTTTTCCTTCAATACATAATAATAACCTTTAGCTTCCTCCAGTGCTGTCATCTCAGAAGCAAAGGAAACCTTAATAGGAATTTCGGTACCTTCGTTCAACCAAACAACATCAATATCCATATCAGCAACACCTTCTGCCGAAATTCTACCGTTCAGCGTCACGTTTGCCGTAATAGCACCTTCCATCAGCGACATCCCGTCTACGTGGCCTTTGTATTGTTTTCCACCGTCTACGTCAATAATTGTAACATCTTCCAACGCGATATCACCAAGCGTCATACCCAATACCGACAAATTGGGCATCACAAAATCACAAGTACCGTCCTTATAATCGGTAATTGTTACCTGAGCCATATTGTTGTATGCGATTTGGGAATCACCCATTGCAATGTTCAGATAACCCGGATAGCTTGTTTCCTCCGAAACATAATTGATAGTATAGACGTGAGTGTTCTTGCCATCGATATCAGCAACACCTTCGCCTGTATTCGTATTCGTTACCGTCAGTGTAAGCGTCTTTGCCTCTTCGTTCACCGCAACGTCTACAGTCTTTGCTGGGCTGTTACCGAGCAGCGTATAAGCTACGTCCTCTGCCTTCGGCAATCTACCATTGACAGTGTATTCATATTTTTCAGAAGAGAAACCTTCCAAAGCAACGCCACCTACAGTCAGCGATGCCAAACGCGAATAGTAGACAAACTTCACGTCATCTACATCCAATGAAGTATTTTCAACCAACCCATTACGGTCCCAATAATTACCAGCTGAAACGACAACATTCATCTTTTCAGGCATACCAGCACCTTCAACGTATTCAAGTTCAACCTCCATCGTGGTCCAATCTTTAGCTTCATTATAGCTAAATGCCTTATCGCACTGTGCTACCAATTTACCATCTCCGGTTGACTCTGCCTTACCCAAGATTGCACGCTCAACGTCTTCGCAGTCTAATTTAGGATTTCCCGCCTCTCCAATTTTTGACGAGAAACTACCGTTCCACAAATAAGCAATTATGTGGGATTGCTCTTCTCCAACATCTGACCTTCTTACTTTTGCAGAAAGAGCATCCGGTTTATTGTTAAAGGAGACTCCACTGTAAACACCGCCATCACACTTAGAAAGAGTAGCAGTGGCATATACCCACGGAGTTCCAAGAGTCAAGAATCCAGGAGCTGTAGAACCTACACCCATTGCCTCTGCTTTCAAATTGGATAATTTAACGTATGTATTATTATTTTCATTCTCTTCAAAGACAAGAACTTTTTGCGCTTCTACGCCAAACACCTCTTGATTAACGCTGGAACCATTCCATCCTTGCGGTTCATTTCCAGGACGCTGACGCATTGTAAGACTAATATTACCAAACAAAGGCTTAGTAACCGCTCCAGTCTCTCCGCAAGTGCCCTTCCAATCGTTGAAGCCAAAATTTGGCAACTGCTGGGCAGAAGCCTGAAATACTCCCGCTACACTAAATAAACACGCTCCTGTCAGAGCTATTAAATTCTTCATATTAAAATAAGTTTTTAATTTATATTTCTTTTTTACCTATTGACAATTGAAATGTCAACAAAAAACGCATCCTATTCCCCTTTCGGCAAAGGCACACGACTGAAAATCACTCCCAGTCCGAATGCCCCTTTTCATTCGAAATCGGAATAAGATGCGTAAGTATAAGTATCTGCTACTGTCACCGTATTATTTTACGACAACCTTCACTGCATCCTGACCGGCGCTCACTACATAGACACCGCTCTCCATTGATACGGTGGTGTTCTCGCAAGCCTCGAACGTCTTCACCAAACGGCCGTCGAGCGCATAGACGTAAACTCGTCCATTGAAACCGCTTACCACCAAAGCCTGCTCCATTCCGTAAACATGAGCACCATTGGTTGCTACGCTTTCCACGCGTGCACCTTCATCCTTTTTCTTACCAACAAAGGCAACCGTAATTGGAGTAGATTCGTCCTTATTCGGATAAGCTGGATACCAAAGCACATCGATGTTCAAAACCATCTCGCCGGTTGACGTATTGTTTGTTCCGGCAAGTACAACGTCAGCCCAGATTTGAGGATTTCCTTCCTCATCAGCTGCCAAGCCAAGGTCTTTGCGCGTACCGTTTACGTCGCTGATGCCGTCGCTGTTCTCATCAGTCATTGTCACGCCAGCAACCTCAATGTCGCCGCACGGAATCACTGCATCACCCAACTTGATTGAAAAATTCGGCAAGAGGAATGTAAATGAACCGTCAGCAGCCTTTGTCAAAGAAACCTGAACCTCCTGTCCCTTTGAAATCTCCATACCGGCCATTGAAACATCAATTTTGCCATCGTAGAAGTCAGAATCCTGCTTCTTTCCTAAGAAAGAAACCTGAATAGGAGTAGATTCTTCCTTATTCGGATAACCCGGATACCAAAGCACGCTGATACCCAAATTCATATCACCTGTCGCAATATCGTTTGTTCCTGAAAGAACCACATCAGCCCAAATTTGAGGAGTACCTTCTTGGTCAGCAGCCAGACCGAGGTCTTCACGCTTGCCATTCACGTCAAGAATACCATCACTGTTATCGTCGGTCATTGTCACGCCCGGCACATCGATATCACCGCAAGGAATCTCAGTTTCACCCAACTTGATTTTGAAGTCCGGCAAAAGGAACGTAAACGTACCGTCGGCTGCCTCCTTCAAGGAAACCTGAACCGCCTGTCCCTTTGAAATCTCCATGCCACCCATCGTGACGTCGATTTCACCATTGTAATAAGTAACATCTCCTTCTGCTGCAAAGGCGTTCATCACAGTGAACAGCATTGCCGCAAACATAAAGTGAATTTTCTTCATAATTATCAATTTTTTCATTTGAATTTTCAACAAAATCGGGGCAAAGATAAAGCAAATTAACTGAATAACAAAAGTTTTCGTGTTAAAACCGAACTTTCCTCCACTCAACCGCTCTATTTCCGCTCCTGAATCAGACGCAACGCTTTCGAGAGTTGGTCAGGGCAGGATGTTGCTTTCGAGCCGCATCGGATTCCCTCCAGACGGTCGATTACATCCTCTATTTTCATGCCTCTAATCAGCGAGCAGATGCCCTGAAGATTGCCGTTGCAACCTCCATAAAATTCCAGATTTTTCACCTTGCCGTCTTCAACTTCAATATCGAAGGCCTGACAGCAGGTGCCTTCCGTACGATAAGAATACTTCATGTCTTTTTTCCTTTTATAATATATATGTTATGTTCTACTTTTATCCGTAATCGGCATCGCATTACGCTCTATTCGTAGAGCAATGCAAGCCGGTCAACCCAGAGTTCCGCTCCCGTCGAGATACCCAGCGGAAAATTGTTGGTCGTCTTTATCAACCGTGATTCCTCCGACTGGTTGTAGGAAGCATAATTGGATGACGATATCATCAGCTGCAACCGCGTTGCCGGCTTATTGCGCACCGTATAGCGGATGGGGACGATAAAGCGCGTATAGGATGTCGACGGGTTCAACTCTCCCCGACCTTCTCCGATAACGATTGTCTTACCGTCGCTCTCATGCAGCAGACGCACCACGACAAGGCCTTTTTCCTGTCCGTCGTGAATGTCCTGCACATAGGAATAGAAGCCAGCCACAGCCGTCGGACGGGATGCAAACGGAATACCTTCCTCATAAACTTCCTGCCCCGACGCGTCAAACGAATACTTACCCAGGAAAAGCTTTCCGGCAGAGCGGTTGGCTATGTGGGGAGCAATCGAGCTGTAATATTCGTTGTCGACACGGGCATCACGCGGCGGCTCCACTCCGTTAAGGTCCCAGGCAGCATTCCGCAGACGCACGGCAAACTGCCCGCTGTAAGGACGCTTCAGCAATTCTGTCGTAGGAACAAGGAACCATGAATTAGCCGTTTTGGCAAACGACGAGCATGTCTTGGCGTTGACGCTCACCCAGTCTTCCGGCTCTCTCACTTCGATGTTGGTCTTGTTGTAGACGGTCATCCAGCTTTCCTTATTGGAATACTTGCCTCCACAATTCAAATTATTGATTTTAATAGTCACCTCATTGTCCTCGAAATCTCCGTTGGGCAATTCAATGGCCGGTTCAGTCGTTATGTCGAAATCCTTCACATGGGACTCTGTCGTCATCACCCGGATAGTATAGGCAGTCGATGCCATCAGCGTCTTAACCGTAATCCGGCGTTCCTCTACGCTCCGGTCGATAACCGCCGGATGCCAACTTCCGCCGTTTTCTCTTACAAGCACTTTCAGATAAGGCAAAATGCTCTCCTCGCCCTCACAGTCCACATAAAGGTCTGCCCGCGAGGTCCACACCGTCTCTGTCGGACAGGTAACGGTAAACTCAGGAACAATACGGTCAAGCATGACAGAATTGGAGTAGCGGTCAAGATATGCCATCCGCAACGCCGTCCGCTCAATGCCACTGCCTACGTTGACACTTACGGCATACGTTCCGCCGCCCAACGGCTCAACCGACTCAGGTGCGACCGAATTCCAATCTTCCATCGACTCCGTCATATATTGCACGGCCAAACCCTCGCCCAACTCTGCGATGTTGCTTTCAAGACGCAGGGTGACGACATCGTCCTGCATCCGAACAGGTTCCGGCTCTGCCATTTCCATCACAATCGGCAATATCTCGACATCAAGCTGTACCGGCTCGTTGCATACACGACCGGCAGCATCAGTAGCCTGAAGCACAAAGCGGTGGGTTGTCGGATGCACCCCGTCGGCCTCCAGCCTCGACAAAACACCGGTGAAATCGACATGTACGTTATGGGACCCCTCCTGATTTCCGGTCATGACAAAACCCGCGTCGGCAAAGTCCTTTCCAACCAAATCCACTTCCTCGCTCCACTGGTTATCTTTCAAATTAGGCGATACAACAGTCAGATACAGGTGTTTCAGACCTCCGGGTATATCAATGTCGCAACCGACGGATTCCGCCGGAACGCTCTTCTCAACCATCTGTAATATTCTTCCGCTTCCAAATCCAAAGGGAGACATGACTGGCGATTCCGTGGCAAACAGGACATCACTCACCACCAGCTGATAAGGCTCTGCCAAAGTCGCCTCGTCGGCAATCACCTGAAGAACAGGCTCGCCGGACGTTTCTTGAAGAGAGAAACGGAAATCATAATGCCGGGCTGCCTGCGCTTCCAACGCCAATGGCTGCAGCGCAAGAGTCTTGCCATCGGCAGAGGTAAGGAGCAATTCGGCCTTCACCTCTCCCGGCATCAGCACTGCCGTGCGCGTCTCCTCCTCGCCGAAGCTGACGTAGCTGCCGGTTTTCGACTTTGCACGGAACGCCATCTTGAACGGAGCCTCACGAAGCGATGCATCGAAAGAAGCCGACAGAAACGCACGGGCCGGAGCTATCGGAAGACTGACTTCCGTAAAATCGCTTTCCCTGACATCCCCGACAGCCTCTCCGCCAAACACCGGCTCGACGAAACCTTCCTCAAGCGCATCTCCCGAACCGGCACGGAACACATAGCGCCCTACCGGCAGTTTCCGCAAGTCGTCATAGAACTCATTGACGGTAGCCCAGTCGCGATGAAATCCTGCCTCCTGATTCTCAGCAGAAAGCCACATCGTCTCCCACTCGGGAAACTCAACCGTCAAATCGGAAGCCCCTGCCACTCCTTTCACTGTTCCATCGAAAGTCGGCAGAATGTCTACATCACCATATCCGGTGATAAGGACATTCGACTTGTGGTCGCAACCTGCCAAAACAAACGCGACCAATAACAGCAGTACATTATGTAAATTTCGATATGTCATGATTTAACAAAATTAGACATTATATTCCGTTCCTGCAACAGCCTAAAATTGTCAAATTAGGCTGATTTATCTGCTCATTACTCTTTTTTTCGCCCGCTTCCTGAATTTTATCCGACTTCTTTCATTCCTTAACGGCAATCCATACCCGAAGTATCAAAGAAATTACATAAATTTGCCATGAACAACCTACAAAATTATAAAGACATTGAAAAAAACACTTTTCTTATCCATCCTTGCCGCATGTAGCCTTTATGCTTCCGCAGGCAATCCAAAGCGGGAATTCAGAGGAGCCTGGCTCCACACAGTCTATCAATCGCAATATGCGAAAATGAGTCCGGCCGAAACCCGCAACTATCTGTGTGAACAACTTGACCTGCTGAAAGCAGCCGGTTGCAATGCCATCCTGTTCCAGGTGCGCCCGTCGGCCGACGCTTTCTATCCGTCAAAACTCGAGCCTTGGAGCCGGTTCCTTACCGGAACTGCCGGACAGGCGCCGTCACCCGAATGGGACCCGTTGCAATTCATGATTGAGGAATCACACGCACGCGGCATGGAGCTGCACGCATGGCTCAACCCTTACCGCGTAACGACCTCCAAAAACGAGAAGCTCCCCGCCGAACACCTTTACCACCGACATCCGGAACGTTTCGTGACCTATGCCGACAATAAGATGTATTTCGACCCCGGCTATCCGGAAAACCGGGAATTCATCAACGAAGTCGTAAAGGATATCATTACCCGCTACGACGTTGACGCCATCCACCTCGACGATTACTTCTACCCTTATCCGGTCGACAACAAGGAATTTCCCGACAGCAAGTCATACGCCATGTACGGCAACGGCATGGACCATAACGACTGGCGCCGCCATAACGTTGACTTACTCATCGAGGGACTTTACAAGACCATCCACGACACCAAGCCGTGGGTCCGCCTCGGCATCAGCCCGTTCGGCGTGTGGCGTAACAAATCGAACGACCCGCGCGGAAGCGAGACACAGGCATTCGAGAATTACAGCGGACTTTTCGCCGACGTACTCCTTTGGTCGGAAAAAGGCTGGGTGGACTACATGCTGCCGCAACTCTACTGGGAACTCGAGAAGAAAGTGGCATCGTCCGAAAAACTGGCCTACTGGTGGAATGACAACGCCAACGGCCGTCACATGTATATCGGTCAAAGTGTCGAGCGCACGATGAACTACCCCGACCTCCCGCCTTCCAAACTGCCGAATCAGCTGGAACATAAAATCAAGCTGTCGCGTAGCCTTGAGAACATACAGGGCAACTGCTGGTGGCCGGGATACAGCATTACGGCCAACTACAAAGGCATTGCCGACGAACTCGGCTCCAACTACCAGCGCACGATTGCTCTCGTCCCCTCCTATCCATGGATTGACGACATCTGCCCGGACGCGCCGACTAAATTACGCATGGAAGGCAACCGTCTGACATGGGACGCACCCTCTACCGACGACGAACTGCAAAAGGCACGCGCCTATGTCGTCTACCGTTTTGCGGAAGATGAGCCTGTCGACCTCAACGACCCGGAGGCCATTCAGGCGGTGACCTATACCAACAGCTATTCCATCCTCACGGAGTCAGCCGGACGGTTCCGCTACGCAGTGACAACACTCGACCGTGTGAACAACGAAAGCCAGACTGCCGCTGAGATTGTCATCGAGTTATAATGCAGACATCCTGCAATTCCACCCGAAAGACCGGACAGAAAACGACCTGTCCGGTCTTTTTTTCGGTGAAAACGTTGCTGATAACCCTTTTTATTTCATGCTTAACGGATTATTTTGTAAGTTTGCAGAATCATTAATCCGACATGAAGAAATTCTTATTATATATTATCTGTCTGCTGATTGCATCGGGCAGCGCATCAGCCAAGAAGAAACAGGCATTGGAGCCTTCCTTTGCATGGACCGCATCCCAACCGCTGGGACTGCGCATACCCTCCACAATCGATACGCTTCTCTACAATTACCACCGTCAATTCGTTCCGGCGATGCTTTCTGAAGCATGGGCCACTACCGGTAATTACGGAACAGCCGGAGAAAACCGCATCTATTTCAACCGTCCCGACGCCTCAGAATTCATGTTTGAGGACGTATTGCGGCCGTGGCTCAACAAAGCGGAGAACCAACGCTACTACAACACCCGCATTCCGATGACGCTTCTCTCCTACAGCTGGGGTGGCGGACGCGAGTCTGGACAGGACCACCTGAAAGGCGTATTCTCCGGCAATGCAGGCAAACGTATCCAGGTAGGCGCTTTTGTCGATTACCTCTATTCAAAAGGCGGCTACGACCGTCAGGCTCTGAAAAACTTCGACTGGGGACTTTCCGGTTCCTATACGGGTGACCGTTACGAATTGCAGACAGCCTTCAACAGCTACAATTCAGTCAATCAGGAAAACGGCGGAATCACCGACGACCGCTACATTACCGACCCGGGCGCGCTGCAAGGCGGTGTAACTGAAATCGATGCAAAAGCCATCCCTGTCAACCTGAACGCGGCTTTCTCCCGCGTCAAGGGCGGACAATTCTATATGAACCACCGCTACAAGGTGGGCTACTGGGAAGAGCATGAGGTGAACGACACGACGGTCGAGCGGACCTATGTGCCGGTGTCCAGTTTCATCTGGTCGTTTGACTTCAGCCGCAATTCCCACAAATTCATCAACCAATCGGCTGAGGAAGATGCCAATTTCTTTGAAAACAATTACCTGTCAATGACCGGAACAGAGGATGTCAACTCCTACTGGCGCATCCGCAACACGCTCGGTGTCGACATGATTGAAGGGTTCAAGAAATGGGCCAAATTCGGTATTTCGGCTTATGTGACCCACGAAATACGCCGTTTTACTCAAACGACCGACACAATGCTCGTCTCCAACTACAAGCCGGAGGGACTGACTCCGTTCCCCGACTTCAAGATTGCGCCCAACACGACGGAAAACCTCGTATGGGTCGGCGGACAACTTACCAAGCAAAAAGGCGCCATCCTTACTTATTCCGCAACGGCTCAGTTCGGCCTCATCGGCCCGGTAGCCGGCGACATTGACGTGTCGGGACAAATCACGACCAAAATTCCGCTTTGGGGCGACTCCATCCGTGTCACGGGAGAAGGATTCTTCAAGAACACGGAAGCTCCGTTCTTCATGAAGCAATACATATCGAACCACTTTGCATGGAGCAACGACTTTGGCAAGGTACGGCGCGTGCGTGCCGGCGGCAGCATCTTTATTCCGCAAAGTGGCACAAAAATCTCTGCCGGAGTAGAGAATATTCAGAACTATGTCTATTTCAACGACAAGGCTCTGCCTACCCAGGAAGGTGGCAACATTCAGGTTATCAGCGCAACTGCGTTGCAGAACCTCAAGTTTGGCATCTTCAACTGGAACAACGCGGTGACTTACCAGACCTCGACCAACGAGCGCGTGCTTTCGTTGCCGAAACTGGCTCTCTACTCCAACATGTTCCTCGATTTCAAGATTGCCAAAGTGCTTCACGTCAACCTCGGCGTTGACTGCAACTATTATACGGCCTACTATGCGCCGGCCTACCAGCCGGCCACCATGGTCTTCCATACGCAACAGGAAAAGAAACTCGGCAATTACCCGTTGCTCAATGCCTATGCCGATTTCAAGCTCTACAAGACGCGTTTCTTCGTCATGTACTCCCACTTCAACAACGGACTGTTTGGCGGAGAGAGCTATTTCGGCGCACTGCATCACCCGATTAACCCCGGACGCTTCCAACTCGGCGTCTCGGTTGACTTCGCCGACTAAACATCGAACATTAACGCTATGAAACTTCCGCTGTTCTCCAAACCGAAAATGTCGGTCTATCTGATTCTGCTGGCACTGGTGCTGGCGGCGATGGTCATGCTCCACCGCTGTAGCAACAACCCGACCCATCCGGACAGAAGTGGAGGCGACACGATTGAGGTGGCTATCGGCTATGCGCCGATGTCGCTCTATATGTATGACGACACGCTCGGTGGTTTCGAATACGACCTGCTGCGCCTCATCAGCAAGCACTACGGCGTTGCGATGAAAATCCGGCCGATGACCTCATTCAGCGAAAGCCTTGACATGCTTGACAACGGACTGCGCGACATCGTGGTGGCACAAGTGGCGGCAACCACTGAGCTAAAGGAAAACTACCTGCTCACCGACCCCGTGTTCATCGACCGCCAAGTGCTGATTCAACGGGAGGATTCCACCGGCAACATCACCGTACGCTCCCAGCTCGATCTGGCACAGCGTACTATCTGCGTTGTGAAGGACTCCCCTACCGTGTCGCGTATCTCCAACCTTGCACGCGAAATCGGCGACTCCATCTATACACAGGAGTTGGACAAAAGCCAGGAACAGCTCTTCCTGCTCGTTGCGGCCGGAGAAGTGGAGTTTGCCGTCATCAACGACAAGATTGCGGAAAGCATGGCCAAGAACCATAAAGGCGTAAACGTCAACACTGCCGTCAGCTTCAACCAATTCCAGTCGTGGGTACTCGCCAAGAGCGACACTACCCGGCTTCGGATGGTGAACACATGGCTGAAGGGCATCCAGTCCACTCCCGAATACAAAACCCTCCACCAACGCTATTTCTAAAACCGCATAAAAAAGCGCAAGGCTACACCCGGTCAGGGCACAGCCTTGCGTTATTCATTTCAAGAATTCCGTCTGCCGTTACTTCGTGCAGCGGAAACCAAGACAAACGTGGTCGTATTTCTCAAGAAGCTGAACGGCCTGCGTAATCAGTTCACGGTCAGTCACCGAACCCACTTTCTCAAGAATCGTCAGCATTTTCTTGACGTCAACAGTAAACGACATCTCATTGCCGGATTTCTGAATGTAGGCAGTCGTACCGTCCTTCTGCAAAGCGGCAATCGTGCCGAACTTCACATTGAACTCATCACCCGTCCCCTTGGTGATTGTACCTTTCAAAGGAATTTTCTTCAACGTCATCACAAACGAACCGTTCGACTCTATGGTCATCGTGTTGCCGATAAGACCGAGGCGTTCGTAGTAAGTCTTAATCTGGTCTTCCAACATACCTGTCAAGGCAGCCCCTCCGGCCTGCTGAAGGATATTGTCCGATTTCAGCACCACCGCCGGGCCCTGCACGGTCCATTGACCTGCAATGTCGGCCACTTCCAAAGTCTTGCTCTGCGTCTGAGCAATAGTCTCTTTCGCAATTCCGCCGAGCAAGTCGCCCAGCGAACCGCTACGGTTCTGAGCGGAAATTCCAGTTGCCGTTCCCACCAACATCGTTGCAAGAACGACTCTTTTAATCACTTTTTTCATTCTCTCTCCTAATTATTTAATCTGTGTACGAGCCCAACTCATGACAAGCGACGGCGGCATCTCCCGGTAAAGGAGGTCGCGCATCCGCTCCATGTAGGGTTTCGTAAATTCAAAATAGGCTTTCAATCCCTCGCAAAGCGAGTTTTTCGCCGTACCGTCGGGATTCCGGTCGAAACGGTGTTTCGGGCATTCTCCCCGGCAGGCAAAATAGAAGGAACAATTCATGCACTCCGCCGGCAGGCTACGCCGCTTGGCAAGTCCGAATTCCGAACGGCGCGGACTCTTGTAGATTTCGGCAAGCGAAGTCTCCATGATGTTGCCCAGTTTGTATTCAGGATACACGAAATGGTCGCAGTTGTAGACATCACCGTTGTGCTCCACCACAAGTGCATCGCCGCAGGTCTCCAGCATCGAGCATACACCCGGGCGCACTCCGACATACTGTGCAAGCGTGGCATCAAACATCTGCACGTAGTATTCGCCGATGTCAGCCACCACCCATTTACGGAAAATATCAATGAGGAACTCTCCGTATTCTCTCGCACCAATCGACCATTCGGCCAACCGCGCGCCTTCATAGCTCGGGGCAACGATAAACGGCCGGTGAAAACCGGGCTTGTTGACCACGTGTTCCACAACCGGAAGGAACTGCATATAATGACTGCCCACCGATTTCAGAAACTCATAGACCTCCGCACCACGACCGGCACAAAGACTGTTGACCGTGCTGAGCGTGTTGAACTCCACGCCGGCATCACTCATCATCTTCATGCTGCGCATCACGCGGGCCCACGTCGGACGTCCGCCCTTATCGGTACGGAAACGGTCATGAATATCCTGCGGACCGTCGAGCGACACTCCGACAAGAAACTTGTTGCGACGGAAAAACGCACACCATTCGGGGTCGATGCGGGTAGCATTGGTCTGAAGCGTATTTTCTATCTTCTTGCCCTTGGCATACTTCTTCTGAAACTCAATGGCCTTACGGTAATAGTCCACACCGAGCAGCGTCGGCTCACCGCCGTGCCAGCAGAAAGTGACCGTATCGACGGCATTCGCCTCGATATATTGTTTCACATATTCCTCCAGCATCGCCTCGCTCATGCGTGCCTGCTTACCGCCGTACTGCTGCGCCTTGTCAAGATAGTAGCAATACTGGCAATCGAGGTTGCACGCCGAACCTGCTGCCTTGAGCATTGTCGAGAAAGCCACCGGACCAAGCTCCTTAACGCCGTCCTCAAATGTATATAATCCTGTTTCCATCAGTTATGCCATACTTGTTCCGGCTTGCGCATATCAAAGCGGAGAAAAATGTCCGTCCGCATTTTTTTTGCGCACACCTTAAATTATTTGATTAGACAAAGATACTATTAATTCGGCAAAAAACGCTATCTTTGCAACTTGAAATTAAAAGACTACGCTTATGAACGAATTAGCCACTAAATACAGCCCGGAAGAAGTTGAGGGCAAATGGTATGACTACTGGCAGAAGCACGACTTGTTCAAGTCGAAACCCGATGGACGTGAACCTTACACCATCGTAATTCCGCCGCCAAACGTGACCGGTGTGCTCCACATGGGACACATGCTTAACAATACAATCCAGGACATCCTGATTCGCCGCGCCCGCATGGAAGGCAAGAACGCGCTGTGGGTACCGGGTACGGACCACGCTTCCATCGCCACGGAAGCCAAGGTGGTGGCACGTCTGAAGGAACAGGGCATTAAGAAAACCGACCTCACCCGCGAGGAATTCCTCAAGCACGCGTGGGACTGGAAGGAAGAGCACGGCGGCATCATCCTCGAGCAGCTCAAGAAGCTCGGCGCTTCCTGCGACTGGAGCCGTACGTCATTCACAATGGATGAAATCCGCTCCAAGAGCGTCATCCGCGTCTTTGTCGACCTCTACAACAAAGGACTGATTTACCGTGGCGTGCGCATGGTCAACTGGGACCCGTCGGCACTCACCGCTCTCAGCGACGAGGAAGTGGTCTACAAGGAAGAACACGGAAAACTCTATTACCTCCGCTATAAAATCGTTGGCGAGGACGGCTATGCCATCGTTGCCACTACGCGTCCGGAAACCATCATGGGCGATACGGCCATGTGTATCAACCCGAACGACCCGAAGAACGCACACCTCAAGGGCAAGCGCGTCATTGTGCCGCTCGTAGGCCGTGAAATCCCGGTAATTGAGGACGAATACGTTGACATTGAGTTCGGTACAGGCTGTCTGAAGGTCACTCCGGCTCACGACGTCAACGACTACATGCTCGGAGAGAAGCACAATCTGGAAAGCATCAACATTTTCAACGACAACGGTACGCTCAGCGAGGCTGCCGGCCTGTATGTGGGAATGGACCGCTTCGCCGTACGCAAGCAGATTGAAATCGACCTCGAGGCTGCCGGCCTGCTCGAAAAGACAGAGGCCTACACCAACAAGGTGGGACACTCCGAGCGTACGGATGCCGTTATCGAACCAAAGCTCTCCATGCAGTGGTTCCTCAAAATGGACAAAATCACCATTCCGGCACTCGACGCCGTAATGAACGACAATATCAAATTCCACCCAGCGAAGTTCAAGAACACCTACCGTCACTGGATGACCAACATCAAGGACTGGTGCATCTCCCGTCAGCTCTGGTGGGGACACCGCATCCCGGCTTACTTCCTGCCACAAGGCGGCTACGTCGTAGCTGAGACTGCGGAAGAAGCTCTCCGCCTCGCTCAGGAAAAGACCGGCAATGCCAACCTGACTATCGCCGACCTGAAGCAGGACGAAGACGTGCTCGACACATGGTTCTCTTCCTGGTTGTGGCCGATTTCCCTGTTCAACGGTATTCTCGACCCGAACAACGAGGAAATTAAATACTACTATCCGACTTCCGACCTTGTTACCGGTCCGGATATCATCTTCTTCTGGGTAGCAAGAATGATTATCGCCGGTTATGAATATATGGGCGACATGCCTTTCCGCAACGTTTACTTCACAGGTATCGTGCGTGACAAACTTGGCCGCAAGATGTCGAAGTCGCTCGGTAACTCACCTGACCCGCTGATGCTCATCGAGAAATACGGAGCCGACGGCGTGCGCATGGGTCTCATGCTTGCCGCTCCTGCCGGAAACGACATTCTCTACGATGACAGCCTCTGCGAACAGGGACGTAACTTCAACAACAAGATTTGGAACGCGTTCCGCCTTGTCAAGGGATGGGAAACAGCAGAAACCGAACAACCGGAATACGCACGCATCGCCATCGAATGGTTTGAGGCTACACTGAACCGCACGCTCGCGGAAGTGGAAGACCTGTTCGGCAAATTCCGTCTTTCAGAAGCCCTGATGGCTGTCTACAAGCTCTTCTGGGACGAATTCTCCTCTTGGTATCTTGAAATGATTAAGCCGGCTTACGGCCAGCCTATCGACAAGGCGACCTACGACGCTACGCTGCGTTTCTTCGACTCGTTGCTGCGCGTGCTCCATCCGTTCATGCCGTTCATCACGGAAGAGTTGTGGCAACACATCTCCGAGCGTAAGGAGGGTGAAAGCATCATGACAGCCTTGATTCCGAGGGCAGCAGCCGTCAATGAAAGCATCATCGCCGACATCGACACAGCCAAGGAAATCATCGCCGGCATCCGTACGGTACGCCTGCAGAAGAACATTGCCAACAAGGAACAACTCTCTCTCCAGGTACTGAGCGAGGCAACCGTTCCAGCAATGCCGATTATCATGAAGCTCGCCAACCTTTCCGGCATCGAGAACGTAACGGAAAAGGATGCTACAGCCGCTTCATTCCTCGTTGGCACGACAGAATATGCCGTACCACTGGGCAACAACATCAACATCGAGGAAGAACTGAAAAAACTCGAGGCTGACCTTGCCTACAACGAAGGATTCCTCCAGAGCGTTCTGAAGAAGCTCAGCAACGAGAAGTTTGTCAACAATGCTCCTGCCAAGGTTATCGAAATGGAGCGCAAGAAGCAAGCCGACGCTGAGGCGAAGATTGCAACCCTCAAGGAAAGCATCGCCGCGCTGAAGAACTGCTAACAAACGAAAACACAGTCCACCTGAAGGACTTATAAATAACGACGGGCTGTCCGATAATATCCGGACAGCCCGTCGTGCATTCTACACTGTCTCAACTCCGCAGACCGCAATCGGAACAAGCACACATCCGCCGTAATCAGGTACTGATGTGCGCTAAAAATTTTTATTGCCGTTCGTAAACTTAGAAATTGTGGAAAATCATCTCTATGGGATTCCTAAAATTCAGGTCGATTCGTCACCGGCTTGTAGGGGCGTACCCCAGGTGCGCCCGCTGGCAACACTTTTGGAATGATTTAACAATTTGATTTCTATACGTTTGGCTTGGTTTTGCCGTCGAGGACGCACCTGAGGTACGTTACTACGAGCGGGGAACCGCCTATGGAAACTGTTGCATAGAGAATCGTCAGATAAACCGCCAATCGATAAGCCCCATCAATGGAAATGCCTGATAGAGAATTGGAAATCAACAGATTGTTGTAGGTCGTGAATTTTTAAGCGGACATCAATGAAAAATTTTAATCTTCAATCATTCAAACAACATATCAGCACACGGTTGATTATGCAATAATTTCCACTTGTGTGTCTACTCATTGGAAGCCAATCTGAAATGGTATTCCCCAAAAATTTCCCCGGCGGGAATTCATCCTAACTCGAACTTTTCAAAAATTCGTCTGAGCATACGAAAAGTGCCCCTTGCTGCGAGGCAAGGGGCACTGTCTATACTGAATTGTCTATAAATTCACAATTAGAAGAATAAAACTTGCTGCAACCAGTAAACGGCAATACCGGAAAGGTAACCGAGCAATGTTACGAATGAGATATTCTTCAGGTACCATCCGAATGTAATCTTTTCCAGACCCATTACAACAACTCCGGCTGCACTACCCACGATAAGCATGCTGCCACCGACACCGGCACAGTAAGCAAGAAGTTGCCAGAACATACCGTCTGAAACAAACATCAACAAGTCAGGATTAGTTGTCGTCATCGGTGCAATCTCATACATACCCATGCAACCGGCAACCAACGGAACATTGTCGACAACAGATGATACGGCACCAATAACACCGGTTACGATATAAGCATTTCCGCCTGTCGCATCTTCCAACCAGCGGCCAAACTCAGCGAGTACGCCGATTTCCGCCAATACGGACACTGCCATAAGAATGCCGAGGAAGAAAAGGATGGTAGTCAAATCAATGCGATGAAGAATGCGTGACACGCGCTGGCGGGGTGTCTCCTTTACGGCATGCTCCATGTCTTCCGGCTCGTTGCGGAGGAAGATTTCCACCATTGTCCAAAGAAGACCGAGAACCAAAAGGA
The DNA here is from genome assembly GCA_944321875.1 of uncultured Muribaculaceae bacterium. Taxonomy (GTDB): domain Bacteria; phylum Bacteroidota; class Bacteroidia; order Bacteroidales; family Muribaculaceae; genus Limisoma. The sequence continues at coordinate 44,765 of CALUMX010000019.1, forward strand.
TACCCATGAACGGAGGAAGACCTGTCATCGTACGGAAGAACGGCACGAACAGCAAACCGCCGACACCTACAATAAATACCAGATTACGTTCGATAGAGGAGAATTCTTTGCGACGTGCGCTCAGCTCATTGCTTGATGCCGGCAAGTTGCCTTTGAGCTTGAACTGAATCAGCAACGTAGGAATTACCACTGAAATCAAAGACGGGAAGAATACTTCCTTGATGATACCGGCAGCCGTAATGTTACCCTTAATCCACAACATGATGGTCGTAACGTCGCCAATCGGAGAGAACGCACCACCACTATTCGCTGCCAAAATAACAGTAGAGGCATAGAACAGACGGTCTTTTCTATCTTCAACAAGTTTACGCAATACCATAATCATCACGATACTTGTTGTCAGGTTGTCAAGCACAGCCGACAGGAAGAAAGTGATGAAAACAATGCGCCACAATAATGAACGTTTGCTCTTACAAGCCAGTCTCGTACGAACGAAATTAAATCCACCATTATGGTCCACCACCTCAACAATAGTCATGGCTCCCATAAGGAAGAACAAAATCTCACAGGCATCACCCAAATGAGACAACAGGATGCTATGTCCGATAAATTGCTGAGCGGCAGCAACTTTATCTGTAAGATGCGTAGTTCCTAAGAATTTGGCGAACTCTTCTGCGTGAAACGCTTCTACAAAGTCGACGCTGCCGACCATGTAAAGTGTCCAACAAACTACACACATCAACAAGGCAGTGGCGGCCTTGTTTACTTTCAAAAGATTCTCGAAAGCGATACAGGCATATCCAATCAAGAATATTGCTACAATTAATACGGTAAGAAACATAATAATTAAGGTTATTTTATAAAACGAAACTTAGATATTTCTTGGTCTTGTAAGTTTTGCAAAATTAGCCAAAATGCCGATAGAATGGCGCTTTTTTCCGTATTAATTTAAGGGAATTTCACATGTTTTACAACATCTTCCTTCACTGTATTCCAACAACAGGAGCCTCAATTAGTTTTTTATCGTTTTTTTATGTTCGAATTCATATTTTTATTAAACGACAGTGGCGGCTCGGCATAGCCTAATGCTGAAAACTGCGTTTTCCAGTTGTCTCTGCGCTCGCCTTTCACTATCTTTGCAAACGAAATGAAAACTGAAGAAATTATGCTACAAATCGGAGACGTACTTGTCAGCCTCGACTTGATTGAACGTTTTTTCTGCTGCAATCTCGACAAATGCCTCGGAGAATGCTGCATCGAAGGTGATGCCGGCGCGCCTATCACAGAAAAAGAATACCAAAAGTTGAAAGAGATTCTGCCTGTGGTATGGGATGACCTCTTGCCTCAGGCTAAAGAGGAGATTGAAAAACGGGGTGTCGGATACATTGACGAAGAAGGCGACCTGGTAACAACCATCGTCGACGGTAAAAACTGTGTGTTTACCTGCTACGGCGAAGGTGGAATGTGCTATTGCGCCATCGAAAAAGCCTACCGCGAAGGCCGGACGGATTTCTACAAGCCCATCTCCTGCCACCTCTATCCGGTACGGCTTACCGAATATCCAACGTTCACTTCCGTCAACTACCACCAATGGAAAATCTGCAAGGCTGCCGAAGTGTTGGGACGGAAAGAAGGCATCCGCCTCTACCAATTTCTCAAAACTCCGCTCATCCGACGTTTCGGCCAAGAATGGTACGACGAGTTGGTACAAGCCTGCGAGGCATATCTGGAAGAATATAAATAACAACCGCATAAGAACTCACTTTCTGCATAAAGAAGTGAGTTCTTTTACATTCACCCATCCGATTTTTACTGAAAAAAAGCCCAACATATTTGCATTCTAAAAAATTTCAGCTACCTTTGCAGACATAGAGGGCAACTGTTTTTCACCTGAAAGTTGCCTTTATTTCCTCCCAAATTTACACATTATTCTTTTTATTCAAGAAAACGAATATCCGTGTTGGATATCTAACAATCTTTTATTGTAATCAATTTTAAAATAATGCACAATATTCAAACCTTGAGCGAAAAAACGCTTGACGAATTACAAGAAATAGCGCAATCGTTCGGAATAAAGAAATCAGACAAGATGGAACATCAGGAGCTGGTTTACGCTATTCTCGACGAACAAGCGACTTCTCACGCAAAAGAGACAGCTTCAAAGGTGGATGCAAAGAAAAACAGCAAGGCAAAACCAAAGAAAGCAGCCTCTGAAAAAGCGGCACCAGCCGAAAAACCAGCCAAAACTAAAAAGACTACTGCTAAAAAAGCCGTAGCTGAAGAACCGGTAGTGGCTGTAGCAGAAGACACAACTCCTGCAACAGAACCGGCTAAAGAGGAAACACCGGCTGCCGCTCCCGCTGAAAAGAAGCCTGCACGCAAAAAATCTACAAAAAAAACAGAAGATAAAACAGTCAATGCAACTATGAACGAAACTGTGGCTGACAGCGTAGTAACCGTTGACGAACCGACTGCAGAACTCCCGACTCCGGTACAGGCTACCACTCCCGCCGAAACGACAGAACCCAACACAGCAAAAGAAGCAGAAGTAAAGGAGGAAGCCAAAGCAGTCAATGAAGCACCGGCCGCCGAGCAAGAATCCAAACCGGCTGAAACCGTAAAGACCGAGACGGCAAAAAAGAAAGACGGTGCGTTCAGCTCCTTCTTCCCGTTCAGCGGCGGTCAGAAGTTTGTTCCCCGCTCTCAGCAACAACGCGAGCAGGACGAGCTTGAAAAGGCCGACAAGGCAGAACAGGCGCAAGCCGCAAACGAGCAGCAACCTGCACCAGAGGCAATGCCTGCCGATGAAGCCATGGCTCAAGCTACAGCCGTGCCGCCGATGCCTCAGAAAATGACAAAGAGCATGCGCCGCATGCAACAGCAGATGATGCGCGCCAACAAGCGTCAGCAACAGCAACCGCCTCAACCGCAACTTCCACCTCAACCGGTCTACGATTTCGAAGGTATCATCCACAGCTCCGGTATTCTTGAGGTAATGCCTGACGGATACGGATTCCTCCGTTCTTCCGACTACAACTACCTGCCGTCGCCCGACGACATCTACGTTTCGCAGGCACAGATAAAGCAAAACGGCCTGAAGACAGGCGACGTGGTGGAAGGAAGCATCCGCCCGCCGAAGGAAGGCGAAAAATTCTTCCCGCTCTGCACGGTCACATCCATCAACGGACGCACTCCGGAATTCGTACGCGACCGCGTGCCGTTTGAGCACCTCGTACCTCTTTTCCCTGACGAGAAATTCAACCTCACAGGCGGAATGCACACCAACAACCTGTCGACACGCGTAGTCGATATGTTCTCTCCTATCGGTAAGGGACAACGCGGACTTATCGTGGCTCCTCCAAAGACCGGTAAGACCATCCTCCTGAAGGACATTGCCAACGCCATTTCAGAAAATCATCCAGATACTTACCTGATTATCCTGCTCATCGACGAGCGTCCGGAAGAAGTAACCGACATGGCCCGCAACGTAAACGCCGAGGTTATCGCCTCCACGTTTGACGAACCGGCCGAGCGCCACGTGAAAATTGCCGGTCTCGTGCTTGAAAAAGCAAAACGCATGGTGGAATGCGGCCACGATGTCGTTATCCTGCTCGACTCCATCACCCGCCTTGCCCGTGCCTACAACACCGTCGCTCCGGCATCCGGCAAAATCCTTACCGGTGGTGTCGACGCCAATGCGCTCCAGAAGCCGAAACGCTTCTTCGGTGCAGCCCGCAACATCGAGAATGGCGGTAGCCTCACGATTATCGCTACGGCACTGACCGAAACCGGTTCAAAGATGGACGAAGTCATCTTCGAGGAATTCAAGGGTACGGGTAACATGGAATTGCAACTCGACCGCAAGCTCTCCAACAAGCGTATCTTCCCGGCTGTCGACATCATGGCATCCAGCACCCGCCGCGACGACCTGCTGCTCAGCCCCGACACCATCAACCGTATGTGGATTCTCCGCCGCTTCCTGTCTGACCGTACGTCAATCGAAGCGATGGAATTCATCAAGGACCGCATGGAGAAGACCCGCAGCAACGAGGAACTTCTTCTCACAATGAACGACTAACCTCACTTGCACATATCCGTCAGCCTGCCTCCCACCGGAAAGCAGGCTGACTTTTTATTTCCACCCCAAACATCACCGACAGATAAACCGCAGGGAAATTTCCATTCTCCAAAAAAAGTTTCTACCTTTGGATGATATATTATTAACAGAAATATGACGCTATCACTCGGAGGAATCACGCTTGCCATGGCAAGTTTGCTGTCCATGACGCAACAGGCATGGCTGCCTATGTATGTCGGCACCTACACGGCAACCGACAGTAAGGGAATCTATTACTATCAGTTTAACCAAGATAACGGCGAAGCCAAGGAACTGTCAGCCACTCCGGCTTCCAATCCTTCCTATCTGGCTTTCTCAGCCGACAAGCGGACGCTTTATGCCGTCAACGAATCCGACACCGATGCAGATGGCGCACAAGCCTTTGCCATCGGAGAGACGGGACAACTGCAACCGCTCAGCTCATATCCTACGGACGGGAAAGCACCCTGCTACATTCAATCGTTCAACGACATGATCCTTACGGCCAACTACAACGGAGGCAGCATCGCCCTGTTCAGCTGTCAGCCGGAAGGCGACCTGAAAGGCAAGCTGCAGACGCTTGAATTCCCGCTCACAGGTCCGGCTCCTGACAAAAAACGTCAGAATGCGGCCCACCTGCACTGTGTGGTACCCTCCCCCGACAAGAAATACATCTTTGCCTGCGACCTCGGCAATGACTGCATCTATACACTGACTGCCAATCCAACCGATGCGACCCCGCTGACCGTAGTCAACCGCACGGACCTGAAAGCAGGCAGCGGCCCCCGGCATCTGACGTTTGCTCCCAACGGAGAATATGCCTACGTCATTACGGAGCTGTCGGGCGAAGTGTTAGTTTTCAAGGTATCAGACAAAGAATTGCAACTCCAGCAGACCATCGACTGTGACCCGGCCGACGCTCGTGGCAGCGCCGACATCCGCATCACGCCTGACGGCCGTTTCCTCTATGCAAGCAACCGGCTGAAGAACGACGGCATCTCCATTTATGCCATTCATCCGACCAACGGCACACTCCGCCTTATCGGTTATCAGACAACCGGCGTGCATCCCCGGAATTTCGCCATTACACCCAACGGAAAGTTCCTGCTCTGCGCCTGCCGCGACAGCAACCGCATTGAGGTGTATGCCATCAACGAGGAAACCGGACTGCTCACCAACACGCATCAGGATATCCAACTTCCGATGCCTGTCTGTGTTCTGCTGGGCGAATAAATATCTACCGACTACAATCTTTTAACATAACTGAATTTGAAAATGGCTGGAATAAACAAGACCAATGCCGCCAGACTGCTCGACAAGGCCAAGATTCCCTACGAACTTGTGCCCTACGTTGTCGATGAGTCTGACCTCGGCGCACAACACATTGCAGACCAACTGAATGAAGACATTAACCAGGTGTTCAAGACACTGGTGCTGACGGGCGACAAGACCAAGTTTTTCGTCTGTGTCATTCCCGGCAATCTGGAAGTGGACCTGAAGAAAGCAGCCAAAGTGTCGGGCAACAAGAAAGTGGAGATGATTCCGATGAAGGAACTGCTGCCTACAACGGGCTACATCCGGGGCGGCTGCACTCCCATCGGCATGAAGAAGCCTTTCCCCACCTACTTCCACGAAACCTGCACGAACTTCGACTATATCTACGTCAGTGCAGGAGTCAGAGGACTGCAGCTGAAAATCAATCCGCAACAGCTTGTCGACTATGTGCATGCCACCATCGCCGACGTTGCCACCACTTTGTAAAAACGAACAATGATGAATACTTTTGGAGAGAAATACCGCCTCACCACTTTCGGTGAATCCCACGGACCTGCCATCGGAGGTGTCATCGACGGCGTTCCTGCCGGCCTGCCCATCGACTCTGAGCGCATACAGCAGGAGCTGGACCGACGCCGTCCCGGACAGTCAGCCATCGTAACTCCCCGCAAGGAGTCGGACCGCGTACGCCTTCTTTCTGGCATCTTTGAGGGATGCACGACGGGCACTCCCATCGGATTCATCATCGAAAACGAGAACCAGCGGTCTACCGACTACGAGCCTCTTCGCGATGCTTTCCGTCCGTCGCATGCCGACTATACCTATTCCGCCAAATACGGTATCCGCGACTACCGCGGAGGAGGCAGAGCCTCTGCCCGTGAGACAGCCGCGAGAATCGTGGGCGGAGCCATTGCCCGACAAGCGCTGGAACGACTCGGCATCTCACTGTTTGCCTATACGTCGCAGGTGGGTGACATCCGCCTCGACAAGGACTATACGGAAATCGACCCGACTCTGATAGAAAGCAACGCCGTACGCTGCCCCGACGCGCCGACTGCCGAGCGCATGATTCGGCTGATAGAGGAAGTGCGTTCGGAGGGTGACACCATCGGAGGTGTGGCTACCTGTGTGGTCCGCGGTCTGCCGGCCGGCCTCGGCGAACCCGTATTCGACAAGTTGCAAGCCCGCCTTGCCTATGCCATGCTGGGCATCAACGCCGCCAAAGGCTTTGAATACGGCATGGGATTTGAGGGAGCGGCCCGCAGAGGAAGCGAAATGAACGATACCTTCGTTTCTGACGGCTCACGGATTTCAACACGTACGAACCACTCCGGCGGCATCCAGGGAGGCATCTCCAACGGTGCCGACATCTATTTCCGTGTGGCATTCAAGCCGGTAGCAACCCTCTTACGCGACACGGAAACCGTCAATGCTCAGGGACAACCGACACTCCTACCCGCCAAAGGCCGCCACGACCCGTGCGTTCTGCCCCGTGCAGTACCCATCGTGGAAGCAATGGCAACCATGACCATTCTCGACATGTACTTACTCAACAAATCCACCCGCATCTAATGGCAGAGGACAAACTATATTACGATTTCGGACAATTCCTCAACCGGCATTTTGACTTCAAGGTTCAGAAAATCGCCATCAACGCCGGTTTCACCTGTCCCAACCGCGACGGAAGCAAAGGAACGGGCGGATGTACTTATTGCAACAACCAGACGTTCAATCCCGAATATTGCAAGCCGCAGCTGACCATCAGCCAACAGTTGGAAAAAGGGAAGACTTTCTTCGGCCGGAAATATCCGGAAATGAAATACCTTGCCTACTTTCAGGCTTACACCAACACCTACGACGAGCTATCGCGACTGCGTGCCATGTATGAGGAAGCACTCAGCGTCGACGGCGTGGCCGGTATCATCATCGGCACACGTCCGGACTGCATGCCTGACGAACTGCTCGATTACCTGGCTGATTTGGCGAAGCGGACGTTTGTTCTGATTGAATACGGAGCGGAATCGGCATCCGACGCCACCCTGCGCCTCATCAACCGCGGACACACCTGGCAGGATACGGCCGATGCCGTCAGACGGACCGCCGCACGGGGATTGCTCTGCGGACTGCACCTGATACTCGGACTACCGGGAGAAAGCGAGGACGACATGCTCCACACCATCGACTGCGTGAATGAATTGCCGATATCGACGCTCAAACTCCACCAACTACAACTCATCCGAGGCACGCGTCTGGCGCGCCAGGTGGCTGACGGAGAACTGACAGTGGCACAATGGACCGCCGACGAGTACATTGACCTGTGTATCCGCATCATCCGCCGTCTGCGCAAGGACATCGCCCTCGAGCGTTTCGTCTCGCAATCGCCGGAAGAACTGCTCATCTCTCCCCGCTGGGGTCTGAAAAACTACGAATTTACCAACAAGCTCAATGCGGCTCTACGCCGGATTTAGCCCAAATCGGTCATTCGGTTTAACTTTTTCACCCCGAAAGTTGTTATATATTAAAATGAAGGATATGAAACAAAACATAGAAATTACAGCAGCCGACCTCGCATTTCTCGCCAAAGCGTCGGAAGCATCAATGAAAAGTGTGGAAAATGGCGGCGGCCCGTTCGGGGCGGTAGTAGTGAAGGACGGTGAAGTCATTGCCGTCACCTCCAATTCCGTTACCCTCGACAACGACCCTACCGCCCATGCCGAAGTCAATGCCATCAGAATGGCCTGCAAGAAACTCGGAACGTTCAAGTTGAACGGGTGCGTAGTCTACAGTTCATGCGAACCCTGCCCGATGTGCCTGAGCGCGCTCTACTGGGCCGGTGTAGACCGTATCTATTACGGAAATACCAAAGAGGATGCCGACGCCATCGACTTCAGCGACAAATTCATCTATGAGGAACTCGACCGTCCGAAATCGGAGCGTTCCATTCCGTGCATCCATATTCCCAACACGGATGCCATTCTCGCTTTCCGCGCATGGCAGGCAAAGGAAGACAAAACAGAATATTAACGTATCAATAACCACAAAAAGAAACGGTCGCCGGCTTTGTTTAGCCGACGACCGTTTTTCTGTCTGCTTTTCTTATTCCTTTTAGAAGAAATAAGGTTGTTCCTTCGGATAGACAAGCATGTCGTTCATCACCTTGACAGCCGCCTCACGTCCAAGAATATCGGAAGCGATGGCGAATGCAAAGTTAATCACTGAGGATGGTCCGTTGGCGGTAATGATGTTTCCGTCAACAACGCAACGCTCGTCCTTCATCTCCGCACCCTTGCAGAGTGACTCAAATCCTGGATAGCAGGTAGCTTTCTTGCCGTTAAGCAAGCCAAGTTGTCCCAACACGACACCCGGAGAAGCACAGATGGCACCAATCTTACCGCCACAACCGGCCTGAATATTGAGCATCGATTGCAATTCCGGACATTTGTGCAGATTGGTTGCTCCAGGCATACCACCCGGCAATATCAGCCATTCTACGCGATTGTTTACTACTTCCGAAATAAGCTTATCTGCAATCACCGGCACACCGTGTGAACCGACTACCTCTCTGCTATCCGAAATGGATACAGTCGTTACGTCGATTCCAGTACGGCGCAAAACATCAACTGTACCTAAGGCTTCCATTTCTTCGAAGCCTGTTGCTAAAAAGACATAGGCATTTCTCATAGTGGTTACTTCTTTAATTGTTATACAAATATTCATAATGCCTTCCGAAAACAATAGGGAAAACCCGATTTCATGTGTTTTCTATTGACCGGACAGCATTCTATCCTGTACAAATATACGAAACAACTATTTTACCGCCAAAAATTGATATATATTTTTATCATCTATTTTAACAAGAAAATAGTCATAATTTGATAGGTTTTGGCTAATTTTGTTTATCAATAGAAGTCACTTAACTACAAATACAAATTCCATGGCAGAAATCAACCATAACCGCAAACGTGCCATTACTCTCGCTATTCTCGGATGCCTGGGACTGGCCGCTCTGTTTATTTTCAAATCTAAAAAGACAGAAATCCGCAGCATGTCGGGAATCACCTGGGCTACGGAGTACAACATCACTTACGACTCCGACAAACAACTTGACGACTCCATTCTCACCGTATTCCGGAAAGTCGACCTGAGCGTCTCGCCGTTCAACAAAGCCTCGCGCATTACGGCTATCAACGAGAACCAAACCAGCCTTATGGATGATTATCTTGTCATCCTCTTCGATGCCTCACGGGAAATATGGGAAGCGAGCGAAGGTGCGTTTGACCCGACTCTGTCACCCCTGATTAACGCTTGGGGCTTCGGCTACAAATCGGGCAATCTGCCTACGGAAACGCAAATCGACTCCCTCCGCCAATTGGTGGGATTTGACAAGCTGAAGCGCATCAAGCACCAGCTTATCAAGCAAGATAAACGCATGTCGCTCAACTACAGCTCCATCGCCAAGGGATTTGGCTGCGATGAGGTGGGACGCATGTTGGAGCGTAACGGTGTGGAAAACTATCTGGTAGAGATTGGAGGCGAGATTGTCGCACGCGGAACGAATCCCCGGGGCGAGAAGTGGCGTATCTCCGTCGACAAACCGATTGAAAGCGCCGACAGCATCATTCACGAATCCGCCCAAATTATCGAGCTGAACAATGCCGCCATTGCCACATCCGGCAATTACCGCAACTTCAAAACGGATGAAAACGGCCGGCACATCAGCCACATCATCGACCCTAAGACGGGTTATTCGACTTCGACCGACATCCTCAGCGTGACCGTCGTTGCCAAAGACTGCATGACGGCAGACGGATGGGCAACGGCACTGACCGTGCTGGGGTCAGAAAAAGCTAAGGCAACCTTGCAGAAACATCCGGAACTTGCGGCAATGCTCATCACCCGCGGAACTGACGGGGCGTTCCACATTTGGACGACAGACAATTATAAAAAGCTGATTGTCAGCGAATAGTATTTCAACGATTAGCCATAACGGTGCTTATCCATACCCAACAGCAAGCGCAGACGCGTGAAAATACGCATCTGTAGCCTATAAAGAGGTGGACACCATTTTATTGGGGCATATCCGAAACGGAACTTCAATGAAAGAGGTAATCCCTTGGTGAGCGTAGAGAAATAATGACGGTCAAGAATGGCGCGCAACTCCGCTCGTTCTTCCTCGTCCAGATAGCGACGGCGGGCATAATAGTACATATAGCCGCCCATCACATTACGCCATTTCTGCAAGTCGACCAAATGCAGGGCGTTTTCATCGAGCCCTTCCCCGGCAAGCGACTGACGCAGACTGTCGAGAGCCGTCAGAATGTCCCACTGCACTTTATCCTTCCGTGCCGTCGATGAAAGCGGATGCTGCCGGTAATAATAAACGCCGTTGCAGAATCCGACCTTCCGGGAGTGCAAATAGTGTAGTCGGGTCGTGTTCTCATCGCTGTAAACCTTTGAAATGCAATCATACGGATGGGAGTCATACAACCGCCTCCGTGCCGCATAGACTCCATGAATACGCCAATTGATGGCCAACAGGCAGGCTTCCCGTCCCGAGAGCCACGAAATATCATCATTTACCTCATTCCGGAAATCATGCATCGCCCCATCGGGTTCTACATAACGCAAAGTCAGCAACACCGTGTCCATTTCGGCATCAGCGGCAAAGGCATCACGGAGTAACTGCAACGCATCGGCCGACAGCCAATCGTCACAGTCGAGCATCATGATAATTTCCCCCTCCGCCTTCTCCAACCCGAGATTTCTGGCATTGGCAATCCCCTGATTCTCCGCGCTCTCTATCACCACAATACGGCTATCGCGCTCGGAATATTCCTTCAGAATACAACGAGAGGAATCAGTCGAACCGTCATCCACACAAAGCAACTGCCAGTTGGCATAAGTCTGTGCCAACAGCGAGTCTAAAGCCTCTCTCAGATAACGCTCTCCGTTATAGACCGCCATCAATATGGAAATCAATGAATTACTCATCTTTCTTCTGTTTTTTACGTTTCAGCAAATCCGTCCGGTTTCTGACAAACAACCACAAACGCCACAGACCTGCCGCCACCAGCGCTACCGTTACGCCAACCGACCACCCGGCAGGCAACAGCCACATGGCCGCCAAAACCGACACATGCAGCAACAGGCACTCTGCGAGAAGCCTCACAATCTCAAATGTCAGGACGTATCCGAAATAATGCCTTACAATCAGGCAATCGGCCAGCAACGAAAAGGCGGAAGCCACCGCCATTCCCCAGCCAGCCCCATTCAAACCGTAAAAATAATAGCCTACGACAACACCGACCAAAGTCAAAACACTGTAGCATCCTTCCGTCAGGAAATATACGAATCCCCTGCCCCGTGCCAAAGCGATGTATTCCAAAGGAAGGGTAACACCACGAAACAGGACAGACAGCACGACGAGTTGCGAATAACCCACTGCCGGCAGAAAACGCTCAGAATAGACCAACGGTATAATCAACGGCATAGCCGCCATAAAGAGCAACAGCATCGGCGACAAAAGCTGCAGCGTAACGATAATCCGGGCATTCACCAAAGCCGACGTTCCCGCATTTCCCTTTACAGAGGACAATTGCGGATAGAAATCACTATCCAGTCCGGCGAAAAAAACGGCAGCATAGGTAGTCACAATAAAATACCCGGAGTTATAGAATCCCACATCAGCGAGCGAGCCGAAGTTCATCATATAGGAACGGACTGAAAACTCAAAAGCTGAACTGACCGCACCGGTCAGCAAAAAAGCCAACCCGACCCTCACCATAGCCCTCGCCCGATGATAATGAGCCTTGTCAGGAATTCCAATCCGATAGGGAAACTTACGCATCGAAAAGCAACTGACTACCACTGCCACGAAAAACTGAAGCGTAATCAATGCCGGAACAATCCCCTCGACACCCCGGTAGTAATAGAACGGCAAAACAATCAGCACGGCTCCAACCGAAGCTATCACTCCCTGATGAGCAATGGCCCGCACAAAGCCCGTACCTTTCAGTACTGCAATCTCTCCGGCTGAGAAAATCGACAGTAAAACGACAACCGAGAGTGCCACAAAAGCACCCGATTGACCTTCTTCTCCAAAATAGGCACGGCTCAACAAGGGTGCGCACAGACACATCAATAGCATACCGGCAACAGCGGTAAACAACGTCAGACTACGAGTCAGCCTCACTATTTCCTTCTGTCTGCCGGTATCAACCTCCGCCATACATTTCACGCTACTGGTCGGAATGCCGAGATTCGAAATATCGGAAACCAGTTTCAATGCCGTATTATACAAGGAAATCAATCCCATTCCCGCCGGACCGAGCAACACAGCCGTCAGTTTGTTGCGCACCAGAGAAGACAGAATGCCAAAGCCGTGTACGCTACCCAGCATACCGGTTAATCTTAGAATTGCACCAAAAGTCTTATGTGTAGTTTCCTTCTGTTCCACTATTACAAAAATAGTAAAAGGCGAGCGCAGAGACAAACGAAAACGGATGTTTTCAAGTTTGACTATGCCGAGCCGCATCCTATTTTATCAAAAAATGAATGTCCGCATGTTCCCAAATTAGCAAAGTTTAAACCGCCAAGATGTCCGATAGGCGTGTATTGGAACACT
>CALUMX010000020.1 GCA_944321875.1 uncultured Muribaculaceae bacterium
AATATTTCTCAGTAAATCTCTCCGGCTTTCTGCCGTCGGGCTCCCCCGTTTTTGCGAGTGCAAAGGTAGGTACTTTTAACTTCCCCTCCAAATTTTTTCGCAACTTTTTTATGCTCTAAAACATAAATTTTTCACTTCCAGCTGTCAATCAATTAATTATCATGAAAACTTTTTTACGCTTTTTCACAACCATCTAACGAGATACCTCTCATTCATTGATTCCGACAATATAATCGTAGAGCTTTTTATAAAATGGAGTTTTCGACATTGTCTCAACAGAACCGCATATAACCAACTTCGACCGGGCCCTCGTCAACGCCACATTCATGCGCCGCAAATCAGAAAGGAATCCGATACGCTGCCCATCATTGTCACGGACAAGACTGATAAAAATCACATCCCGCTCCTGGCCTTGAAATCCGTCAATCGTATTAATAGTAATGCGACGGCGAATGGAACGCAGCACTCCGCTTCGGCTCAACTGCTTTTTCAGATAGCCCACCTGTGCCTTATAAGGAGAAATCAATCCGAAGTCAATATTCTCCGCCTCAATCCGCTCTACTCCGATTTTATTGACATACGCTTCCAATTGCTTCAGAAAGAAATCGCCCTCCTCCGCGTTGATTCGTCCCCGACTTGCCGACACGTATTTTTCCCGGAAATCAAAATCGGAAGTATCAATCCAGACAATCGGACTGTCAAAATCCAAAATTCCCCGATGGCGCACCACCGGGTCGGCCACCAAACGCCCCGAATAAAACCAGTCGGAAGAGAAACGCATGATGGCCTCGTTCATGCGATACTGCACATTGAGCATTGTCACCGCCTCAGGACAACGGTCGACCAGCACTTCCATCATCGAGCGAGTAAGTCCGCGCCGTTCCGCATCGACGCATTTAATTGTCGGAGGGAGCTGACAGTGGTCGCCGGCAAACACCACACGGTCGGCCCGCGACACGGCAATCCAGGTAGCCGCTTCCATGGCCTGCCCTGCCTCATCTATAAATAAAGTGGAAAAACGGCGTCCCTGAAGAAGCGGATTGGCACTACCGACAAGCGTAGATGCCACCACCCGGGCATTGTCGAACAGACGGACATGAATTTTCACCTCCAGTTCCACTATTCTCCGCCTCAAATCACGCAACCGCGAAGCAAGCGCACTCCGCTCACCTCCGGAACGACGTCTCGCCGACGCCGCCAGGTCGCGGACAGCCTTGCGCAGACTCCATAGTTCCGGATAGTCGGGAGAACTCTCAAACTGCCGCTCATAGGTAGCCGAAAGCATCGCATCACTTACCCTCACCGGATTGCCGATGCGAAGGACGGGAACGCCCCGCTCGACCAACTTCTCACAAATCCAGTCGACAGCCATATTGCTCTGCGCACAAACCAACACCTGGTCCTCCCGCCGCAACGTTTCGTAGACGGCCTCGACGAGCGTAGTCGTCTTTCCCGTTCCCGGAGGACCATGGACAATTGCCACGTCCCGGCAGGAAAGTACCTTGTTGACCGCCGACTCCTGACTCTTGTTCAACCAGGGAAGCCGCACCGGATATATGTCACGTAATCCCGGACGACGCAATCCGCAGACAATATCGGCCATCTCCGCCAGCCGTCCGTCACGGGCTGCCGAAACCACAGACAAAGCATCGAACATGGCCCGATAGGACGTATCATCGAAGGCACGGACCACACCAAGTGTCCGCACACCGTCGATTTCCTTGAGAGCCGTAGTCGACGGCAATGTCACGACCATGCGGTTCCCCTCCACGAAAGAAACCACCGAGGGGAATTTCTTATATACCAAACTCCCGTTGATTCCCTCATAGAAGAAATTGACCTGCACCCCATACTCAAACGCATGCGCGACGTCGTCGTCAGCATCGCGCACAAGCTCCACGACAAAACGATTGAGCGAATTGTAATAACTCCGTCCCAACCGGACAGGAAACCAACAAAGTCCGCGTGCCACTTTCTGCCGCACGTCGACCGACTCCGACATCCGCTCAAACTCCGCTTTCTCGTAGTCATACTCCATCCGCAGCAATTCCCGCTGACGGGCAAAATGCAATTCTTTGGTCTCTTTTCTTTCCATTGCCGCAAAGATAGTGAAAGGCGAGCGCAGAGACAAAACGGAAAACACAGTTTTCAAGTTTTGGCTTTGCCGAGCCGCAGCCTATCTTATCCAAAGATGGCCAAAGGCGAGCGCAGAGACAAAACGGAAAACACAGTTTTCAAGTTTTGACTTTGCCGAGCCGCAGCCTATCTTATCCAAAGATGGCCAAAGGCGAGCGCAGAGACAAAACGGAAAACACAGTTTTCAAGTTTTGGCTCTGCCGAGCCGCAGCCTATCTCAATGAAAAGCACACAACTAACTACACAGGTTTCAGGCACGGAATTCGCCTAAACGAACAAAATTTGCTCCATTTCGGTCACTAAGCGTCTTTCACGTTTGATTTATCTACCAAGATTTGTTATCTTCGTGGAAAATTTACATCTCTATGAAAAAATACCTACTCAGCATTTTAATGATATTCTCAGCATTGGCAGCCAACGCATTTACCATTGAGGCTACCCGCATGCACTGCAGTGAAGACACCGCAAAAATCAACAAATGGCTCCAAGAAGCCATCGCAGCCGATTTAAAAACCCCTAACCAATACATGTCGTTCTTTGCCGACAAGCTGCTGGGCACTCCCTACGTTGCCGGAACGCTGGAAGGCGACAGAGAATACCTGACCATTAACGTCGACGAACTTGACTGCACAACTTTTGTCGAAACGCTCATCGCTCTGACGAAAGCAGCGATGGCCAATTCACCGACATGGTACACCTACGCTGCCAAACTGGAAAACGTGAGATACCGCAACGGCGAACTTGAGGACTATGCCTCCCGCCTCCACTACATCAGCGCATGGGTGGTCGACAATACGGCCCGCGGCAATTTCCAGGAACTCACTTCAGCTATTCCGACGGCAAGACCTTTGGTAAAAAGCATCAATTTCATGTCGCAGCACCGCGACAAATACGCGGCTCTCGCCGACAGTACACAATTTCAGAAAATTCGCAACCTGGAAATGGGCTACAATCTTCACCAATTCTATTATATTGACAAAAAAAGCCTCAAGAAGAAAAACGTGGTGGCCGAACTCATCAACGGCGACATCGTTTGCCTCGTCACGAAGGTTGACGGACTCGACGTTTCCCACCTCGGCATCGTGCGCTTCGTCGACGGAGAACCGCATCTGCTGCATGCCTCCTCAACCGCCAAAAAAGTAATCATTGACGAATACAACCTGTTTGATATGCTGAAGAACCAGCGCAACATTCAAGGCGTGCGTATCATACGAGTCAGCGAATCGCGCTATTAAATTTCGGCTCGAAATACAAAAGTTTCATTTCGGAATACGAAAATACTTCGTATTCCGATTTTTTTTACTTATATTTGCAGTATATCGGATGTGGCCCGGCAAAAGAAACAAGTAATCTAAATCTCTCTGCTCTCGCCTTTCCATATAACGGCAAAATGCAAACTCAATGACAATTAACGAAATTATGGCACAGCGACACTCTTTTACGGCGGCCGAACTTGAAGGCAACGTACAATACCTGCAGTTGCTTTCACGCCTTTTCCCTACTATTGCAGCCGCAAGTACGGAAATCATCAACCTGGAGGCAATTCTCAACCTCCCCAAAGGAACCGAACACTTCCTGACGGACATTCACGGAGAATATGAAGCCTTCCAGCACGTCCTGAAAAATGCTTCAGGCTCGGTGAAACGCAAGGTAAACGACATTTTCGGAAATACGCTGAGAGAGTCGGAAAAGAAAGAGCTATGCACGCTCATCTATTATCCTCAGGAAAAACTCGAGCTGGTGAAGGAGCACGAGAAGGACATCAACGACTGGTACATGACGACACTTAACCAATTGGTCAAGGTGTGTCAGAACGTATCGTCCAAATACACGCGCTCCAAAGTGAGGAAAGCCCTTCCGGCTGAATTCTCCTACATCATTCAGGAGCTTCTCCATGAGACGGTGAACGAACCCAACAAGCAGGGATATATCACACAGATTATCTCCACCATCATCTCGACCCTACGCGCCGATGACTTCATCATCGCCATGTGCAACCTCATCCAGCGGCTCACCATCGACTCACTGCACATCGTGGGCGACATCTACGACCGCGGTCCCGGCCCGCACATCATCATGGACACCCTCTGTGAATACCACAACTTCGACATTCAGTGGGGTAACCACGACCTTCTGTGGATGGGCGCCGCAGCCGGCAACGACAGCTGTATCGCCAACGTTATCCGCATCTGCATGCGCTACGGCACGCTGACCACCCTCGAGGAAGGCTACGGCATCAACATGCTGCCGCTCGCCACCTTCGCCATGGACGTCTATGCCGACGACCCCTGCGAGGTATTCGCCATGAAGCAGAAATTTGCCGACAAGGCATACCCCGAAAAAACGCTGCGCCTCATTGCCCAGATGCACAAAGCCATTGCCGTCATTCAGTTCAAGCTGGAGGCTGAGATTATCCACCGTCATCCGGAATTCGGCATGAAGGACCGTCTGCTGCTCGACAAGATTGACCAGAAGAAAGGCACCATCACCATCAACGGCAAGGAGTATCCGATGCTTGACTCCCACTTCCCCACCATCAACCCGAACGACCCGTTCCGCCTCACGGAAGAGGAACGTGACCTGATGGACAAGCTCCACACATCGTTTATCAACAGCGAGAAGTTAAGAAAGCACATCCGCTGCCTGTTCTCCGACGGCTCCATGTACCTTGTCTGCAACAATAACCTGCTCTTCCATGCCTCCATTCCGCTGACACCGGAAGGTGAATTCAAGGAAGTGATGATTGAAGGGAAACCTTACAAAGGCAAGGCTCTGTTCGACAAAGTGGACCACCTCGTGCGCGAGGCATATTTCGAAAAAGAATACAAGAACCACCAGTATGCCCTCGACTATATGTGGTATCTCTGGTGTGGCGCTGACTCCCCGCTGTTCGACAAGGACAAGATGGCGACTTTCGAACGATACTTCATCGCCGACAAGGAACTGCATAAGGAGGAGAAGGGTGCCTACTACCGCCTGCGCGACCGCGAGGAAATCTGCGACAAGATTCTGATGGAATTCGGCATCGACTGCTCAGACCATCCACACATCATCAACGGCCACGTGCCAGTGAAGACCATCAAGGGTGAGCAACCCATCAAGGCCAACGGCAAAATGCTTGTCATCGACGGCGGCTTCTCCCGTGCCTACCAGCCAGAGACAGGTATTGCAGGCTATACGCTCGTCTACCACTCACGCGCCCTGCAGCTCGTGCAGCACGAACCGTTCGAATCGCGCAAGAAAGCCATTGAGGAAGGACTGGACATCAAGTCAAACACGTTCCTCGTTGAGTTCAACAGCCAACGTAAGCTCGTTAAGGACACCGACAAGGGCAAGGAGCTGCAAGCTCAGATTGAGGACCTTCAGCAACTGCTGGCCGCCTACCGGCTCGGCATCATCAAGGAAAAGGAATAGACCCGCGACAAGTCAGAAATCCTAATAAAACAAAAGCCTCCCCGAACTGAAAAATCGGGGAGGCTTTTCCATTTTATCCTTGACTGTTCCGGCCCGTATGCAGTCTTCTTAGCCAATCTGCCGTCCTCCTGAGGCCGGAACGATTATTTTACCGCGAAGACAGCAAAGCCCCGTCAGAACGGCCGAAAAAAGCGCATGTAGCATAAAAAACGACCGGACAGCCACCGTTGGGTGACTGTCCGGTCTATAGTTTGAAGTAAGTGCAATCCTATTATTCAGCAGCCTTTTCTTCAGCAGGTGCTTCAGCAGCTGGAGCAGCAGTAGCAGCGGCAGCTGACTTGCGAGAACGACGAGTACGTGTAGTCTTCTTCGTCTCAGCAGTCTTGAGCATGTTTTCGTTGTAGTCAACGAGCTCAATGAAGCAAGTCTTCGCGTTATCGCCAAGACGGTTACCAGTCTTGATGATACGAGTGTATCCACCTGGACGGTCAGCGATTTTCTTAGCGATTTCCTGGAAAAGTTCAGTTACGGCAGCCTTGTTTTGCAAGTAGCTGAAAACAACACGGCGAGAAGCAGTAGTGTCTTCCTTAGCGCGGTTGATGATTGGCTCAGCATAGATGCGCAAAGCCTTAGCCTTAGCCAAAGTAGTGAAGATGCGCTTGTGCATGATGAGCGAGATAGTCATGTTCGCCAACGTAGCATCAAGATGCGCTTTCTTACGGCTTAAGTGGTTAATTTTTTTATTATGTCTCATTGTAATTATTCTTTATCTAATTTATACTTTGAAATATCCATTCCAAACGACAAGTTCAAACTTGCAAGAAGCTCATCAAGCTCTGTCAAAGACTTCTTACCAAAGTTGCGGAATTTGAGCAGGTCTGTCTTGTTGAACTGAACGAGTTCGCCGAGTGTTTCCACTTCTGCGCTCTTCAAGCAGTTCAATGCGCGGACAGAAAGGTCCATATCCACAAGTTTGGATTTCAAAAGCTGACGCATGTGAAGTACTTCCTCATCGAATTCCTCGTTACCGTCAACCTCAGTTGTCTCGAGCGAGATTTTCTCGTCAGAGAACAGCATGAAGTGATAGATAAGAATCTTAGCGGCTTCCTTCAACGCATCTTTCGGATGGATAGATCCGTCAGTAGAAATCTCAAGTACAAGTTTTTCGTAGTCAGTCTTTTGCTCTACACGATAATTCTCAACACTATACTTCACATTGACAATCGGAGTATAGATGGAGTCAATGGCGATTACGTCGATTGCGTCAGTAGGCAATACGTTTTCATCAGCCGGAACATATCCACGACCCTTGTTGATTGTAAAGTCCATCGTGAAAGAAGCGACAGTTGGATCTAAATGGCAAATAACCAATTCCGGATTTAGTACTTCAAAACCAGAAAGTTCTTTGCCTAAATCACCGGCTGTCAATACTTCTTTGCCCGATACGTTGATTTTGCCCGCGGTTGGTTCGTCAGTCTCTACGAGATGTTTGAATCTCACCTTCTTCAAGTTAAGGATGATGTTTGTGACATCCTCGATAACACCCGGGATTGTTGCAAACTCGTGCTTCACACCGTCGATACGGATGGAAGAGATAGCATAACCCTCGAGAGAAGAAAGCAGGATTCGTCGGAGAGCATTGCCGACCGTCACGCCGTAACCCGGCTCCAACGGACGGAACTCGAACTTACCGAAGCGATTATCTGCCTCGAGCATTAATACTTTATCAGGTTTTTGAAATGCTAAAATAGCCATGGATATTTACAATTTATTATTTAGAATACAACTCGACGATTGACTGTTCTTTGATATTCTCAGGAATATCCTCACGTTGCGGTAAGTGGAGCAGTTTGCCACCCTTTACGTTCTCGTCCCACTCAAGCCAAGGATACTTGCTGTGGTTGAATCCTGCCAAAGCGTCAGCGATAACCTCGAGTGACTTTGACTTTTCGCGCACTGCTACAACGTCGCCAGCCTTAACAGAGTAAGACGGGATGTTCAATACGTTTCCGTTCACTGTGATGTGACGGTGTGTCACCAACTGACGGGCAGCTGCTCTAGTCGGTGCAATACCCAAGCGATAAACTACGTTGTCAAGGCGTGCTTCGAGCAATTGGAGAAGAACCTCACCAGTAATACCCTTAGTGCGGGCAGCCTTGTCAAACAAGTTGCGGAATTGTTTTTCCAAAACGCCGTAAGTGTATTTAGCCTTTTGCTTTTCACGCAACTGATTGCCGTATTCAGATGTTTTTCTTCTCTTGTTGGCACCATGTTGACCCGGGGCGTAGTTTTTCTTCGAAAGCACTTTGTCTTCACCGAAGATAGGTTCGCCGAATTTTCTTGCAATTTTACTTTTAGGTCCGGTATATCTTGCCATTTTCTAATCTTTTATAAATTAAAGTGATCTACGAATCTACCTAGTGCAGCCGCGATTGCAGAGAGGTGGTTGGATGCAATCTTTCACATCGGCAGATTCTTGTTAATACTTATTCCCGAGTGAATTAGACTCTTCTTCTCTTAGGAGGACGACATCCGTTGTGTGGAAGTGGAGTTACGTCAATGATTTCCGTAACCTCGATACCTGCTCCGTGTACTGTACGGATGGCAGATTCACGTCCGTTACCCGGTCCCTTTACGTAAGCCTTAACCTTACGCAAACCAAGGTCGTATGCTACTTTCGCACAGTCTTGCGCTGCCATCTGAGCTGCGTACGGAGTGTTCTTCTTAGAACCTCTGAAGCCCATCTTACCGGCGCTTGACCATGAGATTACCTGTCCTTCACTGTTTGCTAAGCACACAATGATGTTGTTGAAAGATGAGTGAACATGCAACTGACCGACACCGTCGATCTTAACATTTCTCTTCTTTGCTGCGACTGTCTTTTTTGCCATACTTTAATTTTATTTAGTAGCTTTTTTCTTGTTAGCAACTGTTTTCTTACGTCCCTTACGTGTACGAGCGTTGTTCTTTGTGCTCTGACCGCGAACGGGCAAGCCGATACGGTGACGGATACCACGGTAGCAACCGATATCCATGAGACGCTTGATGTTCAATTGGATCTCGCTGCGGAGATCACCCTCTACTTTGTAGTTTGCACCGATTACTTCACGCACCGCTGCTGCCTGTGCGTCTGTCCAGTCCTGTACCTTGATGTCCTTGTCAACACCTGCTTTAGCCAAAATCGTATTAGCTGCGCTGCGGCCGATGCCAAAGATATAGGTCAGGGCAATTTCTCCTCTCTTATTTTGGGGCAAGTCTACACCAACAATTCTTACTGCCATAAACTATAATAATTTTTTCGCAAAAATAATAAATTATCCTTGACGTTGTTTATACTTTGGGTTTTTCTTGTTAATTACATAAACGCGACCTTTTCTTCTGACAATCTTGCTGTCCGGGGTGCGCTTCTTAACTGATGCTCTTACTTTCATTGTATTTTTGTTTTTATTTATATCTAAAAGCAATTCGTCCCTTGGAAAGATCGTAAGGCGACATTTCGACTCTTACCTTATCTCCCGGCAGGATTTTGATATAATGCATTCGCATCTTTCCGGAGATGTGAGCTGTGATTTCATGTCCGTTCTCAAGTTCGACACGGAACATTGCATTCGACAACGCTTCTACGATTACTCCGTCTTGTTCTATTGCAGCTTGTTTTGCCATATCTTCAGTTTTCTGGAAATTTCTATCTTTAATTAATTACTGTTTGCTTTCGCCTTCAATAAACTCAAATGAAGAAAGGATGTCGGCCTTTCCGTTGCGGATGGCCACCGTATGCTCAAAATGGGCTGATGGCTTGCGGTCCTTTGTCCGGCAGGTCCAACCGTCGCGCTCGATGATGATGTTCCGGCTTCCCATGTTAATCATAGGCTCAATCGCCAGACACATTCCGTTCTTGAGCAGCGGACCCACGCCCCGGCGTCCGTAGTTCGGAACCGAGGGCTCCTCGTGGAGCTTCCGTCCGATACCGTGCCCCGTCATTTCTCTGACTACTGAATAACCACGCTTCTCGCAGTATTCCTGGATGGCATTTCCGATGTGTCCGATGCGGTTGCCCTCGACCGCCTGCTCTATGCCGAGATAGAGCGAAGCCTTGGTTGTCTCGAGCAGGTCTTTGACCTTCAGGTCAATCTCGCCTACCGCAAACGTGTAGGCTGAGTCACCGTTGTAGCCGTCGACCACCGCTCCGCAATCCACAGAGACGATGTCACCTTCTCTCAAAGTGTAGTTGGAGGGAAATCCGTGCACCACCACCTCGTTGACCGAGATGCAGAGCGTAAAGGGAAAACCTCCGTAGCCCAAGAATCCGGGAGTTCCTCCGTTGTCATGGATAAACTCGTTGGCTATCTTGTCAAGCTTCAGCGTCGTAATCCCCGGGGCAATCCACTTGGAAATCTCGCCGAGTGTCTTTCCCACCAGGAGATTACTGACACGCATCAACTCTATTTCTTCATCTGTCTTAAGATAAATCATTCCAGTAGTCAAAATTAATATCCGGCGCCTGTAGTACGGCCTTTCAATTTACCTGACTTCATCAAACCATCGTAGTGGTGCATCAACAGATGGCTCTCTACCTGTTGCAAGGTATCCAGCACTACACCCACCAAGATAAGGAGTGATGTTCCACCAAAGAACTGCGCAAAGCTATGAGATACGCCGCAGATACCTGCGAATGCCGGCATAATAGCTACAATGCCAAGGAAGAATGAGCCCGGAAGAGTGATTCTCGACATGATGGAGTCGAGGTAATCAGAAGTCTTCTTACCCGGCTTGACACCCGGAATGAATCCATTGTTGCGCTTCATGTCTTCTGCCATCTGCGTCGGACGAACCGTAATCGCAGTGTAGAAGTAAGTAAATGCAACAATCATGGCAAAGTAAACGAAATTATACCAGAATCCGGTCATATCGGTCATCGCCTTCATGAAACCTGAGGAAGCCTCCGTAGTGCTTACGAAGCCTGCAAGAGTCATCGGGATGAACATGATTGCCTGAGCAAAGATAATCGGCATCACACCGGCAGCATTCACCTTCAACGGAATGTACTGGCGCGCACCGCCGTATTGCTTGTTGCCGACAATACGCTTAGCATATTGTACAGGCACCTTACGCGTACCCTGAACGAGCAGGATGGCGCCGAGGACAACGGCAAACAGGACGATGATTTCGATAACGAGCATCACGAGACCGCCCTGAGCGGTGGATGCACGTCCGGCGAATTCTTCTACAAACGCTCCCGGAAGGCGTGCGATGATACCGATAAGGATGATGAACGAGATACCGTTACCAATACCCTTGTCGGTGATTCTCTCACCAAGCCACATGATAAACATGCTACCGCCGGCAAGCACGATTGTCATATAAGTGACATCCCACCATCCGAGAGAGATGGCTCCTGCCTGAGCGCCGTTTACCTGAGCCTGGAGGTTGAACAAATAAGCCGGAGCCTGCATGAGAAGAATCAGCACAGTCAGATAGCGAGTGTACTGGTTAATCTTCATACGACCGCTCTCGCCCTCACGCTGCATTTTCTGGAATGACGGGAGAACCATTCCGAGCAGCTGGATAACGATGGATGCCGTGATGTAAGGCATGATACCCAGCGCGAAAATGGAAGCCTGAGAGAACGCACCTCCTGAGAACATATCCAACAATTGCATCAGTCCGCTGGAAGTCTGCGACTTCAAGCCGGCCAGCACATTTGGATCAATACCAGGAAGGGAGACGAAACACCCCACCCGATATACAAGAATCAATAGAAAAGTCACGACCAGACGCTGGCGCAAATCCTCTATTTTCCAAATATTTTTTATGGTATCAACAAATCTCATCTTTTACAGTTTTTGAATTGAGCCTCCAGCTGCAACGATCATCTCTTCTGCCTTCTTGGAGAAAGCGTGAGCTTCAACCTCCAATTTCAAAGTCAAGGCACCGTTAGCAAGGATTTTCACCTTCTGCTTGTCGGAGATGAAACCTGCGCTTACGAGGTCGGCTACAGAAACCTTAGTGAGGTTCTTAGCAGTTGCAAGCTGTTCCAAAGTATCAAGGTTGATAGCTTTGTACTCAACACGGTTGATATTCTTGAAACCGAATTTCGGCACGCGGCGTTGCAACGGCATCTGACCGCCCTCGAAACCGATTTTGCGAGAATAACCAGAACGTTGCTTAGCACCTTTGTGACCACGTGTAGAAGTACCGCCCATACCAGAACCCGGACCACGACCGATTCTCTTGCGAGTGGCTGTTGAACCTACAGCCGGCGTTAAATTACTTAAATCCATAGTTTTCTATTATTTTTAGGCGTTCGTTACTTCTACAAGGTGACGAACTCGTTTAACCATACCCAAGATTTGCGGAGTAGCTTCCTTCTCCACAACTTGATTCATTTTCTTCAATCCAAGTGCGTCGAGAGTTCTCTTTTGCACAAGCGGGCAGTTGATTCTGCTCTTTGTTTGCTTGATCTTAATAGTTGCCATGAGCTTCTTCATTTTTAACCATTAAACACTACATCCAACGACACACCACGGTTCTGAGCTACCGTCATCGGGCTGCGCATCTCGTCAAGAGCAGCGATAGTAGCCTTCACCAAGTTGTGAGGGTTAGAGCTGCCTTTTGACTTCGCGAGCACGTCGCTGATACCTACACTCTCCAATACGGCACGCATTGCACCACCTGCCTTCACACCGGTACCTTGAGAAGCCGGCTTCAGGATTACGCGAGAACCGCCGAACTTAGCAGCCTGCTCGTGAGGAATAGTGCCTTTGTGAACCGGCACACGAATCAGATTCTTCTTCGCTGCCTCTACGCCCTTGGCGATAGCTGCAGTAACTTCGTTTGCCTTACCAAGACCCCAGCCTACGATGCCGTTTTCGTTACCTACAACAACAATCGCAGAGAAGCTGAACGCACGACCACCCTTCGTTACCTTAGTAACGCGGTTGATAGCAACCAAGCGGTCCTTCAATTCGATATCGTTAGTCGATTTTACTCTGTTATTTCTCTTTGCCATGATCTTTTAAAATTTAAGTCCACCGTTGCGTGCAGCATCAGCCAATGATTTAACTCTACCGTGGAACAAGTAGCCATTACGGTCAAACACAACCTCAGTGATGCCGGCAGCGAGTGCCTTCTCAGCGATAGCCTGTCCTACCTTAGCGGCGATTTCTGATTTTGTTCCTTCTTCAATACCCTTAGACGATGCTGAAACCAAAGTCTTGCCTTCGCTGTCGTCCACAAGCTGTACATAGATTTGCTTGTTGCTTCTGAACACGGTCATACGAGGACGTTCGGCAGTGCCCGACACTTTGCCACGAATGCGTGTCTTGATTTTATTTCTTCTGTCTTGCTTCGTTACCATAATTGTCTCATTTATTATTTAGCACTTGCCGATTTACCAGACTTACGACGGATCACCTCGCCAACGAACTTGATACCCTTGCCCTTGTAAGGTTCAGGCTTGCGCAGTGAGCGCAACTTTGCGCAGCATTGACCGAGCAATTGCTTGTCGCAAGATTCAAGTGTGATCATCGGGTTCTTGTTTCTCTCTGTCTTAGCCTCTACCTTCACCTCAGGCGGGAACTTGAAATAAATAGCATGTGAGAAACCGAGTGAAAGTTCCAGAACCTGACCGTTGGAAGTTGCACGATAACCCACACCGACCAATTCCATTTCTTTCTTGTAGCCTTCAGATACGCCTGTAACCATGTTGTGAATCAGGGCGCGTACAAGTCCGTGGTGAGCGCGGTGCTCGCGGTCGTCGCTCGGACGAGTTACTACTACGTGACCATCTTCTACGGCTACTGCCAAATCTGAGTGGAATTCATAAGAGAGTTCACCCTTAGGACCTTTTACAGATACTACATTACCGTCTACTTTAACTGTTACGCCTGCAGGGATAACAATCGGAGCTTTACCTATTCTTGACATATGCGTTCCTCCTTTTTATTAATAGATATAACATAGTACTTCACCACCAATCTTTTGCGCAACGGCTTCCTTGTTGGTCATGATACCCTTTGATGTAGAAAGGATAGCGATACCCAAACCGTTCAATACACGCGGCATATCCTTGTAGCCTGTGTACTGGCGGAGACCCGGACGTGAAACGCGCTTCAGGCATTTGATAGCGTTCACCTTGTCGATCGGATCGTACTTCAACGCAATTTTAATTGTTCCTCCGGGAGTCTCACCCTCTATAAACTTATAGTTAAGAATATAGCCCTTTTCGAAGAGAATCTTTGTAATCTCTTTCTTCAAGTTTGAGGCAGGCACTTCTACAACACGGTGCTGTGCCTTGATTGCATTCCTCAATCTTGTCAAATAATCTGCTATTGGATCAGTCATATGATTAATTGTTTAAATTGATCCGGATTGCTCCGGACAATATTTAATACTAATTTTTTTATTCTATTACCAGCTGGCTTTCTTTACGCCCGGGATCAAGCCTGAAGAAGCCATCTCACGGAACTGAATTCTTGAAATACCGAACTGACGCATGTAGCCTTTAGGACGACCTGTGATCTTGCAGCGGTTGTGCATGCGGATCGGGTTGGCGTTCTTAGGAATTGCCTGAAGCTTCAATGCTGCTTCGTAAGCTTCTTCCGGAGTACCAGTGTTGACGATTTTCTTCAACGCTGCACGCTTCTCTGCGTATTTGGCTACGAGTTTCGCACGCTTAACCTCGCGTGCTTTCATTGATTCCTTTGCCATGTGTTCGAATTATTTAGCGTTCTTAAATGGAAGACCGAATTGTTTCAACAAAGCATATCCCTCTTCGTCTGTCTGTGCTGTTGTAACGAAAGTGATGTTCATACCCATCAACTTAGAGATTGTATCAATGTTGATTTCCGGGAAGATAATCTGCTCTGTGATACCCAGCGTGTAGTTACCACGGCCGTCGAGCTTGCTTTCGATACCCTTGAAGTCACGGATACGCGGCAAAGCGATTCTTACCAAACGTTCAAGGAATTCGTACATTCTCTCGCGACGGAGTGTCACGCGTACGCCGATAGGCATCTTCTTACGAACCTTGAAGTTTGCAATGTCCTTCTTTGAAAGAGTTGCGACTGCCTTCTGGCCTGTAATCGCCGTAAGCTCGTTGATTGCTGTTTCAATCACTTTCTTGTCGGCGATTGCGATACCGAGACCCTGGTTGATCACAATCTTTGTAAGGCGGGGTACCTGCATTACAGAAGAGTAGTTGAACTCTTTCTGAAGAGCCGGTACGATTCTTTCTGTATAGTCTTTTTTAAGAGTTGTGCTGCTCATTACTTAATCTCCTCTCCTGATTTTTTTGAATAACGTACTGTTTTGCCTGAAGCATCTGCCTTACGTCCGATACGAGTCGGCTTTCCGCTCTTCGGGTCGAGAAGACTGAGATTCGAAATGTGCACAGGCGCTTCCATCTTGATAATGCCGCCCTGAGGGTGCTTTGCACTGGGCTTGGCGCTTTTTGATACCATGTTGATTCCTTCAACGACAGCCTTGTTCTTTGATACAAGCACTGACAAAACGCGTCCTGTCTGGCCCTTGTCGTCACCGGCGTTTACGTAAACGGTATCACCTTTCTTAATATGCAATTTGCTCATTACTGTTTACTTTTCTGAGATTAAAGAACTTCTGGCGCCAATGAAACAATCTTCATGTTAGTGGCACGCAACTCTCTGGCTACCGGGCCGAAGATACGGCTACCACGAATTTCACCGGCATTATTCAATAACACACAAGCGTTGTCGTCGAAACGGATATAGCTGCCATCCGGGCGGCGGATTTCCTTCTTCGTTCTTACAACGACAGCCTTCGACACAGTTCCTTTCTTCACGTCAGATGACGGGATTACGCTCTTCACCGTTACGACGATGATATCGCCTACCGTAGCATATCTGCGTCCTGTGCCGCCTAATACGTGGATACACAATGCTTCTTTAGCACCGCTGTTATCCGCAACAGTCAATCGTGATTCAGTCTGTATCATTATTATTTAGCTTTTTCGATAATTTCTACTAATCTCCATCTCTTTGTTTTGCTCAGAGGACGAGTCTCCATCAAGCGTACTGTATCACCTACATTGCACTCGTTCTTTTCGTCGTGAGCGTGGTATTTCTTTGTCTTGTTGACAAATTTACCGTAAATTGGATGTTTCTCTTTCCACTTAACTGAAACAGTGATAGTCTTATCACCTTTGTTGCTGGAAACAACCCCAACTCTTTCTTTTCTCAAATTTCTTTTTTCCATTGCTCTTGGGGATTATTTTTCGTTAAGTTCTCTGTAACGCAATTCTGTCTTCATTCGCGCAATCATTCTTCTGTCCTGTGTAATCTTTGCCGGATTGTCGAGAGGAGAGATTGAGTGATTGACCTTAGCCTGAAGATATTCCTTCTCAGCTACTTCCAAACGGTCACGCAAATCCTTCGTGCCGAGTTCTTTGATTTCTACCTTCTTCATATCCTAATTACACGTTTTGAGTTGGATCATAATCACGTCTTACAATAAACTTAGTGGTTACCGGCAGTTTTTGTGCCGCCAAGCGCAATGCTTCCTTTGCGATTTCGTAGCTTACGCCTTCCACTTCTATCAAGATACGTCCAGGAGTAACTGGAGAAACGAATCCTTCCGGATTACCTTTACCTTTACCCATACGCACTTCGGCCGGCTTCTTTGTGATTGGCTTGTCCGGGAAGATGCGGATCCAGATCTGACCTTGACGCTGCATGTAGCGGGTCACTGCCACACGGGCTGCCTCAATCTGACGACCAGTAATCCACTTTGACTCGAGTGATTTTATGCCGAACGAACCAAAAGCCAACTGATTGCCGCGGTGAGCCAAGCCCTTCATGCGGCCTTTTTGCTGTCTTCTAAATTTTGTTTTCTTTGGTTGTAACATTGTTCTCTAATTGAAGATTAACGATTGTTTTTCTTATCGCGGAAACCTCCCTTTTTGCCACGAGAGCCGTTGTTGGAGCCACGATTTTCCTTCGAGTTGTTCACGAATGAAGGAGCGAGGTCGCGCTTGCCGTAAACCTCACCACGGCAGATCCATACCTTTACGCCTACGATACCTACCTTTGTCAAGGCTTCTACGAGTGCGTAGTCAATGTCTGCGCGGAGAGTGTGAAGCGGAGTACGGCCTTCCTTGAACATCTCAGAACGTGCCATTTCAGCGCCGTTCAGACGTCCGCTCACCTGAACCTTGATACCCTCAGCGTTTGCACGCATTGTAGAGGCTACTGCCATCTTAACGGCACGGCGGTAAGCAATCTTACCTTCGATCTGGCGGGCGATGTTGCTTGCCACCAATTGAGCGTCAAGCTCCGGACGCTTCACCTCGAAGATGTTGATCTGTACGTCCTTGTCTGTGATTTTCTTCAACTCTTCTTTGAGCTTGTCAACTTCCTGGCCGCCCTTACCGATAATCAGACCCGGACGAGAAGTGCACACTGTGATAGTGATAAGCTTCAAAGTTCTTTCAATTACGATACGAGAGACACTTGCTTTAGCCAGGCGAGCATTAAGATACTTACGGATCTTAGAGTCCTCAAGCAAAGAATCACCGTACTTGTTTCCACCATACCAGTTAGAATCCCAACCTCTGATGATACCTAAGCGATTGCTTATTGGATTAACTTTCTGTCCCATTTCTTATGCTTCCTTTTTAGTTTCTTTTGTACCGATGAACAATGTAACGTGATTTGAACGTTTACGGATTCTATATCCTCTTCCTTGAGGAGCTGTGCGCAAGCGCTTCAACATCGGAGCACAGTCAACAAAGATTGTGTTGATGTACAACTCTCCGTTTTCAGCTTTGCGCTCGTTTTTCTGTTCCCAGTTGGCGATTGCCGAGCGAAGAAGCTTTTCCACTTTGGCAGCTGCTTCCTTATTAGAGAACTTAAGAACTCCAAGAGCCTTGAAAACCTCCATACCGCGTACCATGTCAGCTACATAGCGCATCTTACGGGGAGAAGAAGGCACGTTGCGCAATTTTGCGCCAAAGGTCTGCTTGCGAGCTTCCTTAATCTTTTCGGCTGAGTTTCTTTTTCTTACACCCATTGTATTTAATTCTTTTTTAATTCAATTTTTTGAAATCCCCTGGTTGCTTATTTTTTCTTGTTACCAGCGTGGCCACGGAAGTTACGTGTCGGAGCAAACTCGCCCAACTTGTGTCCTACCATGTTTTCTGTAACGTAAACCGGGATAAATTTATTACCATTATGCACAGCAAAAGTGTGGCCTACAAACTCCGGCGCAATCATTGACGCACGCGACCAAGTCTTGATTACCGACTTCTTGCCGCTAGCTTCCATCGCAGCCACTTTTTTGTCAAGCTTCACACTGATGTATGGGCCTTTTTTTAATGATCGACTCATAATTTAACTAATTTAACAGTTTACTTTTTCCTTCTTTCAATGATGTACTTAGAAGAATGCTTCTTCGGTGCGCGTGTCTTAAGACCCTTAGCGTAAAGACCCTTACGTGAACGCGGGTGTCCACCTGATGCACGTCCTTCACCACCACCCATCGGGTGATCAACCGGGTTCATTACTACACCACGGTTGCGTGGACGACGTCCCAACCAGCGTGAACGTCCTGCCTTACCAGAGCGCTCCAATGCGTGGTCTGAGTTTCCTACTACACCTACTGTCGCCTTACAAGTCGCCAATACCTTACGAGTTTCTCCTGAAGGCAACTTGATGATTACGTAATCACCTTCACGAGATGTCAACTGTGCAAATGTGCCGGCCGAACGTACCATGAACGCTCCCTGGCCTGGGCGCAACTCAATGTTATGAATTAAAGTACCAACAGGTATTTTGCTTAGTGGAAGAGCGTTCCCCACTTCTGGTGCGGCGTCCTCTCCACTCATAACTGTAGAGCCAACTTGCAATCCGTTGGGTGCAATTATGTATGCCTTCGATCCGTCTACATAATAGAGGAGAGCGATGCGAGCCGAACGGTTCGGATCGTACTCTATTGACTTAACGGTCGCTGGCACACCGTCCTTTGTTCTCTTAAAGTCAATGATACGGAATTTACGCTTGTGGCCGCCGCCGACATATCTTGTCGTGCGGTGACCTTCTGCGTTGCGTCCGCCTGTTGAACGCTTTCCGACTGTAAGAGATTTCTCTGGTGTACGCGCAGTGATTTCATCAAATACACCAATAACTTTGTGTCTTTGCCCCGGTGTTGTGGGCTTGAATTTTCTTACTGCCATTTTCTATACTAAATATTGCTATAAAAATCTATAGTTTCACCTTCAGCTACTGTTACGTAAGCCTTCTTGAACGCAGCGACCTTGCCGCGGAGCAAGCCAGCCTTCGTGTAGCGTGACTTTCTTTTGCCGTCGAAGTTCGCAGTGTTAACGCTCACTACTTTAACACCGTAAAGGCTTTGTACCAGATTCTTGATCTGTGCCTTGTTGGCGTCAGGAGACACGCGGAATGTATAACGATTCAGCTTTTCGCTTATCGCTGTTGCCTTTTCAGTGACAATCGGTTTGATCATTATTTCCATTTTTTATTCCTCCTTTTATTAAAATTCGTTAATCACTGCAACGCTGCTTTCGCTCAACACCAACGCGCGATTGTTCAAAATTCTGTAAGTGTTTAGATCCGAAGCAGTTACAATTTCAACATTCGGCAGATTTCGAGCAGACAAATATACGTTTTTATTTTGAGCTGATAAAACCAAAACTGTCTTTTTGTCAGCTACTTGTATATTTTTAGCAAAATTTACGAATTCTTTAGTTTTCGGAGCCTCGAATGTGAAATCTTCGACTACGATAATCGCATTGTCCTGAGCCTTGGTTGTCAATGCAGACTTACGAGCCAGTTGCTTTACTTTCTTGTTAAGCTTGAAGCTGTAGTTGCGAGGACGCGGACCGAAAACACGGCCACCACCTACCAATACCGGAGAGTTGATATCACCGATACGGGCGCCACCGCCACCTTTTTGCTTGTGCAGCTTGCGTGTACTACCTGCAACCTCGCTTCTTTCCTTTGACTTGTGAGTACCCTGACGCTGGTTAGCCAAAAATTGCTTTACGTCCAAATATACAGCGTGTTCGTTAGGCTCTACAGCAAATACGCTATCGTTCAGCGTAACCTTGCGGCCTGTATCCTGGCCATTGATGTTATATACTGCAACTTCCATTATCTTTCAATTAAAACGATTGAACCTTTTGCTCCCGGAATTGAACCCTTGATCATAAGAACGTTGTGTTCCGGAATCACTTTGATCACTTTAAGGTTTTGTACAGTCACACGCTCGTTACCTGTCTGGCCGGCCATGCGCATGCCCTTGAACACCTTCGCAGGGTAAGAACAAGCACCGATTGAACCCGGAGCGCGAAGACGGTTGTGCTGACCGTGAGTAGTCTGGCCTACACCACCAAAACCATGACGCTTTACGACACCTTGGAAGCCTTTACCCTTAGACGTACCGATTACGTCTACGAACTCTGCACCTTCAAACAAAGCGACAGTCAACTCGTCACCCAATTTGTAGCCTTCATCAAAACCTTTGAACTCGGCCAAGTGTCTCTTGGGAGTTACACCGGCTTTCTTGAAGTGACCAGCCTCCGGTTGAGTTGTGTGCTTCTCTTTCTTGTCCTGGAAGCCCAATTGCAACGCAGCATAGCCGTCTTTCTCGATTGTCTTAACCTGAGTAACTACACAAGGACCTACTTCGATAACAGTGCACGGCACGTTCTTGCCGTCGGCACTGAAAACGGATGTCATTCCGATTTTCTTTCCTAATAATCCTGGCATTTCTCTTTAATTTTAATTCTGTTTGTTAATCTGTTTGTTAATCTTACGCCTTGATTTCTACATCAACTCCGCTAGGCAACTCGAGCTTCATCAGCGCGTCGATAGTCTTAGCTGTTGAGCTGTAGATGTCGATGAGACGCTTGAATGATGAAAGTTGGAATTGCTCGCGTGACTTCTTGTTTACGAAAGTCGAGCGGTTGACAGTGAAAATTCTCTTGTGAGTTGGCAATGGAATTGGTCCGCTGACTACAGCTCCTGTTGCCTTCACTGTCTTTACAATCTTCTCAGCTGACTTGTCAACCAAGTTGTGATCGTAAGATTTCAATTTGATTCTGATTTTTTGGCTCATGTTATTTTATGATAAAATATTTTTTATTTCAACAAATCTACTCTACCCTGGCACTCTTCAAGCACTGTCTTGGCGATGGATGCGCTCACCTCTGAATAGTGAGAGAATGACATCGTTGAAGTTGCACGACCTGATGTGATTGTACGCAATGCTGTTACGTAACCGAACATCTCTGCAAGAGGCGCCTTTGCCTTAACGATGCGGGCACCGCTGCGGCTTGTTTCCATGCCTTCTACCTGGCCGCGACGCTTGTTCAAGTCGGAGATTACGTCACCCATGCTTTCTTCCGGAGTAACGACCTCAATCTTCATGATCGGCTCCATCAATACAGGACCTGCCTTCTCGCAAGCCTTCTTGAACGCCTGGATGGCACAAAGCTCGAATGACAGCTGGTCAGAGTCAACCGGGTGGAAAGAACCGTCGATGAGGGTAACCTTCAATTGCTCTACCGGATAACCTGCGAGCACACCGTTCTTCATCGCTGTTACGAAACCTTTCTGTACAGACGGGATGAATTCCTTAGGAATGTTACCACCCTTAACTTCGTCGATGAATTGCAAGTTGCCTTCGAAGCCTTCGTCAACCGGCTCAACGCGTACGATGATGTCGGCGAACTTACCGCGACCACCAGTCTGCTTCTTGAATACCTCACGGAGCTCAACCGGCTTAGTGATAGCTTCCTTGTAAGTAACTTGAGGACGACCTTGGTTACATTCAACCTTGAACTCACGGCGGAGACGGTCGATAATGATGTCGAGGTGAAGCTCACCCATACCGCTGATAACTGTTTGTCCAGTCTCTTCGTTAGTCTCAACGCGGAATGTCGGGTCTTCTTCAGCAAGCTTCTGCAAGCCAACGCCAAGTTTGTCGAGGTCCTTCTGAGTCTTCGGCTCTACTGCGATACCAATCACAGGATCCGGGAATTCCATTGCCTCGAGTACGATCGGGTGTGCCTCGTCGCAAAGTGTGTCACCAGTACGGATATCCTTGAAACCTACACCTGCACCGATATCACCGCAACCGATCATTTCCTTCGGGTTCTGCTTGTTGGAGTGCATCTGGAACAGACGAGAGATACGTTCCTTCTTGCCTGAGCGAGAGTTGAAGACGTAGCTACCAGCCTCAATCTGGCCAGAGTATACGCGGAAGAAGCAGAGACGGCCTACATACGGGTCAGTTGCAATCTTGAATGCAAGTGCACTCATCGGCTCGTCAGCACGCGGGTGGCGCACCTCTTCCTTCTCAGGATCCTCAGGGTTAGTACCTACGATTTCGCCAGAGTCTTCCGGGCTCGGAAGGTAAGCACATACGTCATCGAGCAAGCACTGTACACCCTTGTTCTTGAATGAAGAACCGCAGATCATCGGAACGATGTCCATAGAAAGCGTAGCCTTGCGGAGTACGCGGCGGATTTCTTCCTCAGTGATTGTTGAAGGATCGTCGAAATACTTCACCATCATGTCATCATCGAACTCAGCGAGCGTCTCGAGCATCTTGTCGCGCATCTTGTCGCACTCGTCAGCCAATGAAGCCGGAATCTCTTCAATATCGAATTGAGCACCCATTGTCTCGTCATGCCAGAAGTAAGCCTTCATTGTAACGAGGTCAACAACGCCCTTGAATGTCTCTTCAGCACCGATTGGAACCTGGATTGCTACCGGGTTTGCACCGAGCACCTCACGTACCTGACGCACTACTTCGAAGAAGTTGGCACCAGAACGGTCCATCTTGTTCACATAACCGATACGCGGAACGTTGTACTTGTCAGCCTGACGCCATACAGTCTCAGACTGAGGCTCAACACCACCTACTGCACAGAACGCAGCCACAGCACCGTCGAGGACGCGCAGAGAGCGCTCTACCTCCACTGTGAAGTCAACGTGTCCCGGAGTGTCAATCAAGTTGATTTTATACTTATTGCCGGCATAGTTCCAGAAAGTTGTGGTAGCCGCAGATGTGATTGTAATACCGCGCTCCTGCTCTTGCTCCATCCAGTCCATGGTAGCTGCACCATCGTGCACCTCACCAATCTTGTGAGTCAAACCAGTGTAGAACAGAATACGCTCTGAAGTTGTAGTCTTACCGGCATCGATGTGAGCCATGATACCGATATTTCTCGTCAGATTTAAATGTTCGTTAGCCATTGTTTTTATCTTTTTTCAAATTAAAATCTAAAGTGAGCAAAAGCACGGTTAGCCTCAGCCATACGGTGCATATCTTCTTTACGCTTGAATGCGCCGCCTTGCTCGTTGAATGCGTCTACGATTTCAGCAGCGAGTTTGTCGCTCATTGTCTTACCGCCACGCTTACGCGCAAAGATGATTAGATTTTTCATTGAAATTGATTCCTTACGATCCGGACGGATCTCAGTAGGTACTTGGAATGTCGCACCACCAACGCGACGTGATTTAACCTCCACTTGCGGAGTAATATTCTCAAGCGCTTTCTTCCAGATTTCAAGCGCAGTCTTCTCTTCGTTCGGCATCTTAGACTTCACAGTCTCGAGTGCGCTGTAGAAAATAGTGTATGCGGTGTTTTTCTTTCCGTCATACATAAGGTGATTTACGAATTTTGTAACTCGTGTATCGCCGAATTTTGGATCCGGCAAAATAACTCTTTTTTTAGGTTTAGCCTTTCTCATTTTTCTTTAAAAATACGTTTTTGTTCGTTTGGTTGCGTTTTAGCATCTTCAACAGCATACTCTTACGCTGTTTACTCCGCCGAATATTTCAATCCAATAAACAAAAACTAAGTTTTAACTCGTTTTGTTTATCTCTGTGCTTTCAGTAGTTTGGATTACTTCTTAGCAGCACCTGCTTTCGGACGCTTTGCTCCGTACTTAGAGCGACGTTGTGTACGACCTGCTACACCTGCTGTATCCAGCGTACCGCGTACAATGTGGTAACGTACACCTGGGAGGTCCTTAACACGACCGCCACGTACCATTACGATAGAGTGTTCCTGCAAGTTGTGACCTTCGCCCGGAATGTAAGAGTTCACTTCCTTTCCGTTTGTCAATCTCACACGTGCAACTTTACGCATTGCTGAATTAGGCTTTTTCGGAGTAGTTGTGTAAACACGAACGCATACACCACGACGTTGCGGACATGAGTCCAACGCCGGTGACTTGCTCTTGTCAACCAACACAGTACGTCCTTTTCTTACTAATTGCTGAATTGTAGGCATCTTAGTTCTTTTTCGTTTTTTATTACTGTTAATTAATACTTTAAGTTCT
This sequence comes from uncultured Muribaculaceae bacterium, assembly GCA_944321875.1. Classification (GTDB taxonomy): domain Bacteria; phylum Bacteroidota; class Bacteroidia; order Bacteroidales; family Muribaculaceae; genus Limisoma. Next base: position 23,897 of record CALUMX010000020.1, read on the forward strand.
TTTCCGTTATCGCTGCCTACTCTATACGATCCCGCTATTCGCACCAATCACTGGCGCTCGTGCTAAACCATACGGGTAGACACCCGAAAAGCGTTGCAAAGATACGCACTAATTTCCTAACCGCCAAATGTTTTTAGCGGCCTCAGCACCCCACCTCCTGTCACAACTGCCTAATAATGGGGGTTTTAGCTCTTTTTGTGAAAATATTTAACACTACAGTCGTATATTTTAACTTTATTTATCACACCTCATAGGTTTATCCCAACCTTTTCGAACGGCCAGCACAAAAAAAGTCCGGCACGCGGCGCTGGCCGGGTCCGGACTTTCCTGTAGGTTTGAAAAATACGACGCTCGCCTACTTGTAGGCATCAGCGATATTGTAGATAGCGTCAAAGATGGCTTTGTCGGTCTCGCTGAGCGTAATGCCACGGCGGGCCATCATACGCTTTGCGATGTCGAAGAATTTTGTCACCGACACATCGGTATAACCCGCTACACTACCCTCCGAGAACGAGGCAACGAAGTTGCGCGGGAATCCGGCTCCGTGGACGTTGACACCCACGCCGATGACGGTCGCCGTATTAAACATGCAGTTGATGCCGGCCTTCGAGTGGTCGCCCATGATAAGGCCGCAGAACTGCAGACCTGTGCGCAGGAAGCGGTGACTGCGGTAATTCCACAACTTGATTTCCGTATAGTCGTTCTTGAGGTTGGAAGCGTTCGTACCGGCTCCGATGTTGCACCATTCGCCGATAACGGCATTGCCCAGGAAGCCGTCGTGCGCCTTGTTGCTGTAGCCAATCATCACCACATTGTTCAGCTCGCCGCCCACCTTGCAGTAAGGGCCGAGCGTCGTGGCTCCGTAAATCTTCGTTCCCATGTTGACCTGCGCGTGCGTACAAGCCGCAAATGCGCCACGGATACAGGAACCCTCCATGATGGTAACATCCTTGCCGATATAAATCGGACCAGCAGTCGTGTTCAGCGTCACGCCTTCCACCCACGCGCCTTCCTCGATAAAGATAGCCGGCGTTCCGTCGTCGAGCATCCGCGGGCCAATCAGCGTACAGGTGCTGCTCAACGGACGTGAGTCACGGCCGGCCGTAATCATCCGGTAGTCGGAAAGAAGCTGCTCGCCGTTTTTCAGGAAAATGTCGTAAAGCTGTCCGATAATGCAGAGCGGCTCCTTGTAATCGATAACCGAAAATTTCCGGCTGTCGAAATCGTCTTTCGGTCCGAAATAAGCCACCAGTTTGTCGCCCACCTTCAACGCCTCTCCACGACGCAACGCGCGTACGGCCGCCACAATTTTCGGGTCAGGACACACATTGCCGGCGATATAGAGGTTCTCACCCATATAGACGGTCGGATATTTCAACGACAGATAATCTTTCGTCTGATAGGAGAAATCACAATCGGAAAGCATGCGTTCCCATTTCTCGCGTATGGTCAGAATGCCGACACGGATATCTGCCACCGGACGGGTATAGGCTATCGGAAGCAAGTCAATCCACGTGTCTTTCTCGTCAAAAAGAATAACGTTAGTCATAGCTCTCTATTTTTTGATTGTTTTATTCAAGTCTGAAGCTGTTTAGATTTCATTCGCCATGAAGTCGGGTGCTGGCTCTGGTTTTACGCTACGGGCATAAACGAAAAACAGAACTGAAACAAACCTAAAACACGCGTTCCATGACCTCTATTTCCACTAAAATTCAAAACAGCAGCTTACACTCCTGCCCCGTACCCCGACTTGCCTTCGGCCGGATAGTGTTTCAGCGGGTCGGTAAATGCCGGACCCTGCACTTGTTCGTTGTACTGGTCAGGATAGATTATCATCAGGCTGCAGTCGACAAAGTAGCGGCCTACCTGTGCCGGCAGCTCCTCATAGCTGGGATGGTAGGACGCCGACCCCGGGCGCGAGCCGATAAACACGAAGAGATGGTCGTTGTTAACCTCCGTCGTCAGCATTAGCAAATCGTCCCACGACGACATTTCGACAAGCCGAGACATGTCCATGTAGTTGCGCAGCCGCAAGTGACGCTCAATGAAGGCGAGCGTCTCGTTCGTCGCGTAGAAGAATATCTGGCATCCAAGATTGCGGCTCATCTTAATCAGATGGCCGAACCATTTCGGGAAACCCGGTTCAAACTCCGCCTTGGGCGGCACAGCCACCACGATGCGGCGAATCGTATTGAAAGGCATCAGCATCTTTACGACCATCACCTGACGGTGAACCTCGTCGAGCAGCGTGTGGGCGATGTTGCCGAAGAAATCATCGGCCACGTTGGCCTTATGGTGCAATCCGATAATCATTGTCGCCGCCTCCTGCTCCTTGAACGTATGGATTACGCCGGTAGCGACGTTCGCGCTGTAGCGGTTGACGGTCTTCATGTCGACCTTCACGGCCGAAGCCATCTGGGCGGCCTGGTCGAGCATCATCTTACCTGTGCGTGCCGTACGCTGATTGGCGTTCTTGTCGCTCACGACATGGACGGCAACCACATTGCTGTCGTCATCCTCGCCGCGGATGAGCAGCGAAAGGCTGACGAGGAACGGGAAAGTCTCGGAATTGGAAACGGAAATGAGTATCTTGTCGGAATCCGTCGCATGGGCGGTCGTGTCGACCTCACTGAGGGCGAGTTTGCGCGACGCACGCTCCGTCACGAAGGAGCTGACGATGCAAGTGATAAGAATCAGGGCGATGGCGCCGTTCAGAATCTCCGACCCGAGCAGATGGCTGCCGTCGGGAAGGATAATGCCATAGCCAACAAGCACCACCGCGAGCGTCGCAGCAGCGCGGGCAAGGCTGAGGCCATAGAGAATGCCCCGCTCGGGTTTCGACAACTTGCAGACGCGTTGCGTAACCCATGCCGTTATCCATTTCGTCACGATAGCCATCACGACCATCACGGCCACCACCTCTATCACCTCCAGACCGCCGAAAAAGACGCGCAGGTCAATCATCATGCCCACTCCGATAAGGAAGTAGGGAATGAAGAGAGCGTTGCCCACAAACTCGAGATTGTGCATGAGCGGCGAAACGTGAGGAATCAGACGGTTGAGCACCAATCCGGCGAGGAATGCGCCGAGAATGCCCTCCATGCCGACAAATTTCATCAGTCCGGCAGAAAGGAACACGAGGGCGAGTACAAAAATAAACTGAAGCACACCATTCGTGTACTTGCGGAAGAACCAGCGGCCGATACGAGGGAAGAAAAATATCACGAAAGCGCCCAGCAGTAGGACGCGCAGCACCAACCACAGCCACGCCAGATTGTCAACACCGCCCTTCTTGTAGAGTCCGCCCAATATGGCAAGCAGCAACAGCGTCAGGCAGTCGGTAATGGCCGTTGCGCCCACCGCAATACTGACACTCCGCTGGCGGGCTACTCCGTAGCGGCTCACAATCGGATAGGAGACCAACGTATGGGAGGCATACATGCTGGCGATAAGCATCGAGGGAACAGCCGCATACTGCAGCACATAAGAGTTAACGATATAACCGAGCGCCATCGGTATGATAAATCCCAGCAGACCGAAAATAACGGCTTTGGTGCGTATTTGCTTAAAGTCGGTCATGTTCATCTCCAGACCGGCAAGGAACATGATGTAATATAGTCCCACGTTACCGAACAGATGGAAACTGTCGTCGCGGGCAATTACGTTCAAACCGTGCTCTCCGATAATCACACCGGCGAGAATCATACCGATGATATGTGGAATTTTCAGATAACCCAGCAAAATCGGAGCGAACAAAATAATACCTAAGACAATGAAGAAAATCCAGGTAGGATCCGTAATAGGGAATTGTATGCTGAAATTCAAGAAATCTGCCATAGAGACTCACGGTTAAGATTTGATTACAAAGATAGTGAAAGGCGAGAGCAGAAAAAACAAGCTTGCTTGATTTTTTATGCAGAGCCGCAGCCTATCTTATCCAAAGATAAAGAAAGGCGAGAGCAGAAAAAACAAGCTTGCTTGATTTTTTATACCGAGCCGCTGCCTATCTTATTCAAAGATAAAGAAAGGCGAGAGCAGAAAAAACAAGCTTGCTTGATTTTTTATGCCGAGCCGCAGCCTATCTTATTCAAAGATAAAGAAAGGCGAACACAGAGGCAAAATGGAAACACAGTTTTCAAATTTTGACTCTGCCAAGCCGCCGCCTATCTTCCACAAATTTAGCAAAAGGTGGACGCAAAGACAAATCGAAACCGAAGATTTCTCACCGTAAAATCTCAAAAAACAGCGAACCCGGCAAAAACAGCGGGAGGCAAAAGACGTAAATACGCCTCTTGCCTCCCGGCCATTTATTATTTCACTTTGTAGTTTACTTCTTATTGCGCAGCAACCACTGTGCAATCTGCACGGCATTGAGAGCGGCACCCTTCTTAATCTGGTCACCAACCACCCAAAACGTCAGACCACATTCGTTGGTCAAATCCTTGCGGATACGGCCTACATAAACCGGGTCCTTGCCTGCTACAAACAGCGGCATCGGATATTCCTTCTCAGCCGGATTGTCGACCACAACCACGCCTTCAGCTGCGGCAAACGCCTTGCGGGCCTCATCAACGCTCACAGGACGCTCTGTTTCCACCCAAATAGCCTCGCTATGGGCACGCATTACCGGGATACGTACGCACATCGCACTCACATCCAAATCGGCGGCATGCATGATTTTCTTCGTCTCGTGGAACATCTTCATCTCCTCCTTCGTGTAACCGTTGTCGGTAAACACGTCGATTTGCGGGATGACGTTATAGGCAAGCTGATAGGCAAACTTCTCGACCGTCGGCTGCTTACCTTCACCAATTTCACGATACTGCTCCACCAATTCGTCCATCGCTGTGGCACCCGCACCGCTGGCAGCCTGATAAGTGGCTACATGCACACGGCGTATCTTGGCGAGGTCGTGCAGCGGCTTCAGCGCTACTACCATCTGGATTGTCGTACAGTTAGGATTGGCAATGATGTTGCGCGGTGTATTGAGAGCATCGGCTCCGTTCACCTCCGGCACTACCAATGGCACGTCAGCATCCATGCGGAACGCGCTTGAATTGTCAATCATCAAAGCACCATACTTCGTGATTGTCTCCGCAAATTCCTTGGAAGTGGATGCACCGGCAGAGGTAAAGGCGATGTCTACACCCTTGAAATCATCGTTATGCTGCAATTCTTTGACCGTGATTTCCTTGCCTTTGAACGTGTATTTTCGACCTGCGCTGCGTTTAGAGCCAAACAGCAACAATTCATCAATCGGAAAATTTTGTTCATCAAGGACTCTCAGGAATTCCTGACCCACGGCACCACTTGCGCCTACGATTGCTACATTCATTTTTTCTTTTTCGTTTTTTTAGATTATCACAATTCCTTTACTTCGCTGTCTTCCATCAGACAGCCTTTTCAACCCAAAACAGCCATTAGGACATGACAAACGTTTGGGGTTTATGTTATAGGCGACAAAATTACAACAAAGTGCGGAATATCACAGCATTAATTCTCCTTTTTTTCATTTTTCATGCCCCAATCCGCGTTAAGAACCATCCAAACGTAGCACAGTAAGCCGAAAAAAACGAAAGCGGCCGCCCCAAGCATGGGGCGGCCGCCATATTTTTAGGTATTACCTGTCAAGGATTATTTCAACACCTTAACAACCTTGTTGTTATCGAATTTAACAACGTAAACACCGTTTGCCAAGTCACCAGCTGGAACAACTGTCTCACCGTTAACGGCAGCAGCAGCAACCTTCTGACCTGCGATGTTGTAGATTTCAACAGCTGTAGCGCTATCAGAGTTTACAACGAAGTTGTTACCCTCTACGCGAACTGTAGTAGTACCAGCATCGATACCCTCTACGCTTGAACCGTCACCTTGCTCAACCAAGATTTCAGTAAATGAACCAAGAGAAGCAACCTTCACGAAAGAGTGACGTGACTTGATTTCTGAAGGAAGAGGTTGAACTGTCAAAGTAAGAGACATATCACCTGTGTTCTCATCATAGCTTGTAGTCGGCTCGTCGATCCAATCATACAAAGCGTTTGCAGAATCGGAAATTACCCAACCATTCGGAACGAAAAGAGCATCCATTGCAAATGTCTTTGAACCACCTTCTACCGGAACTTGGAACTCATTACCATCAAGAGACTTGATCCAAGAGAAAGTAGCGTCGATTGCGAAGAGCAAGCCCTGGCAAACACCACCATCTTTCATTGTAAGGTTGTTATAGCTAAACATTGCGCCATTGTCGAATGCAACGTATGTTAACGGTGAAACCTCCTCATTTGAGCTGTAGAAACCAATTGGTTCAATTGTCAATCCTTCTGGAACCTCGATTTCATAATACATCGGGCCATCAACGTTTACGTAAGTATTAGCAACAGTCGAACCAATTTTCTCCTGCAGATTAATCTGGATTGTTGTAATGTCAGCACCTGTAATAAATGAAGGGAATCCATTTTCTGCGATTGTAGCAGAACCAGAAGCTATAACATCACCTACCATAGCTTGGTCACCTTGAATTTCCACCTTGCGAACATTGAACGTAAGAGGTTTTGTCAAATCACCATCAGCAATTACATTAAGAACGACTGAAGAAACGCCATAGCCTGTTGCAGGAGCCGGATACATAGCACCGAAAGAAACAGCGTGCAAAGACTCACCAAGAACTGAAGTCCAAATTTCATCCTCGCTTGCACCTACACCCGGGTAAGCTGTCAAACCTGCGTTCTCATCTTCTTCAGTGTGGAAGTTCCAGTTCTGAACACCAAGGAAAGCACCATCTTGCTCTGTAATACCTGCATATCCACCAGTCTGATAGAAACCTCTTGCAGGACCTTGTTTGCTTGTCCAAGTACCGAATTCATAAGTCTTACCAGATTGCGTATCTTTCAGAATCGGATAATTGTACTGTGCAAAACCCTCTGAATTGAATGTAAAATCTTTACCTTCATAAGTGAGAGTTGATGCTTGATTTCCCTCATAGACCATGTATTCCCATTCGAAAGAACCAGTTTCAGCATTTGCAGAAAGATTCTTAAACAACAAATCAGCCTTTGCAGGTACCAAAGTAGCATTCGGATAGTACAAACCATCATTTCCTTGTTGTGAACCTTGAACAAGTCCCATATAGAAAGATTCTCCTGGGATAGCATACAACAAGTCACCACCTTCAGCCTTAAATTGAGGCTTAGCTCCATTTAAAGCTTTGAAACCTTGCTTTGTCACTTTCAAAGTTTTAGCAACCGCAGCTTTTTCTGCCTTAATTGGTGTCAAATTTTGAGATGCAGAAACCTGCATTGTTTGTGCATTAGCAGAGAAACCCACTGCTGATGCCAAAGCAGCCGTAAAAAGTAATGATTTTTTCATAGATTTATTGATTGGTTAAACAAAATAATATTCAAAAAGCGAGTTGTACTTTTCAAAATACACAAGGCAAATATAGTAAAAATATCAGATAAACAAGAATTAATCCAAGATTTTTTCAATCGTAAACACAAAATAATTACAGTTTGTAGCCATAATAGAAAGTACAGAGACACCCGTCTATTGCTCAATTTTTCCGTTTGAGATACAAAAAAGCCGCCAATGCCAAGGCACTAGCGGCTTAATGTGTTTTATGAATTGTCAATGGGACTACTTCATATCACAAGGAATCTCACTACCTGCAGCATCCTTAAATGTAACTTGGAGCGGAGCAGTTGTAGACGGAGTTGACAACGTATAGGTAGTTGCAACTGTTGTCAAAAGCGTACGCAATGACTCAAACTCATCATAGAATACTACACCATTCTGCGCCTCGAAAGAAGTGCTGGCCTTAGTACCGTCAAGATCGAGAGTAAGCGTTAATTTATCCTCGCCTTCAGCTTTAGCTGTCAGCAGCAAGTAACCCGTAACACGCTGTGTCTTGATAACTATTGAATATGAGTTCTCTGATGAGTTCTGCTTGAAGTCAATATATTGAACAGCACCATAAGCAGTCTTGCGAATTTCATTAACAAACGTTGTATACTGCTCTGCAACCGTACCCTTCAAAGAGTTTTTATTCCAACGCCAAGACATGTTAGGCATCAAGACAAACTCATTGAGCGCACCAGCAGAGATTGTGGCAGGTGTATCACCTTCAACGCTTGTCAGCATACCTTCGTCATTCATGCGGAAAGCTGAAACTTTCAAGTCTCCATTCGCACCACGGAAGGCGTCAATCAGGCGGAGAGTTCCGTCGAGTTCTACATTATAGCTGTAGTAATCAGCTAAAGCATTAGCATTGTCAATTGGGTAAAGTTCAAGCAAACCTTGCGCAGGATTGTTGACACGATAACGCTCCTCACCCACAGCAAGCACCAAAGCTTTCACTGACGGATTGAAAATCTGACCCTTAATAGTTTCAAGCTCAGTGTAAATATTCTCCCAAGTCTTGTCGACCGGAGCCTTATACATACGCATCATATATCCACGCTTCTTACCTTTAAGCCAGAATTCATTTTCGTTACCGCTAATAATCATAAACTCATAGTCACCTTCGTGTCCGAGACCATCCTCTTGTGGGTCAGAGAAACAATGCAGCAAACTATTATGAGTGTTAAAAGTGAGGACCGGACCATTATCAGCAATCAACTCGTAGGAACTTGGACCCTCTTCTTTATATGCATTTCCTGAAGAGACACTGTTTTTGGCACCGATGATAACACCTGAATGCTCATCAAATTTGAACAACAACGGATAACCTTGTTCAAAAGGGTTAGCGAAATAATCCAAGACCCATCCATTCTCTGCTGCACAAAGATATTGACGATATTCAGCGAGTGCCTTATTCGTTCTCTCAGATGGAGATTCTTCCCAAATCGAATCTTCCGTCTTAAAACAGGAAGTGAAGACGAAGAGCATGGAAAGAGAAAATATAATTGCAAATGTTTTTTTCATAATTCAAAACAATTTAGATAGTTATACCTATTTCTGAGCGGCATCGCCTACAGGAATGTCATAAACCAACTTTCTCAACTCATTGAGTTTAGCCTCATTATAAGTTGTCTGACGTAACTGCACCTCCTCACGAAGAGCATCCAAATCGATACCCCACGCATCACGGAACCATGTACGTGCGATATCAACTTTTTGAAGAATCAGAGCCTTACCGTCAACGCCATCCTGGTCGCCCGCCGGATTCTTAATAACGGAATTTCCACTCTCAATCCAAGGCTCAGTTGCCGTCTGAAGCAAATCGTTCCATGTCTCATCCGTGTAGCAGATATAGCAAGCAATAGTCTCTGCAAAGTCCTCACGAGGCTGACCGCTGGCATAAGGTGTAACGAATCCAAGTGTTGCAGTTACACGAGTGTCGCGATATTGCCATCCCAAAGCATCGTAGTGACCTACAGAAAGCTGGTCAAACACCTTCGGATAAGTCTTTGTCTGGTGAAGCACGTGAGCAAACTCATGGTGCATTGTATGGAAGTAACGGTCAGTCAACTGATAAACGTCACTTGGGTCCATTTCATTCAAGTTGAACAATGTAACCTTCAAACCACCTTCAGCCAAACCCAGCGTAATTGTCTGGTTAGCAGCATTCACGGCCGGGCAACCGATGAAGTGAAGCAGACGTGGAGAATACTTCTTCATAAAGTTCTCATCAGAAGTAACCACCTTGTCATAAACCTGGAACCAAAGATAATCTGACAATACAGCCAAGTCTACAGACTTATCGTATTCAGCAGGCACCAAGTTATAGTTCATATCAGCAGCCACGTCTTCCAGCTTATACATAATCTGAAGATTGTATTTAGTGCGGAAAACGTCATCGCAATACTTATCAAGCTGATAAGTAGGAGAATAAGGATCCAATGCACCCTCTTCCGATTCAAAGATACTGGTTGGATTCAGGTCATTGTCGTCACAGGATGTGAACGGCAATGCAAGACCGCAGGCTAATACCGAACCTAATATATATTTACTGATTTTCATATACTTAATTGTTATTTGTTAGCTTCTAATGTTGCTTTTGTAAATGAACTTTGCGGCAATTTTGTGGAAACACGCAGAGTCGGTTCCATTCCGGCAGAGATTGCCTCGCTCGGTACCTGGAATGCACGACGCAAGTCGTTCAACGGAAGCTTGTGAACCGTTGTTCCAATCTTATGCTCGATTTCGATACCGAAACGCTTGATATCAAACCAACGGAAACCAGTGTAGACTGTCTCAATCTTACGGAAGTGGAGTACACACCACAAGTAAGGCAGATTCTCAGGTGTAACCTTATACTTCTCAGTCGGGAACCATGTATCAATGTTCAAATCCTGAAGAATATAAGGGCGTGGGTCAGATTTCGTATCCTCAATCTCTACATTGCGGTCATAGTAAGACTCAATCAATGAAGTTGTCAGTACCGGCATTGGTTCCAACGCAGTAGCGTGCGACTGACTCCAGATTTCAAGGTCGGCTGCAGCTTCTTCCAAACGGTTCAAGAAAATACGAGCTTCCGCACGTACGAGCAAAGTCTCTTCCATCGTAAACTCATTACGGATACACTTGATATAACCGATACCGGCAACCTTATCGATGTATTGAAATTGCTCATACGCCCAAGACGGCCAAAATCCGTAATCCTGCTTACCATTGACATAAAGGTGAGAACCCATTGTCGGGAGATAGCCTGTCCATGTCGGACCATCACCATAAAGAGTGGTAGTAGCGGCTTCGCGATTGTAAGCATAGCGAGTTCCAACTCCTCCGAAACATATACGACGGAATATCACTGAGTTAGTCGGAAGGAGCAACAGGTTGTTGTCTGCCATTGAGGAATAGTATGCAGCAGCATCAGCATCCAAACTTGTAAAATTCTGCAACCAATAGCTGTTGCGACGGAGCAAACTTTCCGGATTTTCGCCCAATACCTTATTAGCATACATCTCCGCCTTATCATATTCACGCTTGAACAAATAGAAGCGGGCTGCAAAGGCATTGGCAGCAGAAGTATTGAAGTGATACTTCTGTACTGAGTAGAACTGATCGTTGAGCTTCTCGAGACCATTCAGCAGGTCTTCCTCAATCTTTTGATAAACAACGCCTACCGGTTCACGCTGATAGTCAACTTGAACCACCTTTTCAGGTACTGTTACATAAGGAATACCCTGGTCGTTCATACTCTCAGCACCACGGTACTGCATTGAGAACAGATTGACCAAAAGGAAGTGGTGATAAGCACGAATAATAAGAGCCTCGCCCTCGGCAGCATCCAAGCGCTCAGCTTCCTCACCGGTAGTGAAAAGGCCTTCCGAACGGAACTCATTCACCTTTTCCAATACGTGGTTGGCAGCAGCAATTGCGCTGTAGCAGCCTTGCCAAACAGCTGTAGGAGAATCCTGCATACTGCTCATGTTGGCATCCTGCCATGCGAAGAACTGGTCATCCATCGGTTCGTAAGACGCTGTCGTCGGATAATTAATACCCTTTGCATCAGGTGCATGGTTATCCACGAGGTTATCAGAACTCATTTCACACATTGCTCCATAGTTGGAGTCTGTATAACCGGCAACAAGAATCAGCTGAAGCTGTTCCGGAGTCGACGGGTCGATACGGTTGTCCGGCAACTTGTCAAGATAGTCATTACAAGATGACAGCGACAGCATTCCCGCAACACCTATATATAATAAGCTTTTAAATTTCATAACTTCTGTAAGTTAAAGTGTTACTGTTATAGACTAAATCTCAAAGTAAATGTTACCTGCTTCGGAGTCGGAACGGCAACACCACCAGTGTTGAAGAATTCCGGATCCTGACCGTTCAACTTCTTATCAGCATAGAGCAGACACAAGTTAGTTGCCTGAACCTTAAGAGATGCAGAAGTGAAGTGAATCTTTTCCAAGAATGACTTCGGAAGGTCGTAAGTCAAGGAAACTTCCTTCAAGCGGATGAAGCCACCATCGGCAACACGCTCAGTTGAATAGTTGTATGCACTGTAAGCACGGTTCAAGTAAGAGTCAACTGCATTCTGACGCTTGCTGGAAATAACCGGAATATTTGTCTTAGTCTCATCACCCGGCATAGTCCAACGGTTAGCGAACTCACGAGGCATTGCCTGCATGTCATCGTAAACATTAGAGAAGACCGGATCGAGGCGAATCTTGTTACCGAATGAGTAAGTCAAGAAGAGGTTGAGACGGAATCCCTTCCAGTTCAATGTATTACCGAAACCACCAGTGATAGTCGGGTCTGTCGGACCTTCGTATACCAAGTACTTATTATCGTAAGCCTGGAAGTTTACGTTTGTAGTAGTAACATCACCATTTTCGTTGATTACTTGAGGAATACCCTCAGAGTTCAAGCCCACGAACTGATAAGAGAACAAGGCACGTACAGGATAACCTTCCAATGCATAACCGGCACCGTTGACCAAATCGATTGAACGTGTACGCGGCTCAAGGTCTGTAATCTCATTCTTAGTCTTTGAGAAAGTCAAGTCGGTTGTCCAAGAGAAATCCTTTGTCTCGATGTTGCGAGTAGAGATTGTCACTTCGGCACCGTGCGACTTCATGGATGCTACGTTGGCATACTTAATCGCCTCACCACCTACACCTTGTGTATATGTAAGACCAATCAAGTCGAAGTTGTTACGGAAGTAGATATCAGCTGTTGCGTTGATACGGTTGTTCAAGAAACCGAAGTCGAAACCAACGTTGAACTCATGCTTCTTTTCGTAAGTCAACTCTGAGTTACCAAGGTTAGAAAGAATCAAAGCAAGTTCCTGGTCGTTAGCACCCGGACGCCAGATTGTACCCGGTGTATAAATAGGAGTTGCATTTGAAATTTCAGCAGGACCTGAATCGGCTGTCAATGAGTAAGACAAACGAGCTGTTGCGTGAGAGAGATACTTCGGATCGATGTTGTTCTTGAAGAAATCTTCTTCATGAGCGTTCCATGCTGCAGATACGTTCCAAGTAGGCAACCAACGAGCGCTGCGGGCACGACCCAACTTGTTGGTACCTTCATAACGGATAGTACCGTTGATTACGTAACGTGCATCGTATGAATAAGTTGCATTGGCAAATGATGCAAAGCTACGACGGTAAGACGGCCAGATACCATAGTATGTATGACCTTCTTCTACTTGCTGCTTGAAGAGCTTATAGTCGTAGAACGGAAGACCACCGTTGTCATAAACGAAGCCCCAACCTTCCCAGCTGATTTGCTTACGGTCTGTTGAGCTTACTTCGAGACCGGCCAACATATTGAAGATGTGAGTGTTGTTCCAAACCTTGTTGAAGTTGGCTGTTCCACGGAAGTCATATTGAGACACTGTATAAGTATCGTTGTAGTAGATACCACCCTTAGAAAGGATTGTCTGAGGCAGTGCGTTTGGATCGTCCGGGTCCGTATAGAGGAACGGGTTGGCGTCACGGATAAGTGCGTCTTCCGGGTCGATACCTGCACGGTATGCATTAGCCTGGTTAGAGTGGTCTTTCACATAGTGCTGTTGTACAGAGCTTTGGTAACGGTAAGCACCGAGAGCTGTAAGTTCCAACTCCTTGAGAGGCTTCCAGTTCAACTCTGCCTGGAACTTCAAGTCAACCACGTTGATGTCGATGTAGTTGTTTTCCAATTCGTGGAAAATATTGAAGTCTGTGTAGTTTCTCTTATAGAATTCGTGAGGGTCAAGAGCACGGGATGCGTTGATAGCGTAGCTATACGGGTTGATATCGAAGTCACGCTTAACCTCACCACTCACTGCGTCAACACCTTGGCTCAGAGTACCCGGAGCTTTTTGCTCACGATAAGAGTCAGATGTCAAAACAGAGAAACGCAATGTCGGAGAAATCTGATAAGATGCGTTTGCATTGAATGTGTAACGACGAACGTTGCTGGATGCTGTCCATCCCGGGTCGTTCATTACAGAAAGAGAAGTATAGAAGTTACCCTTATCTGTACCACCGGCGATGCTGATAGAGTGGTTCTGCATCACGGCATTGCTGAACAATTCGTCAAACCAGTTAGTGTTACGGTACTCTGCATCACGGAGATAGCCGTTCATCGCAGCTTGAGTGTGAGCCAAACCATAACCTGTTTCCGGGTCGTAGCTGTCCAACAGTTCATACATTTTACCATAGATACCGGAAGTGGCAGCTTGTGCTACGGTTGCGAATTCCATCCAACCCTTTTGCTCCATTTCCTTATAGATACCCATCTGTTCTTGTGAGTTACTGATATTGAACTCATTATAGTGAGGTTTGAAACGAGTAGTCAACTCACCAGTATAGCTGATGCGTGTGCTACCTGCTTTACCTTTCTTAGTTGTAACGACGATCACACCTGCCATGGCGCGCGCACCATAGATAGATGTTGCAGAACCGTCCTTCAAAATTTGGAAACTTTCGATATCGTCCGAGTTAAGACCTGCGATTGCAGAAGAAATCAACGTAACTGCGTCACCAGAAGACAATTGGTCAGCTGAAACCTCTACTGCATCTTCCATTACGACACCATCGACAACCCAAAGAGGCTTAGAAGCACCGTAGATTGAAGTTGCACCACGCACGCGAATCTTCGGCGCTGTACCGAACGTACCAGATACATTTTGCACAGACACACCGGCAGAACGTCCTTCCAGTGAACGTGAGATATCTGCCACACCATCAAGTTTCGCCTTGTCTGCGTCGATTTGGGTAGTTGCACCGGTAAAGATACGGCGGTCAACCTTTGACATACCCGTTACGACCACGTCTTCAAGCACTTGACTATTAGCAGCCAACTTGATTTTCATTTCCCCTGTGCGTACTTTCATGACAACTGTTTCCATACCCACAGAAGACACCGTAATGTGAGAATCGGATGATGCGACACTCAAGGAGAAGGCTCCGTCGAAGTCTGTAGCCGTTCCGTTAGATGGTCGCTCCTTCTCGAGGACTGTTGCACCGATGATCGGCTCGCCGGTCTCGGCATCAATAACGATACCCTTTACCGTTACCTGGGCCATAGCCGGCAACGAAAGCAAGAACATCGCTATCAAAAGGACAATTTTCTTAAGTCTCATAAAACAAAACAATTATATAAAACACATAAAAAATTTTTCTCACAAGCAAGATTAGAAACAAATCTTCCAAATTAAAAGCACACGAATGCCCTAAATTTGTTAATTTCCGAAGGAAAATTAAGATTAGTAACTAATTTTTCGGCTTTTCGGCGAAAACCGAAAAAGAGTTAGAATTACTAAGTATTCTTCGTCTTTAAATCTCGGTTTTTCACTGGTAGCACCATGCTAAGTTAGTGTTTTTTTTTAAAGAATGCAAGAATAACTTCACATTTATTCATTATTTCCGTCGATTTTTTTGCCGTTTATCACCCAAGGGCAAGTTCGTCACAAAAGCAATCATAACCATCAAATTATCAAGCATATAGACAATTCTGAATATCTTTTATCACAAAATTCAACATGATTTCTGATTTTTTACAGGTTCAAAAATCTCAGAAAAAACGACAGAAATTTATCAATCATCACAAATTTGAGGCTTTTTCTACTCGTTATTTACACTATTCTCGGTTGTTTTACATTTAATTCATAAAAACCTGCCGGCATAGTTACAGTTTGTAAATTCACGGTCAAATGTACACATCAATTGTTAATTTTAACAATTGAGACTTCCTAATTTTATACTTCAGGCGACATATTGTAACAACAGGCATTATTCTCCTAAAAAACAACCATTTATAAAATCACAACCTATAACAACAAATAATAAGCAAATTCCCCACACTTTCCCAACAAATTCAACCACCAACCGCCTGCCATGGCAGCAATCGTGACCATACAGAAGCCGGCCAATTTTTCTGCCTCAAAATCCGGGACAAATCAAATTGCGAAGAACAAACTATAAATAAAGCATTTACCATCCCTAAACAGGCATTTTAACGCTCTTAGAATCGCACAGAATAAACCGTCCAGCCAACTGAGCGAGTAGAAAGCACTCAGAATCGGAAAAACGGACAATAACGAGAGCGGGCCGGCTCTCTGAGAGAACCGGCCCGCTCCGCCTGTATCTTCAATGCATCGGACAGAAAATTTACTTGACAATAATCAAGTAGTAGTTTTTCTTTCCGCGTTGAACAATCAAATATTTGTCACCTAGCAAATCGGCAGTTGTCACCTCCTGGTCGAAAGCAGCAAGTTTCTCCTTATTCATCGAAACGCCTCCGCCTTGCACGAGCTTGCGCACCTCACCCTTGGAAGCAAACACCTTCGCATGCTCCGCAAAAAGGTCAACGGCTTTCACTCCGCCAGCCACTACGTCTCTTGATACCTCAAACTGAGGCACACCTTCAAAGACAGCCAGCAACGTATCCTCGTCCAACTTGTGAAGCGCATCGGCAGTTGCGTTTCCGAACAAAATATTGGAAGCATCGACAGCCGTATTGTAATCCTCCTCAGAGTGAACCATGATAGTCACTTCCTTGGCAAGACGCTTCTGGAGCAGACGCAAATGCGGCGCTTCCTTGTGTTCTGCCACGAGAGCCTCGATTTCCTCACGGGAAAGGAAAGTGAAAATCTTGATGTAACGCTCTGCATCTTCGTCACTTACGTTCAACCAGAACTGATAGAACTTATACGGTGATGTGTAGCGCGGAGACAACCATACGTTACCCGACTCCGTCTTACCAAACTTACCACCATCGGCTTTCGTAATCAACGGACAAGTCAACGCAAACACCTCGCCACCGTTGGTACGGCGAATCAGCTCGGCACCAGTCGTGATGTTGCCCCATTGGTCAGAACCACCCATCTGCAACTTACAGCCCTTCGTATTATAAAGGTGCAGGAAGTCGTAACCCTGCAAAAGCTGATAAGTGAATTCAGTAAAGGACAGACCATCGCGAGCCTCACCGTTCAGACGCTTCTTCACAGAGTCCTTCGCCATCATATAGTTGACAGTGATATGCTTACCTACCTCACGCGCGAAATCAAGGAAGGAGAATTCCTTCATCCAGTCATAGTTGTTGACAAGCTCAGCAGCATTCGGTGCATCCGACTCAAAATCAAGGAATTTTGAGAGTTGTTGCTTGATGCACTCCTGATTGTGACGCAATGTTTCCTCAGTCAAGAGGTTACGTTCTGCTGATTTTCCCGAAGGGTCACCAATCATACCAGTTGCACCACCAACGAGCGCAATCGGCTTATGGCCGCAACGTTGGAAATGACGCAAAATCATCACGCTCACCAGGTGACCGATATGCAGAGAGTCGGCAGTCGGGTCAATACCCACGTAAGCCGTCGTCATTTCTTTTTGCAGTTGCTCTTCCGTGCCCGGCATCATGTCATGAATCATGCCGCGCCATTTTAATTCTTCTACAAAGTTCATTTATCTGATTTTTAATAATTTACTAATTCAATAAGAAGCCATGCAAGACAACCCACTTTTTCGATTGCCCATAAACCACAGCCTACATTATGCAAATATAGTGCAAGGCGAGCGCAAAAGCAAAGGGAAAACAAAGTTTTCAACTTTGATTCTGCCGAGCCGAAGCCTATATTATCAAAATATAGTGCAAGGCGAGCGCAAAAGCAAAGGGAAAACGAAGTTTTCAGCTTTGATTCTGCCGAGCCGAAGCCATTCGCCTCAACAGCGCCCTACCACTTTTTCAAATGATAAGCCACCACATGCCCGTCACCGGTCGTTTTCTCCATCGTCAGCTTGTCGCCCGACGATACCGTGTAATGGAAATCCTGCTCAAGCTCAAAATAAATACCCGACGGCACATGGTCATTATTGGCCATCTTCAGATGGATAGTATTCTCGGAAGTCTCTTTCCATTCTCCATAGAATTGATATCCGTTTTCCCCCACCCGCTTCGTAATCGAAAAGATGGACGTCTGGAAACTGAAGAAGAAATTTCCTTCATACGAATCCAATGTCTTCCCATCAACCGTGATGCTCTCCACCTTCCACATGCCGAACCAGTGGTCAATATCTCCATTATTATGCGTGCACCCCGTCATTACCAACATCAGAAGTGCTATATATATAATGTGTAATTTTTTCATTTTCCGAAAACGTTTAAGAAACCCTGATAACTAAGAGCAAGAAGCACTCCGAAATTGTCGCCAAACATATTGCCTTTGTCCATCGCCACCTGTCCCTTGACCGAGAGACCTTCTATCTTCGGGAAATGATAGGCTCCCTCAATCATGAACGAAGTGTTCTCCCCAAGCTCAAGCCGAGGAAGATTGTACGACCCCCATGAGCGGCGGTAGGAAAACAGCACGCGGTATTCGAGTGACGGCAACACAAAGCCCGATGCTCCAAGATGCACTCCCCGCACGCGGCTGTCATAAATATTGTTGGAACCGCTCCGGTTGTAGATGGTAGAGGAAATGAAAGGAGAACCGATTGACATTCCGAAATTACTGTAGGCAAACGTACGGAAATTATCGTAATAATTGTCGTTACCCGTTGCCTGACCGTCCATTCCCGGACCATCGAAGAACTGCGGTGCCCAATGAATCGGACCACTCTGGTTGGTGAAGTCAATATATTCGATAACCGCCTCTGCTACAATTCCTTTTTTATTCGGATTATTGTATTCCAATCCCCAGATACCGTCAAAACCGTTGCACTTTGCGATACCCGAACCATCCTCAAACGGCCACTGGAAATAAGCCTTCAGTTGCGTATCATCAGCAAAGCGATAGCGTGCCACCAAGTCCCACGACCCGATGGTATTACCATAGCAGAAACCTTCGTTTCCTTCTGCCTCCTCACCACCAATCGGCAATAACGGACGGAAGAAATTCTTGAGGTTCATGTCTACCGCATCCTCCTTGATGACTTTTCCATCCTTATAGGTGCGTGTCACACCGCCATACTGCGTGGTCTGCTGCATACCGACAGTCACCGACAGCGGCTTGTCAGGATTCGAGCGCAAGTAAAGCCGGCGGTAGTGGTAGTATTTTCCGAGATTGACACCTCCGTCACGGAAACTGAAATGCTCGTCATACCAACCATTCTCCACCATCTTTCCAAACGAGAGCTCGCCTTGAATCTGCAACCAGCCTTTCGTTCCCGGAAAATCCTGGAAATCAACGAATCCCGCTCTCAACTGCGGAATCGGCCGCGCATTGTTCGACTCAATAAAGTCGCCTGAACCCAGCCGGGAATTAAACAACGCCGACGAGCGCTCCTTCATTCCCAACGAGAGGAACAGACTCCGATACTTCACCTCTCCGTAAAGTTGCTGCAGCAGCACGGCCGACGGATGCTTACCCTGACCCGCAATCGGATAGTCGGCGAGGTCATATTGAGTATATTCCGACTGATAGCCGCCAAGCGCGTCTACGCCGAACGAAAAGCTGAAACGCTCGGAGAGCGACAAGTCCTTATAGGCTTTTGCCCTAAGAGTGAACGACTTCGGCTGTGTAAGAACACCTCCGTTGTTCGACATCATGTAGTACGGAGCGAAGTCGCCCGAACCGACACTGCCGGAGGTGGAAGCCTCATAGACCAAAGGCGTCTCTGCGACAGCCCCCGGTCCTAACAGCGACATCCCCAATGCCGCCAGAACAGTAGCAATTTTTTTCATAACATTCACTATTTTCGATTGCGTGCATACTCACGCATCCGATGTATCAAATCCTGACGGTATTCGATGAAACGCTGGTAGAACGAGCGGATATGCCGGCGCTTCTTCTCCTCGTAAATATCAGAGATGGCAATCAGAATACCGGTTTCCTCCACGTCACCGAACTCATCATTGATAGCCGTACCCAGCACCTTCATGTTGGGCGACAGATTCATGTAGGAATTGACAAGCGGCGGAATATTCATGCCGTTGGCACGAACTGCCGTGTTCAATATCTTGTAATCCTCCTTAAACGAACCGCCCACAAAGATTCGGCGCATCTGCGCTTCGTCGATGTTTGTCTCAAGCGGCGTCAACGGATAAACCAGCCGCTCAGGGTCATGGAAATATTTATTAAGGAAATAGAGAATCATGTTCCGGTTCTCATGAGGATAATCCGGATACATGGTCATCTTTCCAAACATATATTTGATTTGCGGATAAACCACCGTCAGCGCGCCCAATCCGTCCCACAGATTGTCAAGCGCATAGAGAGCCTTCGCTCCGGCCTTGGTCGACTGATACTCCACCGACACAAACGAGCGTCCCAGCTCAAGCGTATACGGAAGATAGTTTCTGATAAAGTCGTCCGAAAATCCGAACATGTGCGACATCGCGATGTTGGGACGTCCGTTCTCGTCAAAAGTCATGTTCTCTCCCAGCAGGAAACGGTAGCCGCCGATGATTTCCTCCGCATCCGGATTCCAAACGACCAACTGCTGGCACGGCTCATCCATCAGGTCAAACTCATCGATGTCGGCACTTTTGCCCGTTCCGCCTCCGGAAGAACGGAATGCAATCTCACGCAGACGACCGATTTCCCACATTACGTTGGGCGAGTTTTCGGCGTCCACAATATAGATTTCATTTTGTCCCTTGTTCGTATTTCTCAAAAACCGGGCCTCAGTCAGCTCCATTTTGAGCAGACTCTTATGCACCGGCGCAATGATACTCTCAACTTTCATTTTATTCATATTACTTCAGGCTATAGACCACATCCTTCACATACTTCGCCCATTCCTGCTGGGTCCGGCTCTTGTCAAATACCGTGTAAGGAATCGGTTTGCCAATGTGAATTGTATAGGTCGTTCCTTTACTCTTTACCATTTCTCGCGGCAGGCGCACCATCTCAAGGTTGAATTTTATGCCGGCACGCTTCCTGAACCTTGCAAATTTATAAAAAAATTGCGAATTAAGGCCTTCAAAATGTATTGGAATTACATCCCGCTGAGTCTCCACGCTCTTTGCGATAAACGACTTTTTCCATTCCAAGTCGCAAATCTCGCCATTGTCCTGCTTCCGTGAGCAAAGTCCTGCCGGAAACATAAGAATCTGGGAATCTCCCATATAAGCCTCATCCAGTGCCTTCATCGAGGCTTTAGACTGGGCCCCATGCTTATTGATGGGAAGAAACACGTTTTCCAACGGCTTCACAGCCATCAGAATGTCGTTGACCATGCAGCGGAGGCCGTCATCGTATTTTTTTCCAAGAATGCCAATCAAGGCAATGCCGTCAAGACCGCCCAGCGGATGGTTGCAGGCAAAGACAAAGCGGCCCGTTTCAGGGATGTTCTCCAGACCTTCCACTTTCAGCGTAATGTCAAGCGACTTCATCAATCCTTCGGCAAAACGCCAGCCGGTCCGCCCCTCATTCTCGTCGAGCAGACGGTTCAACTCGTCCTGACAGATAAAATCAGCCACCCAACGATATACAAAACCCGGAATGTATTTGGCATATTTCGGCATCTTCTGCCGGAACGTGTTTTTTATATCAATATGAATTGATTCGGCCATAATCTTTCATTTTACGCATGCAAAGATAGTATTTCCGTAACAAAATGACAAATCGTAGGCTTTCAGACATCCACCGTCAGCCCTTCCCTTGCCAGCAGCGTATTGGGGAACTCTGCCTTTGCCTCCTCCAGCAAGGGCGATTCGTTCAGATAGCGGGAGGAGAAATGACCGATAATCAATTGCTTAACGCCCGCCTCTCGCGCAATCCGTCCGGCATCGGCCGCCGTCGTGTGACAAGTCTGCTTCGCCCGCGGTGCCAGATTATTGAGAAAAGTCGCTTCATGATAAAGCAAATCTGCACCCGTCACCTCGCTGATAACGGCCTTCAACGGCAACGTATCGGATATATAGGCATAGGTGCGCGAAGGTTCGGCGGGAGTGGTCAGAATCTCATTGCGGATAACCGTTCCGTCGGGTTTCACATAGTCAGCCCCTTCCTTAATAGCCTGACGCTCCCTTACGGGAACCTCATGGAAACGGGCCATCTCATTGTTGAGATGCCTCAACCGGGGTTTCTCACGGAAAACGAAGCCAACGCACGGAAGCCGGTGCTTCAGCGGCACGGTATTGACAGTAAGAGACTTATCCTCATAGATAATATGATTACCATAGCTGTAGGGGGCAAACTCCACCCGCAGACCATTGGCGGAATAGTCCAGCAGCGGCTTAAACAGCTGCACGCCTTCCTCCGGCAAATGCACCACCACCTCGCCGTCGAGACCGGTCAGCCCCATCGTCGACAGCAATCCGGGCAATCCATAGCAATGGTCGCCGTGCAGATGACTTATAAAGATGTGGCGAAGACGGTTGAAGCGGCAATGAGCGCGCATCAGCTGCATTTGCGTTCCCTCGCCGCAGTCAATCAGAAACAGCTTGTCCCTGAAATTCACCAGCTGTGCGCTGGGAGCATGACGCAAAGTCGGCTTCGCAGAGCCGCAACCCAATATCGTCACCTGAAACTTTTCCATAATCTATTATGCTTTTCTGCGTTTTAAATCGTCCATCAAATCCCGAGCAGCCGTGTCGGCACTGTCGGTCGTTCCAAGCCGTTGCTGTATGAAAGCGTAACCGTCGAGCATCGTCCGACGTTCCAGCGAATCGGGCAAAAGCCGGTCAAGATGCGCCGCCATATTCTCTTCCGTACAGTGATGGAGCAACAACTCCGGCACCACCTCACGGTCGGCAATCAGGTTGGGCAGCGAGACATATTTTACCTTCAAAATTCTCGACATCAGATTGTATGCCAGCTTTGAACCGTTGGCACGGTAGCACACTGCCTGCGGAGTCCCGATAATGGCGGTCTCCAGCGTGGCTGTTCCCGAAGTAACAAGTGCCGCACGCGCATGAAAAAGCAACGGATAAGTCGACCCGTCGACAATCAGCGGCGGACGGTTCACTCCCGATTCCCGAAGTACGGCAGTATAGAAGTCGTGGGACACATTAGGAGCCCCCGCCACGACAAAGCGATAACCCGGATAGCGTTCCGCGGCGCGTGCCATCATCGGCAGGTTGCTGCGAATCTCACCCAGCCGCGAGCCGGGCAGGAGGGCGATGACACGCTCATCGGCCGACAGTCCGAGCGACGACAGAAACTCTTCCCGCGAGGGAAACGACTGCCGCGCCTCCTCGATTTCGTTGACCGTCGGATTTCCCACATAGTCAACCGCATAACCGTGGCGAGCAAAGAATTCCGTTTCGAAAGGCAGAATGGAGAACACCTTTCTGACGTACTTTTTTATCTGCTTCACCCGATATTCCTTCCACGCCCATACCTTCGGAGATATATAATAGTAGACCGGTATGCCTTTCTCCCACGCATACCGGGCGATTTTAAGGTTAAACGACGGATAGTCGATTAGCACGACCGCATCGGGAGCAAACGAGTCGAGGGCACGGCGTGCCTCCTTCATGTTGCCCAGAATCTCGGGCAGGTGGCTCAATACGGCAGAGAAGCCCATGTAGGCCATCCGCTTGTAGTGGATGACGGGAGCCACTCCCGAAGCCTCCTCCATGCAGTCACCGCCAAGATAACAGAACGAAGCCTCACTGTCGCGCTTGCGCAACGAGGCAATCAGGCGGCCGGCATGCAAATCGCCGGAAGCCTCACCGGCTATCATAAAATATTTCATAAATCTTATTTTTAATTATTCAAAGATACGAATAATCGGACGAATTACATTAACTTTGTCTTATACTAATATCATCGATATGCGCAAAATTGAAGAATACATCGACTTGGCCAATAAGGCCGTAAATGAAATCCAGTATCCGGCTCAACCGTCCGGGCTCTACGAACCTATCGTCTACGGGCTCTCCCAAGGCGGAAAGCGCCTGCGCCCCGCCATTCTGCTGGCTGCCTGCGAGGCTGTGGGTGGCCGTGCCGAAGATGCCTTGAGCCAGGCTGCCGCTATCGAAATGTTCCATAACTTCACGCTGCTCCACGACGACGTGATGGATCACGCCTCACTGCGCCGAGGAAAGCCTACCGTCTGCTGCAAGTGGAACAACAACGTGGCCATCCTTTCCGGCGATACCATGCTCACCATGGCCAGCCAACTGCTCACGAAGGGAGTAGAACCGGAGAAGGCCGTGCAACTGCTCGACGCTTTCAACCAGACGGCCATCGGAGTCTATGAGGGACAGCAATACGATATGGAGTTTGAGACACGCGCCGACGTAACGATTGAGGAATACATCGAAATGATACGGCTGAAGACATCCGTCCTGCTCGCAGGAGCCTGCCGCATCGGAGCTATCCTCGGCAACGCCGACAAGGCGACAGCCGACGCTCTCTACGATTTCACCATCAATCTCGGCCTTGCGTTCCAATTGCAGGACGACCGTTTCGACGTCTACGGCGACCCGAAGGTATTCGGCAAGAACATCGGCGGCGATATCATGAACAATAAAAAGACCTATCTGCTGATTTCCGCGCTCAACATGGCAAAAGGTGCCGACCTCGAAGAGCTTCAGTACTGGCTCCGCGAGCCTGCGCCTCTGGCAGGAGAGAAAATTGCCGCAGTGACAGCCATCTACGACCGTCTGAACATCAACGAAGTGTGCCAAAAGCAAATCGACCGCTACAACAACCAGGCTCTTGAGGCGCTGAAGCGCAGCAACCTGTCGGCAGAAGCGATGGCTTTCTTTGAATCGTTCGACACGATGGTCATGGGCCGCAACAAGTAACAACCGATGATTGATACGCATTCACATATTTATCTGGAAGAATTCGACGCAGACCGCAACGATGTCGTCAACCGCGCTGTCGCTGCCGGTCTGCGCCATCTTGTCCTCCCCAACGTCGACCTCGAGACATGGCCGCAGATGCTGGCTACTCATCAAGCCTATCCGGCCTACACGTCGATGGCTATGGGACTGCATCCGACATCGGTCAACGCCGAATTCCGTCAACAACTGGAACAGACGCGAGAATTGCTTGACAGTCATAAGTTTGTTGCCGTAGGCGAAGTGGGTATCGACCTCTATTGGGATACCACATTCCGCAACGAGCAGATGGAGGCGTTCGACGTACAGCTGCACTGGGCAGAGGAACGCGGCCTGCCGGTGATTATCCACAACCGGGATGCACTTGCGGAGATTACCGAAGTATTTGCCAACTATTCCGGCACGCTCCCGCGCTGCGTGTTCCACAGTTTCGGAGGCACCCGTGACGACGTGGACAGCATCCGTCGCTTCGGCGATTTCTATTTCGGTATCAACGGTGTGGTGACCTTCAAGAACTCACGGCTGTCGGAAACGCTCGCCCACATCGGGCTTGACCGTATCCTGCTTGAGACCGACTGCCCCTATCTCACCCCCGTGCCCTACCGCGGCAAGCGCAACGAAAGTTCCTATGTGCCCTACATCGCCGCCAAGATAGCCGATACGCTGGGCGTAAGCATCGACGAAGTCTCACGGACAACCGACCGCAACGCTCTCGATTTATTCCGGATAAACATCTGACAATCTGCATAAAAATAAACGCGAGGGGGATTACCTGTCATAGGTAATCCCCCTCGCGTTTCAATGGAGCGGTAAACGGGACTCGAACCCGCGACCCTCAGCTTGGGAAGCTGATGCTCTACCAACTGAGCTACTACCGCAAGTGTGGTGCAAATGTAGCTATTTATTTTGTTTATGCAACACTTTTGACTGACTATTTTCCCGCCGCCGGAGGAGCGAACTTGCAGATTTGCGGGAAAAAACGTAATTTTACGCAAAATTTTATATTTAGATGATTACACAAGAGCAACTTAAAGAGACGATAGAACGCAAGCTGGCGTTGAGGAGGTATCTTTGACATCGACAGCAAGAAAATCGAAGTAGAAGAAGAGGAACTGCGCACTCACGTTCCCAATTTCTGGGAAGACCAGAAAGCGGCCGAAAAGCAGATGCGCAAAGTAAAGGAATTGCATTTCTGGATAGACAGTTACGAAGAGATAGAAAAAATGGTGGGCGAGCTTGAACTGGGTTTCGATTTCGTCAAGGAAGGTCTTATCACGGAGCAGGAGCTGGATGAAATGTACGAGCGTACCATCCACCAATTTGAGGAGGTGGAGTTGCGCAACATGCTCCGTCGCGAGGAGGACAAGCTCGGCGCCGTACTGAAAATCAACTCAGGCGCGGGCGGTACGGAAAGCCAGGACTGGGCGCAGATGCTGATGCGGCTTTACCTGCGCTGGTGTGAGAACCACGGCTACCGTACGTCGATTGTACACCTGGTCGAGGGTGATGAGGCCGGCATCAAGTCGGTAACTATCCAGGTGGAAGGCGACCTTGCCTACGGCTATCTGAAGAGCGAGAACGGAGTGCACCGGTTGGTGCGCGTGTCGCCGTTCAACGCGCAGGGCAAACGCATGACCTCTTTCGCCTCCGTATTTGTCACTCCGCTCGTCGACGACTCCATCGAAGTCAACATCAATCCCGCCGACATTTCGTGGGATACGTTCCGAAGCGGCGGTGCCGGCGGACAGAACGTCAACAAGGTGGAGACCGGCGTACGTCTGCGCTACAACTATAAGGACCCCGATACAGGCGAGGTGCGCGAGATTCTCATCGAGAACACCGAAACACGCTCTCAGCTCGACAACCGCGAGAACGCCATGCGACTGCTCCGCTCGCAACTCTACGATATGGAATTGCAGCGCCGTATGGCTGAGCAGGCCAAAATCGAGGCAGGCAAGAAGAAAATCGAATGGGGCTCACAGATACGCAGCTACGTCTTCGACGACCGCCGCGTGAAGGACCACCGCACCGGCTACCAGACTTCAGACGTCAACGGCGTGATGGACGGCGACATCGACGGCTTCATCAAAGCCTACCTCATGCAATTCGCCGCCGGCGAATAGCCTGTTTTTCTGATTATTGACTTTTATAACACAATTCTGTTCCACTATGGCAGGTTCAAACTTTATAGATTACGTGAAAATCCTTTGCCGCTCGGGCAAGGGCGGTGCCGGCTCATGCC
This sequence comes from uncultured Muribaculaceae bacterium, assembly GCA_944321875.1. GTDB lineage: Bacteria > Bacteroidota > Bacteroidia > Bacteroidales > Muribaculaceae > Limisoma. The sequence continues at coordinate 50,754 of CALUMX010000020.1, forward strand.
ACTTCCACCGCGCCAAATATGTGCCTAAAGGAGGCCCCGACGGCGGAAACGGAGGACGTGGAGGACACATCATCCTCCGGGGTAACCGCAACCTTTGGACATTGCTCCACCTGAAATATCAACGCCACATCTTCGCTACCGACGGACAGCCCGGCGGCGAATGCCGCAGCTTCGGAAAGGACGGCGAGGACCGCATTATCGAAGTTCCGTGCGGAACGGCTGTTTACGATGCCGACACCGGCAAATTCCTCTGTGAGGTGACCGACGACGGACAGGAAATCAAGCTCCTGCGCGGAGGCCGCGGAGGATTGGGCAACTGGAATTTCAAATCGGCTACCAACCAGACACCCCGCTATGCGCAACCGGGAGAACCGGCTATCGAGAAATCCGTCATTCTGGAATTGAAACTGCTGGCCGACGTGGGTCTCGTAGGTTTCCCGAATGCCGGAAAATCGACACTCCTGTCCTCCATCTCGGCTGCCAAGCCTAAGATTGCCGACTATCCGTTCACAACGCTGGAGCCTAACCTCGGCATCGTGGGCTACCGTGGCGCGCAGTCATTTGTAATGGCCGACATTCCGGGTATCATCGAGGGTGCGAGCGAGGGCCGCGGACTCGGTCTGCGCTTCCTGCGCCACATCGAGCGTAACGCCGTGCTGCTCTTCATGATTCCGGCCGATGCCGACGATATCAAGAAGGAATACGACATCCTGCTCAACGAGTTGCAGCAGTTCAACCCCGACCTTGCCGACAAGGGACGCGTGCTCGCCATCACCAAGTGCGACATGCTCGACGACGAACTGATTGAGGAAATGCGCCAGCACCTGCCCGAGGGCGTGCAGACCGTCTTCATTTCCTCCGTAACAGGTCAGGGCCTGGCAGAGCTGAAGGATGTGCTCTGGCGCACCATCAACGACGAGGACAACCGCATACCGTGCCGCATCACGCACCGCGACCTCGACATCACGCACCGCGTGACGGAAGAGGACGACTTCATCATCGAGCAGGAATCGCCCGAAGAGGAAGAAGAGACGTGGGATGTGGAATGGCCGGATGAGTACTGGGAAGAAAACTACAAGGATGATTAGGGAACTCTTCTTCAACCAAAGCTCCGACAGCGTCTGTGCCTTCACGACCGAGCGGGGAGCCGTCGACCGTTTTGACCCCTATTCAGGCTTCAATTGCTGCGACTATACGGGCGACACCTCTCAGCACGTCGCTGAGTGCCGCGCCGAGCTTTGCCACCGCCTCGGCATCTCCGACAACGACCTGCTGACTGCGCGTCAGGTGCATAGCGCCAACGTGGCCGTCATCGACCACGGCATCCTGCAGAGCGACGCCAACGACCGAAGGGAGCGTCTTTACGGATTTGACGCACTGGTGACCAACATTCCGGGCATTGCCGTCGGAGTATTTACAGCCGACTGCGTGCCGATGCTCTTTGCCGACATGCGTGCCGGCGTAGTAGCCGCTGCCCATGCCGGATGGAAAGGGACAGCCTACCACATCGCCACCGCGACAGTCGACGAAATGCTGCACCTTGGAGCGTCAGTCGAGGACATACAGGTAATTTTCGGCCCGTCCATCTGCCAAAGTTGTTTTGAAGTAGGCGACGAGGTAGTCGACATGTTTGAGCGCCACGGCCTCCCCATCGGAGAAATAATGGAGCGCAACCATACGACCGGCAAAGCCCACATCGACCTTGTGGGAGCCAACACCTACCTTCTGCTGGAGAAAGGCATCCGTGCCCTCAACATCTGCGACCCCGGGCTCTGCACCAAGTGCAACCACGAGAAATTCTTCTCCGCCCGCCGTCTCGGCATCAACTCCGGCCGCCAGCTCAACGGCGTCTTCATCCGCTGATTTCACGATAATATAAAAAGACAGGTAACTCCGAAGCCATCCTAACAGGCTAAAGAGTTACCTTTTTCTTTGTCATTCAGCATCCTTTCAGAGAAAGAGCATCCACCCCACCAATAACGCAAAACAGCAAATTCCCCAAACGTAGGGATGTACCCCAGGTGCATCCGATTCCCCGTCAATCCGAGATAAATTCGCAATTCATCAACAAAACGAGGCAAATTCTCGCACAGGCGCTTTTTTCCTCAACTTTGCCTGCCTCGGATGCACCTGGGGTACATCCCTACAAGCCGGTGCAGCGTCCATCTACAAACAGCAAGGCAAAATCCCAAAAATCGCTTTCATTTTGATATTACACCCGCTTTCGCTATATTTGTATTTATCAACAAGACTGAGTAATTATGGAAAATGAAGCAGGATTTGTTTACATACTGACCAATCCAAGTTTCAGGGAAGATTGGGTCAAGATTGGAAAAAGCTCCCGGCCGGTAAACGTTCGGAGCAAAGAACTTGACAATACAGCCGTACCCCTTCCCTTTGAAATTTATGCAACTCTTAAGACGACCAAATATGCCAAAGTTGAGAAACAGATACATAAGCAAATTGACCGTCTGACAGACTTACGCATAAGACAAAATCGCGAATTCTTCAATATTGCACCATCTGTCGCGTTAGACATTATGCGTGACATTGCTGACTTACTTGACGATTCTGAGCTATGTATATATGTTGAAGGTAAACCTATTCTCAGCAAAAGCAAAGATGAGGATAAACAAATTGAGGCAGATTCTCAAGAAAAACAACGTAAAAAACAAAAACCACCCTTCAAGTTTCACATGATTGGGCTAAATGTAGGTGATACAATTGTATTCGACGCCCTTCAACTCCCTGTCAAAATTGCAAGTGACGATAAAATTGAATACGAAGGCCGCCTTTATAGCTTATCTGCCTTTACTGCCAACTTTCTACCGGAAGAAAAGCAATATGCATCAGGAGCATACCAAGGACCAAAATATTTCAGCTATAACGGAAAAGCATTGAGCGAATTGAGAAAAGAAAAGGAATGCTGATAAGTCAAAAACAAGAAACGAATTCCTTAAAAATATAGCAAGGGCAACCTCAATGAGGTTGCCCTTGCTATTAGTTATATATCGGGCGCGGTTAGGCGTCGATGTTGGCGTAGTTGGCGTTCTTCTCGATGAACTCGCGGCGCGGTGCTACGTCCTCTCCCATGAGCATGGAGAAGATGCGGTCGCTCTCCGCAGCATCGGAAATATGAACTTGTTTCAACCAGCGGTTTTCCGGGTCCATTGTTGTTTCCCAAAGCTGTTCCGGGTTCATCTCACCAAGACCCTTATAGCGCTGTACCTTCACTGACTTCTCATCGCCACGGCCAATTTCATCGATACAGCGGCGCAAGTCATCGTCCGACCAGCAATAGCGGTGAACGTTACCCTTCGTACACTTATACAACGGCGGCGTTGCGATATACAGGTATCCGTTCTCGATAATCGGACGCATGCGGCGGAAGAACAGTGTCATCAGAAGTGTTGCAATGTGGCTACCGTCCACATCGGCATCGGTCATGATGATAATCTTGTGGTAGCGGAGCTTGCTGATGTTCGGCTCCTTGCTGTCCTCTTCCGTACCGATAGTAACGCCGAGAGCCTTGAAGATGCTGATGATTTCCTGGTTGTCAAACACCTTGTGCTCCATCGCCTTCTCCACGTTCAGAATCTTACCGCGCAACGGCAGGATAGCCTGGAATTCGCGGTTACGTCCCTGCTTTGCAGAACCACCTGCAGAGTCTCCCTCGACGATAAACAGCTCGCAGTTCTCAGCCGTGCGTGAAGAGCAGTCGGCCAACTTACCCGGAAGTCCACCACCGGCAAGCGGCGACTTGCGCTGTACTTTCATGCGGGCGTTGTAGGCTGCGTGGCGTGCCTGTGCGGCGAGCACCACTTTCTCAACGATGGCGCGAGCCTGCTTCGGATGCTCCTCAAGATAGTTGCGGAGAGCCTCGCTTACGGCTGTCTGTACGGCACCGATTACCTCGTTGTTGCCGAGCTTCGTCTTTGTCTGTCCCTCAAACTGCGGCTCCATCACCTTTACGGAGATAACAGCCGTCAAGCCTTCACGGAAGTCATCGCTGGCAATGTCCACCTTCACCTTCTCGAGCATCTTGGAATCCTCGGCATACTTCTTCAACGTTGAAGTCAAACCGCGGCGGAAACCTGTCAGGTGTGTACCACCCTCGATGGTGTCGATATTGTTGACAAACGAATAGATGTTTTCGTTGTAAGTCGTGTTGTAAGTGAGTGCCACTTCCACAGGGATACCCTGACGCTCTGTATTGATATAGATGATATCGTCAATCAAGTGTTCCTTACGGGAGTCGATGTAGCGGACAAATTCTTTCAAACCGTCGGTTGAGCAGAAAGTCTCGCTCTTCGGCATGCCGTTCTCGTCAAGTTCGCGAAGGTCGGTCAACTTCAGGGAAATGCCGGCGTTCAAGAACGCGAGGTCACGCAAGCGGTTGGCAAGCGTGTCGTAATTATAGACGGTTGTCTCGCGGAAAATCTCCGGGTCCGGACGGAAATAAATCTTCGTACCGGTCTCTGCCGTATCACCGATTACAGAAACAGAGCCTTTCGGAATACCGTAGGCAAATTCCTGCATGTAGATGTGGCCGTTACGACGAACTTCCGCACGAAGATAGGATGAAAGGGCATTCACACATGACACGCCGACACCGTGCAGACCGCCGGAAACCTTGTAGGAGCCTTTGTCGAACTTACCACCGGCATGAAGCACCGTCAAAACGACTTCCAGAGCCGATTTGTTGAGCTTCTCGTGCATGTCGACCGGAATACCACGTCCATTATCAAGAACAGAAATTGAATTATCCTCACCAATTGTTACTTCAATATGCGTAGCAAATCCAGCAAGAGCCTCATCAATTGAGTTGTCGACTACCTCATAGACCAAATGGTGCAGACCCTTAGGTCCGGTATCGCCAATATACATCGCCGGACGCTTGCGTACGGCTTCCAATCCCTCTAATACTTGAATATTACTCGCACTATATTTCTCTTCTTCTGTCATACTTTTTCTTATTTGTCGTAAATCGTACAAAAATACGAAAAAGATCCCACATCTTACGCAAGTTATGCCGGAAAAAGTTACAAAACAGCGGTCTGTTTCGTTCATTTTTCCACAAGCCGACAACTCTGAATTCTCCGTTTTCCACTTGCCTCTGCGCTCCGCTTTCACTATCTTTCCATAAGATAGGAGGCGCCTCGGCAGAAGCAACTCTGAAAACTCCGTTTCCACTTGCCTCTGCGCTCGGCTTTCACTATCTATTCTTATGGAAAATCCAATAGCAAATTGAAAAAAACAGGACTATTTTACAAAATCAGGAATATA
>CALUMX010000021.1 GCA_944321875.1 uncultured Muribaculaceae bacterium
ATTTTCTGCAAATTTACGCTCTTGGAACCATATAAACAACTGTACTACAATATTTTAATTTATAGAACTCCTCTAATAAAATTTATATCGAATAAGGTAATAGCGCTGATGACTGTCAGCACACTAAAACCTTATTCGATATATAATGTTTTATTCTTAATAGAAAAAAGAACTACTATCCGTATTGGATGGTTCCATCCGGATTGCGGTACTTATCGAAGCTCTTCTCATACTGGTCCATAGCACGAAGGCTCATACCCATGCTTGAGAAACCGCCATCATGATAGAGGTTCTGCATTGTTACCTTTCTTGTCAAGTCGCTGAACATTACGATACAGTAGTCTGCACATTCATCAGCATCCGCATTGCCAAGAGGCGACATACGGTTGGCGAAGTCCATCAGAGATTCCATACCCTTGACACCGCTACCCGCAGTAGTCATTGTCGGAGATTGTGAAATCGTATTGATTCTGACATGCTTCTCGCGGCCATAGATGTAACCGAAGCTACGGGCAATCGACTCCAACAGCGCCTTAGCGTCTGCCATGTCGTTGTAACCGAACAGCGTACGCTGTGCTGCCACATACGAAAGGGCGATAATGCTACCGTACTCGTTGATTGCATCAAGCTTCTTGGCTGTCTGAATCATCTTATGGAACGAAATAGCCGAAATATCAAGTGTCTTGTTAAGCAAATCGTAGTCAAGATCATCGTAGAGTCTCTTCTTTCTTACGTTTGGCGACATACCGATGGAATGCAGCACAAAGTCAATTTTGCCACCCAGAATCTCGACTGACTTCTGAAACACCATTTCCAGGTCTTCACAATTTGTCGCGTCTGCCGGAAGGATTTCTGCATTCAATTTCTCTCCAAGTTCGGAAACCTGGCCCATACGGACAGCCACCGGAGTGTTGGACAACGTGATGATTGCGCCTTCTTCCACGGCTCTCTCTGCCACCTTCCATGCAATACTATTGGAATTCAAGGCACCAAAAATGATACCTCTCTTACCTTTAAGCAAATTATAACCCATGAATTTTTATTTTAGTTATTAAAAATAATTTCAGGATGCAAAGATAGTATAAATTATGTGCAATAACAAACTGCACTTCAAATTTTGAGACTTTCTCCCCTATCCGCCCTTCCGAAATATCCGCTAAATCTCACCCGGTATTCTCTTTTTAAACCAATCTATTCAAATTCATTCCGGGACTCAAGTTTCCCATGCCTGGAGCTGAACTCTCCAGAAGCACCATTACAAGCCGGCCCATTTCTCCGGCACAAACACATCGGCTGTCAATCTTCCAAATCCGCCTGAAGCCTTTTTTTAGCAAAAAAGATTCTGCTCTTCACCGTTCCCAAGGGAAGGTTCAACTTGTCGGCGATTTCCTGATACTTGAAGCCGGCCACATGCATCGAGAGCGGTTTCCGGTAATCGTCCGGCAAATTCGCAATCGAGCGTGACACTTCCTTAATGGCGTATGCCGTCTCAGGTGTTTCCGGATTCTCAAGTTGTGGAAGATTCAGCTGATACAAATCATCACTCTTATCGACAACGGTCTGCACCCTTACGATGCGACGATAATTATTGATGAAAATGTTGCGCATAATTGTAAATACCCAGCTCTTAAAATTGCTGTCGTCAATAAATTTGTGCTCATTGACGAGCGCCTTGCAGGTCGTATCCTGCAACAGGTCATGGGCATCCTCCTTGTTTGCGGTCAGTTTCATCGCAAATGAGAGCAGGTTGTCTTGCATTCCAAGCAACCGCTGTCTGAAATCAGGAGCACTCATATCTCTATTTTTAGTTTATAATAAAACAAATATATTCATTTGTTTTTAAATTAACAAAAAAAGGGCGGCAAAAGCGCCGCCCTTTCACAAACATTAATAGCACACTATAGAATCAACACCTATATGACTTACGCATTACCTCCGCTAAGTCCGGCATGAGCATCCACCTTGATTTTATCAAGGAAGTAACCCTGCGACTTAATCAGGTTACGCGACTGAAGCACCATTGTCTTCGTTTCAGTCAATATATTAAGGTATAACATACTTGATTTCGTACTTGCCTGCTCTTCCTTCAAACGATGAATCTGGTTCTTGATGGCATCGGCAATCACTACGAAGAGCATGTCACGCATACGCAGCACCTCATCCAAATCAGAGAAGTCACGCTCTCTCAACATAGAGTTAATCTTGAGGAAAATGCCGTCCACACCGTCATTCACAAGCTTCAGGTCCATAATCTGCTCCTTGGTGAAGCCCTTGTGGTGATTCTCGATGTGGGTATAGGCCGGACGCGTACAGTGAAGCAATGCCTTCGATGTCTCTGTCAGGTAGTCGACCACCTGTATGTAATAGTGAGCCGTTTCCACGTTTTGGTTCTGCAATTTGCGCAGCGTCTTCATCACATGGTATTTCCGCTCATTGGCCTGATTGTAAATTTCCTCAGAAGCTACCATAGATTCCTTCAACAGACGGCGGTTCTCGGTAAACAATGCCACAAGCATCTGATTGTAGATGTGAGAAACCTTCTCCATTGTCTGACATACCTCATGCGTGCAGGAATAAAGCACGTCAGAGTCATTCTCACCTTCAGAAATAATTGCGATTGACTTTTCTTCTTTCGCTTTGTCCTTCTTCTTGAAAATCGAATTATGGCAAAGAATGTAACCACAGAGCAGTACCAGAGCCGTCAAGGCAATCCAGCCACCCCATGCCAGCAACAGACCGGCAAGGAAGGCAATCGTGATGCCCGCAAGAGCCGTGATAAACCAACCCATGACAACCACCATCACACCAGTGATACGGTAAACGGCACTTTCACGTCCCCATGCTCGGTCAGAGAGTGAAGAACCCATCGAAACCATGAAAACCACATAAGTGGTTGACAACGGAAGTTGAAGAGATGTACCGATACAAATCAAACTTGCAGCAGCCGACAGGTTGACAACGGCACGAATCATATCGTACGACACAGTCGTATCCGCATTCTCGTCCGGGATGAAACGGCTGTTGAGCTTATCCTGAATCACCTGAGGCGTCACCTTCTTATATACATTGTTCAATGTGATAGCCATGCTGACCAATGCGCGGGAGAATCTTGAAGAGCCGAAACGCTCCTCCTCGTCGTTCTGAGAAGACAGGCTCAACTGTGTCTCCGCCACCTTCATGGCATCCTTTGACACAAACAGCGTAACCACCATTATCAGACCGCTGGCCACGAGGAACCAGATGTTCACACGTGCCGGTTCTGAAAGAGAAGTCATGAGCATATCAGTCGAACCTGTATTGACGGCTGCGATGTAGCTGTCGAGACCGGCCATCGGAACACCGATAAAGTTGACAAGGTCGTTACCGGCAAATGCAAGTGCCAATGCAAACGTTCCGGCAAGAATTGTAATCTTCAGAATGTTCACATTCAAACGCTGAAGAATCCAGAACAGCACTGAAGAAGCAAGCCAGATGATGCACAAGGATACAAATATATGGTCATTAATCAAATGTGAGAACTCATCGCTGATAAGACCGGAGCTCTTCATTCCCTTAAAGATGGCAAAGTAGGCAATACCCACAATGCTGAGACCGCACCACAGAGCACCATAACGGCGGAACGGCACTTTATAACGGAATGAGAACAGCACACGCGAGATATACATCACCACGGCTCCCACCGTAAAGGCTATCGCAACCGACGAAAGGATACCCGAGATGATAACCATCGCCTTACCCGTGTTGATGAACTCTCCGATAGCGGAGAAATCAAGGTCCGGAGTGTGCCAAACCTTATAGCAAGCCACGGCCAAGGACGCACCCAGCAACTCAAACACCAACGACACGGTGGTCGAGGTAGGCAATCCTAACGAATTGAAAGTGTTCAACAAAATCACATCGGAAAGCATCACAGCAACAAAGAGAATCATAATCTCCTCAAATGTGAACATTCCTGGATGGAATACTCCATTTCGTGCCACTTCCATCATACCGTTGGAAGTAAGCACACCCAACATGATACCCAGCGAGGCAACGATGAGGATAACACTCCGCTTCGCCACTTTGGATCCCAACGCTGAATTCAAAAAGTTGATAGCGTCATTCGATACGCCGACAACAAGGTCCAATATTGCCAGAACGGCTAGTACGACCACAATTACAGTAAAAATAGGACTCATAGAATATAATTAATTTGTTTTTTTCAGCGAGAATATGAATTCCAGGCCGGAAGGCATTCTGTTTTGCGCTTTAATTGTTCCACCATGGAAAAGTACCGAGTTGCGGACGATTGACAAGCCGAGACCGGTTCCGCCCATTTTCCGTGACCGTCCACTGTCAATACGGTAGAAACGCTCAAAGATGCGCTCCAGATGCTTGTCTTCCACTCCGGCTCCGTTATCATAGAAATCAAACACATACTTGTCCGGCGTTTCCTCTACCAACCGGATAAAGATGTCACGGCCTCCTGAATAAGCCAGCGAGTTGTTGACCAGATTCCGGAAAATGGCATCTATCAGCTGACGGCTACCCTTGACAACAACATTATCGGGCACATCCAGATTAATGCGCATCCTGCGCTCCGGACTGTAGTCATCAACTTCCGCACATATTTCCTTTATTACTTCCAGCACATTGACCGGCGTGGTCTCAATGCTTTCCTTGGCATCTGTCATCTGTGTAATCAAAGCCACATCATGAAGCAAATCGCTGAGACGCATCGCATTGGCATAGCCTGACTGGAGCAACTTCGACTTCACCTCTTCCGACAGGTCGTTTTCATTCTCCAGCAAGGTCTCAAAACAGCCCCTGATGGCATGCACCGGAGTCTTCAACTCGTGGTTGATGTTGCTTGTAAGCTGATTCTTGATTCTCAGTTTCTCCTTTTCCTCATACAACGCCTCTTCTATGCTCATGTCGCGCTGAACGATGGCCAGACGCAGTTCGTTATAGATTTTCACAATCGAGCGTGACACTTCCCCAAACTCATCGTTCGGCATGGAAGCCGTATCGTAATCGATTATTTTATTGGATTCCGCCTGATGTGCGATGTCCTGCAACATTCTTACCCTCACATTAAGACGGCTAATGGCAAAATAAAGTATTACATTAATAACGATAACCACAACAATCACAATCCAGACATAGGCCATATCGCCGCTGAGCATCGCAACCAATCCCGTGCTGTAAGGTGCAGCCGTGCGGACAATCACATCCTTTCCCGCCTTTGCCGAATAAAAATAGTCGCAACTGTCGACAGCAGAACGACGACGCAGCGTATGTCCCTCTCCGTCCTTGATTGCCTCCATGATTTCCGCCCGGTTACTGTGATTTCCGATAGAATCAGTCGTATGGCTTTCGTAAAGGACATTGCCGTCATAGTCAAGGACTGTCAACCGGTAATCCTTGTGGGGCAACAAATCCCGCACGAATTTCTCATTGACTTGTCCGGTCTGTTCTATATTCTTTAGAATGATGGAATTATAGACCTGCAGAGCGGTATTGAACTCATCTGCCTTATACTCTTTCTCTCTCGAATATTGGATGGATATAAATAGAAGAGCCAATATCCAAAGAAAGACATTAACAATCAGAAATAATTTTGTCTTGTACTTAAATATCTTTCTTGAAGCCATAACCATATCCTTGTTTTGTCACAATCATTGCACCATAACGTCCCATTTTCTTCCTGAGCCGATTGATGTTGACATCAATTGTCCGGTCAATCACATAGGTATTTGCCTCCCAAATGCGATTGAGCAACTCTTCACGTGAGAATATCTTATTCGGATTACTTAAGAACAAACAAAGCAAATCAAATTCTTTTTTCGTCAGCGACACCTCTTCTCCGTCAATCGTGCAGCTTTTCAACTCCATATCCAAAGAAAGCGTCTCATATTCCACCCGCTTTGGCTCCGTTTTTGCCTGACGTCCCGTGCGCTCCAGGAGGCGGCGCACACGCGAGACAAACTCACGCATCGAGAAAGGTTTTCGGATATAGTCGTCGGCTCCGCGACTGAATCCCTCAACCAGAGGTTCCTCATTGCCCAACGCCGTACAAACAATGATAGGCACATCGGCAATTCTTTTGTCCGAACGGATTCGGCTGACCAATTCGAGCCCCGACATCTCCCCCATCATGATGTCAAACACCATCAACGAATATTCCTCCAACGGCATTTCCAACGCAGCTTCGGCAGAAAACGCCATATCGACGGAGTAGCCGGCAATCTCCAAATTGATTTTCATCAATTCGCAAATCGAATGCTCATCGTCAACCACCAATATTTTCACAGGTTGCAAATTCATTACTTTCAGGGGTTTACAATTTTCCAAAATTCGGAAGGCCATCAACAGCCTTCGGCACAATTATCTCTTGCAAATGTAGGTATTTTTACACCACTAAAAATAACAATTCTGTAACATTCTGTCAGAATGCAAAATGCAGGGCGATTCTCACACCTCTCTTGTCAACTCCCGGCGTATCGCGGTAGGACAGTCGCCACACGTAGTCTATACGCATGATTTTAAACAAGTTGTCCAATCCCACACTCATTTCCATATAAGGAGTCTTATCCATCTTCTGACACAAGGCATTGGCCGGGAAGCGGAACAAATCGGGATTTTTCGCAGGGTCGTTCCGGTCGCTGAGCGAACCGTAAAGTCCCTTGAACGAGACAACCTCACGCAGTTTCAGGTATTTAATCAAAGGTATATGGTTCAGGATGGCTCCATTAATCCAGTAGGTCACATCCCATGACAGATATTGGTCATTGACAAACTCCATCGCATTCATCAGGGAATAGGATTCCGGCTGAATGGTATAGGAAAGGTTGGCATTCGGCAGCAGCAAGTCGGGGAAAGCCACCTTACTCCAAACCTTACCACCTTTCAGGATGACATCCGTATAGCCAAACGCGGAGAACCAGAAACGCTTCTGCACGCTAAGTTCCGTTTTATTCACAGTATAGCGGTTCCCCAGGATGTTTCCGGGGCTGTAAGTCTGATTCAATACGATAATCGGCATATCATAATTAATCGGAATGCGGGTGAAGCGGGCATCATAGAACTTCTCGCCCGGCGCATAACGGAGCATCAGATTGACGGACGACTGCTGATAACGGCGATGGCTGACGCCATTGCCATCAATGAAAGGCAACCAGGGAGTCGACTCCTGCATCTGGTGCTTCAGACTGAGAGCAAAGGAGAAACCCGACACCCACTCTCGCTTGTATTCCAACTCCGACAGACGCAGATAATTGATTTTATCGTTTTTCTGACGCTTGAGAGAAACAAAGACATTATCCATATTGGTAAACATATACTGCTGACCAAGCTGGTTGATGTCATATTTATGATGCAGACGCAGCGAATGAATCGGGAATTCCCTCGGGTGATACTTCTTATCGACAAACGAGTATTCGAGTTCTCCGTCGTATTTCCACACTCTGTCCTTGGTTCCGTAAGCCACATAGCCGCGGGCAAACAACCGGTCGTTGAGATTGGCCGTCGTCATTCCGCCCAATCTCAGACGCACACCTTCCACCGTGTTACCGCTCAGCGTCGTATTCATCGGACCGAAGTCAAACTTACTGGTAGTCTGACTTCCGGTCGGAATGTAACCGCTGACCAACACGGAAATCACCTTTTCCGTCCAATAGAACACGGGCACTTCACGAAGCCGCGTCAACAATTTTCCGACGGCATTTTCCTGTCGTTTTATCGGCACCAGACGGTTTTCCTCCCAGTATTCCTCCGGCATGTGTTCCGCATCATCGGCAACAATGGTCTTACCCTCTGCCTTGAACAGTGAGTCATCGACCGGAGGCTCGAAACTGTGCTTGTCGTAACGGGTATTCTTCCGGGCATACAATCCCTGCGTACCCGACACCAACTGAAACTCCACAATCATGTCGTCCTTCGTCTTCAGGCGGGTTCCGTCGGGAGCCTTCTGAAACGTCTGCTCAATCATCAGATTTTCAACAAAGTTGAGGTTGATTTTATCAGAAACCCTCATTGATACTTTCTTCACAAACATGGTGGAGTCACCCTCAGGCACATAAATGCGACCCACAAAACCAAAGGAACGGTTGTTGCGGGGAAGGAAACTCAGCTCTATGCACCGGACGCCATCGACCGGAATCGTATCTGTCAGATAATATTTGTAGAAGCTCGCTCCGATGCGTGACAGCGGACTGACAAAACGGTTCTGCAGAATGGTGATGTTGTTCTCATAGATGTCCACCTCCCGGAAAATATCCTCCAAAAACATCTGCACGCTCTGCTCGTCAAACATGTCGTCGATACCCACACGCTTCGTGCCGGTAACGTACTCCTTCAGCGAATGAGGGTCACGCCGGTAATGAACGGACGAGAGTTTCTCCTTGATGGAAACATTAAGAATAGGCTTTCCCGAAACTTCCGACGTGTCGATATACTCGTAGACAAACTTGAACTTTTTCATCATCCAGCTGTCTTTCTTCTTCTCCGTGAAGTCATTGAGAGCAAAAGTCATCTTCTCATACTTGTCGTAGGAATAGTAATCATGGTTTTCCGGGGCGTTCTCATCGCTCCTGTCACGAAGTTTCTCCATGAAAATGACTGCGGGATTGTTTTTTTTTGAATACTTCTCCCCTCCGGGCTTCACCACAAACTCACGCAACGCGACGCCCGACTGCACGAGTTCGACCTCCAGGTCGTTGACCGTTCCTTTATTTACATAAATATCCTTGGCCACATAGCCCATCGTCGACACATTGATACAGGTGAAGTTCACGTCAGTAGTGATGGCAAACCGTCCGTTCTCATCGGCCTGAACACCCTGGTCGGAGCCCTTCAGATACACTACCGAAAACGGTAAAACCTCCCGTGAAAGGGAATCGACCACCACTCCCTTGATAGTCGTTGGCTTTATAACAGCCTGCGAATAAGCAGCAAGACTGACCAACGCCATGATTACAGCAACTAATATTCGTCGTAATAACATTCTCCTCAATTTTAAATTAGCAGGCCGGAGCATTGTCACCAGGACTCACGCAGCCCTACATGCCCAAGCTCTCCCACAAGCAGTTTCCTTTCCGCTCGCCAAGTTTTGACGACGGAAAAGCTACCGTTACAAAGATAATTACTATTATTGCAACAAAATTGTTCATTTCCCCTTTTTAATTATTCTTTTTGACACTTTATTTTTATTATTTATACAAAATGGCATTAGAAATCGAACATAAATACTTAGTAGTCAACGACAGCTACAAAGCTATCGCCTCCTCGGCCGACCATATCACGCAAGGCTACCTGTCACGCAACCCGGAAGCGACGGTACGCGTCCGTACCATCAACGAAAAAGGCTTTCTGACGGTCAAGTCGCGCAACAAAGGATGCGTGCGCAATGAGTTTGAGTACGAAATCCCGGCCGACGAAGCCCGCCAACTGCTGCAACTCTGCGAGAAGCCGGTCATCGAAAAGACCCGCTATCGCGTCCCGTTTGAGGGTTTCACATGGGAAGTGGATATATTTGCCGGTGATTTGGAGGGAATCAGTCTGGCCGAGATTGAAATTCCGACAGATGACACTCTCTACAAACGGCCTCCGTTTGTCGGAGAAAACGTGACCGGCAATCCCGACTATTACAACTCCAACATCCACCGCCTCGCCAGGAAACACTCATTACAACATACATAAAAAGAAGCCGAACCAGACGTTGATGAGTCTGATTCGGCTTCTTTTTTATTTTGTGTTGACGCTAACTATCGCAACGACAGCCGTACTACATTCTCAATGTGATGCGTATGCGGGAACATATCGACCGGCTGCACTTCCTCCACCTTGTAAAGGGAATCCATCATTGCCAGGTCACGCGCCTGCGTAGCCGGATTGCAGCTTACATAGACAATCCGCTCCGGACGGGCATTGAGAATCACCGCTACCACATCCTCATGCATGCCGGCACGAGGCGGGTCGATAATCATTACGTCCGGACGGCCATGCTCGTTGATAAAACTGTCTGTGAGCACGTCCTTCATGTCGCCGGCAAAGAACAGCGTATTGTCAATTCCGTTGAGCTTCGAGTTGAGCTTGGCATCCTCAATCGCCTCCGGCACATACTCGATACCAATCACCTTCTTCACCCCTTTGGCTACGAAGTTGGCAATCGTTCCCGTTCCTGTATACAAGTCGTAAACGAGGTCATCCTCCTTGAGGCGCGCCATCGACCGAGCTACCTTATAAAGCTCATACGCCTGCCGCGAATTTGTCTGATAGAACGACTTCGGACCGATACGGAACGTCAGTCCCTCCATCTCTTCGTTGATATAATCACGTCCTCGATAGGTCACCACTTCCTGGTCGCCAATCGTATCGTTTACTTTCTGATTCACGACATAGAGCAATGACGTTATTTGCGGGAACCGCTCAGCCACCGCCGCCATCACATCCTCTATCGCTTCCTGGTCAGGACGGCCGAACACGACAATCAGCATTATCTCTCCCGTGCTGGCAATACGCACCATCAGCGTACGCATAAAACCTTCCTGCGCCTTGATATCGTAGAACGAATACCCTTTGGAGAGCGTATACTGGCGGATAAACAGACGGATTTCATTCGACAGATTATCCTGCAGCCAGCATTTCTTTATGTCAAGCACCTTGTCGAACGCTCCCGGAATATGGAATCCGAGCGCATTGCGGTCCTCAATCTCCTTACCGCTGCGCAAATCCTCGAAAGTTATCCAACATTTATTGGAGAAGGTATATTCCAACTTATTACGATAGGCGAAAATCTCCTGCGAACCCAAAGCAGGCTTCACCTCCGGATGCTCCACCTTGGCAATGCGAGTCAAGGCATCAACCACCTGGTTACGCTTATATTCCAACTGGTCCTCATACGGAATATGCTGCCACTTACATCCGCCACACACCCCGAAATGCTCACATTTCGGTTCAACACGGCGCTCTGAAGGCTTCACCATGTTGACGATATGCGCCTCCGCATAACTCCTTTTCTTCTTGTCCAACTTAATGTCGACAATGTCGCCGGGAGCACCGTAAGGCACAAACACCACCAAATCGTCCACACGAGCGATGCTCTTTCCTTCGGCTGCTACGCCCTGTATTTCCACGCCCTCAATCACGGGCAATTCTTTCCTTTTACGTCCCAATGCAATTACAATTAATTAGATGGACAAAGATAGTGCAAATCGAGAGCAATGACAAATTAAAAAACGCAGTTTTGTGGATTTGTCATTGCCGAGATGCCGCCTATTCCATCAAAAGACAAAACAAGCAGAGAGCCGCAACAACTAAAAAACACAATTTTATAAATTTGTCACAACCCTGAAGCTCCACTTCCACCAAGGGTTTCATGCGAAATACAAATCCCCGTTATAATTTCATATCGAAACAAGATTAGTTCCAATATCAAAACAGAACATAACCATATCCGCCTTCCATTTTATTCACATAGTTTAACATTCGAGAAATTTGCTCATCTTCATCCCACCCATAAATGAAAATACCATTCTTCAAAACAGACACTTAGCCTTAAAAATACTTTTTAATGTATCAAAAATTCACTTTTCTGACACAAATATCTATCAAAAGCTATCAAAAAAAGCACGACAATATTATTTTATTTAACTAATTTGATTTATATTTGCAAAACCACACATACCTACGTATCAAATTATACATATTTATATATTAACCTAATTAAGTAATGAAACGAATTTATACTTTCGGTAACGGTCAAGCAGAAGGCCGTGCCGATATGAAGAATCTGCTTGGCGGTAAAGGTGCCAACCTCGCGGAAATGAACCTGATTGGCGTTCCGGTTCCTCCGGGCTTCACCATCACTACCGAAGTTTGTACAGAATACACTACCCACGGACGTGAGGCAGTCGTAAAACTCATCAATGAAGAGGTTGAAAAGGCTGTTGCACACATTGAAAATCTTACGGGCAACAAATTTGGCGATGCCCAAAACCCACTCCTTGTATCAGTACGTTCAGGTGCCCGCGTTTCCATGCCGGGTATGATGGATACAGTGCTTAACCTCGGTATCAACGATACTGTAGTTGAAGCTCTTTCTGCCAAGTCTGGCAATCCTCGTTTTGCTTGGGACAGCTACCGCCGCTTCGTTCAAATGTACGGCGACGTTGTTCTCGGCATGAAACCGAAATCTAAACAAGACATCGACCCGTTCGAGGAAATCCTTGAGCAGGTTAAGGAAGAGAAAGGCGTTAAGAATGATACAGAACTGACAGTTGACGATTTGAAGAACCTGGTTTCTCTCTTCAAGGCTGCCGTAAAGAAATCAACAGGTAAGGACTTCCCTGAATCTGCATGGGAACAACTTTGGGGTGCTATCTACGCTGTGTTCGACAGCTGGATGAACGAGCGCGCCATCCTCTACCGCCGCATGAACCAAATTCCGGAAGAATGGGGTACTGCCGTCAACGTACAAGCCATGGTTTACGGAAACATGGGCGAAACTTCCGCTACCGGTGTAGCCTTCACCCGCGACGCTGCTACCGGTGAGGACATCTTCAACGGTGAATACCTCATCAACGCTCAAGGCGAGGACGTTGTGGCTGGTGTACGCACTCCGCAACAGATTACTATCGAAGGCTCACGCCGCTGGGCTGCTCTTCAGGGCATCACAGAAGAAGAACGCGCTTCCAAGTATCCTTCTCTCGAAGAATCCATGCCGGAATGCGCTAAGGAGCTTATCGAGACTCAACAGAAATTGGAAGACTACTTCAAGGATATGCAGGACCTCGAGTTCACCATCCAAGATGGTAAGCTCTGGTTGCTCCAGACTCGTAACGGTAAGCGCACAGGTGCCGCTATGGTGAAGATTGCCATGGATATGCTCCGTGCCGGTGAAATCGACGAGAAGACTGCCCTTCTGAGAATGGAGCCGCAGAAACTCGACGAACTCCTCCACCCGATTTTCGACAAAGACAGCTTGAAGCGTGCCAAAGTGATGGCAAAGGGTCTTCCTGCTTCTCCGGGCGCCGCTACAGGTCAAATCGTATTCTTTGCCGACGATGCTGAGGCTTGGGCAGAGAACAAGAAGAAAGTCATTATGGTCCGCATCGAGACTTCTCCGGAAGACCTCCGCGGTATGACAGTTGCACAAGGTATCCTCACTGCACGTGGCGGTATGACTTCACACGCTGCCGTTGTTGCCCGCGGTATGGGTAAGTGCTGTGTATCCGGAGCCGGTGAAATCGAAGTTGACTACAAGGAAAAGACTGTCACTATGAACGGTAAGACTTACCACGAAGGTGACTGGATTTCTTTGAACGGTTCTACAGGTGACGTTTACGACGGACAGGTTCCGACAGTCGACGCTGAGCTTTCAGGCGACTTCGCTGCCATCATGAACCTCGCAGAAAAATATACAAAGGTTGACGTACGCACAAACGCTGACTCTCCTCGCGATGCTGCCGTAGCACGCAAGTTCGGCGCAAAGGGTATCGGTCTTTGCCGTACAGAGCATATGTTCTTCGAAGGCGACCGCATCAAGGCTATGCGTGAGATGATCCTCGCAAGCACAACTGAAGGCCGCCGCGTGGCTCTCGACAAACTCCTCCCGATGCAGCGTGAAGACTTCCACGGAATCTTCGAGGCAATGGACGGCTTCGGCGTGACAATCCGTCTGCTCGACCCACCGTTGCATGAGTTCGTTCCCCATCAGCTGGCTACTCAGAAAGAGTTGGCAGAGGAAATGGGCATCTCTGTAGAAAAGGTGAAGAGCATCTGCGACTCTCTCGAAGAGTTCAACCCGATGCTGGGTCACCGTGGCTGCCGTCTCGGCAACACATATCCTGAAATTACAGAAATGCAGGCTCGCGCCATCATTGAGGCTGCCATCGACTGTAAGGAAAAAGGCATCGACGTACACCCGGAAATCATGGTTCCGTTGGTAGGTGTTGTCAAGGAGCTTGAAATGCAGAGCGAAATCATCCGCCGCACAGCAGAACAAGTATTCGAAGAAAGAGGCACAACTGTTGCCTACAAGATTGGTACAATGATTGAAGTTCCGCGCGCAGCTCTCGTTGCCGACAAGATTGCAGAGGTTGCCGACTTCTTCTCATTCGGTACAAACGACTTGACTCAGATGACCTTCGGTTACTCTCGCGACGATGCTCCTAAGTTCTTGAAGCACTACAAGGAATTGGGCATCATCAAGACTGACCCATTCGAAGTACTCGACCAGGAAGGCGTTGGCCAACTCGTAGAGATGGGTACTCGCAAGGGACGCTCAACAAAGGCTGAGCTGAAGGTAGGTATCTGCGGTGAGCACGGTGGTGAACCTTCTTCTGTTAAGTTCTGCACGAAACTCGGCATGAACTACGTTTCCTGCTCTCCGTTCCGTGTGCCTATCGCACGCGTAGCAGCGGCTCAAGCTTCTATCGAATAATTGTAAATTATTTTAGTAAGAATAACCGAAAAAGGATACGTTCTCACGGGCGTATCCTTTTCAATTATTACCCATTTTGCAATAAAAACGACTTGCATATTTCTAAAAAAAAAACTACCTTCGCATTAAAATCATTTATAATTATGAAAAGATTTCTGCTATTACTAACGCTGTGCGGTTTGCTTTCAGTAGCACCTGCACAGGCACAGAAGGTGGAAGAAGCTCTTCCAACTCAAGAATTTTACAAACACTCATGGAAAGACAATTGGTATCTCCAACTGAGTGCGGGTGCGCAACACCCTCTATTCTCCAGCTACAACAGAATAGACAAGGATAAAATCTCTGCCCTTTACGGTGCCAGCCTCGGCCATTGGGTAACTCCGAAATGGGGTTTCCGCCTGAGAGGACAAGGAGGTCCACTCCACTACCACTATTCAGAGAACTGGAAAAAAATTAAGTACATGAACCTTGGTCTTGAATTCACTTGGGACTTGCTCAACACAGTAAGCGGCGTAAATGACAACCGTGTATTCAGCCTTATCCCTTACCTCGGTGTAGGCGGTACATACGCTTGGGGCTACGAGCCATACTGCGCTCCTTCTGCATTCGATGGCTACCCACGCACTAAGCAGTTGGCACTGAACGCTTCTGTTGGTTTCGAATTCCGTTTCCGCTGCAGCAAGCACGTTGACCTCTTCGTTGACGTTCGCGGTACAGCCATCGGCGAGAACCTCGACAACCGTCAATGGAAGCCAGGCTTCGACCCGATTTTGTCAGCAAGCGGTGGTATCTCCATCAACTTCGGTAAGGATGGCCGCCACTCTACTAAGTACGTTCCAAAAGACTACTCTGGCCAAATCGACGAGCTCAACAACAACATCAACTCTCTCCGCGGCGAACTCGCAGACAAGGAATCTCAACTTCGCGCTAAGGAAGCAGAGTTGCAGGCTGAGAAGCAACGCGTAGCTGAGCCGGCACAGGTTGACCAGGCTCCAGTCGTAATCCCGGCTATCCGCTTCAAGTTTGACTCTTACAGCATTTCTGCAAACGACAAGATTACCATCTATGACGTTGCTGAAGTATTGAAGGCTAACGAAGACGCTACAGTTACTATCAAGGGTTACGCTGACAAGAACACTGGTTCTGCAGAATACAACAAGCGCCTTTCTGAAAACCGTGCTGAGGCTGTGAAGAAGGCTCTCGTAAGCTACGGTATCGACGAAAGCCGTATCTCTACAGAAGGTGTTGGCGTAAGCAACCAACCATACTCTAACAACAAGTGGAACCGTGTGGCTCTGATTTCAATTAAGTAATAAATTATTATCTTATATCCGGCGGCAGGTCGAGTTTCGATCTGCCGCTTTTTTATTCTTTTTCCCAATATGCTATTCTACCTAGCCTTCTCTTTTTACACACTATGATAATCATTCCTTTTACCAGTCAATAGCGGCCATATACCCTTAAGGCCCATCCCTGAAAAGCCGCACTCTTTTCCATCAACCCTGCATTACACCCTCCGACACCGGCAACAGCAGCACATCGACTTAAAACTTCATTTCTGTCATAAATATTTGCTTTTCATAAATATTTATTTTATATTTGTAATCGTTACAAATATAAATACAAACCAGACTATGAAGAAAATTTTTGTTCTACTCCTTTTTATCGGCATTCTTTCCTGCCCGAGCGCCTTCTCTCAAGAGCGCAGCTACCAACTCTCCAGCCACATTCTCGACATCACAGCCGGAGCGCCGGCTCCCAACGTGAAAATCGCCTTATCCAAGCTCAACAACGGCCAATGGACACAAATTGACGAACGACTGACCGACGAGAACGGGCGTGTCAAAGATTTCCTGCAGGAAGGCACAGACAACCGAGGCATTTACAAACTCACCTACTATACGGCTCCCTATTTTAAGGAAAAAGGGACAGATAGTTTCTATCCATTCATCGAGGTGGTTTTCGAAATCAAGGATGGCAAGCACTATCATGTCCCCATCACGCTGTCACCCTACGGGTACTCTACTTATCGGGGCAACTAACCAAATATTACGAGAAAACGGAGCGGAAGATACAATACCAATCTTCCGCTCCGTTTTTTCGCTCCCACCCATCTTTTCGCCAACAACCATCGCCTGCATTCCGTAAAAACGAGCAACAACAAAGAAAGAATGAAACCGCCTTTTCATTTGCCTCTGCACTCGTCTTTCACTATCTTTGCATAAAATAGGATACGGCTCGGCATTGCCAAAACCTGAAACAGCGTTTCATTTTGACACTGCACTCGCCTTTCACTATCTTTGCAGTATGAACGAAATGAAGCTACACATCTACTCTGCCGACACGGATACGATTCTGGCACTCCCCTATGCCGACGAGGGAATTCATGCGGGATTCCCCTCTCCCGCTCAGGACTATATGTCGGAGTCGATTGACTTGAACAAGGAACTGATTCATAACAAGGAAACCACCTTCTACGCGAAGGTGGAGGGCAACTCGATGATGGACGCCGGCATCTATAACGGCGACTATGTGGTCATCGACAAATCACTGGAGGCCAACGACGGCGACTATATCGCAGCCTACATCGACGGTGAGTTTACCCTGAAGCAGCTGAAACGCGATGCCGAGAACAATTGCGTCTGGCTGATTCCCCACAACCCTGCGTTCGAGCCTATCAAAGTGACGGAGGAGAATAATTTCATGGTGTGGGGCGTTGTAACCAACATCATCCGCAGATTAAGGAAATAGTCATGAAACTCTTTGGCCTGGCTGACTGCAACAATTTTTATTGTTCGTGCGAGCGTGTTTTTCACCCGGACCTTAACGGGAAACCCGTCGTCGTTCTCTCCAACAACGACGGCTGCGTAATCGCGCGTTCCAACGAGGCAAAAGCCATGGGAATAAAGATGGGCACTCCTTTCTACCAGGCAAAGGAGATGCTGGAAAGCAATCAGGTGGCGGTCTTCTCGTCCAACTACACGCTCTACGGCGACATGAGCAAACGGGTGATGT
The DNA here is from genome assembly GCA_944321875.1 of uncultured Muribaculaceae bacterium. Taxonomy (GTDB): domain Bacteria; phylum Bacteroidota; class Bacteroidia; order Bacteroidales; family Muribaculaceae; genus Limisoma. Next base: position 17,438 of record CALUMX010000021.1, read on the forward strand.
CGCTGCTCTCGCAATATACGCCCGACTTCCATCAGTACAGTATCGACGAGGCTTTTCTCGACCTCTCCGACATCGACAATCTACAGGACTATTGCAAGCAGATGGTCAGAAAAGTCGGAAAAGGAACGGGCATTCCCATCTCGCTGGGAGTCGCCCCGACCAGGACACTGGCGAAGATGGCGAGCAAATTTGCCAAGAGATACAAGGGTTACGAAGGTGTCTGCCTGATGGACACTGACGAGAAGCGGGAGAAAGCACTGCGGCTTTTCGACGTCAGCGACGTGTGGGGCATCGGATACCGCCATGCGAAGAAACTGCAATACTACGGCATCAAAACGGCTTGGGACCTGGTGCAGAAACCCGGCTCCTGGGTGCGGAGAGAGCTGAGCATAACCGGACTGACGACATGGAAAGAACTGCAGGGTGAAAGCTGTATTTCCGTCAACGAACTGCCCTACAAGAAATCCATCTGCACCAGCCGCAGTTTCCCGGGCATCGGACTCAACCGCCTTCAGGACGTGGAGGAAGCTGTTGCCAACTTCGCAGCGGCCTGTGCCCGCAAACTGAGAGAGGCGTACATCGCCTGCGGCAACATGACGGTATTCTGCTATACCAGCCACTTCCGTCCAGACGCACCCAAAGACTACATTTCGTCCAACACCGTATTCGATGTTGCCACCAACGACCAACAGGAAATAGTAGCCAACGCCGTAGCCTCCCTCCGAAGGCTCTGGAAAGGCGACGGCAATTATTTCTACAAGAAGGCCGGTGTCATCGTTTGGAGTATCTGCAGGGAAAACGAGGTTCAGGGAAGTCTGTTCGACACCATCGACCGCGAAAAGCAACAGCAGCTGATGAAAGCCATCGACGCCATCAACCGGAAAAACGGACACAACACCATCCGTATCTCCACACAAGGCTACTCAAAAAACTGGCGTCTGAAAAACCAGTATCTCTCCCATCAGTATACCACCAACCTCAACGACGTGATTATCCTGAAGATTTAGTCCTCACAGCCGCCATCCGTTTTCTTCAGACTCAACCGCCACCCTGCCCGACAGGCAAAACTACCAAAAGAACGGGAAACACACGCGTTTTATTTGCGTTTGAAACCAATTTACATTATCTTTGATACCAACTATAAACACAAACCAAAATGAATACAACTCTACAACCTAAAATCAGCGACTCAGCGCTGATGCGGTGGACAGCCCTTGTATTGCTGGCGTCCGCCATGTTTTTCGGATATATCTTCATGGATATCCTGTCTCCTCTTCAAGAACTTTTGCAGAACCAGAGCGGCTGGGACTCCAATGCCTACGGCCACTATGCCGGTTCTGAGACCTTCCTGAACGTTTTCGTATTCTTCCTCATCATCGCAGGTATTATCCTCGACAAGATGGGCGTACGCTTCACGGCTATTCTTTCAGGAGCTGTCATGCTCGCCGGCGCATCCCTCAACTGGTACGCCGTAACCGACTCCTTCAAAGGTTCCGGACTGGAGGCATTTTTCCAAAACAACCTCAACCTGCCGGCTGAATGGTGGAATGTAACACCGTTCTACGAAGGCATGCCGGCTTCAGCCAAACTTTCAGCCATCGGATTCATGTTCTTCGGCTGTGGCGTTGAGATGGCAGGTATCACCGTATCCCGCGGTATCGTTAAATGGTTCAAAGGCAAGGAAATGGCCTTGGCAATGGGTGTAGAGATGGCGATTGCCCGCCTTGGTGTGGCTGTGGTCGTACTCGGTTCTCCGAAACTCGCATTCATGGAGCCTATCAGCGTTTCCCGTCCGGTTGCCGTAGCCGTACTCCTGCTGCTCATCGGTCTGATTTGCTTCATCACTTACGCATTCATGGATAAGAAACTCGACGCTCAGGGAGCTGAGGAAGAGAAAGACGACCCCTTCAGAATCAAGGACCTCGGCAAGATTTTCTCATCAAAGGTGTTCTGGCTTGTAGCCCTCCTCTGCGTACTTTACTACTCGGCTATCTTCCCGTTCCAGAAATACGCCATCAACATGCTTCAATGCAACCTCGGCTACACGGCAGAGCAGGCAGGTCTCGTCTTCTTCGTGTTCCCGCTTGGCGCAGCGGCCATCACCCCGCTCCTCGGCAACTATCTCGACCGCAAGGGTAAGGGCGCGAGCATGCTCATCCTCGGCGCCATCCTCATGACAGCATGCCACCTTGTATTCGCACTGCTTCTTCCGGCCACACAATCCGTTCTGCTGGCCTATACGGGTATTATCCTTCTCGGCATCTCCTTCTCTCTGGTTCCAGCTGCCTTGTGGCCTTCCGTTCCGAAACTGGTCGACAACAAGCTGCTCGGTTCAGCCTACGCTGTCATCTTCTGGATTCAGAACATCGGTCTTTACTCTTTCCCGATGATTATCGGTTCCGTATTGAAGACATCCAACCCTGGAGTTACCGACCCGTTGCAGTATAACTACACAACTCCGATGCTGCTTTTCGCGTCACTCGGCATCCTGGCTCTTCTTTTCGGACTCTGGCTGAAATGGGAAGATCACCGCAAGGGCTACGGACTCGAAGAACCGAACATCAAGAAGTAAAAATTCACTCTTTTTATTAGGAAATACAGAAATCATTTTCTACATTTGTAGAAAACACAACAAAACCTTTTTTTAATAATGAAAAAACATAATTTTTACGCTGGACCCTCTATTTTGAGCGAGTTCACTATTAAGAACACTGCCGATGCAGTAATGAATTTTAACGGCACAGGATTGTCTATTCTCGAAATCTCTCACCGTAGTAAAGAATTCCAGGCTGTAATTGATGAAGCAAATGCTTTGGTTAAGGAACTTCTCGAAATCCCGAGCGGATACGAAGTATTGTTCCTCGGCGGTGGCGCAAGCTTGCAGTTCTGCATGATTCCTTACAACTTCCTGAAGACAAAGGCTGCGTTCCTCGACACAGGTGTTTGGGCAAGCAAGGCTATCAAGGAAGCTAAATTGTTTGGCGAAGTAGACGTAGTTGCCTCTTCAAAAGAAGCGAACTATACATATATTCCTAAGGACTATGTAGTACCCGATGATGTTGACTATTTCCACATCACAACCAACAACACAATCTACGGTACTGAGCTCCGCAAGGATCCGGACGTAAAGGTTCCATTGATTGGCGATATGTCAAGTGATATCTTCTCAAGACGTATCGATGTTTCCAAGTACGACGCTATCTATGCAGGCGCACAGAAGAACCTGGCTCCTTCAGGCGTTACTTTGATTATTGTTAAACAAGAGGCTTTGGGCAAGGTTGATCGCGTAATCCCGACCATGCTGAACTACCAGACTCACATCGATAAGGGTTCTATGTTCAACACTCCTCCTTGTCTTCCTATCTATTCAGCGCTCCAGACACTCAAATGGTACAAGTCGCTGGGTGGTGTTGAAGCAATGGAAAAGGTTGGTTTGGAAAAAGCCGCTCACCTTTATGACGCTATCGACAACAGCAAGATTTTCGTCGGTACAGCAAAAGCAGAAGACCGTTCTATCATGAACGTTTGCTTCGTTCTCCGTCCGGAATATGCTGAACTCGAAAAGCAATTCATCGATTTCGCAAGCGAACGCGGTATCGTTGGTATCAAGGGTCACCGTTCAGTAGGCGGTTTCCGCGCATCTCTCTACAACGCTATGCCGATGGAAAGCGTGAAGGTGCTCATCCAAGCAATGAAGGATTTCGAAAACAAACTATAATCAAAAAACGGAATAGTCATGAAGATTTTAGTTGCTACAGAGAAACCGTTTGCAGCCGTAGCTGTAGAAGGTATCAAGAAAGAAATCGAACAAGCCGGCCACACACTGGTATTGTTGGAAAAAGGAACTAAAGCCGACCTCCTCAAGGCCGTGACTGACGTTGAAGGTTTGATTATCCGAAGCGACATTGTCGATACAGAAGTGCTTGACGCTGCCCAGAACCTGAAAGTAGTGGTTCGCGCAGGTGCCGGCGTCGACAACGTTGACCTTCAGGCTGCCAAAGAGCGTGGCGTATGCGTCATGAACACTCCGGGCCAGAACTCAAACGCCGTTGCCGAACTCGTATTCGGTATGCTCGTGATGATGATTCGCAACCGCTATAACGGAACATCCGGCACTGAGCTTAAAGGCAAGACACTCGGTATCCACGCGTTCGGACAAGTTGGCCGCAACGTTGCCCGCATTGCCAAAGGCTTCGGCATGGAAGTTTCAGCCCTTGACCCATTCGTAACTGACGAGGCTATGCTCGCTGAAGGTGTAAAGCCTGTTCACAGCGTAGAAGAGCTCTACTCCAACAACCAATACGTATCCCTCCACATCCCGGCAACTTCCGAGACTAAGGGTTCTGTTGGCGAGGCATTGGTTAAATTGATGCCGAAGAAGGGTGTGCTTATCAACACAGCCCGCAAGGAAATCATCAATGAAGCCAGCCTGATTGATGCTCTCCGCAACCGCGAGGATATCCGCTACATCGCCGACGTTAAGCCGGACGCTGCAGAGGCTATGACCGCTGAATTTGGCGAACGCGTATTCTTCACACCTAAGAAAATGGGTGCGCAGACTGCAGAAGCCAACATCAACGCCGGTATCGCTGCTGCAAAGCAAGTGGTAGCTTTCCTCAAGGACGGATGGAACAAATACCAAGTAAACAAGTAGCAATCCGCATACTTTTCACTTAAAATGGAGCGCCATCGTGAGAAAATTCACGATGGCGCTCTTTCTTTTCGCCCTTCCCCTCTCCGAATCCGTGGCAAAGGACGCTACCCTATCCGCAGAGAACCGTCCGCCTCCTCTGACATTCCGCATTTGTTTAATCTTTTTATAAAACATTATTTCGCCGAAATCGGATTTTATTTCTAACTTTGTCAGTCAAATAAGCGTTGGAATGCAGCATCTGTCTGCGCCGCGCATGTATAAAATCCTAAAACCTGAAATTGTGAAATATAAATTACTATCATTACTGGCCTTGCTGGGCTTTGGATACTACGCTATCGCGCAAAACAACATCGCAGAGGAAGTAGTATGGATTGTAGGTAACGAGCCTATCTACAAATCACAAGTGGAAGAACAATACTCGCAGGCCCAATACGAACGCATCCCCATCAACGGCGACCCTTATTGCGTCATTCCAGAACGTCTCGCCATCGACAAGCTCTTCCTTCACCAGGCGGAAATCGATACAATTGTCGTAGAGGATGCACAGGCAATGCAGGACGTAAATGCCCGTATCAACTACTTCATTGAGTCACTCGGCTCAAAAGAGAAGGTAGAGGAATATTTCCGCAAATCCATTCCGGAAATGCGCGAGACCTTCCTTGAGATGGTAAAGAACCAATACACTATCCAACAGGTAAAGCAAAACCTTACCAAAGACGTAAAGGCAACACCGTCCGACATCCGTAAATTCTATGAGCAATTGGACAAGGACAGTATCCCTTACATCCCCATGCAGGTGGAAGTGCAGATTATCAGCGTCAAGCCGTTTATCCCACAGACTGAAATCGACGAGGTCAAGTCACGTCTGCGCGACTTTGCACAGCGCGTCAACAGCGGTGAGTCGGAATTCTCCACACTGGCCATCCTCTACTCGGAAGACGGTTCTGCTGCCCATGGCGGTGAAATCGGTTTCCGTGGCCGTACAGAGTTGATGCAGGAATACGCCAGCGTAGCCTTCAACCTGACAGACCCCAAGAAAGCGTCCAAGATTGTGGAGACCGACGCGGGCTTTCACATCATTCAGTTGATTGAGAAACGCGGTGACAAGGTGAATACACGCCACATCCTGTTACGTCCGAAAGTATCCGACAAGGAGTTGACCGACGGTATCAACCGCCTCGACTCACTCCGTACCGACATTCTGGCTAACAAATTCTCGTTTGAGGATGCCGCTCAGTACCTCTCACAGGACAAGGATACGCGCAACAACCAGGGACTCATGTTCAACGAGCAGACCCGCACCACCCGCTTCGAAATGTCACAGCTGCCACCGGAAGTAGCCATGCAGATTGACACCATGACAGTGGGCAACATCTCCAAGCCGTTTGTCATGATGGACGTGAAGACCAACCGTGAGATTGTAGCCATCGTCAAACTCAAGGCACGCCACGAAGGCCACAGGGCAACCATGCGTGACGACTTCGAAGTGCTGAAGGATATGTATGAGCAATACGCGAAAAACAAGATTATCACAGACTGGATTGAGAACAAGATTAAGAACACATACGTTTATATAGAAGAAGGCTGGCGCGACTGTAAGTTCGAACACGACGGCTGGCTGAAACGATGAGCCTTTCTTTATGATAAAAACAGACAACTCAAATAAACCTTTCAACAAAAGGCATAAGGCGCTAAACGGTGCCTTGTGCCTTTTGGCACTTTCTTTGCTTGGCTCCTGGATTGCCCAACCGCTATGGGCCGTCAAGCCGGTTATTCCCGGCGCCAACCGCTACCAGAAGGACAAAGTCTTTCTGGAATATGCCGACAGCTTGATTATGGACGAGAAGATAAGCCCTGACTATCAGATTCTTCTCGGCAACGTCAAGTTCCGCAAAGGCGATATGTTCATGTACTGCGACAGCGCCCACTTCTACGACAAGGAAAACCGCTTCAATGCCTACAGCAACGTCCGTATGGAACAGGGCGACACACTTTTCGTGTTTGCCGACCAGCTTTTCTACAACGGCAACACGGAACTGGCAAAACTGCGCTACAACGTCAAGATGGAGCACAAGTCAATGACGCTGTTCACCGACAGTTTCGACTATGACCTGGTGGCCAACATCGGCTTCTACTTCGAGGGCGGCCGCATCTTCGACGAGGAGAACGAACTGACATCCGCCTACGGTCAATACGCCCCCGACACGAAGGACGTAGACCTGATGTTCGACGTCGTACTCAACAATGAGCAGTACGACCTCTACACCGATACGCTGCGCTACAACACGGAGACGAAGATTGCCGACATCGTGGGCTACACGGAGATTCTCTCCGACAGCAATACCATCTATAGCGACAACGGCTGGTACAACACCGCCTCCAACCTCGCCACGCTCTACAACCGCTCGCTCATCGTGGGCAAGGACGGACAGACGCTGACCGGCGACACCATCTACTACGACCGTGGCACCGGCTATGGAGAGGTATTCGGCAACATGGTGCTGACCGATACGGCCAAATCCATCATCCTGAAAGGCGGCTACGGATTCCATAACGAGAAAACCGACTCATCGTTCGCCACCAAGCGGGCGTTGGCGATGGAATTCTCACAAAAAGATACGCTCTATCTCCACGGTGACACCATACGCACTTTCCTGATGATGCCCGACTCCACCCGTGCGATGAACGCCTACTACAACGTGCGCTTCTTCCGCTCCGACGTGCAGGGCATCTGCGACTCCCTCTCGTTCATGGAGCGGGACTCGATGATGTACATGCACCGCCACCCGGTACTTTGGAACCTGGAGCGGCAAGTGACAGGCAACGTCATCAAGATTCACTTCAACGACAGTACGGCCGACGTGGCCTACCTGCCGGAGTACGGAATGCTTGTGGAGCACGTGGCTGATGAGTTCTACAACCAGCTGTCAGGAAAAGAAATGACGGCCTATCTCGACGGAAAAAGCATCCGCCAGCTTGATGTCAGCGGTAACGTGATGTCCATCATGCTGCCCATGGAAAAGGATTCCACCTACAACAAACTCGTGAATGCGGAAGGCAGTTTCCTGACAGTGAAATTCAACGGCCAGCAGATGGAGAAACTCAACATGTGGCCGGACGTGACCGGAAAAGTCACACCGCTGTTTCTCACCAAACGGTCGCAAATCTACCTGAAAGATTTCAAATGGCACGACGACATCCGGCCGAAGGACAAGGACGACATCTATGAAGTGCCTGACGCCATGCGTGAATTGCTCAGCGCGCCGGAAACGGCTGCGCCCAAAACCAGAATCAGAAAAGAAGAGGAAGGAGAATAAGTACTATGTCTGATATTATCAAGCTACTGCCGGACTCCGTAGCCAACCAGATTGCGGCCGGCGAAGTCATCCAACGGCCGGCTTCCGTCATCAAGGAGCTGGTCGAAAATGCCATCGACGCAGGGGCAACCGCCATCCAGATTGTTCTGAAGGATGCCGGCAAGACCCTCATTCAGGTCATTGACAACGGTAGCGGAATGTCGGACACAGACGCCCGGCTCGCCTTTGAACGGCACGCCACCTCCAAAATCAAGACTGCGGAGGACCTCTTTGCCCTCCGCACCATGGGTTTCCGCGGCGAGGCTCTGGCCTCTATTGCCGCCATTGCCCAAGTGGAACTGCGCACCCGCAAGCAGGATGCAGCCATGGGTACGCACATCTGCATCAGCGGCTCGCAATTTGAGTCGCAGGAACCAGACTATTGCCAGGCCGGTGCCAATTTCATGATTAAGAATATTTTCTACAATGTGCCTGCGCGCCGCAAATTCCTGAAGAACAACCAGACGGAGTTGAGCAACATTGTCAAGGAATTTGAGAAACTGGCGCTTGTCAACCATACGGTAGAATTCGAACTGAGCCATAACGGCAACGTGATGTACCAACTGATGGCAGGCGACTCGTTCAAGCAGCGCATCGTATCGCTCTTCTCGCGTACGCTCGACCGCCAGCTGATTCCCATCAAGACGGAGACGTCGCTTGTGTCGGTTAACGGTTTCGTATGCCGGCCGGAAAATGCACGCAAACGCAATGCCCTACAATACTTCTTTGTCAACGGGCGCCACATGAAGCACCCCTATTTCCACAAGGCAGTGATGCAGAGCTACGACCAGCTCATTCCGGCGGAAGAACAGCCCAACTACTTCCTGAACTTCACGGTCGACCCTGACACGATTGACGTCAACATCCACCCTACCAAGAGTGAGATTAAGTTTGAGAACGAGCAAGTCATCTGGCAAATCCTTTTTGCCGCTATCAAGGAGGCCCTCGGCAAATTCAGTGCGGTTCCTTCCATCGAGTTCGACATGGAAGGCGCTGTCGACATTCCGGAAGGCCAGCCAAGCGGCGACCTCCACATGCCGGAGATTGAAATCGACCCTACCTACAATCCGTTCAAGCAGCAATCGCACAAACCGTCTGCAGCACCGGCATCCGGCAGCCACAGAGAAACCCGCGAGACAACCGCAAGAGAACTGAAAGTGGACGATGCCAACCTGCGCAACTGGGATGCCCTCTACCAGAGCTTCCAGGAAATGCGCAACGACAGCATCCAACAGACAACCACTTCCGACGGAGCTACCCACTCCACGGTAGAAGTCATGAGCCGCCCACTGATAGCCGACACTTCGACAACCGAGGAAAGAGTGCTGTCGCAGGAAGCAGAACCTTTGCAGATAAGCGGGCTCGACACCGAGTTCGGCAAAGCCGGCGCTTATGTGCAACTAAAAAATAAATACATTGTCATGGCCGGCAAGTCGGGGCTTCTCATCATCGACCAGAACCGGGCACACATCCGCAGTCTCTACGAGAAATTCCTTGAGATGAAGAAACTGCAACATATTGAGGCACAACAAGTCCTGTTTCAGGAAGTGCTCAATCTGTCTGCCTCTCAGAGTCTGCTGCTGGAAAGCCTTCAGGAAGAGCTCGGCAAATGCGGGTTCGACCTGTCGTTCCTCGGCAACAACTCATGGTCGGTCAACAGCACGCCTTCTGGCTTGGAGAAAATCCACGTCACCGATTTCATCACCGACCTGATTGAATCGGTTACCACCGGCGGACTTGATGCCTCACAACGCATCGTGGAGGCCATCGCGCTCTCTTCCGCCCGTTCGGCAGCCATCCCCTACGGACAACGGCTGTCGCAGGACGAAATGGACGAGCTCGTCGGCTCCCTGTTCCGTACCAAAGAACCCAACTATACACCCGACGGGAAGAAAATCATCTGCACGCTGCCGCTGGACGACATTTCCAAAATGTTCGCTTAGCCGACAGAAGTGACAATCATAGAATCATTAACTGAAAAAATTTTCTTTGACTATGAAACATCTATTCAAATGCCTGCTTGCCGCCGTTTCCTGCTGCACGGTTACGGCAAGTGCCATCACTCTGACAGAAGCAAAGAAACTTTACAATAACGGGGATTTTGAGAAAGCCCTGCCGGTATTCCGCGACTACCAGAAGCGGAACCCGCGCAACGCAAGCTACAACCAATGGCTGGGCGGCTGCCTCTATGAAACCGGACAAAGCGAGGAAGCCGTAAAATATCTGGAATTTGCACTCTCGAAAGACATTCCCGACGCAGCACGCTACCTTGCCCAGATTGCACTGGACAATATGGACTATGCCTCAATGGAGGACTATAAACGGCAGTTTGAGGAACTGATTGATTACGATGAGTCAGACCTCAGCGACCGTTCCCGTGAGGGATATGCCAAGCTGAAACGCACCAGCGAACTTCTCAACAACGTGCAGCACATCGAAATCTTTGACAGTCTTACCGTCGACAAGAAGGATTTCTTCAAGCACTACCGCATTTCGCCCGAAACGGGAACGCTGAAGGGCATCGAGGCACTTCCTTTCGAATGCTCCGACTCAAGCGCCGTTGTCTTTTCGCCGGAATCGCAAAACCGCGTCATTTGGGCAGCAGCCGACACTACGGGAAGATACCGCCTTTTCGAATCGTTTAAACTGGGCGACGGAAAATGGGACAAACCTGTAAAACTCAGTGCTGAGCTGAATTGCAACGGGGACGCCAACTATCCGTTTGTCATGGCTGACGGAACGACGATGTTCTACGCCTCCAATGGCGACGAGAGCATCGGCGGTTACGACATTTTCCGCACGAAAAAAGATTTCACGACCGGTGAATTCACTCAGCCGCAGAACATCGGTATGCCTTACAACTCTCCTTTCGACGACTACCTGCTGGTCATCGACGAGCTGAACGGCATCGGATGGTGGGCTACCGACCGCAACCTGTTGGAAGACCAGGTGACTATCTACATATTCAAGTATAACGAAATACGCAACAACTACAGCGCTACACGCGAGGATATCGCACAACTGGCCGCCATCACTTCCATCAAAGATACGTGGGAGGAGAAAAACGACTACGAGGATTTGCGTGAAACGATTGCCAATATCTCACTGGAGAACGAGAAGCCGGAATACGATTTCACGTTCCATCTGAAGAACGGCGTCACCTACCACATGTATGACGATTTCACAAGCACGGAAGCACGCAGCCTGATGCAGCGCTACCTGCAACAACAAGAGACAATAGCAACCAAAGCGGAGCAACTGACCCTCCTGCGTGGCAAATACCACAAGGCCAACGCCAGCGAGAAGAAACGGCTTGCGCCGGAAATCCTTCAGTTGGAAAACCAGATGAGAACAGCCGAAGAAGACATTCAGAAAACGGCAAACTCCATTCGCTCTGCGGAGCTATCGACGATGAAATAAGCAGTATATGATTGATTTCCAAAAGATAACAACATCATCCAGACGTTATAATTTTCACGCACATACGCAGTTTTGCGACGGAAGGGCTCCAATGGAAGACTTCATCGTCAAGGCCATTGAGGAAGGATTTACCGACTACGGATTCTCTCCCCACTCTCCCATTCCGTTTGAATCGCCCTGCAACATGAAACAGAGCGATGTGGCTGCCTATACAGCAGAGACCGAAAGGCTGAAAGCGCTCTACGGCGACCGCATCAACATCTACCGCTCAATGGAGATTGACTACATCGATGCCAACTGGGGGCCGTCGTCACCCTATTTCGACTCCCTGGGTCTCGACTACCGCATCGGTTCGGTGCATTTCATCCCCTGCGGCGACATATTTGTCGATACCGACGGCCGATACTCTTCCTTTCAAGTGAAAATGGAGAAGTATTTCGACAACGACATCCGCTACGTCGTCGACAGTTTCTACCGCCAGACGCTTGCGATGATTGAGGCCGGCGGCTTCGACATCATCGGCCACTTTGACAAAATCGGCTCCAACGCTTCCTATTTCCAGCCCGGAATCGAGAATGAGGAATGGTATGCGGCACATGTGAAAAACGTGATTGAGGCCATCAAGGACAACCACTTGATTGTGGAAATCAACACCAAATCACTGGCCGAGCACGGACGTTTCTTCCCGAACGCGCGCTACTTCGATGCCATCCGCCGCTACGACATTCCGGTCATTGTCAACTCCGACGCCCACGTGCCGGCTCTTATCAATGCCGGACGCTTCGAAGCCTTTGAAGCCTATTTCAAATAACACAGACAACCCCTAACGCTCTTTTTCATTATGCCCGTACGCATTCCTGCAACCCTTCCCGCTGTGGAGGAGTTGAAGAAAGAAAACATATTCGTGATTGACGAGAAGCGCGCGGCTGCTCAGGACATACGTCCGCTCCGCATCGCCATCCTCAACCTCATGCCCTTGAAACTGATGACGGAGACCGACCTGCTCCGGCTTATCTCCAACACGCCGCTGCAGGTGGAGCTGGACCTCGTGTTGCCTTCCGGCCACGAGTGGACCAACACGCCAAAAAAGCACCTCGACACGTTCTACAAATCGTTCAGCGAAATCCGCGACAATAACTACGACGGATTCATCCTGACGGGTGCGCCCGTGGAAATGGTGGATTTCGAAGCCGTCGATTACTGGCAGGAGCTGACTGAAATCATCGACTGGTCGCGCACGCACGTAACGTCGACCGTCTACATCTGCTGGGCAGCACAGGCGGGTCTTTACCACAATTACGGCGTGCCCAAGCACATCCTGCCGGAAAAGATTTCAGGCGTTTTTCCCCACACGGTCAGCGACCGCAGCAATCCGCTGTTCAGAGGCTTCGACGACGTGTTCTGCGTGCCCCACAGCCGCCACAGCGAGGTCCGCAAGGCTGACATTCTGCGCGTACCGGAACTCAGTATCATGTCGGAAAGCGAGGAAAGCGGTGTCTACATCGTAATGGCGCGCAACGGACGGGAGATTTACATCACCGGACATTCGGAATACTCTCCGCTGACGCTCGACTTTGAGTACCGTCGGGACACGGCGAAAGGTATGAACCCACACGTTCCCCGGCACTACTACAAGGATGACGACCCGGAAAAAGGACCTGTCGTAACCTGGAGAGGACATGCCAACCTGCTCTTCTCCAACTGGCTGAACTATTTTGTCTATCAAGAAACCCCTTACGATATTCGCGAAATCAAATAACTATGGCTCCACGCAAAATCGAACTGCTTGCTCCTGCAAAAAACGCAGACATCGCCATCGAGGCTATCCGCCACGGTGCCGATGCCGTATATATCGGTCCTGAAAGTTTTGGCGCACGTGCCGCTGCCGGCAACTCGACGGAGGAAATCGCCCGGGCTGCCGCATTTGCCCACCGCTTCGGCGCAAAGGTATATGCCACGGTCAACACGATTGTCTACGACTCTGAGCTCCCGGCTGTCGAGCGGCTTATCCGCCAACTCTACAAGGCCGACGTCGATGCTCTTATCGTGCAGGACATGGGCATTCTGCGCATGGACATTCCGCCCATCGAGCTTCACGCAAGTACGCAATGTGACACGCGTACGGTGGAGAAAGCCAAGTTTCTGGAAGCCGTAGGTTTCTCTCAAATCGTGCTGGCTCGCGAACTCTCACTGAACGAAATCAGCGACATTCACAAGGAGGTAAGCGTTCCGCTGGAGTGCTTCATCCATGGAGCTCTGTGCGTCAGCTACAGCGGACGTTGCCATGCGAGTTACGCCTTCCGCGGACGCAGCGCCAACCGTGGAGAGTGCGCCCAGCTCTGCCGCCTTCCCTACAATCTGACGGACGCTGCAGATAACGTCATCGTGGAGGGAAAGCACCTGCTCTCACTGCGCGACTTCAATCAAAGCGACCGACTTGCCGACCTGCTGAAAGCTGGAGCATCGTCCCTGAAAATAGAAGGACGACTGAAAGAGGCTCCCTACGTGAAGAACGTGACGGCTTACTACAACCGGTTGCTCAACCAACTCTGTGAGGCTCATCCCGACCTCTACTGCCGCGCATCGGCCGGAAGCGTGCAACTCGGATTTGAACCGGATTTGAGCAAGAGTTTCAACCGCGGATTCACGCATTATTTTGCCGACGGACGGGCTAAGGCCGGAAAAATGGTATCGCTCCATACGCCGAAATCTCTGGGAGAAGTATTGGGTAAGGTCGTTGCCGTCAAAGGCAGGGACATCGTCATCGACAGCCGTAAACCGGTAGCCAACGGCGATGGTCTGGCTTATTTCAACAACCGGCAGGAGTTGGTCGGCTTCCGCGCCAACAAAGCCGAAGGACGCAACATCACTCCCCTCAGTAAACTGAACATCACTCCGGGAACACTCGTCTACCGCAATCTTGACAAGGCTTTTACCGACCGCCTGGAGAAGGAATCGGCAGAACGACGGCTGAAAGTTGACATACGCATGTGGCAGACGGCGGTCGGAGTCGCTCTTACGGTTACCGACGAGCGTGGCATATCGGCTACCACTCAGACCGTCATCGAGCATCAGCCTGCCAAAAGTCCGCAAACGGAAACCCGCCGTAAGGTTTTCTCCAAACTCGGCAACACCGTCTATGAGCTGAAATCGCTCGACTGTGGAGATACGGAACACCTGTTTATCCCGTCCTCACTTCTTGCCGACATGCGCAGAAATGCCATTGACGCCCTTGAACGGGTTTCCCGCATCAATTACCGCCCCGGCCGGCGCCGCACGGAAGACACGACAGCGGTATTTCCCTATGAGCAACTCACGTTTGCCGACAACGTGGCCAACCACTATGCGGCCGATTTCTACCGGTCACACGGGGTGAAGGACATGCAACCGGCAGCGGAAGCCGCAGGAAAAGTAGACGAGCGCGAAACGGTCATGACTACGCGCTACTGCCTGCGCCGAGAACTTGATTGCTGTCTGAAGACGAAAAATGCTCACCGACTGCCCTCCCGGCTCATTCTCGCGTCGGGCGACATCCGCATGGAGGTCGAATTTGACTGCAAGAACTGCCAGATGAAACTCCACAAACTCTAACCGGCAATGGCACTTCATAACCTATTCGGCACAAAAGGTGAACAGGCGGCGTTCGAACTGCTCCTCAAGAACGGCTACATCATCCGCGAACGCAACTGGCGCAGCGACCACCATGAAGTCGACATCATCGCAGAGAAAGGCAACCTCCTCATCTTTGTGGAGGTCAAGACTCGCCGCGAGCCAGTCTACGACATCAACGAAGTCATCACACGAAAGAAAATCAGCAACCTGATTGCTGCCGCCAATGCCTACATCGCCATCCATTCCCTGCACCATGACATCCAGTTTGACGTCATCCTGCTGACCGGTGAGAACGAAAACGACTTCACCATCGAATACATCGAAGACGCCTTCCGCGCACCCCTCCGCAGCTACTAATACACAAACACTAATTCCATCATACATTAATAATACCTACATCAACACATAGAGATGACCATAAGGATGAATAACTTTCCTATCTATAAACACAGTAATATCAACACTTTATCATAATCTTAACTACTATTCTAGTACTAGGCTAACGATAATTAAACAAGAATAAACCATGCTCAATCTGACAATTGTTTGTTAAAATTTTTGCGAACTATGAAATATATCCAATAATTTTTATAATTTTGCAATGATACCATAATGGAATCGGACATATTCTATTTAATAGAGCGTTATTGATACTTGCCTTTAATAATCAAATTCTCGCAAAATTTGAATCTCAAACAAGGGCAGTGGCAACAACGCTCACGCTACGGATATATACATCCCGAGAGGGAGCACTATATACCTCGTAAGCGTGGGTGGCTGTTGCTTATCCGTGTTTGAGAGGCAATGCGAGAAGCCTGATTATAGGATAAGCAAATAGTTCCCCACGCTTTTTTTATATTAACAGTTCTTCTGGGGAATTGAAGAACATAAAACGGATGTGATAATGAACGAACACAACTATTTAGTCCAATTCAAGTACAATGGCAAAGAGTATCAAACTTCTTTTTTAAGCCATTGCAATTTATCAAATGAAAAGATTTTAGAAGATGCGGCGTTTCAAGCTGCGAGTAATCATATCAGCTCTAAGCAACTAAGAGTCGAAGGTCTAATAATTGAAGAAATCACATTGTTTGGCAAAAGTGGGGAGAAATTGTTTCATAAAAAAATCAACAACTAAATCCATGTTAAAGCTAACGGATTTTCTCGTAAAAACAATTCATCAAATATCTATGGGAATAAAAGCCACATAAAAAGGGAGAGGGACAATCTATGCATTGGTGTATTTCCCTTAAACTTTGACATAAATGACAATAAAAATTATCAGACTTCTAATGTGCATCAAATTCACAATTCCAATATGTTTCCCTGATGCGAACATAAAACAGGCGAACGATAGTTTATTCCAAAAGAACACAGCAATAATAAAACAGAACAATTTAATATTCAAACATATGAAACATAAAATATTTTTTTTAATTTTATTTTTTTGGTGCATTAATGTATATGCAGTTGATTCCATCCAATATCGAGGAAAAAAAATTCCAATAAAAGCTGTGGAGGAAATTATGCATCCTAGGGTTAGTAAATTACCTGAAATTCGACTTTTTAATTCAATAGAATTACAAGAAATAAACAGATGTGTATTCAATCACATTATTCCTAAATTAAAAAATGGCACAATAACAGTACAGGACGATGAATCAATATCATACAATGGATATGTAACTTATTTTGATCACAAATGGGATAAGCGTAAAGAACGGAGAAAATACAAACTAAAATATAACCCTCATGAAATCGGAGAGTATTGCTTATATATGCTATTTGACACTTTAAACTATTTATGGTATAATTATTAATATCATTTAACAACTTAATTATTCGCGCTTATTTTTATCAAATACTTATATCAACTATATGAAAATTTCATTTATTACACTACTATGTGTTTTTGTTAATTTTCTAACAATTACAGCTCAAAACTCCCAACCATCTATTATAGGAGAATGGTGCTATCGTCAAGAATGGCAAAACAATGGACAAACGAATTTTTGTAATTGGATATATGTTTTCACAGCCGACGGAAATATTGAATGCCGTAAAGAACTAGGAACAATCAATGTAGACAATGGAGATTTAGTTGTTGAAATATGGGGCGACCAGGAACGTATATCTACTTGGAAAGATAAACCTGAGGCTGGTATATCTTCAGTTGAATGCTTCTATAGCCTGCAATACGACTTTAATCAAACAACAAAAAAAATCAATCTAAATTGGCATGGAGAACCAAGAGGCATATTAAAAGTTATCTCTTTTACTCACAACAAACTTACAATAGATGAAGATGGAGAAATAATCACTTTCACTCGGCGATCAAATAATGGAAACTTACATTTTAAATACTAAAAAATCACTGATATGAATAAATTAACAAAAATCTTATCAAGCCTACTATTTGTTATATTGTTCACTTCTTGTGATTTGAAAATAGTAGACTACCATACAAGTTTCTCTGTAACTCCAGAAACTGTACAACGGAAAAAAAGGAATTATTTAGGAGCTAAAGTCACTATAGAAATGATAGGAAATGACGCAAAGCTTACAATTTTTCCAAATGAAGGGAACAACGAGATTTTCATTCTGTCAAAAATAGCTGACGGTAACAGCAATAACAACTATCAAGACATTTACGAGTATCAATTGAATAAAAGAGAAAAATTAGTTTTAAGAGTAAATACACTATTAAGTTTTATTACTTCTGCTAAATTAGAAAATATGGAGAACTATTCCACCATGGGATATATCTCGATAGAACGCAGTTTCTGAAACAAGTCATTATACCTTTCTATTTATCATCAAAAAGCCCGCACAAATACATAAGTGCGGGCTTATACTTTTGCCTATTATTTCTTATTAATCGTCCAATTTGTGGATAACAAGACCGGAACGGAGTTTCGGCTCAAACCAAGTGGTCTTCGGCGGCATGATGTTACCTGTATCAGCGATGTCGATGATTTGCTGCATCGTCACCGGATAAAGAGCCAACGCCATCTTCATCTCACCGCTGTCGACACGACGCTTCAATTCACCCAAACCGCGGATACCACCAACGAAGTCGATACGCTTGTCGCTTCTGAGGTCTGTAATGCCGAGGATGTCGCGGAGAATCAAGTCGGAAGAAATCGTAACGTCGAGCACCTTAATCGGATCCTTATCGTCGTAAGTGCCTTCCTTCGCTGTGAGCGAGTACCATTCGCCATCCAAATAGAGAGCGAAGTTGTGGAGAGCCTGCGGATGATAGATTTCAGCACCCTTCTTTTCTACGACAAAGTTCTGAGCGAGACGGTCGAGGAATTCTTCCTTTGAAAGGCCGTTCAAATCGCGAACTACACGGTTGTAGTCGATAACCTTCAAGTGAGAAGCCGGGAAGCATACAGCGAGGAAGAAGTTGTATTCCTCATCACCGCGGTGGTTCGGATTGGCTTCTGCCATTTCCTTTCCAACGAGAGCCGCAGCTGCGCTACGGTGGTGACCGTCGGCAATATACATAGCCGGGATGCTGTCAAACAATTCCGTAATGCGGGCAATCATCGCTTCGTCTTCGATAACCCAGAATGTATGTCCGAAACCGTCCTCTGCCACAAAGTCATATTCCGGCTTGCCGGCTGCTACCTTGCGGATAATCTCTTCCAATTCCTGATTGTCAGGGAAAGTGAAGAACACCGGTTCGATGTTCGCGCGGTTGATACGCACGTGAATCATGCGGTCCTCTTCCTTATCGCGACGGGTCAATTCGTGCTTCTTGATGTTACCGGCCATATAGTCAGCCACACTCGCAGCCACTACAAAACCATATTGCGTACGGCCATCCATTGTCTGAGCGTAGATGTAGTAGCAAGGCTTCTTGTCCTGTACCAACCATCCTTTTTCCTGGAATTTACGGAAATTCTCGACAGCGCGGTCGTAAACCTTAGGGTCGTGTTCGTCTGTTCCCGGTTCGAAATCAATCTCCGGCTTGATGATATGGTAGAGAGATTTCTCATTGTCGCCGGCTTCACGGCGAGCTTCTTCCGAGTTCAACACATCATAAGGGCGAGATGCTACTTCAGTGACCATACTTACCGGTGGTCGTAATCCTCTGAAAGGTCTTACTTTTGCCATAGTATTAATTTTTAATTTTAAGGTAGTTTGTTTATTTAAGTGTTTTAATAGCTTTTTTCATGGGAAAAGAAAGTCGGTTCGCTTATTTAGCGAACGACTTTCTAACAATAGTTTGCTCACGGTCAGGACCTACCGACAGAATCGTAATAGGCACTTGCAGCTCGTTCTCGAGGAATGCAACGTAAGTCTTGAACGCTTCCGGAAATTCGTCTTCACTCTTGATGGAAGTCATGTCGGTGTTCCAGCCCGGCAATTCTTTATATACGGGTTCAATATTATCCTCAATTGAATACGGGAAGTCGCGAGTCTCCTCACCGTTCACCTTGTAGGCCACGCAAGCCTTGATAGTGGCAAACGTATCGAGCACGTCGCTCTTCATCATAATCAGCTGAGTAACGCCGTTGAGCATGATTGAATAGCGCAATGCCACGAGGTCAACCCATCCGCAGCGACGCTCACGACCCGTCACAGCGCCATACTCATGACCGATGTCGCGGATTTTCTTACCTGTCTCGTCAAACAACTCAGTCGGGAACGGACCACTACCTACGCGTGTGCAGTAAGCCTTGAAGATACCGTACACCTCACCGATGCGGTTAGGAGCAACGCCGAGACCTGTGCAGGCACCCGCGCAAATCGTATTGGATGACGTAACGAACGGATAAGAACCGAAATCGACGTCAAGCATCGTACCCTGTGCACCTTCGCAAAGCACCTTCTTGCCGTTGGAGAGCAACTTGTTGATGTAGTGCTCGCTGTCGATAATCTCGTAAGTCTTGAGATATTCAATGGCATCCATCCATTTTGCCTCCAGCTCAGCAACGTCAGTATCGCCGCCCAGCATTGTCAGCATATCGATATGTTTCGCTTTGGCAGCCTCATATTTTGCCTTGAAGTCATGGAAAATATCGCCCACACGCAGACCGTTACGACTTACCTTATCAGTATAAGTCGGGCCGATACCCTTACCTGTCGTACCAATCTTCGACGCACCCTTACGCTTTTCGTTGGCAGCGTCGAGCAGACGGTGAGTCGGCATAATCAAGTGAGCTTTTTTCGAAATCTTCAAAATTTTCTTGATGTCCACACCACTTTGTTCGAGCGCCTCAGCCTCTTCTCTGAACAACACCGGGTCAAGCACCACGCCGTTACCGATAATGTTCACCTGGCCATCCTGGAAGATACCGGAAGGAATGGAACGCAACACGTATTTCTTGCCTTCGAATTCAAGAGTGTGACCGGCATTCGGTCCGCCTTGGAAGCGTGCCACTACATCGTAGCGCGGAGTAAGCACATCTACTACTTTCCCTTTTCCTTCATCGCCCCACTGCAGGCCCAAAAGCACATCTACTTTCATAATTTTTTGTTTTTTGACTGTATTTGTTTATTTGTTCTGTGTCGTTTTACGCATTTTCTTCATGCATGCGGAGCAGACTCCGTAGACATAAAGTGAAAAATAGGACATGTTGAACGTCCCGTATTTCCGGGAACTGACAAAACGCATCAGGTCGGCATCCTTCACTTCCTTGATTTTTCCGCACTCGGTACAAATCAGGTGGTGATGGTTGCCCGAATTCATCACCTTCTCATACTGGGCTTGCTGTGTCCCGAACTGGTGCTTCCTGACAATTCCGCAATCGCAGAACAATTCCATCGCATTGTAGACCGTAGAGCGGCTGACATGATAGGACCGGCTCTCCATTTCCTCATAGAGCGTGTCTATGTCGAAATGGTCGTTGTGGGAGAACACCACGTCGAGTATGGCGAAACGCTCCGGAGTCTTTCGCAGCTTGTTGCTCGTCAGATATTCCGTCAGTTTGGCTCTCGCTATCAGTATTGCTCTATCTTCTGTTGCCACCGTTGTAATAGAAAAGTTCCGAACAAAGATAACACTAAATTAATTATCCTGCAATATGCCGGATATGGTTTAACAGCAGCAATTTCATTTCCCCCGCACGAAACCGCCGGAATCGGTTGCAATTTGCCGGCAAAGCCATTATCTTTGCCAACGCAGGCGATTAAACCCCGCCCTCAAAAAACAACCAAATAACCAAAACTAAAAAACATAAAACAGCATGCAACTACCCGAAATTCCTGATTGGAGCAAGGAAATCAACTGCGCCATCACCGTATGCGACGTAGAGGGAAAAATCCTCTATATGAACGATAAAGCCAAGGCTACTTTTGCCAAGCACGGCGACCTTATCGGCAAGAACCTGCTCGAATGCCATAACGAAAACTCCAAGAAAATCATCGCCCGCCTGCTCGAAACCGGGGGCATCAACGCCTACACCATCTCCAAAGAAGGCGTAAAAAAGATGATTTATCAATCCGCCTGGAAAATCGACGGCAAAGTGGCCGGACTGGTTGAAATCTCCATGGTCATCCCGGAGGAAATACCGCACTACGTCCGTAGCTGATTATCAAAAAATGCAGGAGGCTGCCTTGTTCCCACGAGGCAGCCTCCATTCTTTAAAATACAATATATTAACACTTTACTCTTCCCACCATAATTCCGGATAGTTGGCAGTACCTTCCTCACCAAGGTTCTTCCACCATAAGCTGTCAGTTCCCTGACCACCTTCCGGATTGATGCCCCAGTTCTTCACCTCGGCATTCGGCCATCCGGCTGTTGCGCCGTCAGGCACGGTCGTCCCGTCGTTGAAGTAGTACATCGTGTTTGTTCCCGAACCGTCGGTCGTACCAAGTGCCGGCAAATTGCCCGACCAGTAGCTTTCAGTAACGGCGGAACCTTCTATCAGCGAGCCGCAGATGCCACCAAGCGTTTCCTCGCCTTCCACAGTTCCGACTGAATAGCTGGCTTCTATCAATGCAATCTGACGGGCTGTTCCACAAACGCCGCCTACTTCAGCCTTGCCCTTTACCGCTCCTTCGTTGTAGGATGCAAGGACATAGCTGAACTGACTGCCGGCAGCACCGCAGACACCACCGGTCGATACTACTGTACCTTCGACAGTTCCACGGTTTACACAAGCCGATACCGTTCCCCAAGTAATGCCACAGATACCACCAACGAAGCTACCACCTTTTACAGTTGCCTCGTTTTCGCAGAAACGAATCTTCATACCGTCATGATTATATCCGGTAATACCGCCTACATAATCCTTACCGCTTACGTTGACCGTATTCTTACAAGAAACAATATTACCCATATTACGACCTACAATACCACCCAACTCTGTCACCTCCGGATAGTTCATCTCTGCCAGGTTTGTACAATTGGATACCTCACCTTTGGCAACCATACCAGCAATACCTCCCACCTGCTTTACAAAGCCTTCGAATTTCACATTCTCATGATTCGTGCAATTGGTTATTGTTCCGCTCTGTCCTGCCTGGAAAGCAATACCACCGGCACCATTTGGCTCTGTATCTTCCGGATTTGGGGTAATCGCCACGATATTTCCTTTATTCTCACAAGCATCCAGTTTGCCGCCTTGTGCAATGGAACCGACAATACCTCCAGCACCAGAATAAGCCTTAATCGTTCCTTCATTTACACAATTGGATATGGTAGCACCACTCACATTGTTTGCCACACCGGCTACAGCAATCCGGGCCTCAACAGTTCCATAATTCGCACAGTTGTCAATAGTTCCACTTTGCACATTGCAAACCAAACCAGCGACACCAGACCTTGCACCATGAACATATCCATAGTTCTTACAATTCTGAATTTGTCCTCCCGAACTTGCAGCCAAGCCACCAACCTCGGTCGGACCGGAAACTTCTCCATAGTTCACGCAGTCCTTCATCGTCAGGCTGAAACCTTGAGCCACCAAACCGCCGACATTGTCACCCTCTGCAATTACTTCAGCATAATTATGGCAATTCTCTATTGTGACGTTGCTGTTTGAACGAGCCAACAACGCTGCTACATAACGGAAACCTTGCACCTTGCCGGATGCGATGGTAATATTCTTGAACACAGAACCATCCGCACCACCGAACATCGCTGTATACTGAGTACCTGTTTCAGTTTGCGTTATTGTCAATTCATGAATCTTGAAATTGCCGCCGTCATACGAACCCTTGAACGGGTCGCTGTAACCCACTCCAATCGGAGTCCATTCGATTCCTCCTAAATAAAGGTCAGCTTCCTGGATGTAGGATTTCGCCATCAAGTCTGCATTACCCGGAATCACCTGCAACTCAGCCACGATGCCCACCGGAACCTGTCCGTCGGCATTAGCCTCACGATGGTTGATTTTTCCATTCGTATAGTCAAACACAATCTGCTCTCCGACGTGGCGGCCGATGGCAACCGTAGCATCATCAATCACCAGCGAACGGATAACGCTCTGCTCACCCGGAACGGCGAACGTAGCCAATCCCTTGTCATCAAACGTTACCTCCACTTCCGTGGCATCGTCCAAAATCAGCTTAGCGGTCTTGCCTTCCAAGCCGTATGCCTGTATCTTTGTATCGCCGACAGGTGCAGAGCGGTAGATGGCCGCAATGTTCGACAGATTGTTTTCCTCACTATATACATCGCCGACAGCCCACTCTTCCAAGCCGCCGTTTTGAGTAAATTGCAAATTATTGCCTCGTTGTTCGGTCTCACCGTTCTTTTTTTCAACCACAAATTGAGCTGATGCCGAAACTGACATCATGCAGATGGCAAGCACTGAGATAAAATGTCTCTTCATAGCTATAATTGTAAAATTGGATGATTATTTTTTGATAAACTTGACAGTTGTGCCTGTCTCTCCCACTGACAACAGGTAGTAACCCGAAGGAAGGTCGCCTACCTCAACGACTGTTTCACCAGCAGAGGTTCTAACCTGTTTCACCTCCATGCCCTGCATCGAAACGATGCGAACGGCTTCGCCCTCCTCACAGCCGGAAAGAGTCAGCGTCGACTCCACGACTGTCGGAAATACGGAAACGGACGATTTAGTCAGTTCGGAAACGGTCGAGAACGGTTCCTTGACAAAAGTCACACGCGTCACGTTATTAATCATCTCGCCTTCTTTCAAAACTACAGAAAACACCTCTGCCTCATCCGAAGCAAGAAGGTAGTCCACATTGGACATTACGACGCGCTCCTGCGTGTCGGTAACTAACTGCCACACCTCGTTATCGGCTGCCTTCACACCCGATGTGAAGGCAAAAACGCAAGCAACTGTTAAGAGTAATTGTTTTTTCATTTTAAGCCGGTTTTTGTTATTAATGGTTTATTGCTTTGTCACAAAGCTATTATTAAAACCGGCAATTTGCAAGCCTAAAATTTTATCAAAAAGTAAATTTTACGAATTGACAAACTATTCACTATCAGTAAATTTACAATTTGCAATACAATCTATAAGCAATCAGCCTATAATAACTACAATTTATCATCCGGCTTTCAGCCGCTATTCTGCTTCCGACTCCTCTCCCCGCTCTATACGACTGACCATCTCCCGGTATTTCGACGGCGAACAACCAATTTCACGCTGGAACGCACGATAGAACGACGACAAAGAATTATAACCCAAGTCAAAAGCCAGTTCTTTCAACGATACCGACGGACCATCCGGCCCGGAAAGCCTCATCGAGGCTTCCTTGATACGTCGTTTGTGGATGAAATTATAGAATGTATCGCCGGAAAACTGATTCAGCACATTGGAGGCATAGGTGCGGTTCGTACCCAGTAACTCCGCAATCTTCTCCAGCGAAATATCCTTCTGACGGTAGATATGCTCCTTGTCCATCAGTTCAGAAAGCCGTTTCCACAACTCCCTGTTGCGCACCTCATCGCGGGATACCGACGATTCTTCCGCAACCGTAGCCGCTTCCTCCGTTTCCTGCTCGCTTACCGGCGTTTCAGGCTCAGCCAACGATGGCTTCTTCTCCTCACGGACCTCCTGATTCAACAAAGCCTGATGATACTCAACCATACGACGGTACAGCCTGTTCTGCTTGCGATAGACAAAATAGAACACGATAAACGCCACAACTATGATAGACAAAACGATAGCAACAATCATCGTATCCGTCCTGCTTTCCATCAATTCCAACTCCTTACGCTGCACCTCGTTCTGAAGAGAGATGCGCTCATTTTCCGTTATCAGCTCCTGAAAACGCTGCTCTTTCGAGAGGGTAAACACCTGCCGATACTGCCGGTCATACTCCTTGTAATAGAGCAATGCCCGGTCCTTATTACCCAATGTATCATTGAGCTCCGACAAACCTCGGAGAAACAGATGCTTATAAAGCATACTCGTTGACCCTGCTCCCGCTTGCAAGCCCTTCTCATACATCGCAACGGCCTCCGTCAGGCGTCCGGCCTCCGTCAGCATCTCTCCATATTGCAGGCATACTTCCTCGAAAGGCATATCGGAATTGTCGTCGCTCATGTAACTGAACGCTTTCTGAAAACATCGCTCCGCCTCCGCAAAATTTCCCTCTGCCGTACGGATTTCTCCATAAAGACAGTAGAGCTGCGCCAGCGACAGCGGCGTGTTGTCGCAATACCGCTCCGTTTCCCGAGCGTAAATCATCGCTTTCTTATAATCCTTCTTGATTTTGCAGACCTGTGCCATCTGGTAGGCTCCCAGGAATTTCGCATAATGGTCGGAAATCTTCCGGCTTATCTCATAAGCCTCTTCTGCATAACTGTAACCAGCAGTATCCGAACGGAAATTATAGATGGACGATATATTGCAGAGCAACGAGCACATATTAAGTGAGTCACCCCGCTCTTTCACTATCTCATACGCTTTCTTGAAACTGGACAAAGCCTCCGGATAATTGGCTTCCTCCTTCAAGGCGTACATTCCGTTGACATTATAGAACATCGCCTTAAAAAACTTATCCTTGGTCGTCCATGTCAACGGTTCGATTTTATTCAAATAATAGTCAGCCTGCCGACTGTTTTTCTCCAACGCCAGCGTCTGGGCAATGTAAATCCCGGCATACTGCATCAACCGGACATTCCCCAACGAGTCCGCACGCTCGAAAACCGGGGTGGCAAACCGAATCAACGCCTCCGGATTGCGTTGCTTCGTATAGTAGGCCAGCACCGTAATATTGAGCGACAAATTATCCGGGTCACGCTTCAGCAGCGTCATAATGCTGTCCAACTCCCCCGGTGTGGATATGTTGTAGTCGGGCACCGATGGCGCGACCCGGCTGTCGGAACAGGAAACAACGCAGAGCAACCCCATGACAAACGCCACAAGGAAACGCCATTTCTTGAAACACGACCTCCGACTCATGCTGGTTACGCCTCTTCTTTCATCCAATCGACTTCGTCGGCCAACTGACGGCGCAGCAACTTCATCGCACGGCTGTCGGCCTCATCCTCTTCCTTCGCCAGACGACCGGCCAGGTCAAGGTCGGTCAACTTCCCTATCACGGCCAGATTCATCAACAGACGAAGAGCAACATAGCGGTTCATACGGCTTTCTCCCGCATACAACTCTCCCGCCCACTGCTCGGCGCCGTCCATATAGCGCAGCAATCGGAAACAGAGCATGTCGGCCAATTCCTCCGTATCGACCTCAGCCACCCACTTTTCTGCCATTTCCCGGGTGAACGCCTCTCTCGGACACACCATCGTGGCCATCAGCCGGCTTTCCCGTGTCGAGTCGTTGGCCCAAAGCGTCTCCGCCAATTCCACAGAAGGCTTCTGACGGGCCGCTATCTGCTCAATCTGCGGAACCATCAGGCCGAAAATAATCTTATACGGGCTGCCTGCGCTACGCAAACGGTCGGCAATCGCACCATTACGCAAGGCAAAAAAATCTGTCTTTATATTTTTTATTGTCTCTTTCAGCATATTTTTTGGTTATTTGTCGTGAAGATACACATTTTTTCACAAAAAAAGATGCGGGTTCCGAAGAAAACGCTTCGAAACCCGCATTTGGGATGATTCAATCCTTGCTTATTTTGTCAAAGGAGAGTAATCCTTGGAATAGCGCAACATCTGCTCTGCATAGCCTTCTGTGTAGTCAACAGTTACGTCAACGATGTTGCCTGACTTGTCAAACTTCGCTGTGTAAACCGGATTGACGAAGCCCTTGTAAGGAGCGATGTTCAGACCGGCGTTACGCTTGAGCACTTCCTTATGGAGGTCTTGGTCAACCTTCACTGCATAGTCCTCAACGAGCTTCTTACCTGCTGCATAGTCACCTTCCGACTTGATGCGCTGTACCTCTGCCAAAAGTTGACCGAAGAGAGTGCGGAGCTTTTCGTAGTCATTAATCTTCACGAAAGTCTTGCCGTCTTTCTTCACCAATTCCACAACCTTCTCAGGAGCACCCTTCTCAAGCACCCACTTACAGATGAGCTGACGGTTGCGCATGTGAGACTCCTCGATGTTCTTACCCGGCTCGATGCGGACAAGCTGTGTCATCAAACCGTTAAGGAGATACTTGTAGTATTCAGCCTTGTAAGCATCCTTATTGTCAAGCAGGCCGAGGTCAATCAGCTTCTGGTCTGCCAGATAGTAAAGGGCAAACAAGTCGGCACGGGTTTCCTCAAGAGTTGAGCCGTGTTCCTTCAAAGCGTCGTCATGCACGCCCGGAAGCAATTTACCTGAACCGTGGCCGAGACATTCGTGAAGGTCAGTGTGCATATTGTCAACCTGGAACAGATACTTGTCCATCAAGTCGCTGGTTTCCTTGTCAATTACGAATTCCTCATTGAAGCCGGAACCGTGAGAAGCCTGGTCGTATGCCTCTGTGATGTTCTCGATAGTCACAGACTTCGAACCGTGAGCCGCACGAATCCAGTTAGCGTTCGGCAGGTTGATGCCGATTGGAGTTGCAGGATAAGCATCACCGGCAAGGATAGCCGCTGTGATAACCTTAGCCGATACACCCTTCACATCCTCTTTCTTGAAACGCGGGTCTGTCGGAGAATTCTCCTCAAACCATTTAGCGTTGGCTGAAATCACTTCTGTACGGTGAGAAGCCTCCTCGTTCTTGAAGTTGACGATTGACTCCCATGCACCACGGTAGCCGAGAGGGTCACCATAGCTTTCAATGAAGCCGTTGATGAAGTCGACAGAGCTTACCACGTCCTCAGCCCAGAGGATGGAATATTCGTCGAAAGTC
Source organism: uncultured Muribaculaceae bacterium (assembly GCA_944321875.1). GTDB lineage: Bacteria > Bacteroidota > Bacteroidia > Bacteroidales > Muribaculaceae > Limisoma. The sequence continues at coordinate 45,664 of CALUMX010000021.1, forward strand.
TTCAGGTTACCAGTCGTATAGTATTCAATCAACTTACCGATGTGAGCCTTTTGAGCATCGTTCTCGGCAAATTCCTGCGCCTTCTTCAGATTTTCCACAATCTTCTCGATAGCCGCACTGTAACGGCCGCCGATTTTGTAGACTTCCTCCTGAATCTTACCGTCCTTCTTTACGAGGCGGGAGTTCAAGCCATAGGAAATCGGAGTTGTATCGTTAGGATTCTTCATGGCTGCATAGAAAGCCTCTACCTCAGCCTGAGTAACACCTTCGTAGTAGTTGTTGGCAGAAGTGACAATCAAGTCCTCACCGTCGGTCTGGTTGACGCGCTTCGCCATAACTGTCGGGTCGAAAATAACAGGAGTCAGCTCTGCCAGGAAGGCATCCACGGTCTGACCCTCTGCCAACGGAAGCTTGGAAGCATCCAACTTCTTCACCTCTGCAGTAAAGAACTCCTGACTGAATTCAGGTTTGAACTTGTCAGTTGAATAGTGATGGTGAATACCGTTGGCAAACCACACCTGCTTCAGATATTTCTCAAAACCCTTATAGTCCGCGCTGTTCTTATCGCCTTGATAATTCTGATAGATAGCCTCCAGCGTTGAACGGATAGCAAGGTTGTATCGACCGTTCTGGTCTGTCAGAATATCACGGCCATAGAGAGCCGCTTCCGTAAGATAATAAACCAAAGCCTTCTGCTTCGGTGTCAAGTTCTCGAAGCCCGGTACCTTGTAACGCAAAACTTCGACATCTGCGAATCTTTCCACTTTGTAATTAAATTCCTCCTGTGTCTGTTGGGACTTACACCCTGTGGTTCCTGCAGCAAGGGCAGCAACCATAGCCACTGCTAAAAATGTTTTTTTCATTATGGTTATTTTAAATAATATTATTCAATAATGCGAATATAAGCATAGATTCCTAATTTTTCAAATTGTTTTAGATGCTATTCAACTATATTAAGTATTATTTTGTATCAAATTGCCACTAACTTTCCGTTTATGCATAAAAAAAGAAGCCCTGACATGCCGCGGCATGAGGGCTTCCCTGCTTTTTCATATCTTTTTTCTACTCTACATAGAGGACGAGACCTTTCAGGTACTCGCCTTCCGGATGGTAGATGTTAATCGGATGGTCAGACGGCTGCGTGAGCTGATGCAGGATTCTTACCCTGCGGCCGGACTGAGCCGCCGCACTGAACACGGCCAGACGGAACTGCTCCTTCGAGACAGCCTGCGAGCAGGAGAACGTGAAGAGGATACCTCCCTTTCTGATTTTCTCGAAAGCCTTCGCGTTCAGCTTGCGGTAACCGACCAAAGCGTTGCGCAACGCACTTTTATGCTTCGCGAAAGCCGGAGGGTCGAGAATAATCAGGTCATACTTGTCGTCAATTCCGTTCAGGAACTTAAAGGCGTCTTCCACATAAGCCTGATGACGCTTGTCGCCCGGGAAATTCAATTCCACGTTGTCGTTGGTGAGGCGGATGGCCTTCTCCGAGCTATCGACACTGTGCACGAGCGTTGCTCCGCCGCGCATGGCATAGAAAGAGAAGCCACCCGTATAGCAGAACATATTGAGCACGGCACGACCCTTCGCATAATGTTCCAACAGAGAGCGGTTGTCGCGCTGGTCGACAAAGAAACCGGTTTTCTGGCCTTTCAGCCAATCCACATGAAACTTCAATCCATTCTCAACAGCCACATTGCTCTCAAACTTACCGATGATATAGTCATTCTGCGGATCAAGCTCCGCCTTGTAAGGCAACGTCGTTTCCGATTTATAGTAGACGTTACGAATCAGACCGTCGGCAATTTTCAGCAACGACTGCGCAATGATGTTGCGTGCAAAGTGCATACCCGGAGAGTGAGCCTGAACCACTGCCGTGCGGTCATAGACGTCGACCACCAGACCCGGAAGGAAATCTCCCTCACCGTGTACCAGTCGGAAAGCGTTGTTGTCGGGGCGCACCAAGCCGATTGCTTTACGCAACTCATAGGCACGCTGAAGACGCTCTACGAAGAACGACTCGTCAATCTCGCGGTCAGCAAACTCAAGCACTCGGACGGCAATGCTGCCGATTTGATAATGTCCTACGGCGATAAAATCGCCCGCTGAGGTGTAAACCTTGACAAAATCACCCTCCTCTATACCATCGTCCATACGGGCTATCGCACCGGAGAACACCCAGGGATGAAAACGCTGCAGGGACTCTTCTTTTCCCCGCTTCAGTATAATCCGTTTATATTCCATTATTTTATGATAAAGCGGTATATATCGTTAAAATTAGCATAAAGCAGCAATAGGAGCAGCAGACCGATGCCAATCATCGTTGCCCATTCCTGGAATTTCTCATTCGGCTCACGGCCGGTAATCATCTCATAGAGGACAAACATCACGTGTCCGCCATCGAGCGCCGGAATCGGAAGGATATTCATGAAACCGAGAGCCACGGAGATGAACGCCGTAATCACCCAGAACTGATACCAGCTCCATTCGTCCGGGAACATATCGCCGATTGCGCCAAAGCCACCCAGACTCTGCGCGCCTTCCTTCGTAAAGACATACTTCATCTGTCCCACATAGGAAGTGAGCTTGTCAATACCCATTTCAGCACCTCGCGGAATCGACTCGAAGAAACCGTATTTCACTACTTCCGTCTTGAAAATCTCCTCCACCGGCGTGAGAAGAATACCCATACGGCCCGACTCCGTAAGCTGAAGGTCGGTCGTATATTCCTTACCGCCGCGTTCATAAGTGACAGCCACATTCTGAGCCTTATGCTTCATAAGAGTTTCATTGAACACATCCCAAGTTTCCGTGCGTACGGAATCAATCGCCACAATGCGGTCACCCGCCTTAAGGCCGGCCTCAATGGCAGCCTGTCCGGCAACTACATCCTTTACGACAACCGGGAAACGATAAACCATCGCCACCGGCAGTTCCTTCTCTTTCAACTCGTTGCTTACCGCAATCAATGCATTATCCGGCAAATTGATGCTGACTTCCTTACCGTCGCGAATCACCTTTACCGTCTTTGCACTCAGCAGATTCTGCGTTGCCACACCGTAATCCTTGGCATCCAGCATCTTGCCATCGGCAGAAACCAACTTGTCACCGTCACGGAATCCGTATTCCTTCATTGTCTCGCTGACAAACTGCATACCGTAATCCGCATCGCTGAACTGAATGTATTTGTCACCCCACGAGAAAGCTATTCCCGCATAGATAATGATGGCGAAAATAAAGTTGAAAAGCACACCGCCCACCATGACGAGCAAACGCTGCCATGCCGGTTTTGAACGGAACTCCCAAGGCTGCGCCGGCTGCTTCATCTGCTCTTTGTCCATTGACTCGTCAATCATGCCGGCAATCTTGCAATAACCGCCCAGCGGAAGCCAACCGATACCGTATTCCGTATCCCGCCACGAAGCCTTGCCGTTTTTGGATGGTTTTTCCTTCGGTTTATACTTGAACAAGCTAAACCATGGATTAAAAAATAGATAGAACTTCTCCACCTTGATGCCGAAAAGGCGGGCAAAGAAATAGTGTCCCAACTCATGCACAAACACCAGAACGGCAAATGCCGCTATGAGTTGAGCCGCTTTTACAAGAAATGTAGAATCCATATGTTCCTTTTAATCTGTTTTTCCTAATTTTTTATCATTGATTTTGCGATACGACGCATTTCCTCATTGGTCATAACCAAGTCTTCATAAGTCGGTTTCAGTATATATGTGTTGCGTGTCAAAGCCTCCTGCACCAAATCCGCCATCTGCACAAAGCCGATTCGCTCCTCCAGGAACGCAGCCACGGCAATCTCATTTGCCGCATTCAACGCGCAAGGCACGTTGCCGCCCGCCTTGATGGCATCAAATGCCGCCTGCAGCAAGGGGAATTTCCTCCGGTCGGGAGTCTCAAACGTCAAGTTCGCATAGTCCGACACCTTGAGACGGTCGCACGACGAAGCCAGCCGTTGCGGATAGTTGAGCGCATAACGGATGGGCAGACGCATATCAGGCAATCCCAGCTGAGCCTTCACCGAACCGTCACGAAAAGCTACCATTGAATGAACTATCGACTGAGGATGCACCACGATTTCAATCCGGTCAGCCTCTATGCCAAACAGCCAGCGTGCCTCAATCATCTCAAAGCCCTTGTTCATCATCGAAGCCGAATCAATGGTCACTTTCGCACCCATCGACCAATTCGGATGCTTCAAGGCATCGGCCTTCGTCACCGACTGCATCTCCTCGACCGTCTTCGTGCGGAACGGACCGCCGGAAGCCGTCAGAATCAAATTGTCGACCGAAGCAATGTCCTCTCCTACCAAACACTGAAAAATGGCAGAATGTTCAGAATCGACAGGAATCAACTCCGATGTTGGAGAAGCCGCCACCATTCCGGAAATCAGCTCGCCAGCCACTACCAGCGTCTCCTTATTGGCGAGTGCGATTTTTTTACCCGCACGGATGGCACTCATTGTCGGCTCCAATCCGCTGTAACCAACCATCGCGGTAACAACGATATCAATATCCTCAGCCGTCACGGCATCGGCTATTGCCTTGGCACCACACTCAACGATGATGTCCTCTCCGGCCAAAGCCTCCTTCAATTCCTGGTAGCACGACTCCTGTGCTATCACCACCCGCTTCGGCTTGTATTTCAAAGCCTGCTCTACAAGAAGTTTCACATTGCGGTTGGCAGTCAACAAAGTGGGATACAACTTATCGGGATACTCGGAAATGACGTCTAACGTCTGGGTTCCGATAGAGCCCGTACTTCCCAATATGGCAATATGCTTTCTATCATCAACACACATATACAATTCAATTTCGTTGCGAATCTGTGGGAAAACGCCTTCAAAAAAGCCGATTCTCCACAAATCGCAAAGATAGTGCAAATTGAGAGCAATGGCAAATTTAAAACGTAGTTTTAGATTTTGGCATTGCCGAAATGCAGCCTATCTTATCCAAAGTAGTGCAAATTGAGAGCAATGGCAAATTTAAAACGTAGTTTTAGATTTTGGCATTGCCGAAATGCAAGAGTATCCCTCCCTCTCACGCCAATAGAATAAAAAAAGCGGAAATGCACAGCATCCCCGCCTGAAAAATCATGTGTTATCAAATTATCATTTTACCATTTTCAAAACCTTCTTGTTCACTTCCACCGGATAGGTCTTCTTCAAATAAGCTACCCATTCGTTCTCAAGATAAGTTTGATAATCGGCGATTACTTGTCCCATTACGTCGCGTAAATCCTCCGGCTTAGAAATCAGTCGACCGTCAACCAAGAAATAATCAGTCATCTTACCCTCCAATTTCTGACGCGGAGCTCCAAAAATCTCAGAGTCGACCAATTTGTTCTCTCCCTTGTCAACGAGTACGCGTTCCACTTTGGCATCCTTGCCGAATTCCTTTCGGATAACCTTTACAATCGTATCGTTATCCTCAATTCCAGCAATTCTTACTTTGATGGCCTGTGAAATTGAATCGCCTGTTGTTTGCACCAATATGCCCTTGCACTTCGGAGAAGTCCATTTGTAATCATTTCGGTTCTTCTCGAAGAAAGCCTCCAGACCTTCGCGGTCAGCCGATGCCTTATTCCACACCTTACGGTTGCTCACTTCAAAAAGAAGCATACCGTCACGGTATTCATTCACCAAGTTGCGGAAATCAGCATCCTTAGTTTCCAGACGCTGTTTCTCCAACTCGGCAACCTCCCGGTCAATCACCATGTCAATGTTGGACTTCAGCGCTGACGCATATTGCGCAGCCGGAACTTTCGCCATCGCCGACAAGCTCTCAGCAAGCAACGAAACCGGATATGTCTTGCCTCCAAGAGTGAACAATGTCTCGTTAGAAGTTGCATAACGGCTTACGAAACCTGCATCCAACGAATCGAGAGCAGCAATCTCAGATGTCATACGGCCGATTACAGCCTCATTGCGCTCCAACTTATACTGTTTCTTCAACTCAGCCAACTTTGCGTTACGGCCAACAAGACCCCGCTCATCGCGCTTAATCATCGAAAGCAGATTGTCACGCACCTCAGCATAGGGAGCAAGCGGTTGCGTACCGATTTTCTTTACGACATGCACGCCGTAAGCTGTCTCAAACGGTTCGGAAATCTCGCCAGGCTTCAATTCGAAGGACACCTTCTCAAACTCAGGCACCATCATGCCACGGCCAAATGCCGGCAGAACACCGCCCTTGCTGGCAGAACCCGGGTCTTCCGACTCTTTGCGGGCCAATTCCTCAAAATCGGCACCATCCTTCAACTGCTTATAGATGATGTCCATTTTGCGTCTCACCTCTGCCTTCTGCTCATCAGTGGCATTACGAGGATAAAGCTTCAAAATATGAGCAGCCTCCACCTTTCCGGCATCGGGCACTTTCTCAAAAGTCTTTACGATATGCCATCCGAAAGAAGTCGTAAACGGTTCTGACACCTCACCTACCGGAGTTTCGAAGCATTTTTCCTCAAACTGATACGGGAAACGGCCTACAGAAACATAGCCCATACTGCCCTTGTTGCGTACGACCGACTGGTCGACAGAATAGCGCAACGCCAGCGAATCGAAGCTCTCGCCGTTCAGCACACAAGTGCGCAGACTGTCGAGCAACGCGCGGTTTTTTGCGTCTGAAGCTGCATCCTTGCCTTTCGGAAGCATGATGTGACTGGCCTTCACATTGTAGTGCATGCGCTCATAGATGGCGCGCAAGAGAGCCTCCTCAGCCGCAGTATCCACAAGATAGGGAGCTGCAAGCTCATTACGATAGCCCTCAAACTCACGTCGGAAAGCCGCAGTCGTGTCAATGCCCTCAGCCTTGGCATCAGCCACCTTCATTTTATAGAGCGAAAACATATCAACATATTTGTCAAGCGGTTGACTCGACATCTGCTGCTGATTGTTTTTGTGATACATATATTCGAACTCAGAAAGGGTGACCGGCTCACCGTTCACCTTCATCAAGACAGGGTCTTTGCCGGAAGCGGCATAAACGGAAAGGCATCCGGCAGCAATCAACATTCCGACAAATAGCTTCGTTTTTTTCATTATATTCAGATTTTAAAAAACAACACAGAGATATAACGTTATTCACTGAATAAAATTATATCTCTGTAACCAATTATCGATTAATTAACATTTCTTTGCCTTAGCTGCGGCTGTAGTTCGGAGCCTCGCTCGTGATGGTCACGTCGTGCGGGTGGCTCTCCTGAACACCGGCGTTGGTGATGCGTGTGAACTTCGCATCGTGAAGGCGCTCGATATTGGCTGCTCCACAGTAACCCATACCGGCACGCAAACCGCCTACCAACTGATAGATTACTTCGTAGAGTGTTCCCTTATAAGGCACACGGCCGGCGATTCCTTCCGGAACGAGCTTCTTCACATCAGATGTTCCCGACTGGAAGTAGCGGTCCTTTGAACCGTTCTCCATAGCCTCGAGCGAACCCATACCTCTATAGGATTTGAACTTACGTCCGTTGAAAATGATAGTGTCGCCAGGAGCTTCCTCTGTACCGGCAACCAGCGAGCCAATCATCACGCTGCTACCACCTGCCGCCAAAGCCTTAACGACATCGCCAGAATAGCGGAGACCACCGTCGGCAATCAAAGGCACACCTGTACCCTCAAGAGCCTTGGCTACATCATAAACTGCTGACAATTGAGGAACGCCCACACCTGCAACCACACGGGTAGTACAGATAGAACCCGGACCGATACCTACCTTCACAGCATCAGCACCAGCCTCAACAAGCATCTTGGCAGCTGCACCCGTAGCCACATTACCTACTACGATATCCACTTCCGGGAAACGAGCCTTGGCCTCTTTCAGTTTCTCAATCACGAATTTGGAATGACCGTGAGCCGTATCGATTACGATAGCGTCCGCACCTGCATTAACCAAAGCCTCCATACGCTCCAATGTGTCGTTGGTAACGCCCACACCGGCAGCTACGCGCAAACGACCCTTGCTGTCCTTGCAAGCCATCGGTTTGTCCTTTGCCTTGGTGATGTCCTTATATGTAATCAAGCCAATCAGCTTGTTATCCTTGTCAACCACCGGCAATTTCTCAATCTTGTGCTCTTGAAGAATCTGAGCAGCTGTCTCCAAATCGCTTGTCTGGTTGGTTGTCACAAGGTTATCTTTTGTCATAACCTCATCGATGCGCTTTGTCAAATCACGCTCGAAACGGAGGTCGCGGTTCGTAACGATACCTACAAGGTGCTTCTCGTCATCAACGACAGGAATACCACCAATCTTATACTCAGCCATCAAATCAAGAGCGGCCTTGACAGTAGAGCCACGCTTAATTGTAATCGGGTCGTAAATCATACCGTTCTCGGCACGCTTCACGATAGCAACCTGACGCGCCTGCTCCTCAATCGACATATTCTTGTGGATTACGCCGATACCACCCTCACGCGCAATGGCGATGGCCATCTGCGCCTCTGTGACAGTGTCCATGGCTGCCGTCACAAACGGTATTTTCAACTCAATGTTTCTGGAAAACTTTGTCGAGAGTTCGACTGTCCGCGGAAGGACTTCTGAATAAGCCGGAATCAACAATACATCGTCGTATGTCAATCCGTCCATAACTACTTTATCTGCAATAAACGACATAACGGTTGAGAATTTATTGCACGCAAAGTTAATATATTTTCCGCAAATCCCAAAACGCAAAAACGCATTTTAAGAGTTTCCAACTGATTTTTTTCGTAACTTTGCATTATGAAGTTACGAAAAGAGTGTAATTTATTGGAAATGAGCGTAGGTTAATTGCTCTTGATAGTAATAGGTTACGATTTAG
>CALUMX010000022.1 GCA_944321875.1 uncultured Muribaculaceae bacterium
TGGTTTGTTTGTTCAAATTTCGTGATAATTTGACTAACTATTTGATAGTTAATATATAGTCAATTCTTCAACGAGGAAGAATACTAATAACCTTCAGACAGGTAATAGCCAAACGACAGCGCGACAGGCGGTTTCCGCCCGTCGCGCTGATGTTTTTCAAAGGAAACGGTTAGCCTCACAAATAAGCATTTCCCTTAATTTTCACATCCGATATGATTTAATTCGGAAAATATTCGCTATCTTTATATTTAATTGGAGGGGACATTATCACGAAAAATACAAAGGGGATTACATACCTTCTTATTGCGTACATAAATCTTTTATTACTTACATAAACCTAAAGTCATAACTATGCTGACATCCATTTTATACGATGCGAACAAGAAACTTTCCGAATGCGCTCATACACGCATTCTGGGACAGTTACTGCAAAATCCGGTAATCTGCGATAATTTTTTCAGTTCAATGGCAGGACTGCAAACGATTAAGCCCACAAATCCGATAGTCGAAATCGAGAAATACAGCGTCGACCTCACTATCCGTGACGAGAAATCAGTCATTATCGTAGAAAACAAGGTTATGAACGCCCACGACCAACGTGCACAACTGGGGCGTTATGTCAAGGCAAAGCTCGACTACTTTGATAACAACAAAGTATTTGTCCTTTACCTCACCAAAGACGATGCGAAACAGCCGTCTGAACAGACTTGGATAATTGACGGAATCAACTACAAAGATAAGATTGGCGATTTCATCCAACTCACTTATAAGGACAATATCATCCCCTGGCTGGAACATCTCTATGAGACAATCGAGGAAAAACAGGTCTACCTGCGAAGCTATATTCTGCAATATCTCTCGTTCTTGGAATTCCGCATCAGCCCATTCCGTCTTTTCGAGAAACTACTGCGTGAAAAATATGGAGTAGAGCCATACACAAACGATTCCGACTATCCTAAAGTTGGCCTCCGGCTAAAATGGCACAACACAGAAAACGTTTACGCTGTAATAGAAACATCCACAGTAGACAATACCATCTATTATGGCCTATATGCCTGCAAACCCGAACTTCAACCCGAAATCAAGGAAGGAGTCAGCAACCTTCCGATATTCGAAGGCTTCACAAAAAAAGAAGAATGGTTTTATTACTCGAAGTTTACCGACAAGGAGCGGTCATTTGATGAATTAACAAGTTTAATAGACAGTTTGACAAAAGATTACGGTTTCTCAATTGCCAAATGACAATGCCTACCGAGTCTTTGACTCTTGACAGAACAAGCGGATGGGTTAAGCCGAGAAGCTTATCTCATCCGTTTGTTTAATCGTGCTGTTTTTAAATGGTCTGTTTCCATGCAATATGGCTAATAAAATTGGCAGAGCGGTTATGGACACAGATACTTTATTCCACATTGCTATTCCCCGAATGTTGAAGGGGAATTGGGATTGAACGGTTCTCCGTCTTTCAGAAGCACTACCGGCCATTTTTCGGAGAAGAGTTGGGCGAATGCAGCAGGATTGTCGGTGTGAATCGGGATGACTGCCTTAGGGTTCAACTTTTCAAACAATGCATGAAGACTCTTCATGTCACAGTGCCCACTCGTGTGCATATATCGGAAATCAGAGCCTAAGGAATGCGCCAACATCGGATTAAAGGCCGCACTGTTGGGATTGAGATAACCGTTCCACATTGAGAGATAACGATGCTTGAACTCGCCGGGCAGTTTCGAAATAATATCATCAAACCGCGGGTTTGCCCGTGCGATAAGAACATAGCCTTTCTTGTCCAAAAGCTTCTTAAATTTTCCTTCCACAGAAAATCCCGCACCGTAACTCAATACCATAGGCTTATACTTCAGATATTGATACATTTCAGATTTGCTCCATAGCGCTCCCGGCCGAGTGACAATATCCATAATGTTCTTCTGATACTCATCGACTACGAAACAGCGGCCGCTCCGCCGTGCGGCATGATAGAGGGCAAAAAGGCGGTCAATATTGGTAGAGGAAAGGTAGACAATATTATACTTATGTACCTTGAATGCTGCATCAAATTCTGACTGCAATTCGTTTTCCGACTTACATGCCACATCGGGGCGGGCAACATTAGTGGCCTCGCAGACAAGATAATCGACTCTGCCAATAAACTTATCTATCAATTTAGGCAGCTTGCCACTGCGAAAACCGTGTGTACGGAAATCGCCCGTATGAAGCACTCTTACATCACCGGCCTCGATTCTGAAGGCATAGGCATCGAATGCCGAATGGTCTATCATAATCGGCATAATGGTAAATGGTCCGAAACCGAACGGCTTGCCAGGCGAAAATGTGTTGACGCTGTGAAGACGCTGAAGCAGCGCCGCACATGCTGCCTCCACTGTTTTCATATGATTGGCAAATTCCTTTACTATATCCCTGCTTATTTTTCCCATATAGATGGGAAGATTGGGAGCCAACTCCACAATCTTGCCGATATGGTCACCATGATAGTGGGTGATGAGCAATGCGCTTTTCGACAAGTCGCCTTTTGTCAACCCCTCAACCTCAAGCGGAATATCCGACTTGGGCGCACCCGGCAACTGCTCGCCATAATCGACAAACAGCCGCCAGCCCTCATGCTCATATTCCGTCACGCAACCGCCAATCTGGTCAGTTCCTCGATGGACAATTATTTTCATTCTATTTCCTCAATATAATACCGTATTCTAAATTTATTGTCATTAAGTATTTCAAGGATTTTCTTCTTATAAGCATCAAATAACGGATGCAGTTCCTGCACCATAAATACCGCATCAATTTTATCAATTAATTTTCCTGCTATTAATTGATACAACTCCTTGAAATTACGATAGTCTTTTACCACAGCCACGTCGCTCGGATAACGGATCAATCCCTCCTTCAAGTAATACATGGTATTGGCGTAGAACATCAATTCGGATATTATACCAACCTTTTTATTGTCTTTACATTTCAGTTCAAATACTCTCAAAGTTTTATCCACAACCTGCCATAAGTCAACCTGACTTGCTCCTCGTGGAGTGAATGAGGTTGATTTACTAACTTTTCCATCAAATAATCCAACAGGGAGCTGATGGCCAGCCAGCAAACCACCATCCTGTAGTTTTTTCACTTCCATCCTCTCACGATATGCTTCTGGTTTTTTCTTTTCATCAACCACCTTTTTTGCCTCAGACTTCGGATAATTCACATACAAACATTCTCCGTTCAACAAATTTTGCACATTTCTCACCTCCTCGGTATGTTTTCCATCAATGGAAAACCACGAATACTCGGCAAGGAACGATGCAACCCGCATCAAGAATCTATTGTAGTGCAAATTAGCGACCTCATTTGCCGGCTGTTCCCACGAAAGCACAACGTGGTTGACTTCAGGAAGGACAGCCTTAATACAAATGCACCACCCTTCAAATACAGAACAATCTTCCTGCATATTCTTTATTACCCCTTGCAATTTGACGGTCAGATACAACGTGTCGTCCTGTATGCAAAAATCTATATTGCGTGGTAAAGTCACTCTTTTACCAACAATTTTCAATCTGTCTTGAATCTCCTTTTTCTGAATTACCTTGTTTTCCATACATAAAGATTTAATATTACAAACATAGTCATTTTTTTGATTATCAATCGTTTGCTACGCCAAGAATTTCAAACTTATCGCCCAAAAGCCCTCGGAGTCGCGATTCGTTAAGATTGTTGCCCGTATCATTCCACCTGGTTGTAATTGAGCGGATGCGGTTGCCCGCATCCAACTCAACTGCAAGAAGGGAAAGACCATAGTTGTCAAGAGGATAATTCTCACCAATCTGACAAGGAACATCAAACCAATTGTGATTAGCACAAAAATAGAATCGCGAACCTGATGCAGCATAGGCATTGAACGATTCCTCAGAAGCAACTATGCACCAGCCGACTACTTCACGATATGCATAAGCCTGTTCATAGCACTTAATTGGCAACACACAATAGTTGGCAACGAATGGAGATTCCTTTCGCGTAGCATCAGGCGATATGCCGATAATTTCACAGACCATTTCCGGAGATACATCATTGAACCCATGGTCAAAAAAATCAAACCATGGAGTTGAATCAATCACTTTAAGTATCATACGAACATGCCCGACATCATCGAGACTATCCAAATCTATTTGACCGAACCGATGCCAACGATATACACCAAAGGAAAACTTGGCAAGACGTGTGTTAAACTCCGGGAAAAGTCGCGTCAGCCATTCATATTTTTCGATAGCGAGAGACTCTCCGAATTCTCTTTTAATGTTTTCTTCAAAAGGATTATTTATCATACAACATCTGTTTGTGAATAGTGTCTGTGTTATAATTCTCAAATCGACATTCTATCGTGTGAACTTGATTTCTCCGCGTTCTCCACAGATATAAGTTACAGCCCCCTGTTTAATAACCACAGTATTTGAGGTATAGCTTATCAACGTACCTGTCCGAGTCCACATGATACCGCCGTTGATATTACGGACATAAACCATCGGACCTACTTGTTCTGCGTATCCTATCATTTGAAAAATACACTATATTCGTGTCGTGCGCAACTTCTAAATTAATTTTAAATTTTGACAATAACCACAACTTTACCCAAGCGCTTTGCCTCGCGGATAGCGTGGAGCGTGCCGCGCGATTCCGCAGATGGAAATGCGATGACTTTTGTAGCCTCCCGAACAATCTGTGTGTTTCGACGCAACGACGCAAACCGTCCATAAGTGGCATAATCCGGCAAATATTCCATTAAAGGAATATGATGCCGTCCTGCAAACAACTTCGCATAAGTGTCGACACCTTTTGCGCCCCCAGACACAACAAGCGAGATGTCTTCTTTACTGACTTTGGAAAGCAACAGTTGCTCCCATTCTTTGTAACTAAGACCCGGATTCCGGGTTCCGACTATGGCTAATTTCATACACATAAAATTTGGTTACAATTTACTAATACGATGTAGAAATTTAACCGAGTGTTAGCGGATGTTAAATTAGGGCCAAAAATCAGCAATTCAAGCGAAATTATTTAACACACATGTATTATCAATCATATTTTCAGCACATTACACACAAAGCTCACTAAACAGAAGTTCACAAAGTTTAACTATGCCACCACTCTAACCCAAAGACTCTAAGGAGCTAAATAACTTTGTAAAGCGTACCTATGTCATGGCATATAATCACATCCTCATGAAAAACATAAGACAATTGAAAAAAGAGAAATGCAATAGAATTAAAAGCATTACAAGGATAATGCTACCAAATACGGATTGAACCAAGTTTACGACCAAAGAACGGTCGCTTGATGAATTGACACGTTTTATAAACTGACTTACTAGAAATAAAGATTTCACAAATTCCGGGCAATCATGAGCCCGGGAAAACGCGGTTCCGGAACTTATCGCTTGCGGAAGTCGGCACAGTATGCGGAAGGGGTCATGCCCGTCTGTTTCTTGAACATTTTGCTGAAATGCTGCGGATACTCAAACCCGAGTCCGTAGGCGACCTGCGCTACGCTGGCTCCTGATGTCAACTCGTTTTTCGCCCGCTGGACAATGTACTGACGGATATAGTTGCTTGCCGTATCACCGGTCGTTTTCTTAATCAGGTCACCAAAATAATTGGCTGACATGCAGAGTTTGTCCGCACAATACTGCACGGTAGGCAAACCGAGCGACAACTGTCTGTTCTCCTCAAAATAATCCTGCAACAAACTGTTAAACCTCATCAACGTATCCGTGTTCTCCAACTTCCGGGTAAGGAACTGCCGGCTATAAAAACGCTGGCAAAAATTAAGCACCAACTCAATATAATTCACGAGAATCGCATTCTGCACGGCATCATGCTTCCGCCCAATTTCAGCCTGAATCTGGCGCATCAGCGAAACAAGCACGTCATGCTCCTCTTCTGTCATGTGCAACGCCTCGTTAACCCGATAGTCAAAAAACGAATACTCCCGGATTTTCTTCTCCAACGATGTGCCATGCAACAAATCCGGATGGAAAAGCAACGCCCATCCCGTCAGATTCACCTGCTCTCCGTTGTCCTCCTTCCCTCCTATCTGCCCGGGTGCAACGCAAATAACCGTTCCTTTCTTGTAATCATACTTTCCACAACCATATTCCAAATCGATATCCGCCTCATCGTGGAAGAAAATTCCGTACACGCTGTAATTGTTCAGGCTATGACGGACGGGTGACACTGCAGCGTAATCGATAACGCAGACCAGCGAATGCTGATTTGCCACACCCATATAATGACTATAGTCGCCTACGGTTCTCACCTTCTGTATCTTACTCATGCCTGACACAATTATTTGGTACCAATCACAAAAATACGCTTTTCCATCCAAAACGACGAAAGAAGCTTCCTAAAAATCGGTAAAATGAGTACGACTCCCTTGATTATCAACACGTCCATCCTCCCCTCCTTTCATAACTTTACATTACAAAAACGAACAATGATGAAGCAGCAAACTGACATTCCAGAAACAATCCTCAACGATGAAATCATCCGTTTTCTCGCCGACCGTTATCACACGAGTCCCCGAAATCTACTTCACCAGTTTTTCAACCAGGACAATTCGGGAAGCGCCACGGAAAGCCGGTCCATTCAACTGGAAGAAAACGAGATGACCCTCCTGAGAGATTTGATAAACAGTCAACCATCTTAACAGCATACAACTATGGACAGAAGAGATTTTTTAAAGAAGGCATCATTGGCCGCCATATCAATGGTCGGAGCATGGGCCGGAGCATCCGATGCGCTCGCCCGAATCCCAGGTCTGTCAGACAATGAGAAACCTGACGGTCACCAACCGACTGACACAATCGAACACCGGAAGCTCGGCAACCTTGACGTATCGGCCATCGGTTTGGGTTGTCTGCCGATGGTGGGCTATTATGGAGGCAAATACGACAAGCGTGACATGGTCCGCCTGATTCGACGTGCTTATGACAAAGGGGTAACCTTCTTCGACACAGCCGAAGTCTACGGACCGCACACAAGCGAGGAATGGGTCGGCGAAGCACTCGCTCCCTTCCGTAACCATGTGAAAATCGGCACTAAGTTCGGATTTGGCGTCGAGGAGGGGCAACCCACCGCCCTCAACAGCCGGCCTGACCACATCCGCCGGGCTGTGGAAGGCTCATTGAAACGACTGCGTACCGACCATATCGACCTGCTCTATCAGCACAGGGTCGACCCTAAGATTCCGATGGAGGATGTAGCCGGAACGGTAAAGGATTTAATGGACGAAGGGAAAGTGCTGCATTGGGGCATGTCGGAAGCCAGCGCCCGTTCCATCCGCCGGGCTCATGCGGTCTGTCCGCTTTCCGTCGTGCAGAGCGAATATGCGATTTGGTGGAGAGAACCGGAAACGAAAATTTTCCCCACACTTGAAGAACTGGGTATCGGATTCGTCCCCTACTGTCCGCTCGGACGGGCATTTCTGACGGGTGTCATCGACGAAAACAGCCGATTCAAAGAAGGCGACCGCCGGTGGAACCTTCCGCAATTCCAACCCGAGGCCCTCAAGCACAACATGCCTCTTGTTGCGTTGGTGCGCCGTTGGGCAATGCGCAAAGGCATCACTCCGGCTCAGTTTGCCCTGGTCTGGATGCTCTCGCGCAAGGCATGGATAGCCCCGATACCCGGCACTACCAATCCCGACCATCTTGATGATTTTCTCGGAGCCGCTTCCGTAAGGCTTACACCCTACGAAATGGAGGAATTCGACCGGGAATATGCCCAAATTCATCTGATGGGCCACAGGGCAGATCCGTTTACGGAAAGTCAAATCGATAAATAGCAATCAAGTATGAATTTTGTCACATTAAACAACGGCGTAAGGATGCCGAAACAAGGATTCGGTGTCTTTCAGATAACAGATGCACCGGCATGCGAGCAAGCCGTTACCGATGCAATCGAAACCGGCTACAGGCTGATTGATACGGCCTCGGTCTATGGAAACGAACAGGCAGTCGGCGCAGCCGTAAGGAAATGCCATATTCCACGGGAAGAACTGTTTCTTACGACCAAGGCATGGATTTCAGAAATGGGATACAGCCGGACTCTGCAAGCCTTCGATGCCTCTCTTGCCCGTCTGGGAACCGACTATATTGACCTTTATCTGATTCACATGCCTTTTGGCGACTATTACGGAGCATGGCGGGCAATGGAAGAGCTTTATGCCACAGGACGCGTCCGTGCCATCGGCGTATGTAATTTTGAGCCGGACAGGCTTCTGGACTTGTGCTACAATGCAAAAATCATTCCTGCCGTCAATCAAATAGAAACGCATCCTTATACACAGCAAAACGACGCGATACGGATAATGCAATCACTCGGCATACAGGCTGAGGCTTGGGGGCCCTTGGCGGAAGGACGAAACGAATTGTTCAGAAATCCATTGCTGCTGTCTATCGGCCGTAAGTACGGAAAATCGGCCGCACAGGTAATCCTTCGCTGGCATTGGCAGAAAGGCATTGTCGCCATTCCCAAAACCGTCCATCGGGAACGCATGGCGGAGAACTTTGCCATCCGTGACTTCGAACTGACAGAAGAGGAAATGGCCTCTATTGCCGCTTTCGATACACGACGCAGCACTATCCTTGACTTACACTCACCTGCAGAAGTGAAACGTCTATACAACATTGAATGTAAAAATTGAAACTTATGAAAAGATTAGCATTGATTCCGTTTTTATTATTTGTCACCTTTCTGATGGCATTTTGCGGGACAGCCAACAGTCCCGTTCCTTCCGCTCAGGAAGAAAGCACACATCAACCCTCCGACAGCAGCGGCTGCCGCTATCTGGTAATTTACGCATCGCGTTCGGGCAATACGGAACGCGCAGCCAAACTTATTCAGACGACACTCGACTGCGATTTGCTGGAGATTGAGCCGGGAACGCCCTACGAGAGCGATTACAACGCTATGCTGGAGCGTGCGCGGGTCGAATTGGCCTCCATCCGGCAAGGCAACTATCCACCGGTCAGGACAGAGGTGAATAGTTTCGAAAATTACGACATCATCTTCATCGGCTATCCTATCTGGTTTGGCGAGATGGCTACCCCTATGCAGTCTTTTCTGCACGCACAGGCATACAAACTTGCCGGCAAGCGGATAGCTGTCTTTGCCACTAGCGGCAGCAGCAGTATTGCCACTTCTGTCGAGGAAGCCCGGACACTATGTCCCGAAACAACACTAACCGACCCTGCCCTGTTGCTCACCTCGTCCGACCTTTCCGAAATGGACAGCCTTATTCCTGAATGGCTCCAAAAGATAGGTGTTACCCGAAAATAATCCCTGCATAAGGACGAAAAACGGGCGGGATAAACTGAGTTGTTTATCCCGCCCGTTTGTTCTTATCTGCCAGTTGCCGGAACAGACGACCTCCTTCGCCTCTACGAGCGAGGTTCAAACGTTACGGTAACACTTCCCCGTCCCACCGCCTTCGAAAGGCCGGAAGGGTCGGACACCCGGCCGATGCGCGTATAGCTATAGCCGGTCGTAAAAGTCTCATAGAACAGCACCACGCAATCGGAACCGAAAAGCATCAGGTCGCCTGCCTCAACCCGTCCCGGACGATAGCTGTCGGTGGGTAGACTTCGCGAAAGGTTGTGATACTTCTCATTGCCGTTCAACTCGTGCATGTCAATTGTCAGAGACAACATGGCGGCAAAGGCACGGGCCGTCGCATTGTCGTGCAACACGACCGTAAACTCCGCACCGCCCACTCTCATCGTTATTTCCTTATCTGTTTCCATTTCCGTATCATTATCGTTGTTTTCATTTCCGCCAGAATCAGGTTCGGTGGCCGGTGTTTCCATGCCCGGCAACTCCGGACCGTCAGTCGGCTCACAGGACGCCAGCGACGGCAACACGGCCAAGAGAATTGCCGCAATCGCCATAGTAAACTTCCGGCTCATCGACCTTATCCGACCGTTTTACCCAATTCATAGGCCTCCTGCAATGCCGGATTGCCGTTTATCTCGCCAACGTGCCAGACACCGCCACAGAATACCGTACCTTTAATCACCGGATTCTCCAGGCAATCGAGAAATCCTCTAAAGCTGTCGACCACGCGGTCCATAATCTCCGGATTCTCCTCCGCGGCTGCGGCGATAAAGTAGAATTCCTTGTTGCGCATTTCCGTGTAAGGTCCGCAGCAACGGTCAATCAGCATCTTCATCTGCGCACTCATGGAATAGAAATAGACCGGAGTAGCCATGACGATAATGTCAGCCTCCAGCATCTTACCGACAACCTCGGCGGCATCGTCCCGTTGAGGACACGGCTTCTTGTCGCGGCTGCACACGCTGCATCCCTTGCAGGGATGAATCGTTTTGTCACCAAGAAAAATTTTCTCCACTTCGTTTCCCGCATCGACGGCTCCCCGCATGAATTCGTTGGCCAACGAATCGGAATTGCCGTTACGGCGCGGACTGGATGATAAAATCAGAACTTTCTTTGCCATAGTTTCCATACCTTTTATGTTTACAGTTACAAAGTTCGTAAATAACGGGAGTTACCGTGTAGACAAAATACGGATTGAATGACCGATTTTGCGGATATTGCAACAGGAAGGATAAAAAATGCGGTATGCCGCAGAACGGCACACCGCACCTTGCTTATTCCTTCTGTTCCTATCGGTGGAGAAAACGGCGGGCCAGCCATTTGCGCACCGGCTCGTCGTAGACTTTCAGCAACACCCAAGCCAACAGGATACTGCCTATAAATACACACAGCGCCACCGGCCAAACGTCGGCAAACGACAGACCATTGCTCCACGTATAGTGGAAATAAAGATACATAAACGGATAATGGATAATGTAGAGCGGGTAGGATATATTTCCCAGGAAACGGCATACGGCGGCCGATTTGCTGTCGGTCATCCGGCCCGAAGCACCGAGCCATACCAATGCCGGGAAAATCACGACAATACACACCGTCTCATACAATCCGTTGAGCCACATCCGCTCCTCTCCGCCCACATAAGGCACATTCAACAGAGCGATGATTACGAGGCTGCACAGCCAGAAAGCGCCTCTCACCTTGACAGGTCGGAATACCCGCGAAAGCAACAGTCCGACCGTAAACGGGAAAGCCATGCGGATAAGGCCTCCCGGCAGATTGTTTCCGGCCAGCGTCCAGCCCACTCCGATATTATAGTAGCCGGAGGCATTTGTCATCAGGAATCCAACAAGTACCGCTCCCAGAACCGCAACCAGCGTCACCAGCCATTTCGTCGAGAGCCGGCGCACAACCAGCGCGTAGAAGATATTGCCCACATATTCAAAAAAGAGCGACCAACACGGACCGTTCAGCGGATACATCTCGCCGTTGCCTCTCACCTCTCCATAAGCTCCCGGCCACACGGGCAGCATGAACAAGTTGAACAACGCCGCCACCAGCACCGCACCAAGGGCCACTTCCGTACCGTCCCAACGCGTACATCCCTGCAGCAGGAAGGTGACGACACCCAGCACCAGACCGGCCACCACCATCGGATGCAGACGCACCAACCGGCGGCGGAAAAACGCCCCGACCGTCATCTTTCCCCAACGGTCGTCGTAGGCATACCCTACCACAAAACCCGACAGAATGAAAAAGAAATCCACCGCCAGATAACCGTGGTTCACCCGCTGGTCAAGCGGACTCGTCGCAAACGCCTCAAAAACGTGAAACCATACTACCACCAACGCGGCCACGCCACGCAATCCGTCAAGAATGTCGTAGTGCGGCTTTGAATCAGAATACGCGGCCGATACCGCTTGTTTGTGCTCGCTCATAACAATTTCATTTTCCTCCGGCAAAATTAAAATAATCCTGCAGAAAAATCAAGCAATCCCTATCCGACAGAAGCTCTCCCTTACTTTCGCCGATACAATCGACGCTACGCTGTCAATAAATTTACACCATGAGCGTAAAAAAATAGTTAGCATTAGCAACTATTTTCACAAATAAATATTACCTTTGCGAAAAAAGAAAGACACATGAAAAAGGACGAACTTTTAGGCTCACTGGTTGGAAAACTGCGTAACAAGCTCCACCGGCTGATGAAACAACGATATGCGCTCGAAGCTGAAACCAAATTAACGGTGGAGGAATTCATGCTGCTGTGCATGATTAATGCCAAGACCGACCAGATTCTGCGCAACATCGCCATCGCTACCGGGAAAAACAAATCCGTCGCCATGCGCATGATTGATTCCCTTGAGGCCAAAGGATTGGCTTTACGCACCGTCAACCCTGAAGACCGCAGGGAGAATCTGCTAAGCATTACCCCAAAAGGAGAAGAAACCCTCAGACAATACCAGGAAATTGAGAAAAAGCTATCAAAAGAACTGACAGAGGGCATTCCCGCTGAAAAGATTGCCGTTTTCCTGGAGGTAGCCGACTTACTTTCAAAAAAGGCCGACAGCATGTAGGCTTTTTTTATGCTTAATTAGTTGCTATTACAAACTATCTACATTAACAATCAATATATCAAGTAACATGAAAATAATCTCCATAATCCTGACGCTGCTCTGCGCAATTCCCGTCCTGGCTCAGACCTCAGAAAGAGTAATCGGCCTTGACGAATTGTTCAGGTTGGCAGACTCACAAAGCAAATCCATCAAAATATTTGAAACGGCCGTTATTGGAGCCGATAAGGACATTGACATCGCCAAAAACGCCTACCTTCCCGACATTAAATTCTCCGCATCAGCCACCTACAACGGCAATGCATGGGTTGCCGACCGTGATTTCAGCAACGGACAAACCTTTACATCGCCCCATTTCGGCAATAACTTCACGCTTGAGGCCTCACAGGTGGTATTTGCCGGAGGTGCCATACACAACAACATCAAGCTGCAGGAAATAAAGAAAGACATCGCCGAATGGGAATTATCCGCCCGGCGGCAAGATGTCTACTTTCTGCTCGCAGGCTACTATCTCGACCTCTATAAATACAGAAACCTACTGACTGTCTACGACAAAAACATCGAACAGACACGCCAGGTTATCCGCGATATGCAGGCCCGTAAGTCAGCCGGAATAGCACTGAGCAACGACATCACCCGCTATGAGGTACAATATCAGAACCTACGGTACACCCGGACAGAACTTCTCAGTTCCATCGACATTCTCAACGACAAAATCGTCACAATGCTGGAACTGCCTCCGCAGACAGTCATTTTACCGGACACGACCCTGCTCGCCCGTCAGACAGCTACCCCCTAGGAAAGGGAATTTCAGTCACTCGCAGCACAGAGCGCACCGGTGCTCAACCAGAAACGGCTGACGCTCGACATGCTCGACAAGCAAGAGCGCGTCGCAAAAGCCGGCCGCCTGCCGCAAATCAGCATCATCGCCGGCGACAATCTCAAAGGACCGATTACCTATGAAATTCCGACACTGGACAACAACATCAACACCTGGTATGTCGGCATCGGTCTGAAATTCGACATCGGCAACCTCTATAAAACCAAAAAGAATCTGTCCCGGATACACTCCTCTATCGACCAGGCTCACATGGAACTGGCCTCTTCCGAAGAAAGCGTATTTCTCGACGTCAAAGCAGCCTACATTCATTATCTCAATTCGTTCGAACTGCTGAGGACACAGGAAAAAAGCCTGCAGCTGGCCTCAGAGAATTACGACATAACCTCCAACCGCTACCTCAACGACCTGGTTCTCGTCACCGACCTCGTTGATGCCGACAAACTCAAACTGGAGGCAGAGGTACAGTATGTCAATGCTCAGATTAACGTGATATACAACTACTATCACCTTCTCTACACAACCGGAACTCTCAACGTCACTAACCCTAAATAATTCAAGATGAACAAGCAACAAAAAAGAATACTGCACAACGTCATTGCCCTCGCAGTCATCTTCTGCGGACTGCTCTGGGTATGCTCAAAATTCCTTCACCTCGGCCGTGTCGAATATACCGACAACGCACAAATCAGAAGGAACATCATCCCCATCAACTCAAGAGTACAGGGGTTTATCCAGAAAGTGTGCTTCAGCGACTTCCAGTTTGTCCATAAAGGCGATACGCTCGTCATCATCGAAGACGCTGAATACCGTCTGAAAGTCGAGCAGGCAAAGGCCAACTACCAGAAGGCCCTGATGGAAAACACCGCGATGGAAACCGCCATCTCCACCACGGCCAACAATCTCTCCGTCTCCGACGCCAACATCGAGGAGCTTCGCATCCGCCTCTACCAGACAGAGACTGACTTCAAACGCTACGAGCAGCTCCTCGCACAAAACGCCGTCACCCGGCAGCAATATGACAACGCCCTGGCCGACTATAAAGCCACCAAAGCCAAGTATGACATGCTCGTCCGCCAGAAAAAGAGCACATCGCTCATCAAGGACGAGCAAACACAGCGTCTTGAGCAGAATCAGACCAACATAGAGGTGGCCAAAGCCTCGAAACATCTCGCCGAGCTCAACCTTTCCTATACCGTCATCGTAGCTCCCTGCGACGGTGTGACTTCCAGAAAAGCCATTCAGGAAGGCCAGCTCATCCAATCCGGACAAACACTGCTCTCCATCGTCGAGCACGACAATGTTTGGGTCATCGCCAACTACAAGGAAACCCAAACGGCCAACATCCGGGAAGGAATGCCGGTCGACATCAAGGTGGACGGCATCCCCGACCTCAGTTTCCACGGCGTTGTCGGAAGCCTGTCGAACGCTACCGGAGCACAGTATTCCGTCATTCCGCAGGACAACTCTGCCGGCAATTTCATAAAAGTCGAGCAACGCATCCCAATCAAGATTGTATTCTCCGGCAACAACAACAGCGAGGACATTGCCCGTCTCCGCTCCGGCATGAACGTAGAATGTGAGGTAAATTACTGACACTATGCAAGCACCATCTCCTGTAGAAGTTGCAACCGCCAGACGCATCATGGTGTGGAATGACTTCATTCCGCAACCGGTACGCTTTCCCCTCATGCTGCTGATTATCGTCATCTTCATGTTCTCCGGGGGCGTATACATGTCGGCCGTGGCTGAAATGACAGGCTCACTCGCATGGAACAACGAGGACATTCTCATGGCCGGATATGCCTCCATGACCGGCCTGACGATTGCCTTTCCTCTCCTGTTCCGGATTCTCTACGCATTCTCCACGAGGGAATTTCTCCTGCTGTCCACAGGCATATTCATCCTGTGCGACTACCTCTGCATGGTTTCAGAATTCCTTCCTCTTGTCGTACTGCTTTCGTTTATCAGCGGTTTCTTCAAAATCGCCGGAACATTTGTCTGCTGGAACAACATTCAGCTGCGCATCACGGCCAAACGCGATTTTGCCGTTTTCTTTCCGTTTCTGTTCACCTTTGTACTCGGCAGCGTACAGCTGGCCAACATCGCCACCGGCTACAGCATCTACGCGTTCGACTGGAAAGCCATGCACCGCATCACCATCGGCGCTTTCTTCCTCGTCTTCCTGCTCATCTTTTTCGGAATGAGAAAAAGATTCCATCAGGGGCCCAGCGTCCCCTTCAAGGGTATCGACTACCTGGGCGGCATACTTTGGAGCCTTTGGCTTCTCTGCATTGTCTTTATCTGCGTCTACGGAGAATACTATGACTGGTTTACCAGCCACCAGATTCAGACAGCCGTCATCTTCTCCATCATCCTGCTGCTACTCTGCCTCTACAGAGCGGCCTCCATCAGGCATCCCTACATAAATCTGAACACCTTCTCACAACACAACATGCTGTATGTCTTTCTTCTGTTTGGCTGTATGTCGCTCATGTCGTCCACGGCTACAACCATCCAGAACATATTCACCAGCTCCACGCTCGGATTTGATGCCCGCCACAATGCCGACCTCAACTGGGGAATCGTCGCCGGAATCGCTTTCGGTGCCGGATTCTTCTATATGGCTCTCAGAAAATGGCAATGGCGCATCAAGAGCATCGTGTTCTGCGGATTTATCTCGTTCTTCTGCTACCAGGCCATGCTCTACTTTCTCATCGACCCCTCCACCGAGAAATATATGCTCTACCTCCCGACATTCCTCAAAGGAGCGGGAGTCAGCATCGTATACACTTCCCTGACCTATGCGCTCGCCGGCTATGTCTCATTTGCCTATTATTTCGAGGCCATGTGTGTCATCGGGTTTATCCGTACCAGTTTCGGCGGCCCCTTATGCTCCGCCATCATTACCCGCTCGTTCAACTACGTCCGACAAGAAAACACCGCCGGGCTCGGCAGCTATCTGGACCAAATGTCCATATCGCCCGACTCGCTGATGCCGGTTTTCTCTGAGTTTCAACGGCAAATTCTGATGGTCAGCCTAAAGGAAGTGTATGGCGTCACCGTAATTGCCGCCATCATCATCTTAATTGCCATTCTGGCATCCGACTATCGCCACTATTTTATCCCAAAAGAAAAGCGAATGTTAAATCTCCCCAATTAAGTCGTTATAGCAATCTTTCATGGGCAGCCTGGTTCGGGAAGAATAAGGCTGCCTGTTTTTTCATTCCGTGCTCGCCTTCTCACTGTCAATTATCTTTATTCCTGAAAAAATTTATGATTTTATTTGGTTTATAAAATAAACTTGTTTATATTTGTATCAGAGAGACAGCTTCTCTCTTTTTTTAGCCAGCGATAGTTTATTTTATAAACCAACTCTTAATTAACCAAATTAAACCGCATTATGGAAAACAAAAGAATTTCGGAAAAAGAAAGTTTGGAGATTATCACCGACATGCTCCAACAGTCAAAGCAAAACATGGAAGTGGGACAAGGCAACCAGTTCCTCATCTACGGCTATTCTGCCCTCGTCCTCTCCATCGTGGTCTTCTGCGTTGTGCATCTCACGGGAAACGCCATCTGGTCTGCCCTGTGGTTCCTGATGTTTGCACCATCCATCGTTCTCAAGTTGAGCTCACGACACACACGGCCGAGCGTTGTGACCTACATCGACCGCGCCATCGCCAACACATGGAGCGTCACCGGCTCACTGTTCCTGCTCACCATCGCCGTCATGACAGGCCTTGCATTCCTCATCGGCTCCTGCAATTTTGCGCTCATGCTGCCCCTGTCGCTCATCTATGCCAGCATCGGCACGTCGATTACAGGTGTCATTCTGCGCTTCCGTCCGCTCATCCTGCTGCCTTTCCTCGCATTTGCCATCGCCCTCTACATGCTGATGGCCCTCACAGCAGGCCAGCCCACACAGCACTCCTGGCATCTGCTCTTCGGCGCAGCCTTCCTGTTCATGATGATTCTGCCCGGCCACATCCTCAACTCTAAATCCGCACGGGCATGCTGAAAGAACTGAATCCACTCATCCATTCCCAACTGCGCCTGGCCATCATGACACTCCTGCTTTCCGTCGACGAGGCTGAATTTACCTACATCAAGGAAAAGACCAACGCCACCGCCGGCAACATCAGCGTCCAGCTCGACAAGCTGCAGGCCGCAGGCTACATAGAAATCCGCAAGGAATTCGTCGGGAAGAAAACGCGCACCTCCTGCCGCATGACCGAAGCCGGTCGGGCAGCCTATGAGGAATATATCGACAGTCTGAAAACGTATCTCAATTTATAAAACACAATAATAATTCCCCCGGAAGAGAGCCCCACAGCCTCTTCATCCCACAAGCCGGAAAGGGAGCGGACGCCACCATGCCTCCGCCCCCTTCCTGCTATCTTATGAATGATATAAAACCGGCCTAAAATTGAAGTAAATTCCCCAATATGTATATATTCGAGGCATTTAAAACCTTATAATCAATATCCGGCACCGTTCCTTTCTCCAGACATCGCTTACATATCATCAGTATCTTTCCGATGTTATTTTGTCCAACCCATTCTCCCACATCATCAACTTTATTGGTCTCTACATTTATCAAATACTCCAACTCTTTCTTGGGACTTCCCCCATTCCGCTCTCTAAGCGCCTTCTCAACATCCTTTCTCTTCGCCACTAATTCTTTGTTCCTACAACCCCAATATTCGGCACTGCCTCCGTTATCTGTCGTTGTATTTTCTACCAGAATTATATCAGACGGAAGTGACAGCAACAATTTTCTGAAATTCTCATTTCCCTTACACTTCTCCCATACGCAATGCTGCATCCATTGAAGTTTAAACGCATTGAAATCGTTTCTGACCAGTCCTTTATTAGGAGTCTTGTAAAAACGCTTTGCCGCATATCCGCTTTTCGCCGCGAGTATCAGCTCCTGCACATGCCTGTGCTCTGCCGTATTCTGCGAAAACTCCCCGCAAAGATACAAACGCTCACTGTCGCTCCACGTCCTCCCTGCAAACTCAAAAGGGAAACCTCCCACCATATTACTCAACTTCAGGTTGACCCCATGCACAATATCATCCACCCGTTTAAAACTCCACACCTTTGATGAAGCCTTATATCGCTCAATGCGTTCCAATATGATATCCTCTTCCTTCATTACTTACACCTTTTTCATTGTCTCAAAGAATTAACGTTACAAATATATCCCCAATATCCCCATATATCACAATAAATCGGATAATTTTTATCAACGCTCCAATTCCTGAAAACAAGAAAGAGAGACAGTTAATAGTAACCGTCCCTCTTTCCTGTCTTAACTATATAATAAATTCTATTTCTTGACAATTCGATGGTTTTCCACTCCGTTGTCGGTGCGTACCATCATCACATATACGCCGGCCGGTACGGAACCCAAATCGACAGACAGTGAAGTCTGACCGTCGGCAGGAACCGTCAGCAAAAGACCACCGTCGACACTGTACAGCTCAACCGACGTAATTGCCGAAGCGGCAGCCACCGTAACGCGCTCAACAGCCGGATTCGGATAAACCGACGAAGCAACCGATGTCGAACCGACACCCGACGTTTCAAGTACAACGAACGGCATCGTCTTTCCAATAAACGTCTTCTCTGCATCGGCATTGTCGGTGTAAGCGGAAATCTCCAGTACATACTCCTCGCCCACGACATAGCGGTCAGAAGTGAGTTCCACCGGAATCTCCCAACGCTCTTCTGTATCGACAATGATACCCGCCGCTCTGGTGTCAATCGGATTGTCAACCTCACCCTTGCGGTACACGACATATTCCAAAGTACCGGAGGTTGCGCTCATACCCATATTCTCCAAATCAACGGCCACCATCATCTCTGTATCCTGCACCGGTTCTTTGAGAATCGACAGATTCTTAACTTTCAGGTAATTCTCCGGATTGTAGACGTAGGACCAATATCCGTCTTTCTGAACATGGATGCGCGAAGTTTGCATCATCCGAATCCAGTCATACGTCATTCCTTCATAGATTTCCCTTGTCAATGCCTCAAAATAATAGGTTCCATCCTCGTAGCTGTCCAAAGCCGTGAAACCATCCACGAAGCGTATAAAATCGCCAAGGCAAGTATGCGGGTTTAAATCAAGGTCCAATGAATAGTCCGTCTGATTTATCTTATCTCCCGATACATCATATAGTGCAAAGCCGACATCAGCCCTGACCGTAACATCATTGTAATTCGTCAGATTCCACATTAAAATATCCTGTGACGAGCTGGCCGGAATCTTTTTAGTCTCAACCTCAAGTCCTCCTTTATGACCTCCCGGCATATCATAGTAGCCTAAAGCCAACTGCTCACGGGGAGCCTCACCTTCCATAACCGTAAACCGGAACGGTGCCAAATCGGTAGTTACGCTTATCTCTTCTGCTCCCCATTCCTTAAAGGCCAGAGAACAGTCATAGCTCTTACCCACCTCAAAGTATTGCGGATTGATACTGAATGAAATCTGAGCCTCATACGACACATTGTCCGGAATCTCCAAGTACTTGGAAACATATCCAACCGAACTGTTGTCATCCGCAGAGACAAATTTCAACAATAAGTCGCCGCCAGCCAGTCTTTGTCCGACATTGTCAACCACCACCTTGACCGACACCTCCTCGTTCAGATAGACTTCCGCAGGACCTTCCATCGGACGGTTCATCTCCAGTTTGATTTCATTCGGAATGACATTCACCCGATTTCCGGCAACCTCCAGAATGATGAATGACGGAGTCGATACGCTTATCCACTCATCCTCATAGCCGTTCTCACAACTTTCCAGACTCATATAATAGCGGCCATCCGAAAGTTGGCTGAAATCCGGACACAGACTGGTCGCCTCTATTTCCTTATACAAATAACCTGTCGACAAACCGTCAATCCCCCAATATGTCGTTCCAGTCACGACCGTATTGCCGGACTCATCTTTCACACATGCACGGACATTACCACTGAAATCGCGGCCGGAATTATTCCATAAGCCGTAAATCTTGAAATCCAGTTGGCCGTTCTTATCAAACGACGTAACGTTCGTCCACAATCCGGCAACAGGCGTATCATCCAGCACCACATAGCTCAACTGCACCTGTCTCTCCGGAAGGACATCACCGTCATAGTACGGCTGCATCGTGAGAATTTCCTGATTCAAATAGTAACCGTCGTCCGAACCTCCGATGCCCTGTTCGCTCGGGGAGAGATAATTGACATTGAAATAGCCGTTCGACATTCCGCCCCATCCCCAGTTGACATGGAAATAGCCGTCGGAGTTGCACCCGTCAAGCACAAACGCATGACCTGAATTCTCATTGTAGCCTGCCATCACCACCGGACGGCCGTTCTGCAATTCCGACACCATCATGTTGAGAAAGTCGGACGTAAACAAATCTCCGCGTCTGTAATATTTAGCATCGTATTTAAAATAATGGCGTAAAGCATATTCCGACGCTGCTACTGACGCACCACTGCCCGAAGGCGTGTAACTCATCTCTACGGCAACGCCCAAATCGTACATCAGCTGGGCAATCGCCTGGCCTTCCTCATCCGACCAATCCTTTTCCAACTGGCCTTCGTTATTGTAATAGACGTTATAGGAATCCCGCAGTTTGCTCCAATCGTACGTCTTCGCGAAATTGGCACTCAACTCGCCGTAATTGGACTGATACGAATGACTTCCGACACCTGTTTCCGGCCATTGCCAATACTTCATGACCTGAGAGAAGGAAGTCACCATGCAGCCGGTCGGACAGCGCTCCCCGGCCTTTTCATCGTAAGGACACATATCATTGTAAGGCATCCCCTGATTCCACATAATATCCTTCAACAGCGGACGGATAACCGGCAACGATGGAAGCTGTACGAGCTTCATCGGCTTAACCTCCGAGCGGCGCACGGCACGCACATATTCCGCATAGGCATCCAGCCAAGCGGAAAGGCTTTCAGGCAGATGGTCCATATCGATGGTTCCGCTGTCTGAATACCCGACAAGTTCCGTCAGGTTGTCCTCACCGGAAACAATGACAAAGCCCTTGTTATCGGACGCGTTAAACACATAATACTCGGCATCTGTCGAGATTTCATCCGCGCCGGGAGCCTGCTGCTTCCACGGCATTGCCGCCAATGCGGCATTGTACTTTTGTGCAATTCTGTAGGCTTCAGCCTCTGTCAGCTGGGCGGCATACATACTCCATCCCATAGCCAAAAGTATCCCCAAAGATAGTAATCGCTTCATTAACTTTAGTTTATTAGTTTTCAATCATTGCAAATGTAGCGTCTTTTGTCATAGGCTGCAATTAAATCATATAGAAATCAACACTTTCGGCTAATTTTATTAACTTCGCTATATGAAAATTCTCCACCTTTCCGACACCCATGGCTATCACCGGAAACTGGCGGATTTACCGCCTGCCGACGTTATCGTGCATTCCGGCGACTTCACGATGACCGGCTCACAGGAAGAAGCCATCGACTTCCTCAACTGGTTCTGCGACCTGCCTTACAACCACAAGATTTTCATCTGCGGCAATCATGACGAATACCTCTACGGAGCCGACATCGAGGGACTGGACGGAAACGTTCATTATCTTTGCAATTCCGGCATCGAGATAGACGGGATACGGTTCTACGGCATACCGATGTTTCTGAATGACTGCATAACCGACCGCCAGGCAAGCAACATTGCGGTCATACCTTCCGATACCGACGTTCTGATAACCCACAGTCCGGCATACGGCATACTGGATTTTGACGACGGCATTCACTATGGGGACGAACTCCTGCTGCACAGAATCATGGAAATCCGTCCACACCTGCATCTCTTCGGCCATTTACATGCCCAACACGGGCTGTCCTCCCGCCACGGCATCACCTTCTCCAACGGAGCGATAATGAATGCCGGCTACGACTCGCTAAACACGCCCAACATCCTTACCTTATAACCGATTTGGATTTAAGGATTGGCGATTCTGAATAAAAAATTGTATCTTCGTGTGCTTTAATTCATTTTTATAACCGAAAACCTTTAAAACCAATGGCGAAATACACTCGTGCTTTCTGGACGGCAAACTTTGCCGAACTTTTTGAGAGAATGGCCTACTACGCCGTTTTCATTGTAATTACCCTTTATCTCTCCAACACACTCGGCTTTTCCGACATCGAGGCCAGCATCATCTCCGGTCTTTTTTCCGGCGGTCTTTATCTGCTGCCTCTTTTCTCCGGCGCGTTTGCCGACAAAATCGGCTACCGCAAGTCGATTCTGACAGCATTCACCCTTCTTTCCATCGGCTACCTCTTCCTCGGCATGCTCCCCGTAATGCTTGAGAGCGGCGGACTGGTGGAATATGGTGAGAAAACCGTCTTCCACGGACTGCGTGAAAGCTGGGAACGTTATCTCATCATCCCCATCATGCTGATTCTGATGGTGGGCGGCTCGTTCATCAAATCCATCATTTCAGCCTCAGTAGCCCGCGAGACTACCTCCGAGACCCGCGCCAAAGGCTATTCCATCTTCTACATGATGGTCAACATCGGTGCCTTCACCGGCAAATGCTTTGTCGACCCGCTCCGTTCCATGGTCGGCGACGAGGCTTACGTCTACATCAACTTCTTCTCGGCCGTACTCTGTCTTGTGGCTCTCGTCACGGTCTTCCTGTTCTACCACTCCACCAATACGAGCGGCGAAGGTAAGAGCATCCGCGAAGTGGTCTACGGCCTCCGTAAGGTGTTTACGAACGGACGACTGCTTATGCTCATCCTCATCGTGACAGGCTTCTGGATTATCCAGCAGCAACTCTACGCCACGATGCCCAAATACGTCATCCGCATGGCCGGCGAGGCTGCCAAGCCGGGATGGCTGGCCAATGTCAATCCGTTTGTCGTCGTCGTTTTCGTCAACATCATCACGCAATTCATGGCCAAGCGCAAGGCCCTGACCTCCATTGCGGTCGGCATGTTCCTCATTCCGCTCTCCGCGCTTGTCATGGCTACGGGCAACCTTTTTGACGGCGACCTCTTCGGTGCACATCCGATTACGGTGATGATGGTGTGCGGTATCGCCCTGCAAGCGCTCGCCGAATGCTTCATCTCGCCCCGCTATCTTGAATACTTCTCCCTCCAGGCTCCCAAAGGAGAGGAGGGACTCTATCTGGGATTCAGCCACTTGCACTCCTTCCTGTCGTCGATTCTCGGCTTCGGACTCTCTGGTTTCCTCTTGGCTCACTACTGCCCTGACCCGTCGCTCTACGCCTCTACGGCGCAATGGGAGGCTGCCAGCGCCGACGCCCACCACATCTGGTACTGGTTTGCCGCCATCGGCATTATCTCAGCGCTTGCCCTGATTGTCTACGCGAAAGTCACCTCGCGCAAGTCGTCACAAGCCTGACCCAACAACCGCATAAAGCATAAAAAGCGAGCGAGTCCGAAAAGCATCCCCGCTTCCGGACTCGCCTATTTTTACCTTGCATAGGAGAATCAACGAGTCTACATTGTTCTCGTTATCTCCGAAATATCAAATTTTCCATCAAGGTTCTGCACCTCAATCCGACCATTCAACACCCCAAAGAAAAACTCCCTGATCTTCTCAATAGTCAGCGGCACAGCCAACCCATCCTTTCCAATACCCATATCATAAGTCTTCAGTAACTGAGGACCTAAACTTGCTGCCGTCAGCAGAAAATGATTCTGAAATTTGTCTGTATCCAACAAATCAGCAGCAAGCACCTTACCCACTACCGTATAGCTTCGTAACGTCTTCTGCACGTCTTCATCAACAAGTTTACTCTTTACCTCATCAATATCGACGTCAACCTCTATCTTTCCTGAATTTTCCGCCTGCGGGAGACCTTTACAGAGCGAGCCCAAGTCAGCCAGTGTCAAATTGTAAAATTTCGTGCCGGCTGTCGTCATTATTTTCTCTACGGAGAAGGCACTCGGCAGCAACAGATAAACAACACCCGATGCCGTGACCGATGGTGCGTTAAATGTACCAACTATCGAATCGCGCAAATCAAGATTCTGCGTTGCGAACACACCTCCAATCACCACACAATTGTTCAATTCTATCTCATCGGCATAGATACTGCCAGCAACAAAAGTATTGTAAAGAACTACCGATTTCGCATTTATGTCTGATTGGAACGTCAACTGGCAGTGCGCACCACGCGACACAATGGAATTAGCCGACCCCACAGCCTTACGAAATACAATATTACCCTTAGCCTCCGCACTGACATAAGTTTCGAGTTGGGAAAACACAGCGCCTTGAATATCAAGGTCTCCCTGCTGCACTTCCAACCTATTGCCAAATACCGGACCTTCCACCACATTGTTGCCTTTGAATATAATATTACGGTTCAACTCCCTGACCGATTCTGGCAAAATGGAGCCCCTTACTAAATTATCTTGTAGAAGTATGTCGGTTTCGTTAAAACGAATCTCTTTCAGTTCTTTCATCGTCTATATGGTTTGAATTGAATTATTGTTGATAAATTGGCTCAGATAGCGCATCACACGCTCATCGTGTGACTTTGACGGAGAGTAATACGACCCAGCCTCTACGTTGAAATAGTCTTGTATCCGCTCCATTCTCTTGGATTGCTCCAGCGGCTGCCATTGCTGCGACTGAAAGGATTCCATCAGTTCCATCCGGTTCCGTTCGTCCACGACCGATGGTCTGTAAAGCTGACGGTCAATTCTTCCGTTGGACCCACTGGTCTCCATAAAGCATACCGGCACATAATATTTTGCATCCCGGCCATCATCAATCTTGCACCGAGACAGCAAATCGTCTGTTTCTTTCTGCATCTGAAGAAAGCGGTTAGCCTTCTGAATCGTATTCAATGCCCGGCGTTTCGTAACCGATACTCCGATGCCAGCTTCCAGCTTCCCTGTCTCGGCTCCGCTGATAGCCACCGTGCCGACCATATCGTTTGTCAGCAGGCGGCCAGCATTGCTGTCAGCATGCTGCTTAAACGCAAAAACCGGACGGTCAATCTCATATATTCGGTTCTCAAGCTCCCTATTCAGTTCTTCAAAAATCTTACTGTAACGACTTGATATACGCCCATAGTCCACCTCCATCTGACGCTGCTTATCGACACAATTTTTGGCCAATTCCCTCAGATGAAGCAACGTTGCGTCAATACGATTTCCCAGTTCCATTATTTGCTGGCTAATTTCCGAACGAACCGTCTTAAAAAAGCCGCTTACAATGGCATTTCCTACCTTATCTGCCTTATCTCGGATAGAGGCTACCTGCGCGCTCTCCGTAGCCACAATAGCACCCGTCAGCGTGTTAACACAAGAGTTACAATGCTGCACACTACTGTCAAACGGATTTGTATCGACAGTTACTCTTACGCTGACCACCTTTGAGGCTGTTCCGCTATAAGAAACAGTTCCACCATTCTGCGACGCCGGATAACTCACGCTACCAGAATAATGCACCGTTATGGTTCTGTTAAATGTCCGACTGTAACTCATGGCTGCTGGCTTTTAACCGTTTGAAAACTATTTTCCTTAAACAATCTGTCTGTCATCATTTTCACACGCTCTGAAGCTCCCGACGATGACAGGTATTTTCCAAACTCACTGATAAGCTCCGGGGAGGTTACACTACTTTCCCATTGCAAACTCTTTGCATGGACAAACACCTCATTCTTTATCCGCGTCCTGATATGAGCCGGCAAGAAAGAAGAGTTTATGACAACCTCCATCTGCACATGTCCCATCTGGTCAAAACAAGACTCACTCACTAAAACCGGAATCATCAGTTCCGCCCCCAACGAATCCATCTTTTTATCCAACAGCACTCGATTTGTCAACCGTTGCTGTTCGTTCATTTCTTCCAAGAATCTCGACATCGAATCTATGACATGCAATCCCCTGTACTTAATGTTGGATATCAAAATCTTCTGACTCATTGACAAAGATTCCATCTGACTTACAGGCACAGAAGCAGTAAGTGCCTTTATTCGGTTGGTAATCATTGAGGTGTCCGATACAGCAAATTTCACGGTAGGCTTATCCAACTCAAAAATCCGCTGCTGCAAATTTTTGTTAAGCCCGTTGAACAACTTGATATAACGTTGTGAAATCATCCCATAGTCACGCTCCATCCGACCCTTTATGGCCAGTAGTTGTTTCCGCAACTGATTCAGTTTCATCAAATGCGAATCAACCTCACTATGTAGTTTCGCTATCTTCTGTGAAATCTGAGAATGTATCAACGTATAAAATCCTCTGTTCACATCATTACAGACCCTCGTAGCTGCATCAGCCTCCGCCTTTATGACAGCGGTTTTCATTCCTACAACTGCGGCTGTCGTGCCATTGATGTGTGCCGACACCGAATTCATCTCATTCGCCATCGGATGGGTATCAATCAAACAATCAATATCTGCCATTGTTTTTGCATTTATTGTTAGTTATTGCCTGCTTCATCTTCCAGAATAGCCTCTATAGCCCCTTCCCGGTCAAATCCGCCATCCTCAAACTCATAGCCTCTGGCATTCAGTTCTTCCAGCAATTCCTCATCCGTCATTGCCTCCAAGTCTTCACGCGTGAGGACTGACAGTTCCCCATCCTCTTTGCCATTTTCGTCGGCTGTATCATCTAAGCCTTCATTATTTTCTGGCATATCCTCAACAATCGTATCATTATTCTCTTCAACATCGGAGGAAACAGACTCATCTGTTGTCTCTTCCGGTTCATTATTTTCTACAGGCTGATGCTCTGATTCTTCTTTCATCAAAGAGGAATCGACATTCATTTCACCCATCCCTGCATTAAGACTATTTAGCGCAGACTTTGCCATCAACGGAAGGTTAAGAGAAATATGCTCAAAAGTAATATTCTCCACACTCGGCTTTGGAGGCAATTCCGAAGTTTTGGCAAAAAGCGGATTGACTTCTGCAAGGTCTTTACGACGCTCTTCCAATTTCGACACCTCGCCTGCCGCTACTGCGACTTCATTCGAATAACCGTCACGCAACTTTGCATCGTAATATTCGATATGTCCAAAACGCTCAGCCTTCTGATCAATATCATCCTTCAAACGCTCCATGTATTCCTCAAAACTGCTCTGCGTCTTTTGGAACTCCTGGGACTGCAATTCAAAGGCCGCCAGCGTCTCTGTCGTATTGTCAACCACATCAACAACTGTTGCATCAAGCGAGCCATTGGACTGAGCCATACTGTCCTCTGTCTTTTGCAACGAAATCAGCGTATTGTATGCTGCCACATACTCACGCAAACTCTCTTGCATCAAATTGATGATATCGGCACTTTCTGCTCGGTTTGCCCGATAGAAAGCATCCGTATCTTGATGCCACTTGTTCAGGTAGCTGATTTTTTGGTCCTTAATATGGTTATAAATCTTCAAACGTTCGATACGGTTTTCATTCATCAGATTCTGCACCACCGGAGCTACAATCTCCTCATACATCTGATGTACGCCAAACGGCATGTTTGTCGTATTTCCATCCTCAGAAACCCACATACCTGTTAACGGATTGAACCTCACTCGCGAACTCTGCCGCAAATGGAAAGGCTCATACGACTGCACATCCTCCGTATAGTCAAATTTCTCATTTCTAATACGCTCAATCTCCTCATATTCCAACATCGGAGAATAATGATTGTAAGGTGATTTCAAGATATTGTATAGAATTCGATTTGACTCAAAGACTATCTTGTTGACAGACGATACTTTTAAGGCTGATATGGCTTGAACCGACGTAGACATTGTCATCATCAACGATTTGATAACATCCTCAAACTGATGCGTTTTAGTCGACAGAGAGTCCTTCAGTTGGTTCAACTCTTGGAATTTAGCGATGCTTTGCGAATACTTATCTTTGGAGAATACATCAAACACAACCGATTTATCCGGCAATTCCGTAGTAGCATACTCATTCAAAAATTCATGGAACTCACTCTTGTCTGCTACCAAAGGCAACGACACCGACGTGCATTCCAAATCATCCATGCAGAATGATATCGTCCGCAACGAGCGTTCCAATCCTCCCAGATAGTCATGCTGATTAAGTTCTTGAATAGATGTGGAATAATCATCTGTCTCTATTTTTTCCACATCATTCGAATTTTCAACAATCGGAGCCTCCGACGAAAATGCTTCCAACTTGCCAATCGTTTCCACCAGCAAATCGTTTCGTCTCGACATTCGTAAGGCAACTTCCGACTCAGGCACGCTACCCGTATAATCTACAATAAAGCTTTTATCCTCATACTTGATTTGGTCAGCTATCGGGACATAGAGGACACCCATCTTGGTCACCTTATAGTCTCTGAATATTTCATCATGCAGCGATTGAAACTCAGCGATACGCTCATCAACAGCATTAATCTGCTCCTGTAACCCCTTTTTCTTTATAAAATACACAAAAAACAAGATAATGGTAAGAAACCATTTCCACAACCGCGACATCTCGTCTTCGAGAAACTTCCGCTCCTCTTCCAATTTTGCAATTTCCGACTCAATCCGTTCTTCTTCCTGGACAATCTGCTCTGCAGCCTGCCGATAATAGTCAAAAAGAATCTTGGCCTGGTCTTGGTAGATGTTGCTTGATTCTTTAAAAATTTTCCCTTTCATGGTCTCAATTGTTTTTAATTAGAAAATAATGATTTCCGTTTTTCAAAAATAAGTTCTGCCTTTTTTATGAAAGTGTCTATCTTCTCCTCATTCCGTACTTCTCCGGACATCGCTATCTGAATCATTCTGACAGCTTCCACAAATTGACTCTCCAACTGCGCAGCTCGCTCATTGTTGGACGGAGAAAGATAACGCATCCTATCATTCAAGCGCATAACCTGATTCTTCTGCACATCAGACAAAACCGGTTCCAACGCTACTAAATCAACCAACTCAGACATTACCTCTCTCATCTGCTCTACTCCCGATTGAAGCAACTGCTCTTTTTCATAGACCTCAGCCACCTTGTCAGATGAATGGAACATAGCCACTATCCCTATCAGCAGCAGCAACAGCAGCACACAATGTATTATCAACTGTGCTTGAAAGCCGACATCGGCATAGAGATTGCACCCCAGCATTACCCCCACAGAGGCGATAGCATAGAGTCCAACTACCCACCATCTCACTCCCAACGAACCGACTCCCCTACCGGTCCGGTCCTGCAAATTGACCAACGGAAAAAACAAGTCGATAAAAGACAGAGTCAATATTATTGATGACACTACAATATTCAATATCAGCACATTATCCGGAGTTTCTCCTCTCCAAAGAATAAATGCCGAAATTAAAATGGCTTCACCTCCTAAATATGCCAAAGCCGTTAAAATTGTCTTCCTGCTCATAACGATAGCTTATTTGAATTAACGCCTGTTCCCACAATTCGGACAAAATTTCACAGAGTCAGGTAACGTACAGCCACATCTGGTACATACATTGCTGGCTACCAATTGATGGCCGCAACTTCCACAAAACAAACTGCCATGAGCCACTGGATTATGACAGTTTGGACACAATGCCGTGTCTGTTTGAAGATAAGTTCCACAACTTACACACCGGCGAGCATTCATGTCATTATCCGTACCGCAATTCGGACATGGATTGTAGGGGTCACCGCAATGGGGACAAAATTTCATCGTACTGGGATACTTCTGCGCACAGTTCGAACAATATACCATTTTTACCGACTGGGCCCCTGCAGCCTGTCCAAATGTACCCCCTTGCTGCATATTGCCAACCTGACGGCTCCCGTCCATCGCTGGCTGATTATATTGAGGCTGCATCATGCTATTGCCTACACCGCCCATTCCACTCATGCTTCCCATCATATTAATGGCAAGCAAGCCTCCCAAGAGTCCGCCATTACCGCTATTGCCACCAAGACCACCCAGCATATTGTTAGCCGTCTCAAACATCTGTTCCTGTTGCCATGTATGACCAGTAATCGACATTGAACTCTGACGCGAGATAGCATCCTTGATACGTCTGCCATCCTCTGTCGAATCATCAATTTCTATCGTATTAACATAAAACTTCGTCAACTCCAATCCCAATTCATTCCAAAACGGATTCATGACGTTTCTCAAATAATCGGAAATCGTATCAAGATAAGCTGATATCTGCTTGAAACCCACTCGATGCTTCAACATGTATTGCACAATAGTTGACTTTGTTTTTGTCGAAAACTCTCCGGCAAACTGTGATGTCAAATCAGAGGCAGTAAATTCACTCTTTGACCCCACTATTTTCACCAGAAACTGCTCAGAATCTATAATCCGCAAACCATATTGGCCGCTTGCCACCAAAGGTAACTGCGTATTATAATCCACATCGTGAATATTGATTCGGTCTATATTCCAACCAATATTGTATGGTTGCAACTTATTTACAAACCATACCTCTGCTGTAAATGGGTTTCTTCCTCCAAATGGAATACCAAAAAGATGCCTCAAAATTGGTAGATTCTCTGTATCAAGAGTGTGCTTTCCAGGCCCAAATTTTCCCATGATTTGTCCTTTAGAAAACAGGACCGCCTCCTGTGACTCCTGAACAATCAATTGAGTATAGGTACTTAAATTCGTTTGCGGGAACCTCCATGCATAAATTGGCTCACCCCCATCGGGTACCCATCTTACTAAATCTATTATCGCCATAACTTAATGTTTTATCAGTCAGTATTTGATTTTTTCTCTTACTCCCTTTTTCTAATAGCTAAAGCCAACGATAGACAAAACCATCTCCTGCCATTTCCTATTTCAATTAGGCCATCACAAAGAGAATTGAATTGTTAACTTTGCACATCCTATTTTACTCAAAAATACACAAAATATTTAAATTTTCAAAAATATGCACTCTAAATTTCCAAATATTCCTGTTAAAATCAAAGACTTATAATCAAAACTCGTTCATCAAACAATTACTACTTCTTGTATAAAAAGCGAGCGAGGCAGCCCGATGGGCCGCCTCGCTCTTCTTTATTACACAAAAACGGTTAGTCGATTTGAATTACGAGGAAGTTTGACTTCTCCCAGAACAATTTCGGGTTCAGAATCTTCAGAACCATCGTTCCGTCAACCTCTACCAACTCGTAGGAGTCTTCTGCGTGCTTCGTCATCAACTTAGCCTTCTTGGCAAATGTGTTGATTCTGTAAAGCGAACGCTTGTCGCTCTTTGTGAAGTACTCGCGGTCGTACTCGCTCTCCATGATTTTGGTCTTGCCGAGGAACTTCTTCTCCAGAATCTTATGCTCCTTCAGCTCCTTGTTGCTGCCTACCGCATAGTAGCAAGTGTTCAACTCGTCGGCGATGTTCTCCGCACGCTGTGTCTCAGCCTCGCGCTGTGCAGTAATGTTGTCTACCTCATAAACAAGGCTGTCCACGCTTGCAGTAAGGCCGGAAATGCGCTCGTTGGCGTTCTGCAACTCGTTCTGCAACTCTGAGATTTTGGCAGCTTGCTCCTCAATCATGCGCTTCTGCGAATCAATCATTTTCTTGAGGCTCGCATTGTACTCATTCGAGTTCTTCAACTTGCGCTCCAAATCGTTCAGAGCCTGACGGCGGTTCTCAAGTTCCTGACGGAGAGCCGCGATGTTGTTAAGAATCTCCTTGCGCTTGCTCGGAGTCTCACGCATGCCGTCGTTGGCCGACAGAATGTTCTCCAGACGGTTAACGGCAATCAGGCTTGAGTTAATATCGCCGACAAGGCTCATCAAGCTGTCGCGCTGAGCCTCCACCGACTCCAATTGACGGTTAGCCTGTTCTACCGCTTCATCTTTCCCTGTGTTCTTTTCCGTATTGTTGCAGGAAAATAATGACATACCTGCAACCAATGCCAATAACATTACTTTTTTCATAGTTCTACTGTTTTGGTTGTTTTAAAATGTGCATATTTATCTTTTTTCGTTGTGTTTTTTTCTTCGCGTTTACCCGCTAATACTATAACAACTTCTCCACGGGGTTCGTTCACGGAAAAATGCTCAACAAGCTCTGCGAGCGTTCCGCGACAGGTTTCCTCGTGCAATTTTGATATTTCGCGGCTCACACTTGCCTCCCGGTCGCTGCCAAACACCTCGGCAAACTGCTCCAGTGTCTTGAGCAACCGCATCGGCGACTCATAGAATACAATCGTGCGCGGCTCGTCCTTCAGCTCGTTCAACCGTGTCGAACGGCCCTTCTTCTGAGGAAGGAATCCCTCGAAACAGAACTTGTCGCAAGGAAGCCCCGAATCGACCAAAGCCGGCACAAAAGCCGTAGCTCCCGGCAGACATTCCACCACTACTCCTTCCCGGCGGCACTCACGCACCAGCATGAAACCGGGGTCGGAAATGGCAGGCGTGCCGGCATCCGAGACGAGGGCAATCGACTCGCCGCCCTTCAGACGCGCCACTACTCCGGCTGCCGTCTCGTGCTCGTTAAACTTGTGATGGCTCTGCATCCGGGTCTCAATGCCGAAATGCTTCATCAGCACTCCACTCGTGCGGGTGTCCTCCGCCAGTATCGTGTCGACCGATTTCAACACCTCTACCGCCCGGACGGTCATATCGTCCAGATTACCCACCGGAGTAGGCACCACATAGAGTTTTCCGGGCTCTGCCACAGGTTTGCTTGCCATACGCTATGCAAAATGTTTTTTGATAATTGTCATAAACTCATTCACCTCTTCCGACTCTTTGTCCCAGCCGAGCGTACCGTAGAAGTATTCCTCAGCCTCCGCAAACGACTCCATCGCCTCCACCAAGTGGATAGCGTCGGTCATCTCTGCCGCGTTATTGCCAAACAGTTCGCGGCGGAAACGGAATTGGTCATTAATCGAGAAGGCCTGACGGAGATTCTTCATGCGGTTGCGCATCAGCATCTCGTCAAGACGCACGACGTCGTCGGCCGGCTCCGGTTCTTCATAAAAGTCGTCAATATCGTCCGGCTCCTCAAAATCGTTCACCGGTTCCTCAATCTCAGGCTCCTGATTCTCCTCAACGGCAGGCTCTTCAACCTGTACCGCCTCCGGCTTTTCCTCCTCAACAGACTCCGGCTCTTCCGTCACTGCGACTTCCTCCTCCGCAACAGGTTCGTCCTCCGTTGCTTCCGGCTCTTCCGTCACTGTCACTTCCTCTTCTTCTACCACCTGAACTTCAGAAACAGGCTCCGAAGTTTCGGCATCCAGACCGGAAAGGCAAGCTTTCAGACGCTCAACCATCGCTCTCGACTCATCGGAAGACATCCGTCCGCCCTGCTCTGCCGCCTCTTCGCCAGCATTCTCCGGCTCATCGACGTGAGCAGCAGCCTCAGGCTCCTCTGCCTCGGAGACATGCTCTTCCGACGGAACATCGTCACTTTCCTCCACATAATTCTCCACAGCCGTAAGCAGATTGTCAGACATCTCATCAGCATCCGTACTGAAATCCGCGCATTCCTCCTCCGGCACAGCCTGCTCTCCCTGAAACGACATACGGTCGCAGGAACCTCCAATCGTCTCATACAGAGAGAAGCCTGTAACACCGTAGGCCTCATCGCCGAAATCATGCTCGTATGCGTCCGGCATCACACTGCCACGACCGGCATTGCCCAGACGCGCAAGATTCTCAATTTTCTCCTTGATGGCAGTCCACACCAATTCAGGCGTTTCGTCATCCCGTTGCTCAGCCAGAAGCAGCAATCCTTCAAGCTCGAATGCTTCAGCCAGCATCTGTTGAATCTGAGATTTCATAAGTGTTACGAATTTATATCTTATCTTAATCGTTATTATTCTCTGTTAATGCCTCATCCATCACCAGCGGTTGCTTCGGCAACTCAATCGGCTCTCCATTCTCGATGAACATATCGGACAAAAGCCGCTCTATCGATGTCTTGACACGGCTGTCGCCACAGCGAAAATTGTTGACCATCACCACCACCGCATACTTAGGAGCGTCGGTCGGATAATAGCCCGCATAGCACCGTATTCCGCGCATGCTACCCGACTTCAGCGAGATGTGACCGGCCAGCGGCGTATCCCTCAGCAGATATTTGACCGTGCCTTCCACGCCTGCCACAGGCAACAGCGACGGCAGCTTGGAGTTGCTCGCCATGTCGAGATAGGAAGCACGCAGCACCTTCGCCAGCATCAACGGCGTCACCTTGTTGGAACGCGACAGACCGGACCCGTCATAAACGGTCATCCCA
The DNA here is from genome assembly GCA_944321875.1 of uncultured Muribaculaceae bacterium. Taxonomy (GTDB): domain Bacteria; phylum Bacteroidota; class Bacteroidia; order Bacteroidales; family Muribaculaceae; genus Limisoma. The sequence goes on from CALUMX010000022.1 coordinate 34,470, forward strand.
TGCAGGTCGATGCCCCAGTCCTCCAGCACCTCCACCTCGGCGTCAACGCTTGCCTTGCGCGACGGATTGCCGGCTTTCCGCTGACCCACCGCACGCAACACCGATTCGGCATACATATTGTCGCTACGCACCAAGAGGGAGCGGACAATTTCCTCCAAAGCCGGCGACTTGTAGTCAAGCAGCACATAGCTTTCCTCCGGGTTGTAGTTCGTTATCTGATTCTCCACAAAAATGCCCTCTGCCTCCAGCGTTTCCCGGATGTCGGCACACAAGCCTTCCGACGGACGGGGAGCAGGCGTAACCAGCTCTATCGGGTCGTTCATGCGGCGCAGAGTTCCATTCAGCACGAGCACATCGCTGTGCTTCTTGCGGTGTGCCACCGGCGAGTAGCGACCGCTGCGCGACGAGCCCGCACGCATATTGTTGTCGATTGTCAGCGTTCGTATGTGCGGCACTGTATCGGTTATTCTCACCTTGCCGCCTGACGTGTCGATGATGAGGGAGAACAGATTGTCGGCGTAATTGAGCGAATGCACGCCGGCTCCGTAGGTCTCTGCGATGTCCTCGTCCATCCACTTGGAGGGGACGGCTTCAATCGGACTAATCTGCTCCTCGGCAATCACCTGTCCACGGATACCCGTAATGTTCCACTTGCGGAGCGTAGTCACCACCGTATCGACAAACGACGTAAGGTCGGGGAAATAGTAGGAGCCCAACGTCGGATCCATTCCGCCTTCTATAATCAGATTGCCCTGTATCACCCCGCTCGCGTCAATCTCACCGCTGTGCTTCACCAGCGTGCGAAAACGGTAATTGGGGCGGAGCGTCCGCAATGCCGAGGCCGAAGTGACCACCTTCATTGTCGAGGCCGGTACCAGCGATTTGTCAATATTACATCCCGTGAGTGTCGAGCCGGTGCTCAAATCCATTACGCAAACGCCAAACTGAGCGTTGCGCAGGTTGTTGTCGTTCCGGAATCTGCTCACAGCCGCGTCCCATTTCTCCTCATAGGAACAAGTATCCTCAGGCATGACTCCGCTCGTCGTGGGCAAAGCCACGCATAAGAAAAGCAAGGGTAGCAATATGCGTTGTATGCGATTCATTTCTTCTATACCTAATCTTAGTTACTCCAAAAGCAAGGACACTTTCGGTTTAAATACAAAAATACAATTTTTCTTGCAAAATTTGTTTCAAATTCTCACGGATGTTGTCAGAATTTTCAATTTTTTCCAAAATAAAACGGATTGTATCAAACTTCGGGTGTGAATTTCCGGAGTGCGGCCTCCATTCTGGCGCGGTTTCCGCCCGACACCTTGTCGAGCAGGGCCTTGAATCGTTCCCCATGGTTCATCTCCACCGTATGGCACAGTTCGTGAAGAATAACGAAACGCATCAGCTCCGGCGGAAGGAGCATCATGTAGCACGACAGCGTAATCCGTCCTGCCGACGAGCAGCAACCCCATTTTCTGGTAGCCGAGGATATCGACACGCCCGTCACCTTGAATCCCCAGCGTGCGGCTTCCTCTCTCAACATGGCAGGGAGCAACCGCTGCGCATAGCCTCTCAACACCATCCGGACAGCATTGCGAAGCGCCGTCTGCCCCTCCGGCGACTGACAGTCGAAGCCTGCCGGACAAAGGAGCGTAGTCGCCTGTCCGCTGCGCGACACCCGGAAGCAGGCATCCCGATGGCTGCCTTCTGCTACTGACACCGTATAATATTCATGTTCCAGCCGATAGCCGGGACCGATGGGCGGACGCTTCTGCCGGTTCAGCGCATCGGAATATTTCGCCATGAACAGACCGACGGCCTCCAGTATCCGGTCGCGCGACGCGTGAGGGTGAGTCGTGACCACAAGCTGACCGCCGGAGGCACGCACCCGGATACAACGCGACGAGGCGTAGTATTTCACCAGTATTTTCCCGTAACGGGCATCTTCGATAATTTCAGAGGGCATGACAAAAAGGAAGCGATTAGTACCAGTCGACACCGTTGGCCATACTGCTGCGCTTGTCGTACTTCAAATCCTGCAACAACGACGACTTCACGGCAATGTGGAAGTTGTAGGACTTATACGGGCCTACGGGCACGAAGCTGGCAGTCATCGTGAAACAGTGGAGGTCACGCGAGATGGAGCAGTTCATATAGGCAATCTTCTTCGCCTCGAAGTCGTAGCTTGAGGAGAATGAGAAGTTCCAGCCCTTGGTCGGCTGAATGCGGCCGTTGAAACTGAGGTTCTGCGTAAACTTACCCTTGTATTCGAGTTTGTTCTTGTCAAACTCGCCGTAACCATAGTTGACGGAATAGTTGAACGTAAGACTCCACGGACATTTCCATTTCACATATCCGTCGCTGTCCAAGTCGTAGCCGGAATCACCTCCTTCGTTTTGGGAATTTCCATTCCGGTTGTTCGGATTTTCGTTCGGGTCGGTCGAAGCCATGTCATTCTTCGGCGTCTCCGTATCTGTGTCTTTCTTTTTCTTCTTACGCTTGAACGTATCGTTGTTGAACGTATAGCTGAACGACGTACCCGTACTTGCCAGCTTCACCCATCCCTTGCCGACTTTCCAACGAGGAACGTCGACCTTGACAGGCGTACCCGATTCCGACAGACGGTAAGTATACGGGTCCCATGTTGCCGAAAGGTTCAGGTTGAAGTTCTTGGTCAAACGGAGCGAGAGCGACGTGTTGACGTTACTCCACCGCATGGAGTCAGCCGCAAAGTTGTACGACTGGGAGATATTGAAGTTCTCAATCAGAGAAATCTTCTTCACACCCGTCGAGTCGGCATCACTCTTCACCTTCATTTCGACATTGTTGGCAAGAGAGAATGACACCATTCCCGTCTTTCCCTGCGATACGGAACCGAAGATGTTACCGCCGTAATAGCTGTAGTCACGGCGCTGCGTACGGCCGTCGGCATCGACATAGCTGTAGTTGCCATAGTAACCCCAGAACGGTTTGGAGAAGTCAGGCGAACCGCTGAACGTAATGGACGGGCTCATCACGTGGCGAATCATCTTCACCTTATCGCCGAGGAATTTCATCGGTTGGAAGAAACCGTAGATTTTCGTATCCAGCGAGACGGAAGCGTTGAAGTCAAACACGTTATAGAAACCGTAAGTCGTATCCATCACCTCACGTGAGGCCTGTGAGTCCCATGCGCGGCGCACCTTGCGCGTATACATACGGTCGTTCATCTGGATGTTAGGCGTTACGTTGATATACTGGAACAGGTTGAACGTTGCCGAAACCGGCATACTGTGGCGCATACCGTTGTTCCAGTCCTTAATCAGACTCTTCTTGAAGAATACGTCCTGCTTGGCTGTCAAGCTGTTTTGGAACGTACCCGTATAGGACAGCTTGATTTTCTCATACCACTTCTCCGAGCCCACGGCACGCTTGCGCTTGAACGGAGCCACCTGCGAGAGCGAGAGGGTCACGTTCGGGAACGAAACGGAAAGCGTGGAGTCCTGTGTACGCTGTGCCACGGATGCTGTGGTCGACATCTGGAATTTGGAGCTGAAACGGTAGGAGAAGTTCACGGTACTGTTCTTCGTATTTTCCGTAAACGACTGATTGTAATAGCTGTTCAGGTCATTGCGCGAATAACCGCTGGTAGCGAAGTTGACACTCGCCGAGAGGTTCATGTTTGGATTGGCCTTCGGGTCCTGAGTGTGAGTCCATGCCAAGCGGAAGTTCTTCTGTTTCATATAGTCAGGAGAACCCTTGTCGCCCGTAATGGTAGTAATGTAGCTGAGATTGAAGTTACCCGAGTACTTGTAGCGCTTCTTGTAGCTTGACTGCGCACCCAGTCCCCAGGAACCTTTCGTATAGATTTCGCCCGTAAGAGCCAGGTCGAAGTAGTCGCTGAGAGCAAAGTAGTAACCACCGTCGCTCAGATAGAAACCGCGGTTGTAGTCATCGCCGAACGTCGGAACGATAATACCTGACGAATATTTCGACGTGAAGGGGAAAAATCCGAACGGCACGGCCAGCGGCAGCGGCACGTCGCAGAGCACCAGATAGGCAGGACCCGTCACGATGTTCTTCTTCGGCTTCATCTTTCCCTTTGTCAGCTGGAAATAGAAGTGCGGATGCTCGTGGTCCTCGCAGGTTGTGTACTTTCCGTCGATAATGTTATAGGTATTATCCGCCAGTTTCTTTGTCTTTCCGCCAATCAGATAGCCTTCGCCCTGCTCCGTAACGACATCGGTAATGAATCCCTTACCGGTCTTGAAGTTATAGTTCATCGTCTTCGACTCATACTGTCCGCTGGCATCCTTGAACACAGGAGAGCCAACCACTTCATCGGTCGAATCCTTACGTCCTACGGCATACACCAGACTTTCTTTCATGTCCATGCGGATTTCATCGGCAGCAAGGTCAATATCGGTGTACTTCACATTACTTTCACCATACATGAAGGCCGTATTCTGTCCGATAAGCACCAGAGAATCCTTTGCCGAAAAGTCAACGGCAGCCTCAATGTCTACTTTCTCCCTGACAATCCGCTTTCCCATAGGCTTTTCAGCCGGCAAAGTGTCATTTGCCAACGTATCTCCCTGCTCAACAGGGCGAACGGCAGCAATGGAATCTTGTACGGTTGTCGTAAGGGAATCGGCTGTAACTTCAGGAATTTTCGGGGTAATTACCTCTGACGCAATGGTGTCCACCATAATCGTATCGGCCACCACCTTATCCCATCCCAGCGTATCGGCCGGCATCGTCCGCGCAGAATCCCGATGAATAAACTCATTCGAACGCAACGAAGGCCGCTGGGCATGAGTATATTTTCTTCTCAACGACATAGCATTACGAATCGAGTCAATATAAGGGCTCGACTTCGCACGCGCCACAGCAGCCGTATCCGTACGGCGCACCGGTGCAATACTGTCGTTTTCAACCACTTGCCTGTCTGTTTGCTGCTGTGCAAACACGGTAGACGACAGGATAATGGCCAGAATTATATATAAATGAAAATGCTTCAAACTCAAAATTTTGCCAATGACGCGACAAAGATAGTGCAAATCGAGTGCAATGACAAATTTAAACGCAGTTTTAAGATTTTGGAATTGCCGAGATGCAGCACCACTCACCGATTTTATGAAAAATCGCCTCCGGTATCACATCTCCGGAGGCGATTGTATCAATCAGTCTGACATTGCCATCAATCCCTGACAACTATCTTATCCACAGTTCCATCATCATATTTCACAATCTGCAGACCTTTCGCTGTCTCATCCACTACGCGTCCGCTGATATCGTAGCGTTCTACAATCCGGCGGGCAGCTGCCACCTTATCAACTCCGGAAACCTGCACAATGGTAAAGTCTGACCAGTATTCCGCTTCCCTGTAAGCCTGCTCGCTGCCTTCCGGCACCCAAAGTTCACAAACCTCCGTATTAAATCCGCCGAACGGCGTTCCATATCCGGACACCGCCGGAGGAGTCACCGCATTGCAAGTCAGCTTCATAACATTGGCGGAAGAAGCAAACGCACCGTGTCCCAACGTTTCCAAAGAGGACGGCAAAGTCATATCCGTTATATACAGACAGGTATGGAAGGCATACGTCGAAATTTCCTTCACTCCCTCAGGCACCACCAGTTTCCCTTCAGGGAACTCATAGGCTGTCGGGCAACTGATAATCTTTGACCCGTCCTTCGTATAAATAATGCCGTCAACCGCCTTATACGTCTCATTGGCGGGGTCGACCGTAAATTCTTTCATGGCGTAATTCGAAAAGATGGCATTACCGCTAAAACCACCCACCGAAATTTCATTGACGCTTGCCGGAATATGCAGCGAAGTCAACTTATCGCAACGGCAAAAGACCTGCTCTCCGATAGACAGCAAACCTTCCGGCAACTCTATCTCTTCCAGAGCCGAACATTGATTGAACGCATTCGAATAGATATGTTTCAAATTTTTACTCAAAGTGATGTGCTGCAATGCGCTATTATATTGGAAAGCGCCCATACCCAAGGACTCCACTGCATCGGGAACAACGATTTCCGTAAGCCCCGTCTGACTGAATGCAATTGTCGGAATTTCCGTCAAATTATCCGGCAACGTCACCGATTTCAGATTCTGACAGCCAAAGAACAAGCCTTCTCCAATTTTAGTCACCGTCGACGGGATTTCAGCAGAGGTAAGTCCGCTGCCTGAAAAAGCATATTTACCAATTTCTGTCACATTCTCCGGAATAACAATCGACGTGAGCGAAGCGCAGTTCTGCAAAGCCTCCGCCCCGATTTTCGTAACTGATGTAGGAAGTATGATTTCCGTAACCGAGCATCCCGTCGAGCGGCCCGCACCGAAAAAATGTTCCGGGAATACATTGTCCTCTGTCGTCAACTCGTCCCAGTCGTTGTTAGTCGTATAGACACCGCCTCCTGCCACAATTCTGACCTCCGAGAAGTCAATACGGCTCAATAGTCCGGGAGTTGCCTGATTCTTCTCCGACACTCTGGCCATGTCACGGATAAACTTCACGTCGTCTCCGTTAATCTCTCCTGTGATTTTCAACGATGTCAGCTGATACTTTTGCGACTCGTCAATCAGCGAGGCAAGCGTTCCGGCCTCTTCCACATTGACAGTCTGCTCATAGCCGTCGGCTTTCTGGACAGCCTCCTGTCTTACATTCTCAACACTTTGCGGACCCTGCGAATAGGAACAAAAACAGCCCGCACTCATTGCTGCAATTAGTAGAAGTACACTTCTCATAGCACTATAAATTAAAAGTTAACCACAATCTCATTTATCCATAGAAAAGCAATTTCATTTCTCATCGGTACTGATTCAGGCAAAAGTAAAAATCAGTTTTCTATGGTATCCAATACAACTGCAAGTTAACGAATTTCAGCTGAAAAAGCAAGCAAAACACCTCAAAAACAACACATAACCACTCTATTTTACATAAAGATGCGTCCCGGAACATTCCTGTCGGAACACTCCGGGACGCAACTGCAGCTATACGTTTTTAATCGTTCAAATACGCTCCAAACCGCGCGTGCATTGCCTCAAAACGAGCCATCTGCACGTCGCCGAACTTTGCGGTCGCACGGCGCACGGACTCCAGCGACTTGATACCCTCAGGCTTCGACTTGGAGAAAAACTTGTCGGCATAGCAGATTATCTGCTCCTCCAGGCTGACCGGCATGAAATCACGGTCGTGAGGCAAAGGAAGGTTGCCGGCAATCACGTCCTCGCGCGTCAGCCCGCAGCCGGTGTGACGCTCACAAACGAGCGCATGACGGGGCATCCCAAGACCTCGCAACATTTCCGCTCCGATGACGCCGTGGCGCATATAAGGCTCCGTACCGACGCAGCAGATGGACGGAGCGTGCGTATGGATAACGCCGATGTCGTGGAGCAACGCGGCTTCCTGTACGAAACGCAGGTCGGCACCGTCGAAGTGACGGGCTATCCTATAAGCCAATTCGGCTACCTGGAGGCTGTGCCCCCAAAGTAGCCGAAATAGGTCTGAATCTTCCTCATAGAAACGAAGAAGAATCTCTTTTGAGAAAGAATATTCTGTCATTCAGTTTCTGAACGTTGTTATTCAAGAACAATAGTGTTCCAGTTATGTACGTCTTCTACCTCACCGAGCTGGATGCCGCGGAGAGTGTTGTAGAGCTTCGTAGAGAGCGGGCCCGGTGTTCCGTCCTTTGAGATAACATAAGAGCGGTTGTTCTCCGGGTCGTCGATGCGCTGAATCGGGCTGATTACGGCTGCCGTTCCGCAAGCACCTGCCTCTTCGAGAGTTTCCAGTTCCTCTTCCGGAATCTGGCGGCGTTCCACCTTCATGCCGAGGTCCTCAGCGAGCTGCATGAGGCTCTTGTTGGTAATAGAAGGAAGGATGGAAGTTGAAAGCGGAGTGATGTAAGTGTTGTTCTTGATACCGAAGAAGTTGGCAGCACCACATTCGTCCATGTATTTCTTTTCCTTTGCGTCAAGATAGAATTCAGCTGAATAGCCTGCAGCATGAGCTTCGTGGCTTGCACGCAAGCTGGCTGCATAGTTACCGCCCACCTTGAACGTACCTGTTCCGAGAGGAGCCGCACGGTCATACTTGCGGGTAATAACGTAAGGAGTAGTCTTGAATCCGCCCTTGAAGTACGGTCCTACCGGAGTTACGAAGATGATAAACAGATATTCGTTAGCCGGTTTCACGCCCACTTGCGGAGATACACCGATTTGCAACGGACGGAGATAGAGAGAAGCACCGCTGCCGTAAGGCGGGATGAACCGCTTGTTGAGACGCACAACGGTCTTTACCATTTCTTCAAATTTTTCGAGCGGGAGTGCCGGCATCATGATGCCTTCTGCAGAACGTTGGATACGCTTTGCGTTCTCTTCCATACGGAACACTCTCACCTTGCCGTCCTTGCCTCTGAAAGCCTTGAGGCCCTCGAAGGCTTCCTGTCCATAGTGGAGGCAGGTAGCGGCCATGTGCATTGGTATTAATTCAGATGATGAAATTTCAATTTCACCCCATTCGCCGTTCTTGTAAGTACAGCGAACATTGTAGTCTGTCGGCATGTAGCCAAACGTAAGGTTAGCCCAGTCAATATTAAGGTCTTTTTCCATAGCGAGAAAATTTATATCTGCAAATATATTAATAAAATCGAATTTCACACCATAAAATCCGAAATTTGTTTCCCACAAATTCGACGGGCTGCGCTCCCCACGAAAAAGCGGCACCGCTACCCTTTCCTCAGGGTCTGCGATGCCGCTTCCTTATATTTTCCACAAAAGGGTCTGTCTTTAGAAAAGATAGCCCACGCCCATATTGACGTAGATAGGATACATGCTGAATGTAATGGTCTCGAAGTCTTTCGGGAAAGCGCTGTTCAAGCCCCATGACAGGTCTCCGAACACTTTCAGATGCTTGAACGCCGTCCAGTCGGCTCCGATTTGAACGCCCCACTGGAATCTGCGGAGGTCGCTCGAGAAATCGTAGGATGCGGTCTTGCCGTCCGTGTAAGGCACCTTCAACCCTGTCGGGTCGCCCTCACGGAGATAACCGTCGTAGACGTAACCGCTGAAATCGCCATGCAACAGATATGAGAGAAATACACCGGCCTTCAGCGTCGTACGCGGATGCACCTTGTAGGTGCCGAGTATCGGGAACGTCAGGAAGGAATTGTCGACCTTCGTCTGCACGCCACCCGTCCAGCGGCCCTTGACAAGTTCACCGCCGTCGCCGATAATCTCCATGTTGTAGTTCTTCACCGTAGCCTTCGTACGCATATTCTTGTTCTCCAGCTTTGCGCCAATCTGAATACCCCATTTCTTGTTCACATCCAGCCACTTCGTCACATTGGCATCCAGCGAGAAGCCCAACGCGGGGTTATAGCTGTCGATGCTTCTGATTTCTGCAGGAAGAGGCAGCGGTGATGTACCGCCGAGATTGTAACCCAGACGCAACTCCAGTTCCCAACCCTTGGTTGCGGCGATGATAAGCTGCTTTGTGCGGTTCATCTGCGCGCTTGCGCCGATTGCGGCAAGACAGAGCGCGAATGCTATGATATATTTCTTCATGACTATTCTGTTTCTGTGTTTGTATTAATGATTTTCAAATCCGCCACGTCGAGCGTGCTGCCCACTGCGCCACGGAAATAGTCGCCATCGGCACTGGAGGAGATAACGATACCAATCTTGTAGCCGCCATGCGCGAGTTTGTCGTAGTCGACGGCACGGCCTGTCATTTCAAACGGAGTGTCAAATTCCACCCAACCGTTCGTCTCATGCTGGCCCTTGGTGTCGACCATGGCAATCGCTACGAGATTCGGATGCTTGAAATCGGCATCGTGGATGGAGCCGTCGATGTATTCCACATTATCATCCGTCTCATAGAACAGCGCATAGATGGAGCATTCATCCTGACGGCCAGCTTCCACCTGACCCTTCTCATTAGTGAACGTCGGTCCGGCCTTGTAGCGGTAACGTCCCTTGAACGTCTGAGGCACATAGCGGTAAGGCTCGCCGAACTTCGTCGCGCCACGCGGGTTGGCGATGGCTTGCGAGATGTCGAAGAATCCCTGGAAGATGTTGCCGGCTGCTATCGGCATGCCCACCATCGTTCCAAACGAACCCGTAGAGCAGGTTTCCAGATGGATGTATTCAGGAACAGCCGGTTCGTTGCCAACCATGAAGAAGGTAGTTCCGCCACGGTCAACGAGTGAAACCTCTCCGTTGAAGACGGCTCTCGTCGGGAAAAATTCCCACACATGGTCCTTATAGCTGTCACCGTATTTCTTACGAGCCTCCACGTCGGCCACACCGCAGAGCACATAGCCCGGGTTACCCGAAGCCCAGCTCATCAGGAAGGCACCGTCGGTGTCCACCTCGTCAAAAATGGAGTATTTACGCTGAGGGTCGAGTTTCGGGACATTGAAGAAATACTCTGAAGGAGGCATGTTCTGAACGACGCGCACCGGATAGACCTTGCGCCAAGCCCCGTCCTGCGAGGTCACCGTATAGTTTATCGTATTGTTTTCCGCATGAAGAAAGTCCTGCACGGAACCGCTGGCCGGAGTGATGGTAGCACCCGGTGTGATTTCGAACTCAGGAGCAAGTTTGGAGATATCGACATTGTCCTGGATTTGCAGCGTAACCGTATAGTTATCTACTTTCGGCGCTGCGACAAGATACCCTTCGGGCAACGAGCACGACAGAATGTCACATTCTGTGTTAAGTGCCTCATCCTGTATGCACGACGTGGCGCAGAAAGCTGTCGCCACTGATACCAAGATGGTTTTGAAAAATGTATTCATTGGTAAAATATTATAAAAATTTGGCTCAAAGATACATAATAATCCCGAAATCTGAAAATCCGCATCCGGAATTCGTCCATCCGGCCCCCTGCGGCCGCACGCTGCCCCTCAAATAAATGCAAGCCTTTATTTGCGAGTGATTTCGATTTGCACTATCTTTGCACAAACAATCTAAACAATTATGGCAGTGGAAACGAAGTACATATTCGTAACCGGTGGTGTGGTATCATCATTAGGTAAAGGTATTATCTCATCGTCTTTGGCTCGATTGCTGCAATCACGCGGCTTCAGAGTGACGATTCAAAAGTTTGACCCGTACATCAACATTGACCCGGGTACTCTTAACCCCTATGAGCACGGCGAATGCTACGTGACAGTCGACGGACACGAGGCTGACCTCGACCTCGGACACTACGAGCGATTCACCAACGTGCCTACAACACGGGCCAACAACATTACTACCGGTCGCATCTACCAGAGCGTTATCGACAAGGAACGCCGCGGCGACTATCTCGGAAAGACAGTTCAAATCATCCCGCATATCACTGACGAAATCAAGCGCAACGTGAAGTTGCTCGGCAATACCGGCAAATTTGACTTCGTCATCACGGAAATCGGAGGTACGGTCGGCGACATCGAGTCTCTTCCGTTCCTTGAGAGCATGCGCCAGCTGAAATGGGAGCTGGGCTCCAATTGTATCTGCATTCACCTCACCTACGTGCCGTTTATCAACGCTGCGAAGGAGTTGAAGACAAAACCTACACAGCACTCCGTAAAGCAACTGCAGGAAGTGGGTATTCAGCCTGACGTGCTCATTCTCCGCACCGAGAAGGACATCCCGCAATCCATCCGCCGCAAAGTGGCTCTGTTCTGCAACGTGGCTCCGGAAGCGGTTATCCAGTCAATCGACGTGCCTTCTATCTACGAAGTGCCGTTGACAATGCACGAACAGCATCTCGACGAAATCATTCTGAAGAAAACCAATACGCCTTACGAGGGTGAGCCTGACATGTCGCAGTGGCTCCGCTTCCTCGACATGATGAAGAACGCCGACAAGACAGTCACTATCGGCCTCGTGGGTAAATATGTGGAACTGCAGGACGCCTATAAGTCAATCAACGAGGCGCTCTTCCAGGCTGCCACCTACAACGGTTGCAAGCTCAACCTTGTCAGCATCCATTCTGAAAAGGTCAACGACGACAACGTCGAAAGCCTCCTGAAGGACATGGACGGTGTTCTCGTTGCTCCTGGATTCGGACAACGCGGTATTGAGGGCAAGTTCTCAGCATTGCGCTGGTGCCGCGAGCACGACGTGCCGACATTCGGTATCTGCCTCGGTATGCAGTGCATGGTCATCGAGTTCGCACGCAACGTCCTCGGTCTTGCCGACGCCAACTCTACGGAAATGAATCCGCAGACACAACACAACGTCATCGACCTCATGGAGGAACAGAAGACAATCTCCAACCTCGGTGGTACAATGCGTCTCGGTGCTTACGACTGCGTGCTCAAGCCTGACTCTCTCGCCGCTGCCGCCTACGGCACGACAACTGTCAGCGAACGCCACCGTCACCGCTTTGAGTTCAACGAGGAATACCGCAAGCAGTTTGAGGAAGCCGGAATGCGCTGCGTAGGCGAGAATCCGGAGACTCACTTGGTAGAGGTTGTGGAAATCCCTGGCAAGAAGTGGTATCTCGGCACACAGTACCATCCGGAGTACCGCAGCACGGTATTGTCGCCTAACCCACTGTTCCTCAGCTTCATCAAGGCTGCCATCGACAATAAGAAACAGTAATTGTCCCTACAATTTTAACAAAAGTTATTAACAGGGTTATTAACAAGTTTGTCAACAACATTGTCAATAAGTAAAATAAGTAAAAACAAAAACACAGACTAACACGAATGGATAGAAACATGCTCATCGGTCTGTTGCTGATGGGTCTCGTCATTTTCGGGTTCACGATGCTCCAGTCGTCACCCGAAGAGGCAGCCTCGGCAGCTACCGAAACTACCCAAGTCGACAAAGGAAAAGATGCCGTGCAGGAAACGGCTATCGACTCGCTGAGCCAGAAAGACCTCCAGCGCATGGCCACCATCGTACAGCAGTACGGCCAGCTTGAAAACCGCTCAGGCAAGGAGGTTATGGCCCTCAACTATGAGAACGTGACCCTCCAATTGGACGGCGGAGTGCTCTCCGGCGTTGTTACCATGCAGGGCGACATGGTCTATATGCTCGACGACCTCAAAGGCCAGCCCGTTGCAGGCGACCGTCTGAAGCAACAGGCCATCAAGGACGTGAAGCAAGCTGCCGAGATGGCGGCACGCTATGCCGGATTCTCCCGCTTCATCGGCGGTGAGGAAAAGACAGCACGCCTTGAGAACAACCTCATCACCCTCGACCTCACGTCAAAGGGTGCGATGATTGCAAAGGCTACGCTGAAAGAATACACAGCACTGCTCAACGGCAAGGAAGGTCCTGCAGTCATCTTCAACAAGGAAAGCAACAACTACGGTTTCGCCATCAACACTTCGACACACCGCTTCGACACGCGCGAGTTCAACTTCATCCCGGTGCAGGAAAACGACTCCACCGTGCTCATGAAGCTCGACTTCGGCGAAGGCATCATGTTCGGTGTGCGCTATACGCTTCCTGCCAACAGCTACCTCGTGCGCATGGAAGTCGTGCAGCAGAACATGAAGGCTGTCATCGACGCCAACGTGGCAACGTTGGGCTTCGAATGGAACCAGAAGATGCTGCGCCACGAGAAGGGACACACCTTCGAGGAGCGCAACAGCGGTCTCTATTATAAGTTCAAGGGCGAGGATGGCGACGTTGACTACCTCAGCGAGACCAGCAACGACGAGGAGACTATCACCAACAACCTCAAGTGGGTTGGTTTCAAGGACCAGTTCTTCTCTACCGTATTCATCGCCGACAAGCACTTCATCGGAGCTAACCCGATGAGAAGCCAGGTTATCGAGAAGAATACCGACGACTACGAAAGCCACCTGAAGAACCTTCAGTTCATCTCTACCGTCGACTACAAGCTCGACGACGAGAAGCCGGCAGCTTTCTACATCTTCATCGGTCCGAACGAGTACAAGCTCCTCTCTTCCTACGATGACAAGATTTCTCCTGATGAGGACCTGCACCTCACGCGCCTCATCCCGCTCGGATGGACGCTCTTCCGCTGGATTAACACAGGTATCGTAATTCCGGTGTTCAACTTCCTCGGTTCGCTCGACCTCAACTACGGATGGATTATCCTCCTGCTTACTATCTTCATCAAGCTCATCCTCTTCCCGCTCACCTACAAGAGCTACTCATCACAGGCCAAGATGCGCGTCATCGCACCTGATATCAAGGCCATCAACGATAAGTATCCGGGAACGGAGAACGCCATGAAACGCCAGCAGGAAATGATGAAGCTCTACAACCTCGCGGGAGCCAACCCAATGAGCGGCTGTCTGCCGATGTTGCTGCAGATGCCAATCCTCATCGCGATGTTCTCCTTCTTCCCGTCATGCATCGACCTGCGCGGTGAATCCTTCCTTTGGGCACCCGACTTGTCAGCGCCGGATATGATTCTCGAATGGGAGGCCAACATCCCCATCATCAACTGGATTTTCGGCCACCATCTGAGCCTCTTCTGCTTGCTCATGACCGTAGTCAACATCATCTATACCTATATCAATATGCAGGCTAACCCGTCCAACAACCAGATGCCGGGTATGAAATGGATGATGTACCTGATGCCGGTAATGTTCCTAGTATTCTTCAACGAATACGCAGCCGGCCTCAGCTACTACTACTTCCTCTCTCTGCTCATCACCATCGCACAGACCTACGCTTTCCGCTACATCATCAAGGAAGACAAGGTACGCGCCAAGATGGCTGAGAACGCCAAGAAACCGCGTAAGAAGAGCGGATTCATGGCACGCCTTGAGGAAGCACAGAAACGCCAGGAGGCAATGCTCCGCGAACAGCAGAAGCAGCGCCGCCGCTAATCGAATTTCCACAAAGCCGTAATATCAACTGCAGGGCCGATGGTCATCACGACCATCGGCCCTGTGTCGTTTACATCTCCCCCCAACAGTATCCGACCACACAACAACCCGAACCAAATCAAATAAAACCAATTTGTCCGAACCTTTTACCAAAACATATAAACGCACACCGACGCGTCTGCTCCGCCGAAAATCAGAAACAACCAATCATCAACAATCCAAACCACACAACCTTCCGTTTATATACGAATTAATTCCACAACCATGCCGGGGCGGATGCACCTGGGAGTACATCCCTACAAACCGGTGCAGCCTCCGCCATTTGTCCCACCGTTCCCGCCTCTCGACCACCCCATCCCAACATTTTCATATCGTACTCATCCTCCGACCAACAACAAATCCGCGAATTGTTAAAAACTTTCGCCCGAAAAATTTGGAAGGAAAGGAAAAACACACTACCTTTGTCAACCGAAATTTGGAGTGATGCTCGAGTGGCTGAAGAGGCACGCCTGGAAAGCGTGTATACGTCAAAAGCGTATCGGGGGTTCGAATC
>CALUMX010000023.1 GCA_944321875.1 uncultured Muribaculaceae bacterium
GATCTAAATGATCCCCTGATTCCGGGGCTTTTTGATTAATTGTTTAACTCGTCCCATTTTAACGGGACACTAATGATCTTCATTATAAAATAACTTATTAAGATATCATCGTATGATAGCTAAAAAAACAAACACAAAAACAACAGTTAAAAAAACGTCTACAATTGCCAAGAAGACGTCGGCGACTGCTAAAAAGGTGACTGCTACAGCTAAAAAAACTGCTACCGGTGACAAGAAGACGATTGCGACTGCTAAAAAAGTGACTACAGCGGCTAAAAAGACAATTGCGGCAAAAACAACAGAGTTGTCTGTAACGGGTAACAAGAAAATAGGGACATTGCAGAGAGAATTCAATAAAAGGTTTCCATACTTGAGATTGGGTATCTTTTATAGTTATGCAAGAGAACAGGTTGCTAAAGGAGAAAGCATACAACAAATAGATGAAAGTAAGACCCTTGCTTCTGTCCGTCGAGTAGATTCAGGTGGAGAGATTTCTATTTCTGGTAACAAAAAAATCAAAAGTCTTGAAAAGGAATTTGATACGGTTTTTGGATTATATTGTCAGATATGCTATACAGCAGCTGATGGGCACCGATATTATACATCAGGAATTAATGACCAAAAAACATTATCTGCTTTTAATGAAGAATGCCGATTGGAAGGCTGTAAAAAGGATATATATAGATAATAGTCTTTTGAACATCGTAAGTGTTCGAGAGGTCTATGAATTTTAATATAGTAATCACTACTTATCTCATTATTTATTTGAAATATCGTGAAACAATATTTTTCGGGAAAATAATATGAACATTTACGAAAGCAATCAGTTAAATAAAATTAGGGAATGGGAAAAAGAAGAACCTTTAGTTGTATCACAAGCTATAGGCTCTGCTACCAAACCAGTTTCATGGATAGCCAATAAAATTGTTCCGCAAAAGGCAATACAAGGGGCGCTTGCTGGTTTTAATTCTGTAGCAAAAGCTCTAACTGATGAGAATGACATTTTGCGTGATGCAAATGTCTCATCAATTAATGAGCTGAGAACTAAAGATCTACAAGTTTCTGATAAGTTAGCAAACAATATACATAACTGGGCTATTGGTATAGCAGGTACAGCCGGTGGTGTTGCTGGTTTTTTCGGTCTACCTGGCATGGTCGCAGACATACCAACCATTATTACGTTTGCTTTAAGGACCATTCATAAAATTGGACTTTGTTATGGTTACAAAACCACCACACAAGGGATAACCTTTTTGTTTACTCTGTAATGTCAGCAGCTGGCTCTAATTCCGTAAAAGAAAAAAATATGGCAATCGCTACTTTAAAGGAGCTTAATGTTGAGCTTTTAAAACAGACTTGGGAAAAAATGGCTGAAAAAGCAGCACAAGAAAAGATGAACGGGGAGGCATTTTTAATGGTTATTAAGGCATTGGGCAAGCAGTTGGGTATTAATCTAACAAAAAGAAAGGCTCTTCAAGCGATTCCTTTTGCTGGAGTTGGTGTTGGTTCTGCAATGAATATTGCTTTCATTAACGATATATGTTGGGCTGCCAGAAGATGTTATCAGAAAAGATGGCTTATGGATAATGGTAAAATTTAATATTTATTGAAATTATGACCTCTGAGTTGAAAAGGAAAAATGAGTGAACAGCAAAATTACTAAATTCCGTCAGCAAATAAAATGAAAAACCCGTAAAAATTCGAGTGAGAATAGCGCGGCTACTTACTAATGATGGGAGGCGGGTGGAATATACCCATTTTTCGGTATTTACAAAGCTGAGGCAAGGGGCTTACTTTGCATTGTGTTTCTTATTAAACCTTAATTGTAATAAAAATCAATGCTTATGAAAATGATTACTTTATTTTCGGCCTTAGCTCTATCTGCTTTTGGAATGGTAGCTGCTGAGCCTCAGTCTCTTGCTCTCGGACACTATGAGGAGACAAACGATTCGGGAGAAAACACGTTTGATGCTTCTGCTTTGAATATGTCGCCGGTGGCGTGGACACACGTCCAAAGCGGGTCGCAGACCATCTATGAAGCCAAAGATTTGTCCGACATGCTTGGCGCTGAGATTACGTCGGTTTCCTTTAAGTTCTATCACAATGGATTTGCGCTCTATGAGGATTATCGCAATCGGATGAGGGTATACTTGCAGGAGATTGATGTGGATAATTTTCAAAAGAATGAGTCGGACGACTATCTGTGGTTCCCTGTTGAGGAGTCTGCTCCCAATGCCGATTTTGAATGGACATGGACGTCGGATGATATTTTTGCCTCCAGTGGAATGGACTATGAGCTTGTGCTGCCGCTGACAAAGCCCTATACATATAAGGGAAAACACTTGTTGGTTACGGTGGCTCAGGATAATCTTGATGATAAATTTGTAGAGAGTATGACAACATTGTTCTATTGGTGTGATACGAAGCCGACCTATTGTACGGCTGTTTACGGTAGTGACAAAGGTGTCGGTTTCTTTGAGGCTATGGGGCAGAATCCGGTGATTTATCAAAGTAATTCTCTGATGATGCAAAATGCGCCTGCCATCCGGTTTGAATATATTCCGGCGGAATCCTCCTCGGTGTCGGCCGGAGTCGGTTCTGACGATTTTAGCGTGACGGGTGTTGACGGCGGGGCTTTGCTTGATTTGTCGCAGACTTCGGATGTGGCTGTCTACAACGTGACCGGCCAGGTTTGTTATCAGGCACAGCTTCCAGCCGGAAGCCATCGCATGGAGCTTCCGGAAGGAATTTATATCATATTAGTAAATAGTAACAATTCAAAGTTTATCGTTCATTAAAAAGAATCCTTTTTTTCGGAGGAGGCGGTGCGTGATGCATCTGCCTCCTTTTTTGTACGGTGGCGGGAGGGGCAAGAAGTGTATTTGTGAACAATTAATTGGAGAAACAGACCTTTTGTTATGGCATTTTCTGTTCTACATTTGCCTGTGGAAAAGAAAATGTATGCAAGTAATAAAAACTTTTTTGTTGGGATTGGTGATTGCGACTGTATTGGCCGGCTGTGAGATGTTTGAGTATCATCCCTATGACGGCCGTTTTGATGCGCCGACAGATGTAAATGTGACGAACATCCGTCGGATTGAGGCTGCATGTGAGGGTAAGGACACCATCCGGTTCATAATGATGGGTGACACTCAGGGGTGGTATGACGAGACGGAGGATTTCGTGGTGCATGTCAATGCCATGGAGCATCCGGTCGATTTCGTGATACATGGTGGCGATGTGGCTGACTATGGGTTGACGAAGGAGTTTCAATGGGTGGCTCGCTGCATGGACAAGATGAAGGTCCCTTATGTGGCGATAATCGGCAATCATGACATGCTGGGTACGGGAGAGCGTGTCTTTAAGGAAATATTCGGCGATGAGAATTTTTCATTCCGAGCCGGTGATGTGAAGTTCGTTTGTCTCTCGACAAACGCGCTGGAGTATGATTATTCCCATCCGGTGCCGGATTTTTCGTTTATCCGTCAGGAATTGGCCGATTCCCTCGATTGCTCGAAGACGGTGGCCGTGATGCATGCGCCCCCTTTCTCCGACCAGTTCAACAATAACGTCAATACTGAGTTTGAATACTACATATCCCGTTTCCGGGGCATTCAATTTTGTCTTCATGCCCATAATCACCGTTATTCGGCGAGTGAGCTTTTTGATGACGGAATTGTCTATTACGGTTGCGATTGCATGAAAAACCGTAATTATCTGTTGTTTACCATAACTCCTGAAGGCTATGCGTATGAGATGGTGGCTTTTTAGGATATTGACCGTTTGTTGCCTGCTTCTTCCATGCCGGCTTCAGGCAGCCGGATTGAGCGCAGAGCGACGCTATACCCATCGGATGATTCCCGACAACGTTTCGGTTCAGTTTGCCGGCTCTATCGGATTCCTGTCGTTGGGAACCGGATGGGAGTACGGAAACGGACATTGGGAAACCGATGTGCTGTTCGGGCTTGTTCCGAAAGTTGAGGGGCAGTCGGCAATGGTATCTTTTACGTTGAAACAAGAGTATGTGCCGTGGCACATATCGCTTGGCGAGCGGCGGGATTTCGTATTGCAGCCTTTGCAATGCGGACTTTTTGTCAATACGCTGCTCAATAGGAATTTTTGGACAATAGAACCTGACAGGTATCCCACCGGTTATTACGGTTTTTCGACGAAGGTGCGCTTTCATGCCTATCTGGGACAAAGCATCACCTACAATCTGCCGGAACGGTGCCGCTTTGGAAACCGAGTCTCGTTTTATTATGAAATTGGCTCCTGTGATCTTTATATAATTAATGCCTTGAAAAACCGCTGTCTGAAGCCTGCCGACTTTCTGAGTCTGGCTTTAGGTTTGAAGTGGCATTTTTAATGCAATAGACAGCTGCGATGCTCTGGCGGACTTTTCTCCGTCAGAGCATTTTGTATTGTTTAGGCGACATTCCGGTAATGTGCTATTTTATTTGGCGGCGGAACTGCCACAGGCAGAGGAGCAGGATGGCTGCGGTGAGTGTGACGGCTGCGGCTTGCATGCCGTTGTCGAGCAGTACGATGAGTCCACTCAGCAGGAGAACTGCTGCCGGGGGATAGAGCGCGGCCGACCAGGACAGACGGCATCCATAGCGTACGGCGTAGATGACGTAGGCGAGAAGGGAGTAGACAACATACCATGCGATGACGGCATAGCCGATACCCGTGAGGCCGAAAAGGAGGAAGCCGCCGATGTTGAGTGCCAAACCGATGGCGGCGCTGGCTGTCTCGGTCAGTATGTAGATGCGGCCGTCACCTTTGGCTACGATGGTGTAGGCGAGCGACCAGGAGAATGCCTTGCAGACCATGCCGACCAGCATCCAGGAGATTAGGGGCAGTATGGTGAGAAATTCTTCTGTGTAGAGAAGCCGTATAATCCATTCGCGGCAGAGCAGGAAAACGGCAATGGCAGGCAGCAGCATGAGCATGAGCATCTGCACTTCCTTCGATACGAAAGCCTGCATCCGCATCCGGCTTGTGTTGACGCGTGCCAGTCGTGGAAAGTATTCCATGCTCAGTGCCGACAGAATCAGGGCGACGTAGCGCCACGCCAGTGAGTTGGCGGCCTGATAGAAGCCCACGGTTTCCGTGCCGGCCGTGCGGTTGAGGTAGGCAGAGAGGGCATAGGAATAGAGCAGAGCCATGAATTCGCCGATGGTCATGTAAATGCCTAACCGCAGGAATCCGCGGCCCTCGTTGTAGGCTTCACGCAACGAAACGGGTGTAGGCTTGTTGTCCCGGTTGCGGAGAAAGACGACGGCCACCAGCAGGGCTGCATGGTAGGCGATGACGGAAAGCAGGATGCTGTCCTCTCTCAGAAAATAGAACAGCGGGATGGAGCAGGCAAGACCGCCGACGGCTCCGTAGAGGGAGGCGCGTGCCAGTTGTTTCAGTCGTTCGCAGCCTTGAAGGATGGACAACTCGCTGTTGGTGAATCCGTTGAAAAAAAGCACAAGTGAGAGCAGGATGAAATGCCAGGTGTGCCGGCTGTCGCCAAACGACCACCGGCTGAGCAGCGGGGAGAGCGCGATGGTCACGGCCGCGCCGAGCAGGCTGATTATCCACGCCCATCGGCGGATGACGGCAATGACTCGGCCGATACGGTATTCGTCGCGCGACTCTACGGCCATGGCCATGTCGCGTACGGCCGACGTGCGCAGGCCGAGGGAGGTGATGGATTTCAGCATGTCGGCCGACGAGTTGAAGATGCTGAACAGTCCGATGCCCACAGGGCCAATCCACATGGCCACAAGTTTATTGAGCACGATGGAGCACAGGTTGCTTACCACCTGTACGCCTCCGAACAGTTTCATCGCGCGGAAAATCGATTTTGATATTTGCTTTTTCTCGCTCAATGCCGGCTTTTGTTTAAATGTCTAATTCGTAAATGTTGAAGGCTACGCCTCTTGCGCCGAACCCTGCTTTCATCTCCAGCAGTGAGTTGTTGAGTATCCGCCCGTTTTCCTCGTTGGACGTACCGAGATCAAAGTATTTTTTATCGGGGAATGCCTCGTAGATAAGATGGTTGTAGAGATAGGCCATCGCGCGGAGTTTGTTGCCCTCCGCTGTCGAGGAGAGATATTGGGCGTGAGCCACGTGTCCCATTACATAGACAACCCCGCCGCCGAGAATTACGTCGGCCCGGCGTACCAGAAAAAGGCGGATATTGTCGGGAAAGCGTGAGGCAAGCAGTTCAATTTCCTCAAGACTGTGCACCGGTTTGGCATTGTACCGGTTGCGCAAGTTGTCGGAGAGTATTTCCCAGAATGAGGCAAAGTCGTGCGATTCCTCCACTGTCACTTCCCGCTTTTGGGCATATTTGACAGAATAGCGAGCCCCGTGGTTGATGACGGCTGACGGGTCGCCCGCTATGGCAACTGACGAGAGGTTGACGGTTGCGAGTCGTGCGCCATGGCGAAACAAGGCATAGATATCCTCGTCTGCCGGATATTTGTGGTAAATATAGGGGATGGCTTTATACAGCAGTTTCCGAATGCCGTTCTCGCGCAGATAGGTGGTCATGGCGTCGAAGATTTCGAGCATCGTGACCCCTGTCAGGTGGCGGGCTTGCGTGAGCCAGCCTCCATAGGTCAGGCCCTGGTGGGAATAGAGCGTCTCTCCGCTGACGTTAGCCGGCAGCAGAGCGATGAGCTCCTCCTCGTCATCGTAGGCCATCAGCGAATGGTCGCAGAAGCGGTCGGCATGGTAGTCCATATAGTCGCGGAAATGGAGGAATGTGGCATTCTTGGAAGTTGCCACAAACGCATCCCATTCCTGCTTGTTCTCAGCTGAATAGCGGCGTATCGTCACCATAAGTCCTGTTACTATTTAAGCCATTGTGCCGGGTCGAGTTTCGTCGTGCCCTTTCTCACCTGGAAGTGCAGGATGGAGTGAGCCTCGTCGTTGGCATCGACAAAGAGTGTGCCCAGCGTCTGTCCGGCGTTGACTTTGTCGCCCTTCTTCACGCTGATTGTCTTCAGTCCGGCATACACGGTCATATATTGTCCGTGCTTTACGATAATTACATAGTTATATTCGTTGTTCACCTGATAGATGTAGGAAATCTCTCCCTTGAAGACGGAGCGCACCTGCGCGCCTGCGTCGGTCTCAATTTCCACACCGGGGTTATCGGTAGTGACGTATTCCAGAACCGGGTGTTTGTGCTTGCCGAACGGTTTTACGATGCGGAAACTTCCGCTTACCGGCGACGGGAGCTTGCCCTTGTTGTTCTCGAAATTGCCGGAAAGCTCGTATTGGTCCTGTTCCTCCTGCGACATTGATTCCTGACGTTCGCGTTCGCGCTTCAGCGATTCCTGACGCTCTTTCTCCAGCTTTTCCTGTTGCTTTTTCAGTTCCTTCTGCTGGCGTTCGAGTTCTTCCTGTTGTTTCTTCAGTTCTTCCTTGCGCTGCTTTTCGGCCTCTTTCTCCTGCTCACGCTTGATTTTCTCAAGTTCGCGGGCACGTTTTTCTTCTTCGGCTTTCAACCGGGCCTCTTCAGCTTTGCGGGCTTCCTCCTCCTTGCGCAGACGCTCGGCTTCCTCAGCCTTACGCTTTTCCTCAGCGATGCGGCGGCGTTCCTCTTCCTCGCGTTGCTGTTGCTCGATGAGCTGGCTGAGTTTGTTGTCCAACTCGCGGTACTTGCGTTGTTGTTCCTCCAGCATCAGTTGCAATTCGCCGGACTCAGCCTTCAGGTCGGCAATCATCTGCGTCTGTTGTGTCTTTTTGCCTTCCAGCGTCAGGCGGTTGTTGTTGATTTCGCTGATAGTCTTATTCTTTTCTTCCTGCAATGCCTGGAGCTGTTGCTTCTGTTTTTCCAGCTCAGCCAT
This sequence comes from uncultured Muribaculaceae bacterium, assembly GCA_944321875.1. Lineage (GTDB taxonomy): Bacteria > Bacteroidota > Bacteroidia > Bacteroidales > Muribaculaceae > Limisoma. The sequence goes on from CALUMX010000023.1 coordinate 7,851, forward strand.
TGCTTTCTTGATTTGTTCGGTCTGTCCCTTACGCCATTGCGCATATTCCTTCAGGTAGCGCATACGCTGATAGGCCTGGTGGAATGTTTCCGATGAGAAAAGAAACATCAGGTCGTTGCCTGCGACGTGGTGAGCGCGGATTTTCTGAATGGCCTTCAGATAGTTGGCTCTCAGTTTCTCCAGAGCGGCGTTTTGAACGGCAATCTGGTCATTGACACCCTTGATTTTGATGTCGATTTCGGCAATCTGCTTTTGCAGTTCACCGATGGCACGTTGCTGCTCTCCGATTTCCGCCGTGATACGGTTGAGGTTGTTGAGCGAGCGGCGGGTTTCGTTTTTCTTTTGCTGGAGTTTCTGCGCTGTGGCGTTCATTTCCTTTTGAGCGTTTTGTTTCTCCTGCTTTATTTTGTTCATGTCGGGGTTTTGCGCCACTGTCAGCAGGGTGCAAGCCACAAGGGTAATTCCGACCAACTTATTTTTCATTGTCTGCTAATTTACTGTTGTGAGGAAAAAGCTTTGATAATCTCGGCAAACGAGTACCGGCGGGCGTTGCGCGGGATGCTCACTTTGTCGGTTACGCCGCTGTTCCATTTGATTGACTTGTTGAGATTCAGTTCGATAACGGCTTTTGTGCCGCCGATGGCCATGTCGGCCGTGACGAGCGAGGCAAATCCCTCGTTGTGTCCGGCGTAGCGCACGGAAGCCGCCGTTCCGGTGGCTTCGATGGCAGTCAGCAGATTGCCTGACATGAGGAACTCATAGGAGAGTCCGTCCGGCTGTTTGGCCGGAGACAGGCGCCAGCTTCCGTCGTCGGCAGTCGGTGTGGCCTTGAATGATTTCGCGTTGCGGTCCGTCAGTTGACCCTTGTCGGCCAGAAACGGACGTGCCAGTAACAGGCATTGGAGTGCCTCAAGGCTGATGTCCTGGCCGATGAAATCGGAAATGGCCTCTTTCAGGTAGAGGTTATGGTACTTGTCGACCACCGTTACCGAGTCGTTGTCGATGTAGAGTTTGCCCACCTCGATGCCGAGTATCGGGCGGAGGGAGATAGAGATGTACTTGCCCCGTTCCATGCGCAGCAGCATCGCGCTTTTCAGCGAGCTGCCCGTACGGATGGTGATATTGCCGGAGGCCGAGAAGTCGGTCCATTGCGGAAGTGTCTCTGCCACGGTCGAGGCCGTGTAGAGATACTTTTCCGCCGGCGCGGTCTCTATCTCTATGTTGGAGGTTTCCTGTGCCGTGTCGCCGGAGGCTGTCTTTGTCGTGCGGCAAGAGCTGAACGAGGCAGCCAGAATGACGATGGCGGTCAGGAAGGTGATATATTTATTCATAGAAATATGTTTTGTGCTTTATCTTTTTTTGCAGCAGTTCGGAGTCCGGAGCCTCTTTCAGCGCCTTCTCCCATTTTTCGACTGCCTCGTCCGGCTTGCCGAGCATGAAGAGTATATCGCCCCAATGCTCATAAAGTTCGGCATTGTTGTCATCTTCTGTCATCTTTTCAGCCGCCTTTTCGATGTAGGGAAGCGCCTCCTTATAGTTGCGCTTCTTGAAAAGGATATAGGCGTAGGTGTCAAGCGCAGAGCCGTTCTCCGGGTCGAGCTCGAGAGAGCGTGCGGAAAGTTCCTCTGCCTTGTCTATCTCATTGGTATGGACGGCCAGATAGTAGGCATAGTTGTTGAGCACCATCGGTTCGTAAGGACCTTCCTTGTAGGAAAGCTCATAGTATTCCCTTGCCTTATCCTGCTCGTTCAATTCCGTGTATTTTGAGCCGATGGCGGAATAGATGCCGGCAATCGACAGGCTTTCGTCGTCGTATCGGTCCTCCGCTTTCAACTTTTTGTAAAGTTCGAGCAATTGAAAATCGTATTCGATACTTTTCTTGTAATCTTTGCGCAGGGAGCTGGAATAGGACAGAACGTTGTAGAATTCCGGCTGGTCGTCGAAATGCTCCAGTCCGCGCCGTGCCATGGCGTCTGCCTGGTCGAGCATTTTGCAGCGTAGGTAGAGCCAGCAGCATTGCAGCCATATTTTGGGGTCGGACGGGTCGGCGTCAATGGCGTAGGAAAGCTGTTCGGCCGCCAATGCGTAGTCCTCCTTGTAGATGAGTACGGATGAATAGAGCTGTCGCAGCATGGCATTGTGAGGGTGCAGGTTGAGCACGGCCTCAAACAGACGGGTGATGCGTTCCGACTGCACTTTGCTGAGATTGCTGCGTGTATAGTTGACAAGGATGTCGACCTTGTCGCTGATTTCCAGATTCGGGTTGAGAAGCGCTTTTTCCGTCTCGCGGTCGAAATTGACAGAGTCGTTCTGGTTCTGATAGATTTCGGCCTTCATCAGGTTGATGCGGGTATCCTCGGGGCTGATGCGCTCAGCGCGGTTGAGGTAGTAGAGCGCGCTGTCGGGGCGGCCGAGGTTGGAGAAGGCGATGCCGAGCATGATGTTGTTGGAAAGCACTTCCGGGGCCTTCTCATATTGCTGGCGTACGACGGAGATAGCGTTGGTCGTGTCGCCCTTTATCGAGTAGAGCAGGGAACGCTTCAAGCAGGTGTACTCAGTCGCTTTGCTTTTCCGCTCGATGCTGTCCATCATGGAGATTGCCTTGTCGATGTCACCTGTATTCTGATAGATGTTGGAGAGCGTCTCGTAGTATTCCAACTCTTTCGGGTAGTAGGTCAGCAGCTTCGTGATGATGTCGGCCGACGGTTGGAACAGGCGGAGATTGAAGAAGATATTGGCAATGTTCATGTTGTCAATCTTGTTCGCCGGGTCGTTTTGTGCGGCATAGCGCAGGTCGCGGACAATCTCGTCGATGGAAACGGAGTCTATCTCCGTGAATTGCAGCCGCATCAGCGAGCGGTTGAAGTTCACCTTCGTGTTCATCGGGTCGAGGCGGTGGGCATAGTCGAGCAGCAGATAGGCGTCGGCCGTCTTGCCCGACATTTGCTTTCTGGTTGCCTCCAGCAGCACATAGTCGGCTTTCCGCTTATTCTCTTCAGTTGCCGGCAGGCGTCGTTGTGCCAATGCCGGAAGCAGTGACAGCAGAAGAAGAGAGAATAGGGTGAGCGATTGCAGATGTATATGTTTCATTATTTGTAGTTTAAATGTGAATTAGCAGCTTATTTTACTCCGGAGTGTCCGAATCCGCCGTTGCCGCGCTCGCTGTCGGAGAGAGCCTCTGACAACTCCCATTCAACTGTGGAGTGGCGTGCTACGACCATCTGGCAGATGCGGTCGCCGTGAGCGATGGTGAAATCCTCCTGTGACAGGTTGACGAGTATGACTCCAATCTCACCCCGGTAGTCAGCGTCGATGGTTCCCGGCGTATTGAGTACGGTAATGCCGTGTTTCAGCGCGAGTCCGCTCCGGGGACGTATCTGGCATTCAAAACCCTCCGGCAATTCGATGTAGATGCCTGTCGGAATCAGCTTCCGCTCGAGCGGACGGAGCGTAACCGGGGCGTCGAGGTTGGCACGCAAGTCCATTCCGGCAGAACTGGGGGTTGAATATTGAGGGAGGGGATTATTGGATGTATTGATAATCTTAACTGTTACTTTGTCCATTTTCGCAATGTGTTAGAGCTTAATTTATTCTGCGAAAATAGTGAAAACCTATGAAATATCGTAATCTTTTAAGATAAATTACTAAAACGGAAGCGTGAGCTGGATGGCGCTCGGACGGTGGGTGCCGTCGGTCGGATTTGACACGGAGAGCCCGAGCAGACGGATGGGCTGCGTGTTGCTGTCGATTTCGCTGAGTATGGCTTTTGCCAGTGGCAGAATGTCCTGTTTCCGTGTGAGGGGAGAGTAGACGGTACGGCTGCGTGTGATTTGGGTGAAATCAGCATATTTCACCTTCAGCGTGAGGGTGTTGCCTTTGAATTTCGATTTCTTCAGCCGTTCCTCCAGTTCGAGAACGAGCTGGTAGAGGTTGACGATGAGCAGTGAGCGCTGGGAGATGTCCTGGTCGAGCGTGCGCTCGCAGCCTACCGACTTGCGTTCGCGTTCCACTTCGACGGGCCGTTCGTCGATGCCGCGGGCAAATTCATAATAGACGTTGCCCATCTTTCCGAACAGCAGGACAAGTCCGTTGCGGGAGTATTCCCGGAGGTTGGCACCGTTGTGGATGCCGAGCGAGTGCATCTTGCGGGCTGTTACCCGGCCGACTCCCCAGAAAGACTCGATGGGAAGGGCGGCGATGAAGTCAAGCGCCTGGGAGGGATGGATGACGCAGAGACCGTCGGGCTTGCGGTAGTCGGAAGCCACTTTGGCCAGGAATTTGTTGTAGGAAACGCCGGCTGACGCTACCAGTTGCAGTTCCTCGCGGATGCGCCGCTTGATTTCCACGGCGATGTCGACGGCCAGTTCGATTCCTTTCTTGTTGTCGGTCACGTCGAGAAATGCCTCATCGAGCGACAGTGGCTCAATCAGGTCTGTATAGTCGAGGAAAATCTCGCGGATGCTTTCCGATACAGCCTTGTAGACGTCCATGCGGGGATGGATGAACGTCAGTTGCGGGCAGAGCCGCAGCGCCTTTACCGACGACATGGCCGAGCGCACGCCAAATTTCCGGGCCTCGTAGCTTGCCGTAGCCACCACGCCTCTTGCGTCGGCGTGTCCGATGGCGATAGGCTTGCCCCGAAGTTCGGGATTGTCGCGCTGTTCTACGGAAGCGTAGAAAGCGTCCATATCGATATGGATGATTTTCCTGTCCATGGTGGTATGAAAAAAGGCCATCCGTGCGGACAGCCTTTGTCTTTTGCGTAAGTTCGTCTCTGACGAATTACTTTCTGATTCCGAGCTCTTCTTTAGCGATGATTGCACGGTAGCGGTTGATGTCTTTTCTAATCAAGTAGTCGAGCAGACGACGACGCTTACCTACAAGCATTTTAAGAGCGCGAGTTGTGCTATGATCTTTGTGATTTGACTTCAAGTGTTCAGTCAAATGAGCAATACGGACAGAAAATAATGCAATCTGAGCCTCTGGAGACCCAGTATCAGTATTAGACTTACCGTACTTCTCGAAGATCGCCTTCTTTTCTTCAGAATTCAAATACATTCTAAAATTCGGTTTAAAAAATTAATATTCAATTAGCGGTGCAAAGATAGGCATCTTTTTCCAAACAGCGAAATATTTCTGAAATTTTTTGGGAAATAATTTTAAATGTCACTGACAGTTGCCGGCAGCTATCGCATAAAATGAAGAAAAAAACATGCGCATACCTTACTCAATTCAATATTTAGTTGTAATTTTGTGGTCAAAATAGGTATAGTTTTTATGCAGAAAATCAGAAATATCGCAATCATTGCCCACGTAGACCACGGTAAGACTACATTGGTGGACAAGATGCTGCTTGCGGGAAACCTGTTCCGCGAAAATCAGACCAAAGGTGAATTGATGCTTGACAACAACGATCTTGAGAGAGAGCGTGGTATCACAATCTTGTCAAAGAACGTATCAATTGAATATAAAGGTTACAAAATCAATATTATCGACACCCCGGGACACTCCGATTTCGGTGGCGAGGTGGAGCGTGTGCTGAACATGGCCGACGGCTGTCTGCTGCTCGTCGATGCCTTTGAGGGTCCGATGCCTCAGACGCGTTTCGTGCTTCAGAAAGCCATTCAGATGGGATTGAAGCCGGTTGTCGTAATCAATAAGGTCGACAAGCCCAACTGCCGTCCCGACGAGGTGAATGAGATGGTGTTTGACTTGATGTTCAATCTTAACGCTACGGAAGAACAGCTCGACTTCCCGACTATCTACGGTTCTGCAAAGCAGGGCTGGATGAGCGAGGACTGGAAAGAGCCGACCGACAATATAATTCCGCTGCTGGACGCTATCATTAAATATATTCCGGAGCCTAAGATGCTCGAGGGTGACCCGCAAATGCTCATTACGTCGCTTGACTATTCTTCTTATGTGGGACGTATCGCTATCGGCCGTGTGCATCGAGGTGCTATCCGTGAGGGTATGGAAATCGGTTTGTGCAAGCGTGACGGTTCAGTCGTACGCCAGCGCATCAAGGAGTTGCACACTTTCGTGGGTATGGGACGCCAGCGTGTCGAGAGCGTAAGCTCAGGCGACATTTGTGCGTTGGTAGGTCTTGAGGGCTTCGAAATTGGCGACACCGTTACCGACCCGGTCAATCCGGAAGCGCTTGAGCGTATCGCTATCGACGAGCCTACGATGTCGATGACGTTTACCATCAACGACTCTCCGTTCTTCGGTAAGGACGGTAAGTTTGTGACTTCCCGCCACATCGCTGAACGTCTGGAACGCGAGTTGGACAAGAACCTTGCCTTGCGTGTGAAGAAGGACCCGCACGACGACGTGTGGACAGTCTACGGCCGTGGCGTGCTTCACTTGTCAGTGCTGATTGAGACGATGCGTCGTGAAGGCTATGAGCTTCAGGTGGGACAGCCTCAGGTAATCATCAAGGAAATCGACGGACAGAAGTGTGAGCCGATTGAGTTGATGACGGTGAATGTGCCGGAAGAATACTCCAGCAAGATTATCGATATGGTAACCCGCCGCCGTGGAGACCTTATCTCCATGACTACGCAAAACGACCGTCTGCAGATGGAGTTCCACATTCCGTCACGCGGTATCATCGGATTGCGTACGAACGTGCTGACTGTTTCAGCCGGAGAGGCTATCATGTCGCACCAGTTCTATGAATACCAGCCGTGGAAGGGTGATATCGAGCGCCGTACCAACGGTTCGCTGATTGCGATGGAATCGGGTACAGCCTATGCCTATGCGATTGATAAGCTGCAGGACCGCGGACGCTTCTTCATTTTCCCGCAGGAAGAGGTTTATGCCGGTCAGGTAGTGGGTGAGAATGCCAAGGATAATGATATTGTAGTCAATGTGACAAAGTCCAAGAAGTTGACCAATATGCGTGCTTCCGGAGCCGACGACAAGGCTCGCATCGTTCCTCCTGTAGTGTTCAGCTTGGAAGAGGCATTGGAATATATCAAGGCTGACGAGTATGTGGAGGTTACTCCTAACCACTTGCGTCTGCGCAAGATTATTCTTGACGAGACAGAGCGTAAGCGTGCCAACAAGGTATAGTAAAGACGAACTCTGATAATTGAAAATAAAGCGAAGGGGCATCGGAAATATTTTTCCGATGCCCCCTTTCCTTATGAGTGTGAGATTGCTTTCTTTTAGGGATTGAGCAGGTCTTTATTGAAGAATTCAAGCACGTCCATAGAGGCCTGGTAGGCGCGTGCTGCCGGGCTTTCCGGGTTTAGGTCCATGGCCGTAGCATAATTGGTCAGGGCATTTTTCCAGTTGTTGTGCTTGCGGTAGGCGTTGCCTCGCAGGTAATACAACTGGTCGTCCTTTGGATTTTTTTCTATCATTTCGTCGAGTAGCGCGATGGCCTGCTCCGTCTGGTTGTTGTCGATTAAAAGTTTTATTTCGTCGTAGTTTGCCATATCTCATGTTTTTTAGTTCTTGCAAAGATAGGAAAGTCGCCGACAAAACTCAAGTTTGTCTGTGCTTTTTTACCGGACATTGGCCTGGTAGGGGATGGCGGAAAGCGGAATTGTTAAACAAATTTGCAATTGTGGCTTTTTGCTACGGAAATGTGGCTTGCTCTGTCAAATTGATTTTATAATTGGATTGTCTATTGTTAAATGTTGTGATTAGGGCAATATTTTTAGGTATTTTCTTTTGCTTGGAATGAAAAAAGATATACTTTTGCATCAGTTTTTCATGGTATTAAATTTTAAGGTAAATGTTAGATTATTTGTCGGGAGATAAGTAATCTTTTTTTGTCCTTTTCCCCAACCCGGTATATATCTTTAAGGGTGATCTTATGTTAAATGATGTGATCTCCTTTAATTTGTTTTATTTTTTATGACCCATTTCCTAAATTTAATTAAGTATCTTCCTCCGATAAAGAAAACGAGGCTTATAATTGTGCAGATTGTCATTTTGTGTTCCAGATCTTTTTTATGTCCTGCAATTCTGATGCTTGTTATACTTGAATTAAAATCTTCTCGGTCTTTTTGAGCGTTGCTTTTTGCATTATTTTTTATTTTTTCTATTATTGTTGTTGGTATTTCTTTATTATTTGCCATTTCATCAGCTATTCTCAAAGCATCTTCAGGTTTGAGATTCATTGAAAGTGCTAGAGTTGAGCCAGAGAGTGGCACATGTGGAGGAATTCCAATCTTTTGGTCTATCTGAGACCATTGTGAATAAGGTTTCACTGTAGTCATCTCCAAATAATAATGCCTTTCCCAGGAAAATTCCCAATTACCAGATATTGATTTTGGATCATAGCAACTTTCTCCGTAATAAGAATTTTCATTTAATGGCTTTATGTCTTTATTGTGAAAAATACTAAATCCTAAGTAGTATATGCCAAGTACGCATATAACAAGTCCTATCATTTTTAAATTAGCCACTATCTCATTCGCAATAATACTACTATTGTTTTGACGTTTGTTTGTTATATTTATCGGGGCATCATTCTTTGTAGCAGATGATGTTTCTGCATTTGACGTGGCAGGTTCTGTTGATGTAATTTTTATATTTTTTTCAGTATTGTTCAGTTTTTCAATCCTTTTTCCACAGTATTTGCAGAATGTCGAATCTTCGTCAATTTCTTGTCCACAATATTTGCAATACATTTTCATAAAATGTTTATTTAAACAAAGTTATTAAAAATTTTTCAATTTCCCATCCTTAAATTGTAGAATTTATTAGGATCATTAACTTGTTATGAATTGAGCATACTATTGTCTTATTCTAAATATTATATTATTACTAAGTTAGTAATGATTACTAGCATAGGTATTCTTGTCTCTTCTCCTAGGAAGAGGAGAGTTTTGTCTTCGTGTTGTTAAATAATGTTGTTTAATTTGTTTTTTGTGACGAAAAATTATGTTGTATAACATAAAAGTTATATCTTTGTATCAGTTTTTCATGGTATTAAATTTTAAGGTAAAAGTAGATTATTTGTCGGGAGATAAGTAATCTTTTTTTTGTCCCTAACTCAACGAAAAGTAGAGCAAAATGGGCTTAAAATGTACTGAAAAGTTAAATAATCTTTAAAAATAAATTTTTCTGCCTTGAAATTATGTTGTATAACATAAAAAGCTATATCTTTGCATCAAGTTTTTCATGGTATTAGATTTTAAGGTAGGAAGGTTGATTATCGCGAGATAATTAATCTTTTTTTTATGCCCTTACTATGTTCTTAAACATAAGATTTTCTTAATCGGTGAAGAGATGTTTTTATTACATTTGCAACATCAAATACTAAAGTAGTGTTTATGACCATTATTGTCGGATTCCTTAACCGATAATAATGTAGTGTTTAAAATCTTTAGTTGTTGTTACAAATGTAATAGTAGAATGGCTAAAAGCCGCCGGATTATCCGGCGGCTTTTTTTATGCTTGCTGTGGCATCCATAAAAAAGAAAAGTCAGGACTCTCCGTAGAGAAGTCCTGACTTTTCCTGTATTTGTGTGATTGTGTTTGTTACTTTACCGAGATGGTAAGTGCCTCGTAAGCTCTGTCGGCTTTCTTGATGGCTTCTTCAACGCTGTCGGCTGTGGCGAGGATGACTGCCATGCGGCGGTGTCCCTTGACTTCCGGCTTTCCGAAGATGCGGATTTGTACTCCCGGTTCTGCGAGAGCCTTGTCGATGTTGTCGAAAACGACTTCCTTGGAGTTGCCTTCAACGACAACGGCGCGGGATGCCGACGGACCGTAGAATTTAATGGCCGGTACCGGGATGCCCATCAATGCGCGTGCATGGAGGGCAAATTCGCTCATGTCCTGAGAAATCATTGTGACCATGCCTGTGTCGTGCGGACGGGGAGACACTTCGCTGAAGATAACTTCGTCACCCTGGATGAACATTTCCACGCCAAAGATGCCGTAGCCACCCAGCGCGTCGGTCACTTTGCGGGCAATTTCCTGCGCTTTGGCGAGGGTTTCCGGCTTCATGGCCTGCGGCTGCCAGGAATAGCGGTAGTCGCCGTTCTCCTGAATGTGTCCGATAGGCTCGCAGTAGGCGGTTCCTGCGCTGTTTCTGACGGTCAGGAGCGTGATTTCGTAGTCGAACTTGACGAAACCTTCAACGATGACGCGTCCTGCGCCTGCGCGGCCTCCTTCCTGTGCGATGGTCCAGGCCTTTTCTATGTCTTCAACTTTTTTGATGGTGCTTTGTCCGTGTCCGGAGGAGCTCATGATGGGTTTCACTACGCAAGGGATGCCTATCGTTTCCACAGCCTGTTGGAATTCTTCCTTGGTTGAAGCGAAGCGGTAGGGCGATGTCTTGATGCCGAGTTCTTCAGCGGCAAGGCGACGGATGCCTTCGCGGTTCATCGTGAGCCAGGCGGCGTTGGCGGTAGGAGTCACTTTGATGATTCCCTCGTTTTCCAGTTCCACCAGTTTGGGGGTTGCAATGGCTTCTACTTCGGGAATGACGTAATGAGGCTTGATTTCTCTGATGGCAGCCTCGAGCGCGTCGGCGTCAAGCATATTGAAGACGCGGGATTCCTGGGCGATGTGCATCGCCGGAGCGTTCGCATATTTGTCGCAGGCGATTACGTGTACGCCATAGCGTTGCAGTTCGATGGCAACCTCCTTGCCGAGTTCGCCGCTGCCAAGCAGCATGGCCCGCTTTTCAGAGGGGCTTGAGTATGTTCCGATTGAAGTCATAGTTTTTGTGTTGTTATGTGTCTGTTGTTTTCCTTTTATGCAAATTTACGAAAAAAGGATAATCACTGCAATGATTATCCTTTTTTCTATAAGTTTCAAATACGTGTGGTTTCAGTTGTTATTTTACCAACGACAATACGATGTCACCTTCAATTTCGGCAATGTCCAATTTTCCTTCGCGACCCAGCCAGCCGATTGCTGCATAAAGTTCTTTGTCTTTGAGCTTGGTTACTCTTTTGATTTTTTTGCTTGGGAGAGAGTGTGACTCAACGTCATTAAGTGCATTCCAAACAAGTCCAGCATAGGTGCCAATAACTTCCATGTTCATAATCTAATACTATTTAATAAGTTACGGCACAAAGGTAGTAATAATATTTTGAAATTCAACATTCTACCCGTTTAAAATGCTTGTGAAACCGCTTTTTCGATGGAAAAAAGTCAATAAAAGAGGCTAAAATTCCATTTTTGCCTGTTCCATCGAGGGGCAGCACTTGCAATCGTGATGGAACCATTGGATGATTTTTGACCATACAGACTGCCTCTCTTTCTTGAAGTGTATACGGATACTGCCGTTCTCGTTGTTGAGGAATATGATGCCTGTATGCATGACGACGGCCACTACGTGGTCGATGATTTCGAATCCATTGATACATGTGAGACGGATGTATTTGAATGGATTGCCGTCGTCGAGCGCGCCAATCGTCATTTTGTCCTTGTCGAATGATATTTTATGAAACTGGCTGCATTCCTCTGTTATCTTGTCGAGGACGCTTGCCGGAAATCCGTTTTTCGGACGTTTCGTATGTTTGTATAGATATTTTATCGAGGTCTTATTCATCATGTCAAATGCCTTAATTAGGGGTAATCGTTCATCTATATAATGATTTCGGGCAGGGTTTGGTTCATTGTACCGTCGAATTTTTTTGCCGGATTGCCTGTTGTGACGGGAGGTGGCTGTTCTTGACACGATTTTTTCTATTCTTGGCTGGCTCTTCAGTGTCCGTCATTTGGCAATTGACTCAGGAAGGGGATGGATGTGCCATCCGGTAAAATAAAAAATCCTGCAATCAATGATTGCAGGATTTTTAGTTGTCCAGGAAGGACTCGAACCCTCACAGGCGGAACCAGAATCCGAAGTGCTACCATTACACCACTGGACAATGTCATTGTGTTTTTATTTTGACACTGCAAAGGTAATACGAGTTTTTTAAACTGCAAACTTTTTCGGGAAAAATTTTCAAAAAAAAACGCGGTTTTCTCAGAAAACCGCGTTTTTTTTCTGTTGACAGTAGTCTGAATTCTGAGATTTCAGATTATTTCAGGCCGTCAATATAGTTGCGCATAGCGTCTGTCGGGTTGATTGCGTAAGCCTTCTCGAAGTAAGACTTGGCAGTCGGAGTGTCCTTGAGGTTGATGAGGTAGTAGGTACCGATGTAGATGTATGCCTCTTCAAGGACGCTGTTCTTGCGGTCTGCTTGAACGTCAGCATCAGCGTTTACAACGTCGATAGTCTTCAGATAAGCATCAACAGCAGCTTGAGTCTTGTTGTCCTCGCCATTGTAGATACGGATGATACGAGCCTTACGTTGCCAGATACGGTAGTCGTTAGGTTGCTTTTCGAGGATGAAGTCCATGTGCTTCATAACCTTGTCGTAAGCGGCAGTCTTGGCAACTGTGTCAGTAGCTGTAGCAATCACGTTCTGGTATTTACCAGTCAACACGAAGAGGTCGTTCAGGTCGTAGCCGTTGCCGTATTCGCCCTTATTGATGTATTGCTCATAAGCATCAGCAGCCTTTGCGTAAGTAGCACCGTCGCGGTTCTGAGAAGCGAGTGCAGAGTAAGCTGCGCTCAGGTCGATGTAAAGTTCCTTCTTGTCCGGGCTGATTTGGATAGCCTTTTCGTAAGCGTTCACAGCGAGGCTGTCTTTTTCGAGCTCGAGAAGTACAGTACCGTAAGTAGCGTAGTCGTTGGATGTGAAAGTGTAAACCTCATCCTCTTTCATCTGGAAGAATTCCTCAGCATATTTTTCAGCTTCCGGGAAGTTTTTCAATGCTGCATAGTTGAGGAAGAGCATACGCTTCATTGGGAACAACGCTGTGTTCTTTGCGAGCAGCTGGTTAGCCATAGCGATTGATTCGTCATAGCGTTCGCCGAAGTAGAGGAGCTGAGTGTAGCGGATTTCGTCAGATGGGAAGTGATTTGGGTTGTCAATCACATTCTTGTATTGTTGAGCGGCGAGAGTCCACTGGTTGTTTTCGTAGTATTTCTCAGCAAGCTCACGTTGTCCGAGTGCGGAGTTCGGGTTCTTGTCTACGATTTCCTTCAACTTCTCGATAGCCACTTTCGGTACGATGTGGAAGTAAGTGTTGGCATACTTAACGTAAGGAACTGGACGGTCAGCATCGTAGAGGATAGCCATTTCGTAGTAAGAAGCAGACTTACCGTATTCCTTCTGGTCAGCGAAGCGGTCGCCTTCGAAGATGTAGATTGTCGGGTCTTCCTTGTCTTTCTTCTTAGCATCCTTCAGATACTTCTCAATGTCTTTCTTGAAGAGAACAGAGTCAGTTGAGTAGAAAGCGCGTGCGATACCGATTTTGATGGCACCGTCTTTCTTGTCAATCTTTTCAGCCTGCTTGAACAGGTCCTCTGCGTTTTCCTTGTTGTTGTTCTTCAGTGCGAGCTCACCCTTTCCGATATAGTTGAACGGATATTCCGGATTAGCTTGCAAGCCGAGTTCGTAATATTCGTTGGCTTTTGCCTTGTCACCCTTCTGGAGAGCGATGCTTCCGAGGTAGTAGTAAGCAACAGCCTTATCGGTTGTCGGGTCATTGAGGGTCTGGTTCAATACGATTTCAGCATTCTCGTATTGTCCGGCCTGGAAATACTCCACGCCATCAGTGTAGCCGTCAGCGAAACCGGCGAAAACTGTACCGCCGGCTAAGGCTGCTGAGAGAATAAATTTCAGATTCATATTAGTAAAAGTTTTGTTATTAGTTTATAATATTATTCTTGATTGATTACAACGCTTCGTTGAGGCGGCATGTTGGCCGGGAGAATACCGGTGTTGAGTATTACCTTCTGGCCAAGGATGCTTGTCAGGAACGTGAAGACTCCGTGCTCAAGGCTTCCGTTCGGAGCCGTGCAGATGGCATATACGGTGCGGAACAGCGGATAGTCGCCCGTGTAGATGTCAAGCTGGAACGGCTTGAAGGGGTAGGGAGAGTCGTTTTTTCTGATAGGTATCACCTTTATCTCTTTCTGGTAGGCTTCTGCCTCTAAGTTGCGGGATGATATCTCATGGTTGATTTCTGATGACTTGTCAAACGCTTCGATTTCCGATTTTGAGTAGTTGTTGACTACTGCAAATCCGGAGAGGTCGCGGCTCAGCCATGACACTCCGATGATACCGATGGCTCCCTTGCGGTTCTTGACGGCGTCGAATACGTCTTTGTTGGTCTTCTGGGCAAAGACGTTCTTGCCGAATGGCTTGCCGCCCATGATGCTGTCTTTCATATATTGGACAGTGCTTGAGCCCTGGTGGTCGAACACGACGGCTATTTTTCCTGATTCGTTCGGTGAGAGCTCGTTCCAGTCTGTGATTTTACCAGTGAGAATATCGGACAACTGTGCGAGCGACAGCATCTGGATTGGGTTCTCCGTGTTGGCGATGATGGCCACAGCATCCACGGCGATAGGCTTGCAGAATGCGTTGTGGTGCTTGCTGTGGAGATATTTCTCCTGTTCGGGTGTCAGCTTGTGGGGCACGATGGCCAGACGAATCTTCAGGCTCATGATGGAGTCCATGGCAGTGGCTGCATCCGTATAGGTCGTCTTGAGGATGGATGCCGGATATTTCAGTTCAAATACCTGTACTTCCTGGCGTATGATGTTTTCTACCGATTCGTCACCAATGATTTTGACGATACCGGCTGATGCTGTATGTCCTGCCGTACGGCCACAGGATGCCAGGGCGGCTGTTGCGGTGAGCAGGCATACGGTTGCGATTTTTGTGAGTAGTTTCATCGTCATTTTGTCTTGATGGTATAGTCCATTCCTTTATACAGGCGGTATCCCCGGTAAATGCCGTAAACAATAAACAGGATGCCTAATGAAAGCGATACATAGCGGGGAACTTCAAAAAAATTGTTGAGCATAAGATATCCCATGCCAAGATATATGGCAATCATGAGAATGCCGAATGTTATGCGGATAATTTTTCCAAATGAAATTGCCTTCTTTTCTGTTTGCATACTATAAGTTTAACGTAAAGATAGAAAAAAAAATTTATAATCGGGGAGGCATTAATGATTTTTAAATGCTGTGCCGTTGATTGATGTAAATTCTGTGCGAAATTATTATTTTTTTTGAAAAACTGCAATATTAAAACGCTCGAATATATGTCATTGTGTAATTTTTAAGTAGGTAGTTGCCGTCGGTGTCGGCAGACATAAAAAAGCGACGGCACTTCGATTGAAGTGCCGTCGCTTGAGAGCCTGAAATGGGACTCGAACCCATGACCTTTTCGTTACGAATGAAATGCTCTACCGACTGAGCTATTCAGGCTTGAGGATGTTGTATTTTCAAATACCGTGCAAAGGTAATCAAAATTTTTAAAATGCAACTATTTATTGAAATCTTTTTTACTATATGTCACCGTTATTTTTGCATCCTTCGTTTTGAGCTTAACCATTGCGGGGCTTCCTACCATAGGAGTCATCTTGTCGGGGACTTCCTTCTTGTTGGAAGAGGTGTAGCCGTAGTAATAGTAGTAATTTGAGTAATCGTTTGTACTTACGGTCTTGAACAGAATGTCAATCGGGACAATGGCAAACTTCTCGATGCCTTCCTCGTCAATCTTGTTTCCGTCGATAACGTCCTTCACATAGCTGCGGAGACCGGAGAACACATAGTGTTTGTTGGTCTCGTCGTAGGTCGCCCAGAACGAAGTCTTGTCGTCGGTCAGCTTGTTCTTCTTGAAGAAGTCTTCACGCTCAGATTCTTTCACGAGGAGCAGATATTTCGGAGGGGTGATGCCTTTGGTGTTGGCGATTTCTTCTGCAGGAATGCTCAGGGAAATCGTGTTGATGACGGTCAAGCCTTCCTTGCTCATCAAGTTGTATTTGTCGATGATGTTCTTGATTGGCAACTGGCATTCGGCACGGTAGCCGGCAGGAGCGACAATCAGGGTCTCACCCTTGTCGATGCGCTCGTTGATGGAGGCCGACGGAGTGTAGTTGATATTGTTGTTGGTCACCACCTCCGGAGTTACACCCATATAGGCATAAGCGCGGTTGACGATGGTGTCCTTGTCGTCGATTTGCGTACGCTTCTTGAAATAGAGGTTGAGCGTGGTGCTTGTCACGCGCACTACGCGGCCGTCGCCGTAAGTGGTGGTAGCGTAGATGCCCGGGAAAATCTTCGCGAACGAAAGCGGGTCCTTGAACATTTCGGGTTGCGTCTTGTAAAGGTCGAAGAGCTGTACGCCCATCTCCTTTGGAAGAGGCACCTTGATGATTTGATAATATTCAGTGACTTCGTTGTAGATGTTGGATGTGTAGTAGCGTGCGCTGTCTCGGTTGAGCGTAGTCATCGTGTAAGTGCGTGAGCCGATTCTGTCGGCCGGGTTGTAGTAATCCTTCGCCTCAAAGTCACTGTAGATGGGGAATGGCAGATTCTTCGACAACTTGAAGATGTCGACTTTCATCGGAGTGATGGAGTCGCCGGTATAGGAACCGAGGGGCACTTTCAGGAAAATATCGATGGAGTCGATGTCGTTGCGCGTCACGCCGGTCGTGTCAATTGTGCTTGACGGCATGAATTCGGTAACGAAGTCTGACGAGAGTCGACCGTATTCAGGAGTCTCAATGCTGCCCAGAAGTTGTGTCAGCGTGCGGGATTGGATAACGTCGCGCACAGTGCTGCTGTTGAGAATCGTAAACGTGGAATCGGTTACGAATGCGGTTTCCGCATCAAGAATCGATCCTCCGACTTCATTTTCATCACAGGCGGTACCTGCGGCAAGGATGACGAATGAAGCCATTATGAGTTTGAAAAACTTCGACATTTTCAGTTTAAATTAAAGTTAGAGTGTTTCGTAAAATTCAGCGTAGCGATCGATGTCGAATCCCTCGTGATAGGGAATGCAGGGAATGTTGTTTTCGTTGATGTACTTGATGACCTCGGGCGCTACCTGCTGGTTGTGTATGATTACTCCATCGGAGTGAGACAAAGCGAGTTTGATGAGTGCGTTGAAGTCAACGGGTTTGCCGGCAATGGCCTTGAGGTCCTCGTCGTTGAAGCCTTCCATGCGGAGTTTCTCCTCAAAGCGAGGGTCGAGTGTTCCCTCGAAATGCGAGCCGAACAGCGAGTAGACGATTTTCGAGTCGCGGAACGATGGGTCGTCGGCAAATACTTTCTTGATATAGAGAGGTGCAAGGCATGAGAGCCAGCCCTGGCAATGTACGATTTTGGCGTCCCAGCGCAGTTTGCGCACGGTTTCGATGGCTCCTCTTACGAAGAAGATACCGCGCTCGTCGTTGTTCTCCGGCATGGACTCTGTCTCGAGAGCCTTGTCGTGGTTGCGCTGGAAGTAGTCTTCATTGTAGATGAAGTACACCTGCATGCGTGCCGGCTGCAGGGTTGCCACTTTGATGATCAACGGATGGTCAGTATCGTCAATAATCAAGTTCATGCCCGACAGACGGATTACTTCGTGAAGTTGATTGCGACGCTCGTTGATGCAGCCGTATTTCGGCATAAACGTGCGCACTTGATAACCTTTTTCTTGTAATCCCTTTGGCAAGTCGAATCCCGCTTTTGACATTTCCGATTCAGGAAGGTAGGGCATGATTTCTTGGCTGATAAACAAAACCTTGTCGTTGCTCATATATGTTGATTGATAAAATTTGAGTGCAAATTTACGAAAAAAAATCCGTTTTTAGCCAACATTCGCTATCAATTCCCTTGTTTTCGCCTTAAAAAATCCAAAAAACCGTCGGTGCGGCCGGTTGTGGTCGCGTTTTGAGGAGAAAAATGAGGATTTTGTAATTTTTTGTCAAATTCATAGCGTTGAGTTTCTTAATGTTATAAATTATTCCGTACCTTTGCACAGCTCAAAAAGAAAAGAAATGAAAGTAGTAAGAACTATTTCGGAATTAAAATCCTTAATATCAGGATTTAAGAAAGAAGGGAAGCAGGTGGGTCTGGTGCCGACTATGGGTGCCTTGCACGCCGGACACATGTCGTTGGTCTCTCGTGCCCGTAAGGAAAACGACATTGTGGCAGTAAGTGTTTTCGTCAATCCAACACAATTCAACAATAAAGAAGATTTGCGCACATATCCCCGTACGGAGGAGCAGGACTGTGCGCTCCTCGAAGCGGCAGGATGCGACGTGGTGTTTGTGCCGTCGGTAGAGGAAATCTATCCGGAAGAGGATACACGCGTATTCGACCTCGGCCCGGTTGCTGAGGTGATGGAAGGTAAGTTCCGTCCGGGTCATTTCAACGGTGTGGCTCAGATTGTGAGCAAGCTGTTCAGCTTCGTTGAGCCTGACAAGGCATATTTCGGCGAGAAGGACTTCCAGCAGATTGCGGTGATTCGCCGCATGGTAGAGCTGGAGGGATTCAAGTTGGAGATTGTTTCCTGTCCTATCAAGCGCGAGGACGACGGTCTGGCTCTGAGCAGCCGTAACGTGCGCCTGTCGGAAGAGCAGCGCAAGATTGCTCCCAACATATACCGCGTATTGAAAGAAAGTTGTAATTTTGCATCCAACCATACGGTTGCCGAGACGGTGGCTATGGTGACGGAGGAACTCAATAAGTTGCCGCAGCTCGAAGTGGAATACTACGAGATTGTCAACGGTCTGACCATGCAACCTGTTGAGAACTGGAACGATGCTCCTTATGTTGTTGGCTGCATCACTGTCTATTGCGGCGATGTGCGCCTGATTGACAACATTACCTACAAGGCTTTATAAATCTACATTTTATTTGAATAATGCAAATTGAAGTATTGAAGTCGAAAATCCATCGTGCGACTGTCACGAATGCCGATTTGAACTACATCGGCAGTATTACAATCGATGAGGACCTGATGGATGCGGCTGGCTTGATAGCCAATGAAAGAGTGTATATTGTGGACAACAACAACGGTGAGCGTCTCGACACTTACGTGATTCCCGGTCGCCGTGGCTCGGGTGATATTTGTCTGAACGGAGCTGCTGCCCGCAAGGTATATGTCGGCGATGTTGTCATTATCATGGCTTACGCTATGATGGATGCGGAGGAGGCCCGCACTTTCCAGCCCCGTGTTGTTTTCCCTGAGCCGGGCACAAACCGTCTGACGAAAGAGTAAAAACAAAAAAACGATTGATATAGATGTTTCAAAATTTAAGTGAAAGACTCGAACGTTCCTTCAAGCTGCTGAAGGGACAAGGTAAGATTACCGAGATTAACGTTGCCGAGACGTTGAAGGACGTACGCCGTGCGTTGATTGAGGCCGACGTCAACTATGCCGTTGCCAAGAAGTTTACCGATACGGTGAAGGCAAAGGCGTTGGGTCAGAATGTGATTACAGCCATCAAACCGAGTGAGTTGATGGTCAAAATCGTTCACGACGAGCTGGCACAATTGATGGGTGGCAATACGGCCGACGTCAATCTGTCGGGCAATCCGGCTGTTATCCTCATGTCCGGTCTGCAAGGTTCCGGTAAGACAACGTTCTCAGGTAAGCTTGCTAAAAAATATAAGAGCGAGAAGGGTAAGCGTCCTTTGCTTGTTGCCTGCGACGTCTACCGTCCGGCAGCCGTTGAGCAGTTGAAGGTGCTGGGTGAGCAGATTGCCGTGCCTGTCTACTGTGAGGAAGGCTCAAAGGACCCTGTACAGATTGCGCTCAATGCCATCAAGTATGCGAAGGCCAACAATAATGACCTCGTAATCGTCGATACAGCCGGTCGTCTTGCTGTCGACGAGGAGATGATGAACGAGATTGAGGCTATCAAGAAGGCTATCCAACCGCAGGAAACGCTGTTTGTAGTCGATTCCATGACTGGTCAGGATGCTGTCAATACGGCCCGCGAGTTCAATGCTCGTCTGGATTTCGACGGCGTTGTGCTGACAAAGCTCGATGGTGATACCCGTGGTGGTGCGGCTATTTCTATCCGTACGGTGGTTGACAAGCCGATTAAGTTTGTCGGAACAGGTGAGAAGTTGGAGGCAATCGACCTCTTCCACCCGGCACGTATGGCTGACCGTATCCTGGGTATGGGTGATATCGTTTCTCTCGTTGAGCGCGCACAGCAGCAATATGACGAGGAAGAGGCTCGCCGCCTGCAGAAGCGTATTGCCAAGAATGAGTTCGATTTCAACGACTTCCTTGCTCAGATTCAGCAAATCAAGAAGATGGGTAACCTGAAAGACCTGGCATCGATGATTCCGGGCGTAGGTAAGGCTATCAAGGATTTGGATATTGATGACAATGCGTTCAAGGGTATCGAGGCTATCATCTACTCGATGACTCCGGAAGAGCGTCGCAATCCGGCCATCATCAACGGAAGCCGTCGTCAGCGTATCGCGAAGGGTAGTGGTACAACCACTCAGGAGGTAAACCGCCTGCTCAAGCAATTTGAGACTACTCGCAAGATGATGCAGATGGCTACGACAATGAAGCCGAAAAACATGCTTCGCAATCTCCGTCGCCGTTAATCCCTGGCGATTTAAATCATACACAGAGCGCCGAGTTTCTTTCATGAAGCTCGGCGCTTTTCGTCTTGCGGATAAAACTTCGTTTTCTGTTTGCCTCTGCACTCGCCTTTCACTATATTTGCGGAAAAGCTTGTTGCTGAAATTGGGAAGGCGAGGCCTGTCGGTTGTATCATTAAAAAGAAATTGGTTATGGATGCAGAGCAAATGATGTTGAAGGATTGTACGCGCACTCTCTATAAGGTTGATAAGGACGGGAAGCCGTTCTGCAGGGCAGGTGTGTCCGTCTATATGGAGGGGCTGAGCCTGTGGCGATATGATTTTCAGGAATATGAGCGGAACCGGGACGGGGTGGTTGAGAGGCGCTATGTTGTGAGTATTGTGAATACGGCGAAATTGTGCCGTTTCTTGAATGTCGAATCGTCGCTTGACCTTATCCGGGAGTTGAAACGCCAGTTTGGTTATAGGGTTGGTTATGCTGACTTCATTGAAAATTTCAAGAAATTCTGTGACACGCATGGTGTTAAGTTCGAATGTCATATATGGTATTAGCAGTATTCTTGCGTGGTTGATACGGTATAAGAAAAGGCTGTCTGCATCGAGCAGACAGCCTTTTTACGGTTCGTGATGTTTTCTTTATCAGTCTTCTTTTTCGGCCGCTCTCTTGGATTTGCTGGCCTTTTTCTCGTTGGAGCTGTTTCCTACATCCTTGCTTTCCTTTACATCAATTTCATTGCGGTTTTTGTCAAGAAATTTGTATTCC
Organism: uncultured Muribaculaceae bacterium; assembly: GCA_944321875.1. Lineage (GTDB taxonomy): Bacteria > Bacteroidota > Bacteroidia > Bacteroidales > Muribaculaceae > Limisoma. The sequence continues at coordinate 29,003 of CALUMX010000023.1, forward strand.
AGGAAGGCAAGAGCCTGATTCTGAACCAGCTTGAATTTCTTTCCGAATTCGCCTCTCCATTTTTTGTAGATGGAAGAGAAAAATCCCTGTTTAATGTAGGCAAATACATACGGATGCACATACAGAGAGAACTCATGTATGCCCAGCGTGTTCACCACATAGTCGATTTTCTCGTGCAGTACGTCAGTAAAAAGGATGGACGGTTGAACCAAACCCTTTCCGTAGCACGAAGGGCAGCTTTCCATTGTTTCGATGTCGAGTGCGGCACGCACGCGCTGGCGTGTGATTTGCATAAGTCCGAATTTGCTCAGTGGCAGGATGTTGTGCCGAGCCCGGTCGTTGGCCATCACCTCTCTCATGTGGTCATAGAGCTTTTGGCGATGTTCGGCGGAGTTCATGTCGATGAAGTCGATGACGATGATGCCTCCCATATCGCGGAGCCGCAACTGACGGGCAATCTCGTCGGCAGCTCGGATGTTTACATCGAGGGCGTTGCCTTCCTGCGAGTCGGCATTTTTGTTTCGGTTGCCGGAGTTCACGTCAATTACGTGGAGCGCTTCGGTGTGTTCGATGATGATGTATGCACCCGATTTGAATGAAACGGCCTTGCCGAACGAAGATTTGATTTGCTTCGTGATGTTGAATGTATCGAATATCGGCTCGTCCTTTGCATAGAGCTTGACGGCTTCGATGCGTTCGGGAGCGATAAGACTCACATAGTTGTAAATTTGAGAATAGGTCTCAGCGTCGTTGACATAGATATTCTCAAAAGATGGGCTGAAAATGTCGCGGATGATGCCTACTGCGCGGCTGTCTTCCTCATGAAGGAGTGCCGGGGGAGTGGTCTTTTGCAACTTTTCGATGGTTTCTTCCCAACATCTGAGCAGCGTGTTCATCTCGTTGTTGAGCTCGGCTACCCGTTTGTTTTCTGCGGAAGTGCGGATAATGACTCCGAAATTCTTCGGCTTGATGCTCTCGATAAGCTGGCGGAGTCGCATCTTCTCTTCCGTGGATTTGATTTTCTGAGAAATCGAAATCTTGTTGGAGAAGGGAATCAGGACCATGAAGCGTCCTGTAAAAGTCAATTCGGTTGTGAGTCGCGGTCCCTTGGTGGATATCGGTTCTTTCGATACTTGAACAACGATGTGCTGTCCCACAGTCAGTGTGCCGTTGACCGAGCCGTTCTTGTCGATGTCGGGCAGTAATTTGAATTTGGACAGCTGTGGTACTTTCTGGGGATCGTCGGTGGCTGTTTGGATAAAAGACTTGAAACTTGAAAACTGAGAACCGAGGTCGAGATAGTGGAGAAAGGCATCCTTTTCCGAGGCGATGTCGACAAAGGCGGCATTCAGCCCGGGCATGAGCTTCTTCACTCGACCGTAATAAATGTTGCCCACCGCGAATTTCTGATTGCGGGCCTCTTTCTGAAGCGACATCAGCCGGCCGTCTTCCAGAAGTGCAATCGATATTTCATCGGGTTGAACATCAACTACAAGTTCACTTCTCATTGTCGTAAAGTTCTATTCAAGTTGTCAAAAATGAACAAGAACAAACACTTACGTTTCTTTCGAAACAGGTTTGTTCTTGGGTATCACATCAGAAATCTATTTCAAATAGATTCCTAATTACTTTTTCTTGTGACGGTTTTTTCTCAGTCTCTTTTTGCGCTTGTGAGTTGCCATCTTGTGGCCTTTTCTTTTCTTTCCGCTTGGCATTGTCTTAAAAATTTAACTTATTAACACTAAATGATAACTATCTCTTATTTTACTTCTTCCATGAACACCTTTGCCGGTTTGAAAGCCGGGATTTTGTGCTCAGGAATAATAATTGTCGTATTTTTAGAAATATTTCGTGCAGTTTTTTGTGAACGAGTCTTGATGATGAAGCTGCCGAATCCGCGGAGGTATACGTTTTCTCCGTTTGCCAGAGAATCCTTTACTACTTCCATAAACTTTTCTACAGTTTCGAGTACGGCGGCTTTATCAACACCTGTCGATTTTGAAATCTCATTAACGATGTCTGCTTTAGTCATTGTTCTGTTTTTATTTATGTATGTTACTTAATTGTATCTACGACACTTGGGTGAATTCGGCTGTCCGAAGAACGGCAAAATTCAAAATGCGAATGCAAATATCGTGATTTTTTTTTAAATAGCATCCTATTTTGTTCCGTTTTTTCTCTAAAAATTTAAAAAATAGGATATTACCATCGAGCTACGCTTTGTCTTTTGGTGTCAGTCCTTTGCTTGCTGCCACTTTCAACATCAGCTCATAGGCGGCTTCTCTCTCGTTGGGAATTACGCCGTCGAGGATGGCGTTTTTGAGTTCTTCCTTGATTTCGCCCACGACGCGTGACGGTTCCAGACCGAACACTTCCATGATTTCCTCGCCCTTTACCGGCGGCTGGAAGTTGCGGATGCGGTCTTTCTCCTCAATCTCAATGAGTTTACGGCGAACAAGCCGGTAGTTTTCGAGATAGCGTCTTACCTTTTCCTGACTTTTCGAGGTGATGTCGGCTTCGCAGAGCAACATCAGTTCGTCAATGTCGTCGCCGGCGTCAAAGAGCAGTCGGCGCACGGCGGAATCGGTCACTTCCTCCTCGACAAGAGCGATGGGGCGCATGTGGAGTTCCACCATTTTCTGCACGAATTTCATCTTCTCGTTTTGCGGGAACTTCATGCGGTTGAAGATTTTTGGAATCATCTTTTTACCGATGAAGTTGTGGTTGTGGAACGTCCATCCGATATTCGGAACGTAGCGTTTGGTGACGGGCTTTGCAATGTCGTGGAATACGGCTGCCCATCTCAGCCATTCGTTGTCGCTCTGTTCTGCCACGTTGTCGAGCACCTGGAGCGTGTGGTAGAAGTTGTCTTTGTGTCCACGTCCTTCCTGCACCTCCGTTCCTTTCAATGCCTGCATCTCCGGCATGATGATGCGCAGCAGGCCGCAGCGTTCGAGCAGGTCGAAACCTCTTGACGGTTTCTTTGAACGGATGATTTTACCCAATTCGTCGACGATGCGCTCTTTGGAGATGATGGCGATGCGCTCGCGGTTGCGTGCGATGGCCTCAAATGTCTCCGGCAGGATGTTGAATCCCAGCTGTGTGGCGAAGCGTATGGCACGCATCATGCGCAGCGGGTCGTCGGAAAAGGTGATGTCGGGGTCGAGCGGCGTGCGGATAATGCGGGCATCCATGTCCTTCAGTCCGTCGAACGGGTCGACCAGTTCTCCGAATTGGTCAGCGTTCAGGCAGATGGCAAGAGCATTGATGGTGAAGTCGCGGCGCTTCTGGTCATCGTCGAGTGTTCCGTTCTCGACAATCGGCTTGCGGCTGTCGTGGCTGTACGATTCCTTGCGGGCTCCCACAAATTCCAGCTCCAGGCGGCGGTAGCGCAATTGTGCGGTGCCGAAATTGTGGTAGACGGTAAGTTTCGACGTCAGACCCAGCTTTTCTGCCAGTTTCTCGGCCAGGGTGATGCCGCTGCCCACCGTAACGAAGTCGATGTCCTTTGACGGGCGTCGCAGAAAAATGTCGCGCACATAACCTCCCACGATGTAGCAGGGTTGACCGATGCTGTCGGCCACTTCCCCGATGGTGTGGAATATCTGGCGGTCTATTTTGTCTTTTAAATTCATTTCTGTTATTTCAGTTCGATAATGTCTTCCGGGAGCGGAGTGATGCACTCGAGGCCTTCGGCTGTTACGACATACGTGTTCTCGATGCCGGCCGCGCCTACGCCCGGGATGACGAATTTAGGCTCGATGGCAATTACGTTGCCTTCCTCAAAGATGTGCTTGCTGCGCGGTGCCAGTACCGGCCATTCGTTGATTTCGATGCCGAGTCCGTGACCGATGAAGCCTGCTTTCTGGCGGTGTCCCATGAAGTAGTCGGTTTCTCCGGCTTCCTCCACCATCTGCTGAGCGAGGAGGTAGGCATCCTTGGCAGCTACTCCCGGCTTGATGAAACGGATAAGGGCTTTGTGGATGTCGACCGACAGTTGGTGAGCCTTGAGCGTATGAGCATCCGTCAGATGGAGGCCGTAGGTACGGGTGATGTCAGTCATGTAGCCGTTGAAGTTGCCGTTCATGTCAATCATCACCGTGCTGCCTTCCTCGATGGTAGAGCCGTTGCAGCCCATAGGCAGTGACTCGTCCATTCCCGCACCACCCATTGCGAAGTCGTAAGGGCTGGGGTTGTCGGCATTATCGCCGGTGATGACGTGTCCCATGAAGGACTCCATTGATTCTCCGGCTACGCGGAACAGACCCAGGCAACCTTCCTTGCGGAGGTCGTATTCGATTTCCGTTTGCAGTTCAATGTCGGTCATTCCCTTGCGGAAGAGCGACGGAATGCGTTTATAGCTGTTGCAGTGGTGTACGCCGGCTTCCTTTATCAATTCGATTTCGACGGCTGTTTTCACGGCACGGGCCGATGAGATGAGAGGGGAGGCGTTGAGCGGCTTTTCGATGCTCAGAGCCTTTGTGAGCCGTTGTGTGTCGGAGAAGGAGATGCGGTCCAGTTCCAGAGCCACGTTTTCAGGTAGCGTTATGCCTAATTTGCTCAATTCCTCAGTAATCTGTTCCGGCTTTTTGATGTAGATGACGTTTTTGTCAGTCAGACCCGCCGGACGGCGTACGAAAAAGAGCGTTTCACCTTCGGCCGGAATGTAGACGAATCCGTTGAAAACACGGCCGGCGCAGTAATAGATATTCGTGTTGGTGCTGATGAGGACTGCTCCGATATTGTTCGCGCTCATGAGTGCGCGGATTTTGTCGTGGCGGAGCTTCAGTTCAGCGGTAGTTATTTTGCTGTTCATTTTTCCTTATTTTTTGCAAAGATAGCGAAAGGCGAGCGCTGTGGCAAACGGAAAACGAAGTTTTCAAGTCTGACAAAGCCGAGCCGCCTCCTATCTTATCTTATTCCGCTTTCGCCTTGATGAAATAGTCGGTCAGCTCCTCAAACGAGTTGAAGGACCAGTCAGGATTCTCGCAACTGCCGAACCCATAGGCGGCAAATGCAAAAGGCATACCGGCCATACGCGTCTGTCGACAGTCGCCTTCCGTGTCACCGATGTATATCGGGTTGGATAATTCATATTTCTTTTTTAGCCAGAGCATATTCTCACTCTTTTCCCGCTGGGTTGCTCCGAAGGTAACGGCTTCTGTGACGAAAGGTCGGATACCGGTGAAGTCCATCATATCCTCCAGACCTCTTACGCCGCAATTACTGAGCAGGAAAATGCGGTAATGCTCAGAGAGTTTTGCCATTCCTTCTTTCATCATGGGGTAAGGACGGCCACCAAGGTGAGGCATCATTTCCATTTCGAGCTTTTCCAATTCCGGCAGATAGTCGGTTGGGGCAATTTGCGGATTGTCACCTGTGATGTTTTTGTAAATCACGTCAAGAGGCAGGCCCATGCATTTCAGCAGCTCGTCGCGCATGACTGTGCGTTCCACTCCGAATTTACGGAAACACGCATTCCATACTTCGCAGTATGAGTCGACCGCGTCCCAGAGCGTTCCGTCCATGTCGAATATCAAGGCGTCGATTGATGTCTTGTCAAGATTGTTCATATGTTTTCTGATTGTTCGATAATACTTACTTCTTCGAGTATATGAGTCCGATGTTCCAGATGTGGGTGACGGTGTCGCAGTCCATGTCGTGCCAGATGACGACCTTGTCGTATTCTCCGGCTTGAATGTCGGATTTCAGTTCCATTTTCATCTGAAACAGCTTTCCCAGTCCGGAGCCGGACCAGTTGCCGTACTCATCGCCTAACTGAACGTTGACGGAGTCGGAATCAACGATGCGGCCTTCCTTGAAATAATCGGTAATCAGCCACAGATTGCGGTAGGGGTAGGCGTTGTCGTGTCTGACTGACAATTCGATGTCGTAGGGATGGTCGAGCGAGTCAGGCAGGGCAAACGTGAAACTTTGGTTTTTGGCCCACTTCAGGTCCTTCACGGTTCTGAAGTCGCTATCGAATGGCCCATTATTAGTGCAGGCGGTGAATGCCAATGCAATCACCGCCGTCACTATGCTGTACATCAAACCTTTATTGGCCTTCCGACTGTGGGGCTTGCTGATTGTTTTCTTTGTTGTCGTTTTTGCGAGCTTGTCCATTTTTGTTTTCCGGGTTTCTGCGGGGAGGACGGTTGTTGCGTCGCTCCTGTTGCTGTCCCTCAGGCTTGTTGCGCTGCTCCTGGTTTCCGTTGCCTCCGCGGCGTCCAGACTCCGGGTTGCCCTTGCCCTGGTTGCCCTTTCCGTTACCGGGTTGGGGTTGCGGATTTCCTTGTCCCGCATTTTCCTGGGCTGCATTTCCCTGAGGCTGCTGGTTGCCTTTGTTGCGGCGCCGTTGCTTTCCGCTGCGTTCCTGTTGGTTTGCAGATTCGGGAGCCTCGGCTGCAGGTGCATCGTTTCCGTTGGCCTGCGGTGCATTTCCGTTCTTGTTCTGACCGTTGCCTTTCTTGCGCTTCTTTTTGGCTTTGTCAAATCGGGTGACGCTGTCCTGACCGACGATGTCGCCGAAGTCGCTCTGGCGTTGGCCGCCGTTCTCGCTGGAGTCTTCCAGACTGTCCGGCCGGATGCCTCGCTTGTTGAGCGCGATGACCTCAAAGGCACGCTCTGCCGTGATGGTCACGAGGTTGGCAGGTATGTTTTTGTCGGTCGAGTAGGAGATGATGCGGTTGAACACATCTGTCTTGAAATGGAAGTAAGTGTTGGTCTTCGTCTCGAGTCTGATTTCCCGTGACGGAAGGCTTTTCACGCTTTCCACGTAGGCGTCGACCTCATAGTTGAGGCAGCATTTCAGCTTGGCGCATTGTCCGGCAAGTTTCTGCGGGTTGAGCGATATGTCCTGATAGCGGGCCGCGCTTGTTGCGACCGACACGAAGTTGGTCATCCAGCTTGAGCAGCAGAGCGGTCGTCCGCAAGGGCCGATACCGCCGATACGTCCGGCTTCCTGACGGGCTCCAATCTGTTTCATCTCGATGCGTACGCGGAACACTTCGGCCAGTACCTTGATGAGTTGGCGGAAGTCGACGCGCTCGTCGGCGATGTAGTAGAAGATGGCCTTGTTGCCGTCGCCCTGGTATTCAACGTCGCCGATTTTCATGTCGAGCTTCAGGTCCTTGGCAATCTGGCGTGAGCGTATCATCGTGCTGTATTCGCGGGCCTTCGCTGCCTCAAATTTTTCGAGGTCGGAGGCTTTGGCCTTGCGGAAAATGCGTCGAATCTCGGCATCCGGGCGCAGGTTGGCCTTCTTCATCTGAAGAGCCACCAGCTTTCCGGTAAGTGACACGCGGCCGATGTCATGGCCCGGATTGGCTTCGACGGCTACCATGTCGCCGATTTTCAGCGGCAGGTTCATGCTGTTCTTGTAGTAGCCTTTCCGGGTATTCTTGAATTGTACCTCCACCATGTCAAACGTGTTCTTCTCTCCGGGAATGTCGCCCAGCCAGTCGTAGCAGTTGAGCTTTCCCCGGGGTTCCGTGAATACGTTGCTTTCTGGAAGAGGGGTCTTTTTTTCGTTGTTGTCCATTGTCCTATCCACTATTTAGCGAAACTTACCGAACGCGTTTCACGGATTACGGTAATCTTCACTTGTCCGGGATAAGTCAGTTCTTCTTGGATTCTCTGAGCAAGTTCGGCAGAGAGCTTTTCTGTCTCTACGTCGCTAATCTTGTCGGCACCGACGATGACGCGGAGCTCACGGCCGGCCTGGATAGCGTAAGTCTTGATTACGCCCGGATAGGAGAGGGCGAGCTGCTCAAGGTCGTTGAGACGCTTGATGTAGGCCTCGACCACTTCGCGGCGTGCGCCCGGACGTGCGCCAGAGATGGCGTCGCAGACTTGCACAATCGGAGCCAGGAGGCTGTTCTGTTCCACTTCGTCGTGGTGAGAGCCGATGGCGTTGCAGATATCCGGTTTTTCCTTGTATTTCTCAGCGAGCTTCATACCGAGGATTGCGTGCGGCAATTCCGGTTCCTCATCAGGCACTTTGCCTATATCGTGGAGCAAGCCGGCACGGCGGGCCTTCTTCGGGTTAAGACCCAGCTCGGAAGCCATGATGGCACAGAGGTTGGCTGTCTCTCGGGAGTGTTGCAGCAGGTTCTGGCCGTAGCTGGAGCGGTATTTCATTTTACCTACAAGGCGGATGAGTTCAGGGTGCAGGCCGTGGATACCGAGGTCGATGGTTGTACGCTTACCGGTCTCGATGATTTCTTCCTCTACCTGCTTGCGCACTTTGGCTACCACTTCCTCGATGCGTGCCGGGTGGATACGTCCGTCGGCTACCAGTTGGTGAAGCGCAAGGCGTGCGATTTCGCGGCGAACGGGGTCGAAGCCGGAAAGGACAATGGCCTCAGGAGTGTCGTCTACGATGATTTCAATGCCGGTTGCTGCTTCCAGCGCGCGGATGTTGCGGCCCTCGCGGCCGATGATGCGGCCCTTGATTTCGTCGCTGTCGATGTGGAATACGGTTACGGCGTTTTCAATGGCTGTCTCAGTGGCAACGCGCTGTATGGATTGTACGACGATGCGCTTTGCCTCGCGGTTGGCTGTCAGCTTGGCATCGTCCATGATGTCGTTGATGTAGGAGGCTGCGGCGGTCTTGGCTTCGTCCTTGAGTGACTCTACCAATTTTTCCTTGGCCTCTTCAGCAGAAAGTCCGGAAATGTGCTCAAGTGTTTCCTGTGCGCTCTTGTGCATCTTTTCCACTTCGCTCTGGCGGAGCTCGATGGCTGCCTTTTGGTTCTCGAGAGAGTTGCGCAGGTTGTCAGTCTCGTTGCGCTTGCGCTGGAGCTCTGCCTGCTGTTGGTTCAGCTGCATTTCGCGCTGCTTGGCTTTAGCTTCGGCAGACTGGATTTTGGACATGCGGGCATTTGCCTGCTTCTCCACTTCGGCTTTCATGCGAAGTTCCTCCTCCTTGGCCTCAAGGAGCTTGTTCTTTTTGAGGACATCGGCTTCCAGTTTCGCCTCCTCGATGATGTTCTTGGCGGCAGAATGCGCCATCTTCTTTGTAATCAATAGCGTGATGGCTCCTCCGACCAGCAAAGAAACCACGGAAGCTATTATTATTGGTGTAATCGGCATAATATTAAATAGTTAAATTAAAAATAAATGTATAAAAAAAGCACCAACAACGTGTGCCTCTGCACACACCGTTGGTGCGAAATCCTATTATCGCTTTTGATAGAAGTCGAAAAGACTATAAAAAATCACAGTCTGCTCCGTAGTTCCCGTCAGGAGAGAGGAAAGGCCGGAGACCTGCCTGGTAAAATTGCTATATAGTTATGTATCAACTGCCAATTATTCGTTGAGTTGTTCGATACATTTATCGACATCCCGCACCAACTTGGCAATGATGGCCTTGTTCTGTTCTAATTGTTGCTTGTCGGGGCTGAGTTGACGGGCTATCCGAAGGTATTCGTTGTCCATTTTCAACTTTTCAATGAGAGCGTCGCGGCGGGTTAATTCTGCTTCCAAATTCTCTTTCTCTTCGGTCAGCGCTTTTACTTTCGCCTCCATGAGATGGTAGCGCTCCACGAGAATTTGTTGCTTGCCTAACATGCGCTCGAAAATTTCCGACAAACTTTCAGCCATACCTCACCAAATTTTTACAAATGTAAGCAAAATTTTTGACATTAAGAAATGATTTTTGTCATTATTTGGGCTTACATCTGATTTTTTTCAGACATCGAGAACAATTTTATTCAGTTTTTCCTCATATTCCTTGATGAACTTCATCAGGGATGCCTCGCGGGTGTCGTTTTTCGCCTTCTCGTCATAGTAGAGCACGGCATACTGAAAGGCCACCATCGCGAGAATTTCAGCGTCGGTGCGCGAGGGATAGAGCTGTCGCCATTCGTTCCACAGGTTATTGACTTCCTTCTCCACCTTTCGGATACGTTCCTCGCTTTCGCGGTCAATCTGCGTCTTCAGCTGCTGCTGCGCGATTTTCAGTGTGATTCTTTGCTTTTCCGGCTCAAACATAGTTGTGATTGCGATTATGGGTTTGTTTTTATACAGTTATGGTCAGCGGGCGAGGATGAGGGCTGCCTGCGGAGCTGCCACTACCTTGCCGCCATTCATCGTGCCGAGTCCGTCTTTATTGAGCTTGCCGTCGGCGGCGATGATTTTCCATTCGCCTTTGCCTACCTTGACGGTCTGCTCCTTCTCGCTGCCGTTGAAGACCACCTTGATTTCCTTCCACTCGTCACCGTTGGCATTGCCCTTGATGGTGTAGGATACGAGGTTGGGTTCCGTAACTTTGTCAAATACGATGTGCTTGGCGATGTCTTCGGCCGTTGTCATGCGGAATGCCGGGTGTGCCTTGCGCAGCGCAATCAGGTTGCGGTAGTAGTCAAACTGCTCGCGGTTGATTTTTTTCAGATTCCAGTCGATGGCGTTGATGGAGTCAGGCGACTTGTAGGAGTTGTGCACGCCTTGCTTGTCGCGGAAAATCTCCTCTCCGGCAAAGATGAACGGTGTGCCTTGTGAGGTGAATACGATGGTCTGAGCCAGACGTGCAACGCGCATTCTTACGGAGTCGGTAGCTTCGGGCATCGACTTGCGCAGCTTGTCGGTGAGGCAGAGGTCGTCGTGGCAGGACACGTAGTTCATGATTTGTGTCGGTGCGGACGCGTAGGCGAACTTGGAGTTGGACCCCTTGGAGTAGTCAACCTGCGGATGTGCCGTAGAGGCAACGATGCCGATTTTGACGGTTTCTTCCTGTCCCGGTTTGCCGGAAGCGAAACCTCTGTCCTCGGCACGGCTGTAGTGGCCTTTTACGGCGTCACGGATATCGTCGCTGAACACGGCAATGCCTTTCATCTTGGCTACGTTCTCCTTCAGGGCGCGGCGCTCTACTGGAAGCGGACTGTCGGAAGCGGTCCAGCCTTCGCCGTAAATCACGGCGCTGGGGTTGACGGCGCGCACGGTTTCGGCAACGCGGTTCATCGTTTCCGTGTCGTGGATGGCCATCAGGTCAAAGCGGAAGCCGTCAATGTGGAATTCCTCGGTCCAGTATTTTACGGAGTTGACAATGTAGTCGCTCATCTGCTTTCTGTCGGAAGCCGTCTCGTTGCCGCAGGCAGAAGCGTCGCTGTAGCTTCCGTCCGGACGGTGACGGTAGTAGTAGTCCGGAGCGGTGAGCGAGAAGTTGGAGTCGTCGGTCAGTGCCGTATGGTTGTAGACAACGTCCATGATTACGCCGATGCCGGCTTTGTGCAGTGCCTGTACCATCTTCTTTATCTCAAGGATGCGGGTAGCAGGGTCGGCCGGATTGGTCGAGTAGGAGCCTTCCGGCGCGTTGTAGTTGAGCGGGTCGTAGCCCCAGTTGTACTGGCGGTCGATAAGGCGTGTCTCGTCGACGGTATTGTAGTCGTAGGACGGCAGGATATGCACGTGAGTGATGCCGAGCTCCTTCAGGTGGTCGATACCTGTCATTTCACCGTTGGGCGAGAGTGCTCCGTCTTCTGTCAGGGCAATGAACTTGCCTTTGTTGACGATGCCGGAGTTGTCGTGAACGGAAAAGTCGCGATGGTGCATCTCATAGACGATGGCGTCGGTCGGGTGCGGGGTTTTTACGAACGTGTCGTTTTCCCAGCCTTCCGGATTGGTTTTCGCAAAGTCGATGATGGCGGCACGCTTGCCGTTGACACCTACGGCTTTAGCCCATACGCCGGGCGTCTCTTTCAGCCATTGGCCGTTGATTCTTATCTGGAAAGTGTAGAATTTTCCGTAAAGTTTGGAAGGGAGCGACATGCGCCATGTGCCGTTGGTTCTGTCGGCAGTCATCATGAGCGACGTGTACGGTTTTCCGTTGATGCCGTTGTCGTAGAGGTTGAGTTTGACTGCCTCTGCGCCCGGCGACCAGAGTGTAAAGTGAGTACCGGCGTTGTCTATTTTCAATTCGAGGTCATCGCCGGCGTAGGTAGGGTAGGAATTCAGGACTGACTCCTGAATCCGGGGAAATTCCTGAGCGTTCATTGGTTGATACAATAGAGCTGCGGTGGCGATGGTTGTTGCCGTTAGCAGTTGTTTCATTGGGTTTGTCATAAATAAATGAATGATAAGTTAAAGATTTGTATAGCTTTTTTGATGTGGTCTGTTCCGTTTGCCAGTGTCGGGACGACGGGGAGACCATCTGATTTTAAGGATTTTTTGATTACGAAGCAAATTTAGTGATTTCCCTTTGATTTGCAAAATATTCCGATTTAATGTGCCAAAGGGTAGATTCGGTAAATAAAAAGAGCGGTTTTTGGTGCATTTTTCAAAAAATAATGTAACTTAGCGAATGTTTACTATTTTTAATCTATGCCGGAATTCTTTTTTTCTCATTGGGTTACGATTATAGTGGTGCTGGTTTATTCCGTGTCCATTATATCTATCTGCAACATTATCGTGTTGGAGAACCGTAATCCTGTTCGTTCGCTGGCGTGGATTACGGTGCTTCTGTTCCTTCCGGTAATCGGTCTGGTGTTCTACCTTTTCTTTGGACGGAATATAAAGAACAAGGCATTGATTTCCAAGCGTTTGAAGAAGCGTTCCTATCTCAACCGCTACGTCAAGCAGGTTGACATAGCGGCTTTGCCGCTTACGGAGGAATCTCGCGGACAGATTATGTTGGGGCATCAGTTGGCCGGAGCGACCTATTTCCCCAACAACGACATTCAAATATTTACAAATGGGCGGGAGATGTTCGACGCCTATAAGAAGGATTTGTTGCAGGCACAGCAATTCATCAATATTCAGTTCTATATCTTCAAGGACGATAAGATAGGAAACGAGATAGCCGAAATCCTGATGGAAAAAGCCCGTGCCGGTGTGATTGTGCGGGTGATTTACGACCATGTGGGAAGTCTTCGGGTGAGCAAGGCGTTCTTCCGTCGGCTCAAAGAGGCCGGAGTGGAGGTTTGTCCGTTCTTTAAGGTTACGTTCCCGGAATTCGCTACCCGTGTCAACTGGCGTAATCACCGCAAGATTACGACTATTGACGGTGTAATCGGGTATATCGGAGGTATGAATCTGGCCGACCGCTATGTGGAAGGCTTGCCCGACGGCCGGGTATGGCGGGATACGCATATCCGCATCTACGGTCCGTCATGTCTGGGTTTGGTCCATTCGTTCCACCTGGATTGGCGATTCATGGAGCAACCGTTGTTTTCCGATATTGCCAAGCCGTTGCCGCGGTTTGACAGACCGGCGGGTGAGGCCGGCGTGCAGATTCTGTCAAGCGGCCCTATCGGGCAATGGCACAACATCTCCATGATGTTTGATAAGGCTATTTCCTCCGCAAAAAAATGCGTCTACATCGAAACTCCCTATTTCCTCCCTACTGAAAGTTTGCTCCGCTCGTTGCAGACTGCCGCGCTTTCGAAAGTCGACGTGCGCATTATCGTGCCTCGTACGCCTGATTCCAGAATGCTCAAGCTGGCAACGGCCTCCTACATCGGAGAGTGTCTGCGGGCGGGAATCAAGTTCTACTACTACGAGCCGGGTATGCTGCATTCGAAGAATATTATCATCGACGATGAGTTTACGACGACGGGTTCCACCAATTTCGATTTTCGGAGCATGGAGTATAATTTTGAATGTAATGCCTTTATTTACAGTCGGGAAATCAACGCGAAAATGAAGGAAATCTTCATGACAGACCTTGGAGAGTCGACCCGTATTCTCAGCTCTACCTGGAAGCACCGGCCGTTCTTGCAGAAACTCAAGGAGTCATTGGTGCGCCTGATGAGTCCGGTCCTGTAAGAAGAAAAAATATTTTAATAAATTAACACAAACAGAGTGACAATTTCACGGGTAGAAGTATGAATATATCTGAAACTTTCTTATCTTTGCGTGAGGATAGTCAGTCTGTCGGCAAGAATGCCGGTGTGTATGTTCACAGCTCCGTTATCCCGCCGGATAGATGATTTTCCATATAAGACTTTGAAAAATATACATTATTTATAGACAACTTAAATTTTTACAACTATGAAGTTTCTTACAGAAGAAAAATTGACAATCGTCGGCGCAGCTGGTATGATTGGTTCAAACATGGCTCAAACAGCCTTGATGATGGGCTTGACTCCTAATATCTGTCTTTATGACCCTTACGGTCCAGGTTTGGAAGGTGTAGCAGAGGAAATGTTCCACTGCGGTTTCGAAGGAGCTAATGTTACTTTCACAACTGATATCAAAGAGGCTTTGACCGATGCTAAGTATGTTATCTCTTCAGGTGGTGCTGCCCGTAAGGCTGGTATGACTCGTGAAGACCTTCTCAAGGGTAACGCTGCTATTGCAGAAGAGTTCGGTAAGAACATCAAAGCATATTGCCCGGACGTTAAGCACGTTGTTGTTATCTTCAACCCGGCTGACATCACTGGCTTGATTACTCTTCTTTACTCAGGCTTGAAACCTTCACAGGTTACAACTCTTGCTGCTCTTGACAGCACACGCCTGCAAAGCGAATTGGCTAAATACTTCGGTATTCCTCAAAGCTCAGTTACAGGTTGCCGTACTTATGGTGGTCACGGTGAGCAAATGGCTGTATTTGCATCTACTGCAAAGGTTAACGGCACTCCGCTTCTCGACCTCATCGGCACTGACAAGCTTCCTGCTGAAAAGTGGGCAGAAATCCAACAAAAGGTTACAAAGGGTGGTGCAAACATCATCAACCTCCGCGGCCGTTCTTCATTCCAGAGCCCGTCTTACGTATCTGTTGAGATGATTCGCGCTGCTATGGGTGGCGAGGCATTCCGCTGGCCGGCTGGTCGCTACGTTTCTTTCCAAGGCTTTGACCACATCATGATGGCTGTTGAGGCTACTATCACTGAGAAGGGTTGCGCTTACGAAGAAATCGTTGGTACTCCTGCTGAAATGGAAGCTCTCCGCGAAAGCTACAAGCACCTCTGCGCTCTCCGTGACGAAGTAATCGCTATGGGCGTTCTTCCTCCGGTAGCAGAATGGAAGTCTTTGAACCCGAACGTATAATTCGGAAGCTATCAGCTTAATCCATAGAAGTGCCGCCCTCTTTGGGAGCGGCACTTTTTCTTTAAAAAAATGAACCCTTTGGGGTGCGGATTGTTATCCTTTTAATCAATAAAATTTGACGACGTATGAAAAAGAACAAAATTGTGGCAGTCGTTTTGAGTGCTGCCTTTCTACTTCTACCTTCCTGTAATATGAGCAATACAGCAAAAGGCGGTATGATTGGTGCCGGTTCGGGAGCCGGTGTCGGTGCATTGATTGGTGGACTTATCGGACAAGGTAAGGGAGCGGCTATCGGAGCCGGTATCGGAGCTGTTGTCGGAACGGGAGCAGGTGTGCTCATCGGAAAGAAGATGGACAAGGCTGCCGAGCAGGCAAAGGAAATTGAGGGTGCTAAGGTTGAGCAAGGCGAACAGAACGGTGTACAATACGTGAAGGTGACCCTTGACTCGGGTATTACATTCCCGACCAATGGAACTACGCTGTCGGCAACGGCCAAGAACGAGCTTTCGAAGTTTGTCATGCAGCTTGACCCGCAGTTTGACCTGGCAATTGCCGGACATACCGACAATACGGGTACACTTGAGGTGAACCAGCGCATTTCTCTGCAACGCGCTCAGTCGGTTGCCAATCATTTAAATTCCTGCGGTGTGCAGTACAGCCGTCTGCGCTCAGTGAAGGGATACGACTATCAATATCCTATCGCCGACAACTCAACTGCCGCAGGACGAGCCCAGAACCGTCGTGTGGAGTTGTATCTGTTGCCAAGCCAGGCAATGATTAACGAAGCCAATGCGGCTGCCGGCAAATAGTCGGATTTCCAGCGATTATTGTTGTAAGATAGAAAGAGCCTGTTTGATGCAGGCTCTTTTTTTTGTGACTTATTGCTATAAAAAGTTAAATATACGCATATACCTATTGTAAAGAGGTAAATAATTTCTATATTCGAATTTCGTAAACACAAACCAAATTTGAACTGTTAGATTATGAATAAAAAACTAATGCTCGCTGCCGCACTTGTATGTGGTTCGTTCTTTCCCACGTATGCGGTTCAGGCGGTTACAACTCCGATTTTAAAGACACTGCCGGATGGAACCCAGATTGAGGTAGTGCTTCATGGGGACGAAAAATTTCATTATGAGACGTTGACTGACGGCACAATGGTGGCTCAGAAGTCCGATGGTTTCTATTATTATGCAACTGCCAACATGGATGGTATTGAGGCAATGCCTTATCGGGTGGGCGCTGCGCTTCCTTCGAATGTGAGAATGCAGAGTAAGCAGGCACTCGGTTCGGTGCTGTCAGAGTTGCAGAAGAAAAGCGAAGAAAGATGGAATCAGCCTATGCAGAAAGCTTCAAGAATGGAAGCATCCATGGGAGAACACGGTTTGGTAATCCTTGTTAATTTTAAGGATGTCGAGATGAAATACGACCGTCAGGTTTATGACGATATGCTCAATAAGGAAGGTTTTACTGATTATGCTCATAAGGGTAGTGCCCGCGATTATTTCGTAGCGTCTTCCTATGGCCAGTTTACACCTCAGTTTGACGTATTGGGTCCGTACACGTTGTCTCAGAAGCAATCATATTACGGTGCTAACGGATACAGTGGAGACCTCCGTGTTCCGGATATGATTGTAGAGGCTTGTCAGTTGGCATCGGCCGATGGTCATGACCTGTCGAAGTATGACGAGAACAACGATGGAAAGATTGATAACGTATATGTATTCTATGCCGGTGAAGGCGAAGCTACCGGAGGAGATTCCAATACTATCTGGCCACACCGTTGGATTGTGATGCCGGGTTATAATTTCACAGGTAGCAATGTTGTCAATGGTGTGGAGATTTATGACTATGCGACCAGCAACGAAATCTATACAGCACTGGAAAGCGTTGTGGAGACAGATTTCTCAGGTGTTGGAACGTTTATCCATGAATTCAGCCACGTGCTTGGTTTGCCGGACCTTTATGTGACCGATTACGGAAGACATCAGGACCCGGATATCTATGACGTGATGAGTGCAGGAAACTATCTGTACGCAGGACGTGTGCCGATGGGTTATTCCGCATACGAACGTATGTTTGCCGGCTGGTTGACTCCGAAGCAGATTTTCCCTTCCCGCGATGGTGACAAGATGACTTTGCAGCCGATTGAGGAAGGTGAGGTTCTGTTGCTGACGGAAGACGGACAGGAACACAATCTCGACGGTCGTGACCCATCCCCAGTTACGTTCTATTTGATTGAGAACCGTAGTGGTGAAGGTTGGGATGCCTATGCTAATTACAGCGCTTCAGGCAGCCATTACACAGTACGCGGTGATAAAGGTCTGTTGATTACCCGTGTGAAGTATGATGCAGGTCGTTGGGAAAATAACGAGGTTAACAACTATCGGAATGATATGGGTGTGATGTATAAGTATAACACGGCGCAATCCAACTTCTATCCGATGTTCCCTGGCAAGCGTGCCCAAACTTCACTCGTTTTTGGTAAGGAAGACAATTATAAGATTTATGATATCGTGCGTGACGAAGAGACGGGAGCTGTTTCTTTCTCTATTTCCGATGAGTTTGGTGAAGCAAACAGTAGCGTGAAAGGCCTGACTGAGCAAGATTTCTACGCTATCGGTGGAACAGGTGCTCTTGAAGTGTTTGGCGACGGAGCGACAGCCGTTGAGGTTTATACTCCGTCAGGAGCTAAGGTGTATGCCGGTAATGACCGTCAGGTTCGCCTTGCTGCCGGACTCTACATCGTCAAGTTGCAAAATGCAGGAAAGGTTTCTACTCAGAAAATAGTGGTTAGGTAATATTAAAGATGTAATGTATGTTTAATTAGTCCCTCTTCCCGATTCGGGAAGAGGGTTTTTTATGCGAAATAAAGTAGAAGCTAAATCGGGTATATTTGCAGTGCTTTGTGTACTTTTGGAATAAAATAGGAAAAAGAACATGGTTATCAGAAATTTGTTAGAGGTTAAGTCAAGGTCGGAATTGCGTGAATGGTTAAAGTTGAACTAT
Source organism: uncultured Muribaculaceae bacterium (assembly GCA_944321875.1). Classification (GTDB taxonomy): domain Bacteria; phylum Bacteroidota; class Bacteroidia; order Bacteroidales; family Muribaculaceae; genus Limisoma. Next base: position 46,997 of record CALUMX010000023.1, read on the forward strand.
GACAAGGAAACGGAATGCTGGGTAGTGGTCAAACGGGGAAGGCCTGTTGACGATGGAACCTTTTGGTATGTCGATGCGGTGGAAGAAGCCATGTGTTTTGGTTGGATTGACAGTACTACTAAAAAAATTTCTGAGGAGGTGACGGCACAGAAGCTTTGTCCCCGAAAACCCCGGAGTAATTGGTCGGAACTGAATAAGGAGCGATGCCGGCGCATGGAACGACTGGGACTCATGACAGATGCGGGCAGAGCCGTATTGCCGGATATGTCGGAGGCTGGTTTTGTTATCGACCCGGAGATTCTTTGTGAATTGCAGTCAGACCCGATGTTGTGGGAGAATTTCTGCAGGTTCCCCGAATTGTATAAGAGGGTGAGAATAGATACTATTCAGATAAAAAAGAAAGAGCCGGAACTTTTTAGAAAACGGTTGGATAAATTCCTGGAAAACACGCGGAAAGGTATCCTTTACGGAGAATGGAACGATAATGGGAGGTTGTAAGATTGAGCTTTTGTAACGTTTGCCTTTGCACTCGCCTTTCACTATTTTTTGATAAAATAGGATGCGGCTCGGCATAGTCAAACTTGAAAACATCCGTTTTCGTTTGCCTTTGCACTCGCCTTTCACTATTTTTTGATAATGAATGTCCGCAAGTTGCCAATCAATAAATTCGATGTTTAAAGTTCGCCCTATACGTACATGCGCAAAGTTCG
>CALUMX010000024.1 GCA_944321875.1 uncultured Muribaculaceae bacterium
TCAGAAATACCACTTAAAAGACTGTATTTCAATAATTTCAAAGACCGATTAGCCAACTTTTATTGGACAGTAGTGAAAACGCATACAAAATTATCCCCGCAAAAAAAGCCGACAACTTCCCCTCGTTCTGTGTTTTTCTGCGTACTTTTGTAAGTAGTTTTCAAAAAAAGAGGGAAACCGCCGCTACGACCACCGCACGACACGTGGTCACGATCAGGGCCGTACCGTGACGTTTCCAATCAACGGTATAAAAAATCACAACATAAAATCTAATCAAAATGAAATTCTTTATCGACACAGCCAATCTTGAGCAGATTCGTCAAGCTCAGAACATGGGTATTCTCGACGGAGTGACAACCAATCCGAGCCTCATGGCAAAGGAGGGAGTCAAAGGAAAAGAGCAGATTTTCGACCACTACCGGCAGATTTGCAGCATTGTGGACGGACCGGTAAGCGCCGAAGTGTTTGCTACCGACTACGAAGGTATGATTCGCGAAGGTGAGGAACTGGCGGCCATCGACCCAAAAATCACCGTAAAACTTCCTTGTACGAAGGACGGCATCCGAGCAGTGAAATATTTCTCTTCTAAAAACATCCCGACCAACTGCACGCTCGTATTTTCCGTAGGACAGGCATTGCTGGCGGCTAAAGCAGGTGCCACCTACGTCAGCCCGTTCATCGGCCGTCTCGACGATATTTCCGAGGACGGCATCGCCATGGTCGGACAGATTGTGAAAGTATTCCGCACTTACGGCTTCAAGACTCAGGTGCTGGCAGCTTCCATCCGCCACACGAACCACATTCTCCGCTGTCTGGAAATCGGAGCGGACGTGGCTACTTGCCCGCTCAAAGCCATCGAGGGTCTGCTCAACCACCCGCTGACCGACAAAGGCCTGGAAATCTTTGTCAACGACGCTGCAAAGATGAAATAACACCCTGTAAAATACTTGCACATTATGCTATGGCAGCAAAACAAATAGAACCAGTCTCTTTTTAATTGACGCAAGCATGGGGTAATATCGTAACACTACGCGAACTGCCCCATGCTTTTTTTAATCATTCCCATACCGAGACTTTTTAAAACCTATGCCACATTCAACATCTCCATGTTTTTTCATGAAGCGCCTTATCAAGATTTCACATTCAAAGCAGACCATCATAAAAAATACCATATTAATATACTTTAACTGTATTTTTACTTAAATATGTAATATTTTTTAAATTTGAGGTGTCTAAACTAATTCTAGACTTTTAATGCTATGAGAACTAAATTATTTTTAACTGCAATTTTATCAATGCTGAGTTTTAATCTTTTAGCAGCGGATGATAACACAATCGTTGAAACTACGTATTACGGCAGACGAGCGAGCAACAACATGTACAACCCGTGCTCCGGTAGAACCGACCAAATTTGTGCTATAAAACGGGTTATTCTAAAAGAGGGGAATGTAACGAATGTTGATATAACCCTCTATGACCCTGACGGCTTCATTATTAACAAAGAGTCTTTTATCTCTACCGAATCTGTACCTGTATTACAAGAACAGATTATCTATGATGAGGTTACAAATGGAGCTGAAATTACAAAAGAATACAAAGAATAAATATTCTCATATCAAGGGGAAAATCCTAATAAAAAGGGCCGAATCAATAATAAATTGAGACGGCTCTTTTATTAACAACTCCACAATACATCAGACCCTGCCCCTTTCTGAATCATATATAATCCAACACTAATAACTATGAAAAAGAGAATCTTATTAAGTATGCTCCTGTTGTTTGCCGGATTACTCAGCGGACAGGCGCAAGACGACATCCGCACTGTTATCGAGCAGGACATCTTCCGCATCTGCCAGAAACCAGATACGGAAACAAAACTCAGAGACTACCTAAAAAGCCTCCCGCAAGATGCTGATACCGTGTACGCATTGTTCTTTCAACCTGGCTTAGCTCCTCGGAGTGAAACCGGGATTCCCGATTTTTTCGATGGAATGAAACAAATTGCGCCTCAAGCAAAAACCCTTCTCATCGTTGACTATCCCAGACCGGAAAGTGCCAATAGATACATGCAAAAATACGGAATAAAAGCCGATTATATCATCTACGATGACAAACAGGCATATCAGGAAATCTTCAGCATGAATTCCGGCATGCCACTTGCGTTTGTGATGAAACTCTCCTGCCGCTCCGGCAAGGCACTTGCCATTAAAGATTATCAGGGATTTGACACGGAATTCTACACAAATCTCCTTGAATTCAACGGTTGCCTTCCGTTTGGCGATTATGGCACCGAAAAAAACGACCTACCCTATCTGGCTGAAAATCTGCCCCAAAAGGCACTCACAGAGTATACGGACATGAAAGTGAACACTCCCGAGTCGTTTCTGATTTCCAGAGTGCAGAACATACCGTTTCTCGGTCACGGCCATCTGCTGTTTAACGACGATTTGAACGAAGGTATTGCCGTATTCCGTCAAAATCAAAAAGGTAATTTTGACTTTATCCAATTAGTTACTGCCGATTCCATCGAGCGGGAATGCGCCTCCCAAATACCTTCCGACGCATTCCGACGTGCAGAAAAATACGGTTTTTTCCGCTTCATACCACTACAGCCACTCATGCAGGACGACAGTACGATAGTCATGTCCTACTCTGTGCCCAACGTGTGGTATATAGACAACAATCCGAGCCGTATCGGCCAGGCCAACGAGGCCTCCGTGTTCACCAGACACCTACCCCACTTCAACCGTGGCGATATTTTCACAGCCAACATCGACATACACGACCACGACTACACTTACAACCATTTCAACATATCGGCAAACGATGACATAATAGCCATGGCCTGTAACAAATACACATGGCCTATCGAAATGGAACGGGAAGCATACGACACTCCTGACAAGAATTCTTTCAAAGAGGAATTTTACGACTTCAAAAACCCTTACATGAGTTTCTTCGACCGAAAAACCGGTAACGTCATTGCCCGCTTCGGAAATCTGGAAGAATGCCATCGGAAAAGCCTGACAGGCTACTGCTTCAACGCGCCGTCACACTGCTTCCACAACAAAGACATAGCCTACTGTGACGGTTTTTCTGGGAAAATCCACATTGCGCCAATCGACAATCCGGATTGTGACAAAGAAACCTACTCTGTATTCAACATAGACACCTCTCTGTTCCCGGAACCTGACACTACCCGGTTTTATACGCAAGAATACAGTGCTCCCTATAAAAAATTCTTCTACCGTATAGTCCGCGAGCTCAAACTGACCGATAACAACGTCGGCTGCCTCATCAGTCATGGCACTCACAATAACACGTTCGGCAACTCAGGAGAATATTCAGTCGCTATCATCAACCGTTCTACCGGCAAGAAATCGGAATTTCTTCTTCCCAAACATCCGTCATTCTACATAATGGCATACGGCCTGACCATCGAAGATGATAAAATCATCCCATACGCCATTCTTGCTGACGAATCTCAGATACTTGTCAGAAAATACCACATTCCGGAAGTAGAATGACCAAACCGGCAAACGCATAAAGATTCTCACTACTTATACACGGATTTCCTGAGGTTCAGGAAATCCGTGCTGTTTTAATGAATATTTAGAGCAATTTATTGCATTATTTAAATTTTATTGCTAACTTGCAGGCTCATAAAACCTCATAATTATGCTTAAATCAGTTACCTCTTTTATTGCTTTGACAGCAATCGCATGCATGGGAAACATCGCATGGGCACAAGATGCCGAACAACCTAACATCGTTCTGACTTTTGCCGACATCACCAAGGAAATAACCATCGGAGCCGGAGGCGTCGACGGAACGTCCTTCCAGGTGGACTGGGGCGACGGCACGCTGGTGACCTACGACGGTGCCGTCAACATCAGCCGTCAACCGTCGGACAACGTAGTCAAACTCTACGGCGACGACATCATCATCCTTCAGGCGTTCAACCAGGGACTGACGGCGATGGACGTGACCAACGCTCCCAATCTGAGCCGCATCCAAGTGGGCGGCAACCAGCTGACCGCTCTTGACGTGACGAAAAACACCTCGCTCACGGGACTCTATTGCGAACAGAACCAGATTAAATCCCTTGACCTCAGCAAGAACGCCTACATCCGGGTAGTGTCGTGCTACGAAAATCAAATTGAGGGCACGCTCGACTGCTCAGCCATGACTTCGCTCTCAAGCATCGACTGTTCCAACAACAAGATTTCCACGCTGCTGCTCCCGGAAGCACCGGCCCTTATCGACATCGACTGCGGTACCAACCAAATCAGCTCGCTCGACCTCAGCGGAGCACCGGCCCTGGAATCGCTGACCTGCGTGGAGAATAAGATTACGGCGCTCGACCTCAGCAAGAACGTCAACCTGACGGAAATCAACTGCTACGGCAACCAACTCACTACCCTCGACCTGAAAGCCAACACACTGCTGGAAGAACTGGCTGCCAGCGAGAATCTGATTGAGAGCGTTGACCTCTCGGCGAATACGGCTCTTGAAGGCCTCTATCTGCAAAATAACAAGGTGAAGGAACTTGACCTGAGCAACAACCCCAACATCCGCTGGATGAACATTGAGAACAATCAGCTGACTGCCATCGACGTGACCAACATGGGCTACCTGTCGCTGCTCAACCTCGGCGGCAACCAGTTGTCGTCCATCGACCTCTCGGGAAACAGCTACATCAACACCCTGCATCTGAAAAACAACCAATTGTCCGCGCTCAACGTGAGCAACCTGCGCAGCCTCGTATGGCTCACCTGCGGCGGCAACAACCTGACGGAGCTTGACCTCGCATCCAACAGCTACATTTCCTGGCTTGAATGCGAGAACAACCAACTGGAAACGCTCGACGTGTCTGCCCTGACCAACCTGCAAAAACTCTACGCGCAGGGCAACAAGCTGGCGTCGCTCAACCTCACGGCCAACAAGGGTATCCAGGGACTGCTGATTCAGGACAACCAGATGGATGCCACCGTAATCAACGGCATCATTGAGATTCTGCCCGACGTTTCAGCGGTTGAAATCCACGAGAATAACGAAGAATGGGCGAAGCAACTGAACATCAGCCACATGCCGGGAACGGCTGAAGCCGATGTGGAAACAGCCACAGGCAAGGGATGGATTGTGACAGCCGAAGCCGGCAGCGCCGTGAATGCTTTGAAAGCCACAGCCGACCGCTGGATGCATGACCCGGCAGGCAAGACATTGCGCGCGGAACGTCCGCTTCACGCCATCGCCATTTACGCCATCAGCGGACAGATGGTCATGCGCCCGGCCGACGGAAATACGGTCGACGTATCCTCTCTGCCACAGGGCGTCTACATCGTAACGGCAAAGAATCAGCAGGGACGCAACGTCACCGCAAAGTTCGTCATCCGATAATCATCGGCGGCACGACACACAGCGGAGAGGCACACCATCGGGTGACCTCTCCGCTTTTTTCTGCCCCAACCGCAACCTGTCACGCAAAAACCGGAGAAACCGCCTTGCCACCTTGCGAAAAATCGTTTAAATTTGTACCCCGTATGGAACAATCAGTAAGCAAAGACAAGAAATACAGCCTTCTTTTCGTATGCCTTGGCAACATCTGCCGTTCACCGGCAGCACAGGGCGTAATGGAAAGCATCGTCAACGAGCGCGGCATCAGCCACCTCGTCGACATCGACTCAGCCGGTATCTCCGGCTACCACGCAGGCGACCTGCCTGACCAGCGCATGCGCGTTCATGCCCGCCGCCGCGGACTGGAGCTAACCCACCGGAGCCGCCAGGTGCGTCCGACCGACTTCGAACGGTTCGACCTTATCTTCGCGATGGACGACAGCAACTACGACCACCTGCGCGATATGGCCAACTCGCCGGAAGAGATGGACAAGGTGGTGCGCATCGCCTCCTTCTTCCGCCAGCATTCGGCCATGGACTGCATCCCCGACCCCTACTACGGAGGTTCGGAAGGCTTTGAGAACGTGCTCGACCTGCTGGAAGACGCCTGCCACCACATCGCCGACCGCATTGAGGAAGGTACGCTTTGAGGCGTATCATCCCACCCTCGGTAACCGAAAGACTACAATCCTAACTATACTATATCTATAAAAATGAGAAAAAAACTATTATCCGCTACTCTGATGTGCATGATAGCCGTCGGAGCCTTTGCCGCAGACGTACCGGCAGCCCCGGTATCCCTGTCCTGGCAATTGGAAAAGAACAAAGCCGACGTACGCGAGTACCGCAGCTATTTCACGCTGACCAATACCGGCAAAACCACCCTGAAAGACGGCTGGACCATTTATTTCAACGCACTTCCCCACGCCATGACGACCGACAAAGGGTCGAAGGTGCAACTTTCGGAAGTCATCCCCAACTATTATAAGCTCACGCCTGCCGACAACTTCTCGCTCGCTCCGGGCAAGTCAGTAAAAATCTACTATACGGGCAAAAGCTCCATCACGCAGCTGAGCTACTGTCCCGACGGCGGCCATTTCGCCTTCAACAGCGACTCGGTAGCCCGCCCGCTGCCTATCGACGTGAAGCCGCTCGAATGGGGACGTTTCGAACCGGTTCCCGTCTACCCGACTGCCGAGAAGGTCTATGCCTTCAATGAGGAAATCAACCCGGCTTCCTACACGGCCGCCAATCCGGCCTACGAGATACTGCCGGGCATCAAGAGCGTCGTGACCGACCCTTCGCGAAAAGTCAACCTCAATGCCGCTTTCACCATTGAGGCAGGAAACGGTGTAGAGACAGCCGCCCACTATGCGGAACTGAAACTGGGAGGCAAGCAGTCGGTCGGCAATCTTCCGCTCACCCTTCGCCTGATGAGCGGAGCTGAGGCAGAGAAAGCTGAAGGACGCGACAATTACGAATACTACGAAATGACCATCGCACCCGAAGGCATCACCATCGCCGGACTGACCGACGAGGCGGTGACCAACGGCGTGAAAACGCTGCTCAAGCTCAGAGAGCGCAACGCTGAAGCTCCGGAAGTGGCAGCAGCCAAAATCTGCGACTGGCCCGACCTTCACTACCGTGGCATGATGCTCGACATCGCCCGCAACTTCACGACGGTGGACAACATGAAGAAGCTCATCGACAAGCTGGCTTCCTACAAAATCAACCGCTTCCACTTCCATTTCAGCGACGACGAGGCATGGCGTCTGGAAATTCCGGGACTGCCCGAGCTGACGGAAGTGAGCGCACGCCGCGGCATGACGGAGACGGAAACGGATTTCCTCTGCCAGTGCTATGCCGGCAACGGTAACCCCAATGACCTCACCACCACTTCCAACGGTCACCTCACCCGCGAGGAATTCATCGACCTGCTGCAATATGCCGCAGCCCGTGGCATTCAGGTCATCCCTGAAATCGAATCGCCGGGACACGCGCGTGCCGCCATCGTAGCGATGAAGGCCCGCTACCAGCGACTGAAAGCCACCAACCCGGAAGCAGCTGAATACTACCGCGTATGGGACCCGGACGACACGTCCTACTATTCTTCAGCCCAGGGCTACCACGACAACGTGCTGAACCCGTCGCTTGAAGGTACCTACCACTTCATCGAGAAGGTGGTGGATGAAATCATCCTCATGTACCGCGAGGCCGGTGTCACACTGCCCTGCATCCACATGGGCGGTGACGAAGTTCCGAAAAATCCGTGGGTGAAATCACCGGAAGTTCAGAAATTCATGGCTGAAAAGGGACTGACCACCACTCACGAGGTGGAAGAATACTTTATCACACGCGTAGCGAAGATGATTGCAGCCAAAGGCTATAAGATTGCCGGATGGCAGGAAGCAGCCATGCGCCACAGCGAGCTGACCGACAAGGTGCTGCGTCCGCTGTTTGCCAACGTCTACGTCTGGAACACCGTGCCGGAATGGAAGGGTGACATCCTGCCGTACTCCATCGCCAACAACGGCTACAACGTGGTGCTCTGCAACGTTTCCAACTTCTACGTAGACCTCGCCTACTCTGCCCATCAGGACGAACGCGGCCTGCACTGGGGCGGTTACGTCGATGAGTTCCGTTCCTGGGATGCCCGTCCGTTCGACAATTACAAATCAACCACGACCACACTGAAAGGCGAGCCACTGCCGGCCAACCATGCCGACACGAAACCGGCATTGCAGCCGGAAGCCCGTCCGCGCATCTCCGGCGTACAGGCTCAACTGTTCTCCGAGACTATCCGCGGCTACGACTTCGTCGAATACTATGTGTTCCCGAAAATTCTCGGTCTGGTGGAACGCGGCTGGAATGCCGAACCACTTGACTGGCAGTCGAAAGCACAGTTCAACGAACTCGTTGGCTCTGTCGAACTCCCGCAAATGGACGAGGAAGGCATGAACTTCCACCTCCGCATGCCGGGTATCAAGGAAGAAAAAGGCATGCTGCTCATGAACACGCCTTACGATGCCGCTGAAATCCGCTACACGACCGACGGCAGCGAGCCGACCGAAAAATCACCGCTCTGGAAAGCTCCTGTGAAAGCGAAGGGCAAGGTAGTGAAAGCGAAACTCTTCTATCTCGGCAAGGAAAGCAAGAGCACGCGTCTCGACCGCTAAACATAGGCAAAATAACGTCTTACAATAGATTGGAGAGGATGGCCGCACGGTCATCCTCTCTCTTTTTCCCAAAAAGCAACCATCAATAATTCCGAATAAAAATTTTGTCATATCGCATATTTTCCTTATATTGGGGAATGTAATGGAATACAATGCCGATGAGATTTTGCCATTTCAGTTTTCCACCCACTTGTAAAACCGCCTAAACCTCTTTACAATGAAAACGCGAGCCATCATTCCCCTGCTGATGTTCGGTTTCTCCGCATCTGCCACCGCGAGTGACGCCAACTCTCTATTGCTGAATTTTGAGCGTCAAAAGGAGATTTTCCCGCAAGAAAAAATTCATGTGCACACCGACAGAAACTACTACATGGGAGGCGATACGCTCTGGCTGCGCGCCCATGTCGTCGATGCGTCCACCCATAAGCCGACGACATTGAGCCACTACGTCTACATCGACCTGACGGCTCCCAACGACAGCCTGACTTCCCGCATCAAGCTCCGCAAGGAAAATGACTGCTTTGCCGGCTACATTCCCCTACCGCAAGGCATAGCCGAAGGCGACTATACGCTATCGGCCTACACGCTTCTCTCCCAGAGCCTCGGAGAACCCTATTTCTTCAAGAAAAACATTTTCATCGGCAGTCCGTTCGCCACCAAATACACCATCGCAACCGATTATGAATACGACGCTGAAGACGGGACACTGCAAATACACCTGTCTTTCTCCGACAACGAGACCGGACAACCGGCTCAAGTAAAGGATTTCACCTACACGCTTCCCGACGGTTCCTCCCAGACCCTTCACCGCGCCCGGGCAACCGTCCGCATCCCTGCCCGGCAACAGACCGGCTCTTACCTGCTGGCGGCTTTCGACCAGTACAGGAAGTTCATACGCATCCCTGATTTATCTGAAGATTTCGAAGTCGGTTTCTACCCCGAAGGAGGCCATCTGATTCCGGGAACAGCCTGCAAGGTCGGATTTAAGGCAATTGGCAAAAACGGACTCGGTAAGGCAATCAGCGGCAAGGTAATCACAACGGAAGGACTGGAGGTTGCCGACTTTGAGACACTCCATGCCGGCATGGGCTTCTTCTCCTTTGTTCCGAAGGCCGGGACTGCCTATTCTGCCGTCTGCACCACGGAAGACGGGCTGACCCGCGAATTTCCCCTTCCTTCCGTCGAGCAGCATGCCGCCTCGCTGCATGTCACAACCAGCGGCGAAAGCATCAACATTGCCGCGGCCGGTATCAGCGGCAACTGTCAGCTCATACTCCACCAGCGGGGCAACTTCCTCCATTCCGCCTCACTGGATACGACCCAACCGAACCTTTCGATTAACAGAAAAGACATCCCGACAGGCATCGTCAACGCCGTGCTCTTTGACGACGGCGGACAACCGCTCAGCGAGCGTATCTTCTACGTCCGTCAACCCGACAGTCATTCCGTCAGTCTGACTTCCGACAAGCCCGTCTATGCCGACCGGGAGAAAATCACGCTCAACGTCGAACTGTCAGGATACCAACTGCCGGAAGGCAACTACTCCATTGCGGTAACCGATTCAAGAAGTGTCCGCCCCGACTCCACCTGCAACATCGCCTCCACCCTGCTGCTGAGTTCGGAGCTGAAGGGACATATCGAAAATCCGGCTTATTACTTCACCAACGTAACCGACACCAAGAAACTGGCTCTTGAAGCCCTGATGCTCACACAAGGTTGGCGGCGCTACGACGTGCCGGCCATCGTTGCCGGACAATACCAAAAGCCATCCTCCGAAATCGAGGTCGGACAGGAAGTCGACGGGTTTGTTCTCAGCAAATGGCGCAACCGACCGGAAGCGGATGCACTCGTCAACGTCATTGTACCCAAATACGGCTACGGCAACATTTTCTCCACCGATTCCACCGGCCATTTTCGCTGCAACGGATTCGACTTTCCCGAGAACACCACCCTTTTCATCAAGGCCATCGACAAGAACGGCAAACAACTGTTTCCGAACATTAAAATTGACACGACCGGATTTCCGACTCCCCATCGCATAATTCCCTTTAACTTCAATCAGGAGCTCAATATCACCGATAACCTTTCCTGGGAAAAATTCATCGAGCAGGAAAGCATGCGCTTCCGCTACAACGGAATGTCGGTCGTTCTCGACGAAGTGATTGTAAAAGGGTTCAAGATACGACCTCCCGAAGATTTCTATGAATCAATCAGCTACCGCTCATTCAATTACCAATATATGGAAGAGGAAGGTATCACCTCGGTAGAGGAAGTACTTCGCAAAATTGCAAGACTACGGATTTCGCCCGACGGATACATTACAGCTCGAGGAGAATCGGTAGGACTATTTATTGACGGTATCTTCCAAACTCAGGGCGAAACGACCAGACAAGAAGATTTCTACACTTACTTAGACCAGGCTATTCCTCCGGGAACCATCCCTAAGGCAATAGTGCCAAAACTTGCATCCGGACATACGAAAGCCGACCTGGGACTCGGCACCAGCTATGAATCAACGCTTGACATTATCGAGCGTATTCCATTCGATATGATTCGACGAGTCGACTTTATCGACAAATCTCAGACCGTCATGCTCGGCGGTAAACGGGCACTCGGAGGAGCCATCGCAATTACGACAAAACGAGGCAACGAGATAGGTTCCAACAATGCGCGCAGTCATATCGCAATCACCCCGCTCGGCTATCAGAAGAAGGCCGTTTGCTACGCTCCGGCCTACGACACGGCCGAAAGCAGGGAATCGACCACTCCCGACCTGCGCAACACTCTCTACTGGAATCCAAAGGTACAGGTCGACGCACAGGGAAAATCGCAAATCTCATTCTATGCCTCCGACGTACCCGCCACGGAGTACGACATACGCATCGAGGGAATGACCGCCGAAGGCGACATCATCAAGGCGGAAGGTTCCATCCGCAAAGAATAGACCCACAAAACAGCAAGTCCGCCGGCATCTCCTTGCAAAGAGACGCCAGCGGACCTGTATTTTACAAACTCTATTTACTATTGTCCGATAGACTTGATGCTGACAACCTCATAGACGCCCGCATAATCGGCTGCAAAACCCTCATCTGATTTTCCCTTGTCGATTACCTCCAACTCGGCAGCTACCGGCTTGCCGGATTTCATACCTCCGGCAATACTGTCGTATTGTGCTTCGAGCTTGCCCGAACGGTCGATAATCCAATATTCGGTTGTATCGCCCTCTGCCGTAAAGGAACGGACCTCGTGAGCCAGCACAACCGTACCTTTCACGGTCTTGACAGCCGGCTGAAGCGGAGTGGCCGGGAACTCGTCCACACGGTGGAAACGCATTATGTAACTATCACGGCGGAGCAGAAGGCTGTCGGCCGTAAGCTTCTCAATTTTCAACGTATCGGTGAAATCAAACGTTCCTCCGTTGCCGATGCTCTTGCCCGTAAGAATCAGGCAACCGTCTTTTTCCTCCCACGATGTATATTGAAGTGTAGCCATGTTGATGGACGATGCCACACCATCAGGCGAAAGACACATACCTTGTACCTGAGCCTCCATTCCCGGGACAGGCTCTACCCAAGCACCTTCCAGCGATGCTTTCTCCGTTTTTGCGGAACAGGCTGCCAATGCCAACGATGCGGCAACCGTCATTCCAAAGAAAAGTCTTTTCATAGTAAGAAGTATTAGTGTTTTTATAAAATGCTAAGATAGCGTGTTTTTTGTTAGCCGGACAATCTTATCAGCTAAAAAACGTTAGCCAGACAGGAAGAAAAAATGGTACAATCGTATGTTTTTAAATTTCTTTTTCTTACCAAACCGAACCTTTCTCTCTTTTTAATTGTAACTTTGTTTGAATGGATATAAACAATATATTCCTTACCTATGGATAAACAGACAAACGAAAATAACAAACAACAGGAAGAAAAGAAGGGGAAAAGACTTCCGAAATGGCTGCGCATCTCTCTGAAGACAATCGCCTGGGTCGTCGGAACGCTCATCGTTCTGACAGCCGGACTGCTCGCCACAGTCGTATGGGTGCTGACTCCTGAACGACTCACGCCGATTGCCGAACGTCTCGCCAACGAGAATCTCAACGCGAAAATTGACATCGAACGGATGGAGCTGACCGTATGGCACTCTTTCCCGAAACTCATCGTCGACATCAAAGGACTCAACATCAACTCCAAGGCGTTTGAAGGCAAGGGACTTCCGGCCTCGGCCGACTCTCTGCTGTCGCTGCAGCACGGACGGGTGGCCATCAACCTGGCAGAACTGGCGCTGATGAGGGTCAACGTCGATGAAATACTCCTCGACGGCCCCCGCATCAATTTTGTAGCGGCTTCCGACAGCCTCAACAACGCGATGATTTTTCCGCCATCGGCCGAAAGCGACACCACCTCAACCCCGCTGCCCATCAAATCAATCGTTGTCAAGAAACTCAACATCACCAACAACCGGGGAATCGCCTATACCGACATGGCGGGAGGCATGAAAGCCGCCCTACTCACGGACTCGCTGTCGCTCAACTACGGCAACGACCACTTCTACCGCTTCCACACGGGCGGACGCGTTGACATAAGCCTGCCGGAGCTGAAACAGTCGATTCCGTTTGCCATCGCAGGCGATGCTAAATGGGAAATGGAAAATCCGCTCCAGTTCACCGTACGCCAACTGACGGCCTCCGTGGCCGACATCACAGCCAGCATCAGCGCGGATGCAAGTCTCGAGCCTCTGGCCGTCAACCAATTGGAAATGACCTTAGGACCGGTCGTGCTCGACAAGGTCAGACAGCACGTCCCGGAGCAGTATGCCAAGCGTTTTGACATGCTGGCCACCGACCTTGCTGTATCCGTCCAGTTAAAACTGGCCAAGCCGTTCCGACCCGACAAGGAGAAATACCCGACGTTCCACGCCGGGCTGCAGATTCCCAACTGCTATGTTGCCAACACAAAGAAAGGAAACCGCATCGATGAGTTCGCCATCGACGCCAACCTCGATTTTGACGGCGCACATCCGGAAAAGAGCCGGCTTACTCTCGGCCACATCCTGCTGGAAGGCTTCGGCATCCACCTCAAGGCTTCTGGTGATGCCACCAACCTGTTCAAAGACCCGAAGATGAACACAAAAATATCAGGTTCGGTCAATTTCGCACAAGTGCTGGGCATTATCCCTAAAGAAATGCCGTTCGAACTGGCGGGAAAATTCGCGCTGGACACCGACGTGAAGTTTGCACTGAGCGACCTGAGCGTCAACACCTTCCACCGCATGCAAGTGAACGGCACGGCCTCACTGGAGGGCGTGCGCTACTTCGCTCCGGCCGACTCGCTGCTTGCCTTTGTCAACAACACCAGCATCCGATTCGGCACCAACAGCCAGTTCAAAGGTGCCGACGACCAGATGAAGAATATACTGATGGCTTCCGTCAAACTCGATTCTGTCGGCGTTGAGAGCCCGGCAATGCGACTCACCGTCAAGGATTTCAGCGTCGGAATGGGAAGCCTCGGAGAAATGAAGGACCTGCTCGACACAACGCAGATTACGCCGCTCGGAGCGCGCATCCGCCTCGGCCGTCTCATGATGCTCAGCAAAGCCGACTCTACGCGCCTGCGCATCGTCGACATGGAGAGCAACGGCTCCATCAAGCGCTTTGCCGGCACCCACAAGCCGCTTTTTGCCTTCGACATCTCCGCCGGACGCATCAACTACACCGACCCGCTCACCTCTCTCAACCTGAGAGAAGGCGACATCCGACTGGAAGCCAACCCGCGTGTCCGCGACAGAAGCCGCTGGAAAGCCCGCCTCGACTCGCTCTGTGAGGTCTACCCGACCCTCCCGCGCGACTCGGTCAAGGCGCTCTACATCGCGGAAATGCGTAAGAAGTTCGCCAACCTCAACACCGTCGGCAACAGTGAGGAATACATCGACATGGCCGTTGACAACGAATTCCGCCGTCTGTTCTACAAATGGGACATGCGCGGACAAATCAAAGCCCGCCGCGGCCGACTGTTCACGCCCTACTTCCCGGTCAAGAACGTGCTGAAGAACATCGACATGACGTTCAACACGCAACGCTTCGACCTCCACAACCTGACCTATACGGCCGGTAAAAGCGACCTGCAGCTGAAGGGCTCCATCACCAATATCGACAAGGCGGTCTACGGTCTGAAGGCCTTCCCGCTTACTGTCAAACTCGAAGCGTCGTCCAACAAACTCGATCTGAACGAACTGATGGCAGCAGCCTACAAGGGAAGCAGCTTCTCGACCTCGGCCGAAAGTGCCACCTTCAACATCAGCAACACGACCGACGAAAACAAGATGCAGGAAATGATTGACGCCTCATCGGCCTCGACCGACACGCTCACCCATGCAATGCTTGTGCCCAAGAACGTGGCGCTTGACGTCGTGCTGAAAAACAAGCAATGCTCCTACACGGACTTCCTGTTCAACGACCTCTATTCGGAAATCCACATGAACAACGGTGTGTTCTATCTGAAAAACGTATCCGGCAAGAGCGAGGAAGGCAATCTGCGCCTCGACCTGGTATATGCCACGGCCAACCGCAACGACATCGGCATGGGTCTCTCCCTGAGACTCGACAAGATGAAAATCGGCCGCGTCATGCAGCTGATACCGGGCATCGACACCATCATGCCGATGTTCCGCGGCATCGACGGCATCGTCAACGCCCGCCTTGCCACGACTACCAAAGTGGACTCGCTGATGAACATCATTACGCCGACCACCAACGCCGTGCTCGACATCAGCGGAAAGGACCTCGTATTAATCGACTCGGAAACGTTCCGCCAAATCGGCAAACTGCTCCGCTTCAAGGACCGCGACAACAACGTCATCGACAGTCTGAAAATACAGGCCAAGGCATCCAATTCGCAACTCGACATCTATCCGTTCATCCTCAACGTCGACCGCTACAAGCTGGGAGTCTCCGGATGGAACGACTTTGAGACCAACTACAAGTACCATATTTCAGTACTTGAATCGCCTCTGTTCTTCAAATTCGGCATCAACATAAGCGGAAACGTCATGGAGGACAAGATGAAATTCAGCCTGGGCAAAGCCAAGCTGAAAGAACAGGAAGTGGCCAGCTCGTCAATGATTGCCGACACGACCAACATCAACCTGATGAGGCGGATGGGCGAAATCTTCCGCCGCGGTGCGGAAGCCGGACTCCGCGAAAACGAGTGGAACCGGCCGACAGGCAGCAGAAGGCGTGCCCTTGAGCTGGAGGATGAGAAACTGAGCCATGCCGACAGCCTCAAGCTGATTGAGCAGGGACTGATTGAGAAGCCCGACACGACAGCGACCCGACAACCCGCCCAACCGGCAGACAACAAGACGAAACGGAACAAGAAAAAAGAAAACAATTCCTCCCGGAAACCGGTCGACCGCCCGGCTGCAATAACCACAAAGGAGGAAAAAGGAAACGATAATCAACAAAACGACTAATTATATGGAAAAAGAACTGAATGCCTATAAAAAATATCTGGAGCGCACAGGCTTCGCTCCCGCTCCTGTCACGACAGCCCTAATCGACATGGACGGCGTGCTCTACAACTCCATGCCCAACCATTCCGAAGCATGGAAACGACTCTCGAAAGACATGGGATGGGAATACAAGGAAAATGAATTCTTCCTCAACGAAGGCATGACAGGTGCAGCCATCATCCGCCAAATCGTTCTCCGCAACACAGGCGTGGAACACGTCAGCGACGAGGAAGCCAAGCGACTCTACGACATTAAAGCCAAATATTTCAACGAACTGCCTAAGGTAGAGCCGATGAAGGATACCGACAAAGTGCTGGATGTGCTCCGCCGGAACAACGTAACGCGCGTACTCGTCACCGGCTCCGGACAGAACTCTCTGCTCCAACGCCTCGACAACGACTATCCCGGCATGTTCCTCCCCAACCTGCGCGTGACGGCCTACGACGTAAAGAAAGGAAAGCCGGACCCGGAACCTTATCTCATGGGACTTGAGAAAGCCGGAGCAGAGGCTGCCAGCACCATCGTCATCGAGAACGCTCCTCTCGGCGCGCAAGCCGGCCATGCAGCCAACTGTTTCACGGTAGCGGTCACGACCGGCCCTGTCCCGGAAGAAGCCCTCTACGACCATGGAGCCGACATTGTCTACCCGACGATGGCGGCCTTTGCCGAAGCTCTCCCCACTCTGATTGCCCTCCGCAACGAATATAAATAAGCAACAGTATGCCACAGCAAGTCATCTTCACCAATGCAGTCGCAACAACCCTGGCAGCCGAGCTTGACCGTCTGCAACCCAACCGTGTGTTTGTCCTGACCGACGAAAACACGGTGGGCTGCGTATGGCCGGAACTGGCCGGTCAGCTCCCGCAAGCCACCGTTATCACCATTCCGGCCGGCGACGACAACAAAAATCTGGCGACACTGAGCCGCGTATGGCAAAGCCTGCAGGACAACGGAGCCACACGCAAGTCGGTCCTCGTGAACCTTGGAGGCGGCATGGTGACTGACCTTGGCGGATTTGCCGCTGCCACATTCAAGAGAGGCATGCGCTTCATCAACGTACCGACAAGCCTGCTGGGGGCCGTCGACGCGGCTGTGGGCGGCAAGACAGGCATTAACTTCAACGACCTGAAAAACGAAATCGGCACTTTCAAGGAAGCCGAAACCGTCATTATTTCCACCCGCTTTTTCAGCACCCTCCCCGAATCCGAACTCAAATCGGGTTTCGCCGAAATGCTGAAACACGGACTGCTCGACAGCAAGGATGCCTACCGGCACCTACTCGCATCCGATTTTCAGACCGCTGATGCCGAACAGCAACTGACGCTTCTCGAACAATCCGTCAACGTGAAACGCCGCATCGTCGAGCTTGACCCCTGCGAGAAGGGACTGCGCCGAGCTCTCAACCTCGGCCATACCGTCGGCCATGCCTTCGAAAGCCTTGCGCTTCACCGTAACCGGCCGATTGCCCACGGGTATGCCGTAGCCTGGGGACTGGTGGCGGAAACCGTACTCTCCCATATTGAAATGCAGTTTCCCAGCACTCTCCTCTATGAACTGGCGGCAACCGTCTATCGCATCTACGGAGCCTTTCCGATTACCTGCGACGACTATCCGGCGCTGCTTCGCTATATGCGCCACGACAAAAAAAGCGAACACGGCGAATATAATTTCAGCCTGCTCCGCGACATCGGCGACGTGGTTACCGGCCATGCCTGTGATGAAGAAACCGTCAAGACAGCCCTTGATATCTACCGCGACTTGATGCACATTTAGCATTTCGAATGAATATAACAAAACTTCATATCGAAAGATTAAAAACCTCAATTTGACATTTCGTTTTTCGATTCGAAATATAAAAACCTCAAATTGTTTCCGATTTTAATCTTTTTTAATATACAATTATATTATCATTCATCAGCAAATAGCTATTTTTACCAACAAAAGCACAATAAAACACCAACTTACCTATCATTTAATCTATGGAAAAGTATATTTTATCATTAGACCAAGGAACCAGTAGCTCAAGAGCTATTATTTTCAATTCGAAAGGCGAAATCTGTTCAAAAGCACAACGCGAATTTCCCCAATACTTCCCGAAACCGGGCTGGGTAGAACACAATCCTCATGAAATCTGGTCATCACAGGCCTCCGTCATTGCCGAAGCTATTACACAAATCGACATCAACGGACTGAACATTGCCGGTATCGGCATCACCAACCAACGAGAAACGACTATCGTCTGGGACAAGGATACGGAAGAACCCATCTACAATGCCATCGTATGGCAGGACCGCCGTACCTCCGAATACTGCGACGAACTGAAACGCCAGGGCAAGACTGATTTTATCCGCCAAAAGACAGGCCTTATCCTCGATGCTTATTTCAGCGCAACCAAAATCAAATGGATACTTGACAACGTGCCGGGTGCCCGCAAGCGCGCTGAGGCAGGCAAACTGATGTTCGGAACGGTTGACAGCTGGCTCATCTGGCGACTGACGCGTGGAGAATGCCATGTGACCGACGTTTCCAACGCCTCACGCACGCTCCTCTTCAACATCAACACGCTCGACTGGGACGACGAGCTTCTCGAACTTTTCGACATCCCGCGCTCCATGATGCCGGAAGTGAAATCGTCCTCCGAAATTTACGGCTATACAAAAACAACCATCTTTGCCCACAAAGTGCCTATCGCCGGAATCGCCGGTGACCAGCAGGCAGCCCTGTTCGGCCAGATGTGCACGGAGCCGGGTACGGTAAAAAACACCTACGGTACCGGCTGCTTCATGCTGATGAACGTGGGCGAGAAACCTATCCTCTCGAAAAACAACCTGCTCACAACTATCGCCTGGAAAATCGGCGACAAAGTGGAATACGCTCTTGAAGGCAGTATTTTCGTTGCCGGCTCTGTCGTGCAATGGCTGCGTGACGGACTGGGCATCATCCGCTCGTCAGAGGAAGTGGAGGCGCTCGCCGCATCCGTTCCCGACACGGCAGGCGTCTACTTCGTGCCGGCACTGACCGGTCTGGGCGCACCTTGGTGGGACCCCTATGCCCGCGGAATCATCTGCAACCTCAGCCGTGGTGCTACAGCAGCCCACATTGCCCGTGCCGCCCTTGAGGGTATCGCCTTCCAGACAATGGACATCGTAAACGCCATGGCCAACGATGCCGGAGTAGGATTGAAAGACTTGAAGGTGGACGGCGGAGCATCCCGCAACAACCTCATGATGCAATTCCAGGCCGACATTCTGAATGTGCCGGTCGTACGCCCCACCACAACCGAAACGACGGCCCTCGGCGCCGCTTTCCTTGCCGGACTTGCCGTAGGCTACTGGAACAGCATCGACGAAATCCGCAATATGACAGGCATTGAGCGGATATTCACACCTTCCGGCGATGCGGAAACCGTCAAAGAAAAGATTGAGGGATGGAAAGTGGCTGTCCGCCGTACGCTCAGCAATCCGCAATAGGAAGATACAAAACTACGAAACACTCACATTAAAATCGATTACTATGGAAATAACCTTATTCACGAAGTGCCTGTTTGAATTTATCGGCACGATTGTTCTTGTATTACTCGGTGACGGAGTAGTCGCCTGCTGTAACCTGAAACACTCAAAGGGCAACGGTGGAGGATGGATTACCATCACCATGGCCTGGGGTTTTGCCGTCATGTGCGGTGTGTTCATCTCCGGTCCTATCTCCGGAGCCCACTTGAATCCGGCCGTAACTGTCGGGTTCGCCATTGCCGGACTGTTCCCTTGGGAAGCTGTCGGAGGCTACATTCTGGCTCAAATGCTCGGCGGTCTTGTCGGTGCCGTTCTCGTCTACATGTTCTACAAAGACCATTTCGACGCAACCGACGACGCAGCCATGAAACTGGGCGTATTCTGCACGGCTCCGGCCATCGTCAACAAGCCACGCAATTTCTTCTGTGAAATCGTGGGTACGTTCCTGCTTGTATTCGTAATTCTTGCCCTCAACAGCAAGTGCAACTGCCCGACAATCGGAATGGGTCCATTGGGCGCATTTCCGGTAACGATGCTCATCATGTCCATCGGTATGTCGCTGGGAGGAACTACCGGTTACGCTATCAATCCTGCCCGTGACCTCAGCCCGCGCATCGCACACGCCATCCTGCCCATCAAGGGAAAAGGCGGAAGCGACTGGGGATACAGCTGGGTACCGGTAGCCGGCCCGATGGTAGGCTGTGTTCTGGCAGCGTTCTCCTACATGGCTCTCTTCATGTAATACACTACGCTTAATAAGTTCCCCAAACGCCTCTTATCCGATAAACGCCGGACAAGAGGCGTTTTTCATTACCCGTGAACGAACTTACCGGCTTCTGAAGTGTTATATCTATATATTTAATCACATAATCATAATATTATGGCACACGAATTACCAAAATTGCCGTACGCTCACGATGCACTGGCTCAAGTCATCAGCGAAGAAACGGTCAATTACCACTACGGCAAACACGAAAGAGCCTATATCGACAACCTCAACAAACTGATTGCAGGCACTGAATTTGAGAAACTGTCGCTCGAGGAAATCATACGCATCTCGGACGGTGCTGTCTACAACAATGCCTCTCAGGCATGGAACCACCTGTTCTATTTCATGGCTCTCTCCCCCAACGGAGCATTCGAACCGTCAGGAAAACTGGCAGAAGCCATCAACGAGCAATTCGGCTCTCTCGATGAGTTCAAGGAAAAGTTTGAGGCTGAAGGTCTGTCGCTCTTCGGTTCCGGCTGGGTATGGCTGTCGAAAGACAAGAAAGGCAAACTGGTCATCACGAAAGGCTTCAATGCCGGCAGCCCGCTGACAACGCCCGACCTTACGCCGATACTCTGCTTCGACGTTTGGGAACATGCCTACTATCTCGACTATCAGAACCGCCGTGCCGAATACCTGCACCGGCTCTGGGAAATCCTCGACTGGAAAGTCGTAGAAGCCCGCTACGAACAATAGCACTCTATCCGATAACAGAGAAACGCCCCTGCCGGAATCACTGACACCGGCAGGGGCGTTCTTTCGCTTATTCCTACAAAACCTAATGACATGGCAAGCCAAGATTTGACGATTTGCAGAAGGACCGATATTCTTTTATCGTTGTTGACCGACAGAGCGGACATAAAACAGAATATCCGCTTCCTACCGTCGCATCCGGCACAAGATGTCTGGGATATGGTATCCGCGTTGAGGAAGACAAGTTTAACCCTTTTGTATTCCTGCAAAAGGACAGCGACTTCTTCATAGAAAACCTGAAACTAACGACACGATAAAGAGTCTTTCTATACTCAAAAAACGAAGGAGAATCAGCAAATTGTCATGCCTGATTCTCCTTTCCGATAAATTACTGTATGTCAGAGAGAAATACAATCCTATTGTCAACCTATCCATTTTCGTATGCGCTCCATGGCTTCCTCGCAATCTTCATGACTGCCGAAGGCCGACAGGCGGAGAAATCCCTCGCCGCTCGGGCCGAAGCCCACGCCGGGAGTACCGACAATCTGGCACTCGTAAAGCATCCGCTCGAAAAATTTCCATGAACCCATCTCCTTCGGTGTTTTCAGCCACAAATAGGGGGCGTTTACGCCTCCATAGACACGCAGGCCGACCGATTCCAGCGCCGTGCGCATCGTCTGTGCGTTCTTCATATAGTAGTCGATATTGTCCTGAACCTGTTTCCTTCCCTCCGGGGTATAGACAGCCTCCGCTGCCCGCTGGGATATATAGCTCACTCCGTTGAACTTCGTACACTGCCGGCGGTTCCACAGCTGATTGAGCGACACCCGCTCTCCTGTCAGCGTCACGGCCGTCACCTCCTTCGGAACGACCGTATAGCCACAGCGCACGCCCGTAAATCCCGCCGTCTTGGAGAAGCTGCGTATCTCGATAGCCACTTTCCTTGCTCCCCGTATCTCATAAATGGAGTGCGGCACGTTGTCCTCACTGATGAACGCCTCATAAGCGGCATCAAACACGATTAGCGTGTCGTTGGCCAACGCATAGTTGACCCACTGCCGCAACTGCTCGTGGGTGAGCGTCGTTCCCGTAGGATTGTTGGGATAGCACAGATAAATCAAATCGACCCTGTGTTTGGGCAGCTCCGGAACAAAATTGTTCGTTTCTGTACAGGGAAGATATTCCACATTGCTCCACCGTCCGTCCTCACCAAGCACGCCGGAACGTCCACACATGATGTTGCTGTCGACATAGACCGGATAGACAGGGTCGGTAATTCCCATGCTGTTGTCCCAACGGAGCAGTTCTCCGACGTTGCCGGTGTCGCTTTTCGCCCCGTCGTTGATAAAAACCTCCGAAGGAGAAAGATGAACGCCACGCGCCGCATAGTCATGCTTGAGAATCGCGTCCTTCAGGAAGTCATAGCCCTGTTCCGGGCCATAGCCGTGGAACGTGGCCGACGATGCCATTTCGTCTACCGCACGGTGCATCGCCTCTATGCAAGCCTGCGGCAAGGGACGTGTCACGTCGCCGATGCCGAGACGCAGGATTCGGGAATTCGGATGTGTCACTCTGTACGAATTTACTTTTTTCGCAATGTCCGAGAACAAATAACTGCCCGGAAGTTTCAGGAAATGTTCGTTTACGAGAGCCATATCTGATTGTATATCTGTTTATGTAGTTATTCTGTTTTAAATATCAATGTTTCCGTCGTACACCCGGGTAGCAGGACCTGTCATGTAGACGTGTCCGTTTGCGAGCCTCCAGTCAATCTGCAGCGTACCGCCATCCATCACGACCGACAGCGACCTGCCGCACCTTCCGGAATAGGCCGCCGCTACAGCCGCCGCACAGGCTCCTGTGCCGCAGGCCTGCGTAATGCCGGACCCACGCTCCCACACCCGCATCCGAATGCAACCGGCCGACAACACCTGCACTATCTCCACGTTGACACGGTCAGGAAAATGAGGATGGCGTTCCAAACGGGCACCTACATCCGCCAGGTCAACGGCTTCGACATCGTCGACAAACACGACCAAATGCGGATTCCCCATGCTGACGGCAATTCCTTCCCGACCTTCGTACCAATCGCCCAAAGGCACGGCATGAATACCGGAAGGAACATCCATGTCGACGGTCACGGAGTCTACCATCCGAGGCCGTGCCACGTTCAAATATATATGTTTGATTCCAGAAAGAGTTTCCAAAGTCAGACTTGACTTTCTCGTCAGTCCTTCTTCATAAAGATACTTTCCGATGCAACGCGTGGCATTACCGCACATCAGTGCCTCCGACCCGTCGGCATTAAAGATTCGCATACTGAAATCTGCCACCTTCGACGGTCCTATAAGCACCAGTCCGTCACTCCCGATTCCCGTGTGCCGCCTGCTCCACTGGCGGGAGAGCGCCTCGGGATTACGAAGCGGATAACGCATCGTATTGACATATATGTAATCATTGCCTATGCCATGCATCTTTGTAAAAGCCACAGTTGCCATATTGTCATCCAATCTTTATCAAGCGTTTCGTTTTTCTCTTATCTGCTGCAAATATATAACATTCGAAACACTCTCTGTTAATTTTGCTTTCTTTTTTCTTTTTAATATAACAATTAATTACAAATCATCACATAAATAAATTATTTACTATAAAATCATCACACGACAATACCAAATAGTGACAAACATAAACATTCAATAAAAAAGAAACGGTATTCCGACCACTGCCGGAATACCGTCCATATCGGTCTGAGAAGGGATGCGGATTACTTCTTGTAACCGTCGATACCTTTCTGCAGGAAGTTGTCAAACTTAGAGATGTTCTCGTCGTAGTAAGCCGGACCTGAGAGCATGTTGCCTTCGTTGTCAAGCACTACATAATACGGCTGAGAGTTAGCTCCGAAC
Source organism: uncultured Muribaculaceae bacterium (assembly GCA_944321875.1). Classification (GTDB taxonomy): domain Bacteria; phylum Bacteroidota; class Bacteroidia; order Bacteroidales; family Muribaculaceae; genus Limisoma. Next base: position 23,945 of record CALUMX010000024.1, read on the forward strand.
TTGTAACGTTGCAAGTAGCTCCAAAGGTCGCCATAGGTGCGGAGTTTCACTTCCTTACCGTTTTCCTGTACTACAATCGGTTTTTCGAGATCTTTCTTATCGTCGACCATCAGCGTAATCATAACGAAGTTCTCCTCAATCTTCTTCTGGATTTCGTCAGTATCGATTACGGCAGCCTCCATCTTACGGCAGTTGACGCAACCATAGCCGGAGAAATCAAGGAATACAGGCTTGCCCATCTTCTTGGCAGCCGCCATACCTTCGTTGTAGTCGTCATAGTGTACGAACTTGCCGCTCTCGTAGAGGTTGAGGTCCTGCGTATACAACGGCGGAACGAATGCGCTGACGCTCTTCAACGGCGCACCCCACAAGCCGGGAACCAAATATACGGCAAACGAGAGAGAAATCAGAGCCAGGAAGAAGCGGAACACGCCCACGCTCTCCGTCTTGGAGTCGTGCGGGAAACGAATCTTGCCAAGCAGGTAGACACCGAGCAGCGTGAACATTACAACCCACAGCGCGATGAACACCTCACGGTCGAGGATACCCCAGTTGTAAGCCAAGTCGGCCACGGAGAGGAACTTCAACGACAAAGCCAACTCGATGAAACCGAGAACCACCTTCACGGAGTTCAACCAGCCACCCGACTTCGGAAGGCCTTGCAGCCATGACGGGAAGATGGCGAATACGGTGAACGGAATAGCCAATGCGAGCGCGTAACCACCCATACCGACAGCCGGACCGGTGAAGTCGCCGAGGCTCACTGCCTCAACAAGCAGCGTACCGATAATCGGACCTGTGCAGGAGAAGGATACGAGCGTAAGCGTAAAGGCCATGAAGAAGATGCTGAGAAGGCCGGAAGTACGCTCTGCCTTGTTGTCCATCTTGTTGGCCCACTTGTCGGGGAGCGTAATTTCAAACGCACCGAAGAACGAAATGGCGAAGACAACAAGAAGAACGAAGAAGATGATATTGAATACTGCATTCGTAGCAAGGTCATTCAACTTGCTCGGACCGAACACCATCGTGATGAACAGACCAAGAATGAGGTAGATGACGATGATTGACAAGCCGTAGATGACAGCGTCGATAATCGAGCGGCGGCGTGAGCCGTGTTTCTTCAGGAAGAAGCTCACCGTCAGCGGAATCATCGGCCATACGCAAGGCGTAAGCAATGATACGAGACCACCGAGGAAACCGGCGATAAAGATGTAGAGCAATGAGCTTTCCGTCTTTTCTTCCGTAGAACCGGCAGCCGTCGTGTCAACCGGATTCCATGTAGCATTCACCAGACCATTGTCCTGAACAGCAGGAGCCGGAGCGGCCTCCGCAGCCTGAGTGGCAGCCGTATCGGCTGGTGTGGCCGCAGCAACCTCAGTCTCCGCCTTTTCCTCCGCAACCTTGGCCGGGTCTTCCTTCACAGGAGCAGCGGCGGCAGCAGGATTGGATTCGGCAAACTTGAAGTCGTAAGGCACAGGGTTGATGCAAGTCTGGTCGTTGCAACCCATATAGGATATGTAACCTTCGATTTTAAAGTTGGACGGGTCCTTGAATTTTACCTTCTGGGTGAAAGTCACACTGTTGACCCACCATCCGAGCGTCAGCTCATAGATAGCGTCGTACTCCTGGTGCGGAGCGCGGTCAGGCTTAATGGCGCCCACGAGTTCAACGTTCTCGAGAGTCTCCCATTTAAACACAGTAGGATTAGGACCACCTTCCGGCATCTGAGTGGCGTAGAGGTGCCAGCCGGAAGCAATTTTAGCGGTAAACACAACCGAACCCTCGGTCTTTCCGCTCTTGTTCAGCTTAACATCCCATTTGATGGGGTCAAGCATCTGCGCATTGACATTGAAAAATGCCAATAAGGACAATAGGAAAAGGGTGAATGTTTTTTTCATAAAAAAATACAATTCAGCGTTAATATAGATAGACTTAGATTAGTTATTTCACTCAGAAAGAGGCCACAGAGGCAGCCTTGCGCTTCGCCGGGGGAAATACCTGGTCAAAATCAAGCAACCAAAGCCCGCCGGTATCAAATTTTATCCATTCAGCACCGGCAAGTTATACTTTGTTCGTTTTGGCCTCGCAATTTAGATATTTTTTTCCAATTGGCCAAGGCTATACACGAATTTTAAGACTTTGAAAATATATTTCTGCAACATAATCCGACGACACACTGCCGCCCTATCGTTAACTTATTTAATTATCAAACATCACATTTCGCCGCAGAATAGTGAAATTATGTAATTTTCACACTATTTGAGCGGAGATTTTAAAATTAATCAGTACTTTTGAGTTGATTTAAAAACTAAATAACCCTAAACAATATGAAAAAACTAATCTTAGTTCTATTAATTGTCCTTACAAGTGGCGTAGCTTTTTCTCAAAACCGCCTTCCGAGTGTCCAATTGAAAGACATCAACGGCCAAACGGTCGACGTATCGAAACTTGACAACGACGGAAACCCGATTATTGTCAGCTTCTTTGCCACTTGGTGCAAGCCATGTCAACGCGAACTGCAAGCCATCCACGAAGTTTATCCTGACTGGCAGGATGAGACCGGAGTAAAGGTTGTCATCATCTCTACCGACCAGGCTCAGGACGCCAACAAGGTAAAACCGCTCGTTGACGGTAAAGGATGGGAATATCAATGTCTTCTCGACCCGAACAGCGAGTTGAAGCGCGCGCTCGGCATCAACATGATTCCTTACGTCGTGATTCTTGACGGAGAAGGCAACATCGTCTACAACCACGTCGGATATGTTGACGGCGGCGAGGAAGAACTCATCGAAGTGGTGCGTAAATACGCCAAATAACATCACCCGAACAGCGCAACAGTCGAGATTATGAAAAAAATTGTCACGATATGCATGTCTGCCCTTGCAGCCCTGACAGCCGGCGACGCCGTAGCTCAGGGTCTGCAATGGAAGGGCTTCACGCTTACCGGTAGTTTGCAGACCGACATCCTCGTGCCGCAGGATGATGCAAAAATCGGTACTGAAAAATACAACGGCGACGTGGTGGCCAACAGCTACGTCAACCTCAACCTCTCCTATTCCGACTTCATCACCGTCGGAGCACGGTTTGAGGAACTGAGCCACCCGCTTCCCGGATTTGAGAATGATTTTGACGGATGGGGTGTCCCCTATTTCTTTGCGACGGGACGTTGCAAATGGGGTGAGCTGACCGTCGGCGATTTCTACGAGCAGTTCGGCAGCGGACTCATCCTCCGCGCCTACGAGGAACGCAGCCTCGGCATCGACAACTCCCTGCGCGGTGCGAAAGCCGTCGTTCGCCCCTACAAGGGCATCAGCATCAAGATGCTCGGCGGACAGCAACGCCGCTACTGGGAACACAACGACAGCTGGGTATGGGGTGCTGACGCCGAACTCAACATCGACCAGTGGTCAAAGAAAATGCAGGACAAGGGCATCGTCTGGATGCTCGGCGGCTCCTACGTCGGCAAATATGAGAAGGAAACACCGTCCTACGAGTTTATCGACGGACAGCTCTACAAGCGCAACCTTCCGGAAAACGTTCCTGCATTCGACGTGAGAACACAGTTCCAGAAAGCAGGCTTCAACCTCCTCGCCGAATACGCATGGAAGGTTAACGACCCGTCGTTCGACAACAAATACAGCTACGACAACGGTTCTGCCGCCCTGCTCTCGGCCTCTTACTCCAACAAGGGCTACAGTATCCTCCTGCAGGCAAAGCGCAGCGAGAACATGTCCTACCGCAGCGTGCGCGACATGACCGGTACGTCATCGTTCATCAACCACCTGCCGGCTTTCGCCTACCAGCACACTTACGCGCTTCCGGCCATGTATCCTTACGCTACACAGCCGCTCGGCGAATGGGCCTACCAGGCGGAATTCACCTATAACTTCCGTCGCCGCACTCCGCTCGGCGGACGCTACGGCACAACCCTGAAGCTCAATGCCTCCCACATCCGCGCGCTTCACAGCGTAGAGGGAACCGACGATATGTACTATCAGGACATCAACGTCAGCATGGAGAAAAAATGGACATCCGACTTCAAGACCAACATCATGTACATGAACCAGCGCTACAACCAGAAGGTCGTAGAAGGCCACGGTAACAACGGCGACATGGTGAAGTCCAACATCTTCGTTGTCGAAGGTCAGTACAAGTTCAACAAGAAGCTCCAGCTCCGCGCCGAAGTTCAGTACCTGCAGACAAAACAGGACAAGGGCGACTGGGTATACGGTCTGCTTGAGCTTTCCGTCAACCCTTACCTCATGTTCACGGTCAGCGATATGTACAACGCGGGTGAGACCAACCTCCACTACTATCAGGGAGCCGTTACCTTCTCCCACAAGGCTCACCGCCTCTCTGCAGGCTATGCCCGCACAAGAGCCGGATTCAACTGCTCCGGTGGTGTATGCCGTTATGTACCGGCAAGCAAAGGTGTTCAAATCTCTTATAATTTTAGCTTCTAACGATGAAAAAATCAATCATACTGACAGCCGCCGCGGCCCTCATGATGACGGCCTGCGACGTAATTGAGCCCAACGACCGCCTCACTCCGACCGACGAGTATCCGCAGAGCAACCGCGTAGTCCTCGTCGAGGAATACACGGGACACATGTGCCCCAACTGCCCTACCGGTGCAGAGGTGGTGAAGAGCATGGTGGAGCTTTCCGGCCACAAGGTGATTCCAGTGAGCGTCCACGGTGGCAACTTTGCCGTTACCAATCCGGCATTTCCTCAGGATTTCAACACCGAAGCGGGTAAGGAGTACTTCGACACCTACAAGCCCGAAGCCTTCCCTTCCATCCAGATTAACCGTAGCGGACAAATCAACGAGAACTACGACACTTGGATTTCCGCGCTCATCGAGCAGGCTTGGCAGCAATCACCTGCCGAGATTTCCATTTCCCGCAACTATAATGCGACAACCCGCGAGGTGGAAATCGAAACCAACGTCACCGCTTTGCAAGACATCGACGGCGATGTATCGCTCCAGCTCTGGATGCTTGAGAGCGGAATCATAGGCCGCCAGATTACACCTCAGGGCATTAAAGATGACTATGAGCACAACCATGTGCTCCGCGATGCCATCAACGGCATTTGGGGCGAGTCAATCGGTACGTTTGAGTCCGGCGAGGAAAAGACTATCAAGCACACCTACAAGCTTGCCGGCGATGACTGGGTAGCCGACAACTGCACCATCGTGGCTTTCATCTTCGACTCCGCCACAAAGGGCAACGTTATCCAAGCTGCTGAAATCGAACTAACAAACAAATAAATTTACAAATCTCAAAAAACATCCATTAAAATGAAAGCAAAATTTACTCTTTTCCTGGCGTTCCTTGGACTATGTGCCTTCTCTTCTTCAGCCGACCAGATGTTCACTTACGACGGCAAGGACATTCCAGACAATGCTACAGTAGTAATTAAGGACAATGTGGGAGTTAGTATGGTCTATCTTCCAATCCGCAACACAGATGCTTCTACAGTTACCGTTAAAGTGAGCAAACTTGAAACTGAAGGTGATATAGTTCCAACTATGTGTATCGATGGCAGTTGCTTAGATGTGACCACAACACCGCCTCTATCCATTCCAGCGAACGGCACATATGAAAATTTCGATATTCAGCACATTGCAACAGGTAGCGAAGCTCGCACATCAACCACTATATTCAACCTCTTGAGAGGCTTGGCTACCGTTCGCACGCTCACAGTGGAATATCACTACGACCTGAATGGCGAAAACAGCGTTACAGTTGTTGACGCTGGTAGCGTGGAAGGCTTGACAGCCGACAGCTACGGCGTTCGCCTCTCTGGCAATACGCTTTATGTAAACAACGTGAAGGCCGGCCAACGTGTTAACGTTTACGCCATCACAGGTCAGGCAGTAGCATCCTATGTAGTGGCAGCTGACGGCAACGCACAGTTCACTACCGACCTCAGCAAGGGCCTTTACATCGTGTCTGTCGCTGAAAACGGCGCAGCCAAGTTTGCAGGCAAGGTAATTGCTGAATAATCCCACAGCGGAGAAAAAAGCCCCTACGGCCATTCTCCCTTGGACAAGGACAACCGCTAAACGGTCCGGATGGAATCCCATCCGGACCGTTTTTTTATCCCCACATATTGGCATTTGAAAGGAACGAACAATGGTGAAAATACCGGCATTTTTTTCGGGTGAGCAAAGGTTGGCAAGGGCAATTTTGTACAGGGCTGGCAAGCAAAGATATTGGTGCAAATGACGGAGTGCTGCACCGGCTTGTAGGGATGTACCCCAGGTGCATCCGATTGCATTAGGCGGGGAATTATAATGGCGGACGAGGGTTATTTCGGATGACAGAGAAGGCGATGTTCATCGGATTTAAAAACGCATTTGCATGGGTTAGGAGCAACGTTTCATCGGCTTGTAGGGAACGTACCCAGGTGCATCCGATTGCGTTAGGCGGGGGATTAAAATGGCAGACGAAGGTTATTTCGGATGACAGACAAGGCGATGTTCATCGGATTAAAAACGCATCTACATAGGTTAGGAGCAACGTTTCATCGGCTTGTAGAGAACGTACCCCCGGTACATCCGATTGCATTAGGCGGGGGATTTAAATGGCGGACAAGGGTTATTTCAGATGGAGGATAAGGCGGATGCACCGGGGGTACATCCCTACCAGCGGGGAAAAGTTGCACCGACAAAATTTGCACATGATGGAATTGTTGATGAAACGAATTCATCGGCTTGTAGGGAACGTACTCCCTGTGCATCCGATTGCGTTAGGCGGGGATTAAAATGGCAGACGTGAGTTATTTCGGATGGCGGATATGGCGGATGCACCGGGGGTACATCCCTACCAGCGGGGAAAAGTTGCAACTACAAAATTTGCACATGATGGAATTGTTGATGAAACGAATTCATCGGCTTGTAGGGACACCCATACGTTCGGGGATTTTTTTTGGAGGGCAGGATAAAAAAATGCAGTCTGTTTCTCAACAGACTGCACCCATTATGTTTATTTATTTCAACTGTAACGAGAATATTCAGTTATTATATTAATAATTTGCCGGTTGCAAATCATTACGGAAAGCGCGAATACGCATCACAGTCGTTCGTGGAGCGCATCCTCCCTTCGGATATCTATAAGCATCAGCACCTCCACTTTGAACATGAGTGCCATCCGGATTAACCATTGTAGCACGAGCATGCGTAGCATCTTGTCCATGATCCATTCCTAATTCCTCTGAAACAGCACAACTCCAATAGAAATTAGATTGGAATTCAGGGAAAGTATTGTACTCCTGAGTTAGAGCACGTTCCATTTCACGAATACCTGGCAAGAACCATTTACATTCATTTTGCTCAATGAAATCAGTATTTAATGTTCTCCATGCTTTTTCAAATGGAACTGTTCCATTAGCACGACGCTTGTTTTTATTATGACAATACTGAAGCGCAGATTGTGGAGGTGTATTCAAATCCATCACTCCTTGACCTATCTCATTGACCATATATGCAGAGTATTCAAATCCGTTATACCAATTTTGAGAAGGAGGACAAATCTCAGCACCAAATCTACCCCAATGAAGAGTTTTAAACGTCTGATTTCTTACCCCCCATTCCAATCCCGGATAGAGCTGCGAATCATTAAATTCATCCAACGGATCATAATGGTCAAGATACTCTTCATATTTTTCCATATAAATTACATCTTTTACCACACCGTCTACATAAATTGGAACTCTAATCAAGTGAGCCTGAACAATCTTGATAGTCTTATTGATAGTCGTTCCATCTTCTGCCGTATATGTCAACTTCAGATTAGCTTCACGGTCTACTTGGTCATTGAGATATTCATCCAGATAAACATAAACACGGTCACGACTTGTTTCCAATGTTACAGACGATGACAATTCATTCATCAACGAAGTAGTGAAATAGCGGCGTTTACCATTACCGGAATGCCATGGCAGGTTTGTTGCCAAGCAATTTTCATTCGGAGCCGTACCTGCCAACATATTTGCTGCCGGAACTTTCTCGAAACGAATCCAATTGTTGACATCCGGATTCTCCACTTCAACCGTCATTTTCACATTGTCACCCTCGCCCGTGTCGTCAAACATATACACGTCCATCGGCGTTACACAGAAATGGGCATCGTGGTCACGCTCACGAAGCATCGCCACGAAGAACGGATTAGACAGCGAGACGTTCACGCGCGTATCAAACGTAATATGGTTTGGATTATTGCCGGCACCTGTCAAGCCTTTAATAACAACGTTATTCTTATACTGGCTATTACGTTTTACATAGAAGTCATCCGTGTGGTTGGCACCCAAATAGAGCTTATAAGTCACATCGTAAGTAGAGCCACCCGTTCCATCTTCATTGTAAGTAGAATACATGCCATGGATTTGCACATAAGCTGCATCATTATTAGCAAGTTCCGGCTTATAACGTTGCTTCTCATCCTCCTTTATACTATCAGGATACTCGTAATTAGTATTCGCTGGGTTCTGCTTATTCTCAAACATATAGAACGAAAGTTTCAACTCTCCGTTTCTATTGTAAAGAGTCGTCGTATTAGACACTTTTATGTCTTTCTTGCTTTCACCCAACACTCCCGTAGAGGCGTTCTCATCTTCTACATAAAAGGCAGCTTCCGTAGGAACATTGCAAGCCGTCCAATCCGCCATCTGAAGCATCGGCAATAACCCAGATGGGTCGGAGTGTTCAGAATCAATAGTCAAATTCACATCCACGCGTGCCATCAAAGCCTTCAACTGCACCGTCAAAGCATGTGTACTCTCATTTGTTAAATCCACATTAAGCAATTCACCATACATCGGCATACCGGTTTCCGGAATGGTGAGCATAATATCTTTAGGCTGATAGGACATATCACGCAAGGTTTGCAGATCAGGAACATTTGTCGGAAGATTATCTGGGCCCAATGGGAACCAACCATCTTCAACATTTGCCACGGCTACAACAGTAGCCGTCTTTGCTTTCGTTTTGTCATCAAATCTTTCTCGGTCGATTTTCAACAAAGTTGCACCAACTCCCGGCATACAGTATCCACCATTCTTACCGGCTTGATCATAACCAACCAAATAGTTTCCAGTCAGATATTCACCCTCTGCATCGAAGAAGAAAATGTGAAGCGTCTTGATTTCCTTTTCCTGCTCCGTTTTCGGGTCGGAAAGTCGCGTAGTCACCTGATGCGGAAGCATCTTGTTGCTCTCAAACGACAAAGTGAGCGCCTGGTCATCAGGAATCACGGGCGTTACGTTGTCGATAAAATCATCGCTACAGGCTACAAAGAGCGAGGCAATGAAAAACAGACCTAAATATTTGTACAATTTCATAGCTGAAATCCTCTTTTTCGTTATTCAAATGTTATGTCAGTATCTGAACCATCTTCCCAGTAATCATTATTGGCGGTCACAAACTGAAGCACAAAAGCGTCACCCACAAAGTTGAGCTGTGCCTGATACATCGTACCCGGACGGGGAACGAACGTTGCCGGACGGGTAAACGATGCCGTCTTTCTCACTCCGTTTTCACCGAATTCATAGTCAATGGTCACTTTCAACGTTTCGCCATGACCGATATAGCTCATACCGGTGGCATTATCAATCTTACCCGATATAAGGAGCATATACTGGTCGGCAAAAGCAGGCGGTGTAACCGATGTGCCGCCAATAGATGCCGGAATGTCCATACCATTGGCATTGTCGTAGATAGTATATGTTCCCTTATAGGTGTCCTTAAAATCAGCAACCGCAGGCGTTTCATTCATATCGACCGTCATTGTCTTCCAGAACTCACCGGAAAGCGTAATCTTGTAGACAGTCAAAGGCATATTTTCGTTATAGTTATTGACCGTGAAAGACAGAGCCGTCAGGGCATGCGTAAAGTCAAACGACACCTTACCGCCCTTAGAGGTGTTATAGAGTGCGTCGAGCATCACGTCAGGCACCTGCGATTGGTCGAGAGGCGTAGACTCGTCTGTCGAGCTGAACGGCATGGAGAACTCCAGCACCGGAGCCCCTTTTGCCTGGGCATTCTCTGGTGAAGTCACCTTAAAGCTATTCTTAGGATAATAGCTGAAGAATGTGTATTTAAAAAGGCCGGCATCCTCTCCGCCACCGTCAGCATCAGTCAACCACTTGCGGGGCATGCCGGTACCACCATAAGTATAATGGCAAATGCTACCGTCGTAGGTTACTTCCTGCTGATAGAAAATCTCTGGAAATGCATTTTGTTTTTTTGCAGCCCATGTAGCGACAGCGGAAGATGGCTGTATTTCTGTCGAACCAGGCTGGTAAGCACGGCAATAGCCCATCACGCCGAACGATGTGCCAGACTGAATGCTATTGAGCAGGGTGCTGCCCTGATGCACGCCCTCGGGCAATGCCTCAGGCGCACGCGTCTCGACCGTTGCGGTCGGCACGCCGAAATTGATGTAAGTGGCATCATCGGTCTGCGGTGAGACTGACGGCTCGTCGGAACATGCCGTTGCCAACGCACCGAATGCCAATATAGGAAGTATGTATTTCGTATTCATATTGCAATCGTATTATTTTTCTGATTCTTCCTTCGTTTTATTCCACAATGATGATACCGCCCGTACCCTTCGACCATGGCTGTACCGTCGGCACGTCGAAGAGGATGTGTTCCTTGTCAACGATGGTTATCGTGTAGCGGTAGCTCTTGCCTGCTTCCCATCCAAGAGGAGTAAGAAGACTAAGGTCCTGCTCATAAGTCAACTCTGTCGGGTCTGTGCCGATGGTGTAAGTAAGCACCACCTTTGCCGGTTCTTTTGCCGGGAAAAGAATGAATGACTTGCCGAAAAGCGACACACCTCCGGTTGGTACTTCTGCAATCGAATTTTCAGCAGTCGGATTATCAACGGTTGTCACATTGCCCGTAAGCGTCCATGTACCTTTATCCGCGCCGGTGGTAGTGAACGTTTTGCCGGAATAGTCGCCGGTCGCGTGTGTACCATAGAACTTGGCACTTGTAACCTTAACCGCACCTACCATCGCCACTGTCTCGGCATCGGCCTTCACTACGAAGTCTACCTGTGAGAGCAAGTGCCGGAACTGCACGTCAACCGTACCCGGCGTAACATCCTTAGAAGCCTCAATGCCGTGGTTCACGCCCATCATCAAGTCCTCATCTTTGCCTACCTGATAGCCGGAGATGGTCAGATAGTGGGCGATATTGCCGTTGTCGAGCTCCACCACATTCGTTGCCTCCACGCTACTCGGATAGAGCGAAAGGAAGGAGTAAGTGTTGCCGTTCAGCCAATATGCCTGGTCAGGATAGGTCCACGTCCCGTTGTCCTGCTTCGTTACCGTCTGAACGATATTCGGATAGAACACGTCGCTCACCTGCTGCAGGTCGACTGAGCCGGTCGGGAATTTCTTGGCATAGACCTTGAAGTCCGTTATCTGGTCGGCCGACGTCACTGCGCCACGCGTAGTCGAAACCGTACCGAAAGCAATCGCATCTCCCGAACCCGGATTGACGGGCACCTCCTCCGTACAGCTTGCAAGGAGAAGCAGGGATGCAGCCAATGCTGTCACATTCTTCGTCATTGTTATTCGTTTTTAAGTTATTAATTTTTTAGTGACTGCAGGGGGAACATTCAACCCCCTGCAGCCGGTGGACAGTTTCTTACACTATCCCATCATCTTATTAAATTGTATGAATTCTTCCGTTCACAGCCGGTTCGGGAGATTATTTCCCGTAGGCTTCCCAGTGGCATGACGACACCTTAAACTCCAACGGCTTGTAAGTGTCGGCCGGGTCGATGTTGGCGAGTGCCACCTGCGCCTTGAACGTGTAGCGGCGGCCTTCCTCAAAGGTCACTGCCGGCAGCGTAGCCGTAATGACGCGGTCCTTGATGTCGAGCACGCCCGTAGCCGTCAGCTTGAAGGTGACGGTGAGGCTCTCAGCCGTCTGCGGAAGCAGGAGCATTTCCGGCGTCTCGCACGTTGCAGAGCCGTCAATCAGCTCCGTACTGCCTACCGTGAAATCGGCGCGGTCGGCTGTCGGTGTCCACACGAACGCCTTGCCGTCGTGCTTGTAGTCGCCCTTATAGGCCACGTTTTTGATGGTCAGGTCAGAAATGCTCAGCGTCACGCGTTCGTTGAACGAGCTGGAGAAAGCAAACTTCACCGAAGAGAGGGCGTGACGGAACGTCAGCTTCACCGGCTTCTCCTCTGTGATGTCCTCGCCGGTGGTCATCGCCACGGGAGCGGCAATCAGCAAGTCCTCCTGCTCGGCAAGGGCGGCGTTCTTCACCGTGTAGCCCGTCAGCTCCACGCCGTTGGACGTAGCTGCAGCCAGACTGCGTGCCGACTCGCCGGAATAGGCCATGAAAGTGTAGGACGTTTCCGGCTCCCAGTAGGCAACGGAAGCGGGTGTCCACGCTCCGCCGTTCTGACGGCTCACTGCTACGTTGTCGAACACGGAAGCGGAACCTGCATCCTGCAGACCGCCAAAAACGAAGAATTTCTCCAGATTGTCATTGTTGACCATTCCGCGCACCGGCTGTTTGTCAGCTCCTACGAAGACGTAGTCGAAGCCAATCTCAGCGGCAGACGGAATCTCGACCGTATCGGAATTTGCGCACCCTGTCAGCAGTAACGACAACAGAGCAAACGCTGTTACATTCTTTACCATGTTTCTTATGTATTGATTTTAATTAGTGACTGTAAGGGGACATTCAACCCCTTACAGCCTATAAGGTTGAGTCGTGAAGACTCAAAATTGATTACGGTTTAGAAAGTTACACCGCCATCATTTCCACCAGGAGTATTATCCTCCCAATCTGTTACATTTGCTGTAAATGTGATAGGCTTCAACTCACCACTCGGGTCAATGTTTTCCGGTGTCAACTCAGCTGTGAAGTTGTAACGCTTACCCTTTTCCAATTGAACATTCGGAAGAGTTACATTGAGAGTATTCGAGATAGTAAGAGCACCTTCAGTAGTAACAGTGAATGAAACATTAACGCCATTTACATTTTGCGGCATTACAATCTTAGCCTCACTTGCTTGAGCAGCAGACTGTTTAATGCCGTTAACATTTGCGAATGTGTAGTCAGCAGTACCAGTTGTCGCAGTCCAGCCTGAAGCTACCGCATAGCTACCCACATTAGGCAGTGCTTCAATTTTCAATTCAGAGATGTTGATAGTTACATTATCAGCCAATGTGCTTGAGAATGTAAATTTCACCATTGAAAGAAGGTGGCTGAAAGTAAAGTCAACTGTTCCTACTCTCTCAACTACTACATTTTCTTTCTTCACAACATTAGAAGCCAATAAGTCTTCCTGAGTTGTCGGGTCTACAGTATAAGAAGCAAACTCAACACCATTTGCAGTTGGAGTTCCGGTAGTTGTACTTGCATAAGCTTGGAAAGTATAGCTCTTACCTGCCTGCCAATACTGAATTTGCTCTGCAGTCCATGTTCCATCACCCTTATTGACAACAACATTATTAAACACGTTTGTCAAGTTTCCATCAAAACCACCAAACACATTAAACTTAGTAAAGTTTCCATTGTTAACTTCACCACGAACAGCGTTGCCAACGAATGCGTTGTCGAACTTGATAGCCGCAGATGACGGCATTTCAACAGTTTCAGTTTCACTACAGCTTGCAAAAGCCAAAGTAGCCAATGCAGCAACAAACAATTTTGCTTTCATAAAAATTAAATTAGTTAATTAATTAGATGAATAATTTATTAATAAGTAATTTTCCCCTTTTTAGAACGGCATTTCAATGTCCTCATAATCTCCCCATCCGTCAACGTCAGGATTGAAGCCGCCACTGCCTTCCAGTCCGTCCTCGTCGGAAACCACGATGCCTGTCACCGTAATGACACCGCCCCGCGGCTGCTGCTTCACCTGGTCGGTCACGTCGAAGTCGTAAGACAGCATCTTACCGTTCTTCAGACGCACCTCGAGATTCAAGTTAAATTTCCCGTCTCCGTCGGCTGCCGGAGCGTAGTTGCCGTCGGTCAGACCCGGCACGCCGAACGACATGAAGCGCGCGCTTGCGCCGTAGGCTGTCAGTTCAGCATCATAGAGCAATGTAGCCTCGTCGGCAGGAGTAGCTCCGTTGTGGAGATAGACCGACTTAGCCATGCCGGAGAGTGCGCCGCGCGCCAGCGCGACATACTGCAATCCCGACTCAAACTCGTAGCGTACCCAATAAGTGTAGGTGAGCGGACGCATCGTCACCGGGAAGTCCAGCGGCTTCAATTGCGGAATCATCTCAAACCCATCGTAGTAGGCGCTGTAGAGCATATCGGGCGGATTGACCGTATTTTCGTTCTTATGGTCTGCAAAATAGGAAGCACGCGTACGTGTACGTGTCGTGGCGGAAGCCGAAGCGGCCGCGTCCTCACCGTCGATGAGGATGTACTCCGTATCGTTGTTGAAGAAAAGCAACTGCTGCTTTCCGCTGAAAATCACCACGCGCTGACCCTCGGCCTTGATGTTGGTCGAACGCTTGGCGTCGCCCTGATAGGCGTTGACGCGAATACCCTTCGAGATGGCAGGGCGCAGCGCGTCGTAGGTATACTCAAACGAGCTGTTCCAGTTGTTCTTCCAGTCGAATCCGTAGGGGCGTTCCCATTCCTGCTCCCAGGATGTATGGATGTCGATATGTGATTTTTGCGCGTGCAAATCGTGGTCATAGCAGAGCTCCTTGCGGCAGCTTGTCATCAGCGATGCTGAAACTGCGACGAGAGCGAGTAACAGAGTAGAGCGTTTCATTTCTTGCCTCCTTTCTTTTTCAAACCGTCAAATTTCCAAACCAGTGAGAGTTTCAGCTTCAGCGGGCCGAAATATTTCGTATTGTTCTTTTTCTGGAACACATAGTGTCCGTCGATAGGCAGATACTCGTCGTAGCGGGTAGCAAGATAACCGAAACCGATGCCGGCATCGAAGTAGAAATACTTGCCAATCGGGAAAACGTAGCCGTAGCTGAGACCCGTCATCCAGAACTCGCCCTTGTAGCCAGTGTTCTTGTTCTCAAGGTCGTAGAGACCTACGCCGCCAAAGACACCGGCATAGTGACCCGTACCTTTGGTCTTCGACTTAAACCACCAGCGGGCTTCCGGGCTCACCTGTGCGAGCTGATAGTAGCGGTGCTTGGAGTCTTTCTTGTACCATGCGATGGAACCCTCGACGTTGATAGACCATTCCTTTTCCTTCTGATACTCAAACTCAAGCGTCGGGAAAAGCACGGCATCGTAGAGCAGGTTGGTCTTGATGCTCCAGTAGTTAATCCATTGACGCTTCGGCTGAGCGGCAACCTGTGCGAGCGAGTCGGCCTGCGCTTTCAGGCGGGCAGCCTCAGCCTCGGCAGCAAGGCGAGCGGCTTCTTCCTCAGCGGCACGGCGGGCAGCTTCTTCCTCGGCAGCACGACGGGCAGCTTCTTCCTCGGCAGCACGACGCGCAGCCTCTTCCTCAGCGGCACGGCGGGCGGCTTCCTCGGCTGCCAGACGCTCGGCTTCCTCACGGCTGCGGCCTACGATTACATCGTATTCCTCCACATTGGCATCCGGGTTCTCAGCATCAACGAAGCTGACACGCACCAGGGCGTTGTGGCCGTCGTAAGGTTCGGAGAAGTTGGTCGTGTAGCAGTATTCTTCCTTCAGAATGGAATTAGTGATGAAGAACGACTTAACGACGTTACTGTAGACCTTCGCAGCGCGCAGGTTCTTCAGCGAGTCGGCATAGAAATTACTGTAACCCTTCACGCGGAACAGCAACTTGCCGTCGCGCAACTCCTGCTTGTGCTTGCGCAAGGCATCGTCAATCACATCCAACGCATTCTCGTTGTTGTAATAGTGGGCATACAGGATGTAGACACCATCCTTGTACCTGAAGTCGGCGCTCTGTTGTCGGCCTGCATTTTCCTGAGATGCGCCCGCCTGCCCGGCAAACAGGAGTCCGGCGAGCAGGGCAATCTTAAATTTGTTCATCCCTTATATTGTTTTTTTGTTTTCCAAACGATTACACAGCTAAATCAAGAAAATCCCAAATGACACGCTACCATACAAAGCACGCCGGTGAGCGTCCTTGCCTGACAGCTATTTTTCAAATGTATAAAGGAAAACCTTATCAGAATTAGTGAATCCCCTTATCCGTATTATTATCGGTACTCCTCAGTTGATATGTGTCAAACCCGAGGAACGGTAATTGCATTATTAATTGTCATCTCTATCTTCTTAAATAACCATTTTTTAATCGAATCATAACATTAATCCCTTTCTCTTTAAGACACCTTTTTTGTCCCTATATGTCTTAAAAAGTGTGACAAAGATAGTGAAAGAATCAAAATTACCAACAATTTAAGATGTTAATTTTTCGCCGCCGTGAAAAAACGGGACATCCCCCAAAAGGCAACCATCTGACAATCAGTTGACATATTTCATAATATTCGTTAAAGAAGTTTCACAAATACTCCAAAATTTCCTCCAAAGAGCGCGATGTTGTGTCGCCCAGCTTGTCCGTTTTCAGCCGTGACTTGCGCTTCCGCAATGCCGACTCGCTGCAGCCCAGCAGTTCCGAGATATGAAGATGGCTCAACCCCATCCGGAGCAGCGCACACAGATGGAAGTCGGCATCGCTCAACGACGGACACGCCACGCGCAGCCGGTCGATGAAACCGTCATAGCCCGTATTCACCGCCTCCAGAAGGTCATTCAGCTCGGTAGCGTCGAGACGCACCCGCCTTCCCTCGCCCGGCTTGCCGTTGCGCAGTGCTTCCACCTTGCGCACCGTCGCGTTCATCGCATAAAGCCGGCGGAGAAGGTCCTCGCGCTCCTCGCGTAACGCCGACAGCTCGCCCCGCTGCTGCTCCGTAGCCGCACGGTGCCGCTCCAACTCCGAGGACTGTGCTGACATCGCCTCCTCCATCGCCAGCAAATCGCCCGTACGGCGATGAAGTTGCGCCATCGCACTCGCCGCCAGCTCCTCTTTCGCACGCAACCGTTCGCGAAGCGTCCGGCGAAGGCGGCGAACATAGGCGATGCCCGCTCCCGCCGCAACCATGCACGCCATCGCCACCAGCAACTGAACTACGCGGCTGTGCTGACGCTCTGCCTCCAGGGCATTGCGCTCTGCCTCCACCCGCGCATAATTGTAGCGTTTCTCCAGCGTCATCACCCGATGGTCGTTCTCATAGCGGCTGATGGAGTCGAGCAGCGACGAGTAGCGGCGGCTCCAACTGAGCGCCCCGCGGTAATCACCCCGCCGTTCCGCCAGCTGCGACCGCAAATCCGCATCGTAGGCACGGTCGTAGAGCGTTGCGGTTTCTCTTCCCTTATTTATATAGTAGGCTGCCGAATCCAACTGTCCCAAACGCATCAGTACAGCTCCCTTCATACAATATATCTTCAAAGAATCCGATGTATGAGCTGCATATAATTGCGCCTGATTTAATTGAATCAACGCATTTTCATTACTTCCTTTATTTTCTTCCAATACAGATAAGTCCAGAAGAATCCGAGAAACCAACTCGTAATTCAATATTTTATAAGACAAATCTAAAGCTCGATAAACATAAATCTCTGCACTGTCATGTCTTTCCTTCAAAAGATAGCACCATCCAATTTCTCGCAAACGCCCAATCATCCGCACCGTATCCGACGAAGCCAACGCATAGTCATAAGATTGCCTAAAATGAGAAATAGCCTCATCATAAGGCTTTTCAAATTGTAGGATTCGTGCCCAATAGTATTCAATTATACAATGAAGGGAATTATCATCCAACTCCTCTGCTGCGGAGGCTGACCGGCGGATATAATACAACGACTGCTGCTTTTCATCTACGGCCCTATAATAGATTGCCGCACAAAGGAAAACCTTGGATTTTAGCAGCGAATCCGTTGATGTTTCATAATAGTCCAAACAGCAACGCAGCAATGAATCACAGCCTTCCAATGCTTCCCCCGACAGGCATCGTGCCTGCGTCAGCAACAGCGCATAGTAAGCACGGCCCTCCTCATCCTCGGGTACTGCCATCCCCTCCAATAGGGCCAACGAGCTGTCCGGACAGACAAACATCAGACTGTCAGCCCGGCTCAACAGCGGATGTTCTCCCCGACCACGCCCGCAGGACTGAAACATCGCAAAGACACACAGCAATAGGAAAAGTATTGGTATTAATCGTTTCATGGCCATTAAATTTACTCAAATTTATCATTTTTCGCTCATCCAAACAAGCCTGTCACAAGAAAGTTTAGAGCCGGAAACACAAATATCTAACATACAAGTATTTATACCTACGACAATTTTCAAATTGTCACAGAAAAAGTTTGGGAAGCACATTTATTTTTTATAATTTTAAGCAAGATTAAACCATCAATCAGCCGAATATAAACAGGGCACCACACTATTTGCATTTCTATCGTTCATTAATCTCTAAATATTATGAAACAAAAAACACAACAACGAAGAAGCATCATCCGGCTATGCAGCGTGATTCTGTTCTTCCTGCTGCTGATTCCCACCGGGGCCAAAGCCGAAGAGCCACAGTACAGGCTGAAGGGGTTTAAGGCGTTTGTCAACCTGAACACGAATTTTAATGTGTTCTCAAAGACTACCGAAGAAGACACGACACCCCCTTCCTTCCCCATTTCAGAACCGACCTACAACAACATCGGACTTTCCGCTACGCTGGGCTACCAATTCAACAATCATGTGTTTGTGGGTGGAGGTATGCTGGTGGAATATTATATCGGCGACGAGGGCTTCAGCTTTCCGCTCTATGCCGACTGCCGCGTCAATCTGCTCGACCGTCCCACTACGCCCTACGTCGACGTGAAACTGGGAGGATATTTCTGGTCATGCTCAATGGCGGCCGTCTCAGCGCTCTACAACAGCTATGAGGTGGGCATGCGCATTGGTCTCGACAAGGGCAAGGCGCTCAACTGCGCACTCCTCTGCACCTTCTACCCCCGGGGCGACTCCGGAAGCTTCATCGGAGGTGCGACCGACCGCTACCTCAACCTCGGACTTTCCGTCGGATACGAATTCTAACCCTTAAAGCGATACGGCTATGAAAAAACTGACAATACTGGCCATGTTCCTGCTCATGGCTCTCCCACTCATCGCACAGGACAATACAGAAAACTGCTTCCGGCACAACCAAAGAGGCTGGCAACTACTCGTTGATGCCGGCATCAACGTAGATGTTGACCCCAGCGACCCAATCAACCCCGGTAACTATGCCAGCGACAGGCTCTCGCTGTCGGGCATTGGCGGTTTCAGGTTCAATCCCCGTTTCTTTGCAGGCGTGGGCGCAGAGTTCAACTACTACCACACCCCATCCCGCACAGCTGTGCCTGTATTCGGCATGATAAAGGTAAACTTCCTGAAAGGACGCGTTTCTCCCTACGTCGATTGCCGCATCGGCTACTCGCTGGGCGAAATCGAGGGGTTCATGACGGAGCCTTCGGTCGGTGTGCGCGTCGGAATTGCTAACGGGCATGCCATCAACTGCGGACTGGCTTTCACCTACATAAAAAACGAATCGGACAAGACCAAGTATGCCGATGACCGTCTGGCCTCCATCGGCCTGCGGGTGGGATATGAATTTTAGTATAACTTAAAATCATAAGCATATGAAACGATTAATCGCATGGATGTTCTGCCTGCTGATGGCAGCACCCCTATGGGCTCAGCAAAGCCCGGAGACGGAAATTTCCGGCCTCTCCCGCAAGGAGGCACGCCGCACGATGCGGGGTTTTAAATTCTTTGCCGAAATAGGCGCATACGCCGACGTTTACCGAGACGCCTCTGACGAAGATGACTGGATACAGACACCTCCCACGAACAGTTCCAAATGGTCAGCTACAGTCTCTGCCGGTTACCAGATTAACAATTTTCTTTTTCTCGGAATCGGTGTGGGTGCGGATTACCTTCCCGTAGAGAATGAGTGGTTTATGCCTATCTTTGCACAGGCACGCATTAACTTCCTGAACAAGAAAATCTCACCTTATCTCGACTTGAGATACGGCGGTTCTCCCTTCTCTGAAATAACTTCGGACGAAGAATCCGAAGGATTTGGTGAGGTCGGACTGGGCGTAAGAATAGCCACATCGACTAAGCACTCCATCTATACCGGCATTTATCTTCATGGCGGCATGGGGCTTGGTCTCAAAGAGTATATTAGCACCGGTCTGCGAGTGGGATATGAATTTTAGTATAACTTAAAATCATAAGCATATGAAACGATTAATCGCATGGATGTTCTGCCTGCTGATGGCAGCACCCCTATGGGCTCAGCAAAGCCCGGAAACGGAAAATTCCGGTCTCTCCCGCAAGGAAGCACGCCGCACGATGCGGGGATTCAAACTCTTCGCCGAAGTAGGCGCATACGCCGACATTTTCAAAGAAGAGACTGATGAGGATGACTGGTTGCAATGGCCAAACGTGAACGGCTCCAAATGGTCAGCTACCGTTTCTGTCGGTTACCAGTTCAACAATTTTTTCTTTCTCGGAATTGGATTGGGCGCCGACTACCACACCATAGAAAATGAGTGGTCCTTGCCTCTCTTTGCACAAGCACGCGTCAATTTCCTGAACAAGAAAATCTCACCTTTCTTCGACTTCCGATACGGCGGTTCTCCCATAAATGAAAAAGAAGGATTCTGTGATACCGGATTGGGCGTAAGAATCGCCACAACGACCCAGCACGCCATCTACACCGGCATTTATCTCCACCTCGGTCTTGGAGATGACCTCAGAGGCTACAGCAGTTCCGGCCTGCGGGTGGGATATGAATTTTAGCATAACATAATCTAATGGAATAAATATCGCAAGTATCGGTTCAGACAAGAACCGCTCATCTGAGACAAGCATTCTCGGAAAAGAAGTCGCCCTGCGCCACGGCTGCGAAAGCCGAAGCGCAGGGCGCACCAATTTCATAGGAACCGGACTATTGCTCCAGTTCGGCGAGGATTTTCTTCAACTCCTCATCAGTGGCAAGCAATTTCTCCTTACACACCTTGAGCAGTGCCAGCGAGCGCGACGTGTAGCGCGACAGGTTGTCGATGCTGCACGAATCGCTCTGCATCTCCCGCACGATACGCTCCAACTCGGCAATCGCCTCGCTGTAGCTCATCGTCTTCAAATCATCGTTGTTTTCCATATCTGTTTTTTGTTATTATTGTTTTATCAATTATTGAATCCAACCGTTCACTCAACCACCGACAGAACCTCACCCGAGGCAAAACGCGACGTCAGCACGTCGCCGCGACTCAGACAGGAGGCATCGGTCACCACACGGCCGTCCTTCAGCGTCAGCGAATAGCCCCGGCGCAATACACGCTCAGGCGAAAGCAGGTCGACCTGCTTCGACAGACTGTCGACCCGTTGCAGCTCGCGCTCAAGACGACGCGAGAGGACCTGCTGCACGTTCTGATAGATGAACGCCAGGTCGCGTCGGCCGGCTGCTATGCGCCCGGAAGCATGCACAGGAATAGCTCCTGCGAACGATTGCAGGCGGGCACGGTGGCGCACCACGATGTTCTGAGCCTGAAGCGGAATCGTACTGGAGAAATAAGCCAGTTGCTGGCGGGATGCCGTAAGCATCTGGCGCGCCACCTCGACCACAGCATCCGAAAGCGCATTGAGCGTGGAAAGCGCACCTTCGGCACGGTCGATAAGCCATGCGGCAGCTGCCGTAGGTGTCTTCACACGCACGCTCGCCACCGCGTCGAGCACCGTATTGTCGCGGTCGTGGCCGATGCCCGAAATGACCGGCAACGGAAAATTGGCCACATGCACGGCCAGGTCGTAGTTGTCGAAGGCATTCAGTTCCGACGTTGCCCCTCCGCCGCGGATGATGACCACGCAGTCGAAAAGGTCGGCATGGGCATTGATACGCTCAAGGGCGGCAATAATGGAAGGCACGGTGTTCACCCCCTGCATCACGGCAGGAAACAGGCAGGTATAGAACTTGATGCCCGAGGAATTGCGGTGAAGCTGGTCGACAAAGTCGCCGTAGCCCGCCGCACCGGCAGCCGACACCACTGCCACGCGCTGCGCGACTTCGGGCCACGGAAGCTGACGGTTCATGTCGATAATGCCCTCCTCCTTCAGCCGGCGGAGTATTTCAAGCCGCTGCCGCGCCATGTCGCCGATGGTATAGGTAGGGTTGATGGCCGAAATCAGCAGCGAGTAGCCGTATTGCTCGTGGAAGTTGACGCTCACCTCCACCATCACCTTCAGGCCGCTGCCGAAGGCCTGCCCCGTCTCGCTCTCAAACGAGTGGCGGAGATAGGCGTAGCGGTTGGCCCAGATGACGGCACGCGACCGGGCCACCGTCGTACCCCGGTCGGGGTCCTTCTGCACCAACTCCAGATAGCAGTGGCCGCAGCTCACGCGCACGTCGCTCGTCTCGGCCACAATCCAGCAGCGCTGGACGCTCTCATGCTGCATCAACCGCGCCACCCGGCGGTTAAACTCCAGCAGCGTTAAAGCAGGTATATCCATAGATTCATTCTAATTATCATTCATTACATCGGGCAGACACGCCGACCGCCGGCGCACCTCTTCCCTATCGGCCATTGGGAGGCTTCGGACGATGACAATCGTCGGACATCAAAAAACAACCAATTCCCCATGCCCCGATTTTAGGTAAAGGTAATACCAATCTGAAAAACGTGCAAATCTGAGAAGATGTTTAGACAAAAATGCCCAAGCGCAGCAGGAATACCAACGGCCGCACGGTAATATGGAATGACGGCGGCCGCACCGACGTGTGTAACGATGGTGTGTTTTCCCCGCTTGTAGGAGTGTACCCCAGGTGCGCCCGTCCCTGGTAAGGCTGCGAAACGAATTTGTTGAAAATCAACCAACAAAGACGTTTCCCCGATTTTCCTCCGAAGCACAACTGTTAACTGTCGGAACGTCAGGTAGCAAGCGCAACGAAGAGAGCCTGACCGACTCCTGCATTCCCCGCCACGCCGATGCTGCGGCCGCGACAAAATCAATTTTTCTTGAAAAAAAGTGCCGGAAAATTTTGCAGATTTAAAAAAATCGTTCTACCTTTGCAATCGCAAAAGCGAAAGAACTTCGACAAAAAATGGAGAGGTGGGTGAGTGGCTGAAACCACCAGTTTGCTAAACTGACGTAGGAGTAATCCTACCACGAGTTCGAATCTCGTCCTCTCCGCAACGCAAAATCCCAAGCGAGGGAACGGGAAAAAACTTTTTTGGAGAGATGGCAGAGTGGTCGATTGCGGCGGTCTTGAAAACCGTTGAGGGTAACACCTCCGGGGGTTCGAATCCCTCTCTCTCCGCAAGACACAAGGTGTAAATTTCGAAATCCGAGATTTACACCTTTTTTTACACCCAAGAATGTAAAATTGGGTGTTTTTGTATTTTTTAAGATTCTTCAAAAGAAT
>CALUMX010000025.1 GCA_944321875.1 uncultured Muribaculaceae bacterium
TTTTCTGCAAATTTACGCTCTTGGAACCATATAAACAACTGTACTACAATATTTTAATTTATAGAACTCCTCTTAATTATGATATGATAGATGGACGAAATCGTGAGAAGATAAAATCACATTATCAAAACATCATTCATTATGCTCGTAAATATGATAAAATAAAACAGAATCTATCAGACATGAATAGAATTCTAATGATGGGAGCTACGGTTGATGTTTGGAATGGAGAACACGTGGGTGTAGTTATGTGGGAATCATATTTGAGGAATACTCTGGATTATTTATATAAAAATTTAAAATATTAATGATGTATGGGACTTTTTAATGCAATGTCTTCGATTAGTAAAATTAATTCCTTACTAAAAGACTTAGAAAATCAGGTAACTATTACGCAAAGTCAAGTACAGAGAAACGCATCCAAGGAGACGTTGCTGAATAGTTTGAATGTTTTGAAACAAATTCATCAAGAATTGCTGGATACTTTTGGGAACAGTAGTGCAGCAAGGTCTACTACTTTTACAGTTTTTGGAGATAGGATGAGCATGCACGATATTCTAATGTATAGTAAAAACCTTGTTTATAATTTATATGCAATAATTCAAACTAAATAAATTTATGAGTATGAATGAAACACAACAAAAAAAAGTTATGCGTTCCATTTTTGGCGCAATGATGGTCGGTGGACATTTTAGAAATCAAATGCAAATGGCACAAGAACTTAAGGCAATCTATCATCTTCTTGAAACTCAAGAACATCTTTCTGAGCAAGAAAGGGATAATTGTTTGTTCTATTTTTTTAAAGAATATGCTCAAGGATGTAGCCAGCCAATATCAGATTCGTA
The DNA here is from genome assembly GCA_944321875.1 of uncultured Muribaculaceae bacterium. Classification (GTDB taxonomy): domain Bacteria; phylum Bacteroidota; class Bacteroidia; order Bacteroidales; family Muribaculaceae; genus Limisoma. Next base: position 846 of record CALUMX010000025.1, read on the forward strand.
TATTAGGAATAATATGATTCCGATTGTGAAAAATTTTGATAGTATGGATTTGCCGGCAGGAGCTTCCTTACTGTTTGCGGCAAAGATGAATATGTAGTAGTATTATGATTTAAAAGACCAAGTGTACGTGTCAACCTTGAATTGGGAAGATGTGAAAGGCTATGCAAATTATAGCTATTTTAGTGGAAAGCTTAATTTGGGAAAATCGTATCCTTGGGTTCATAATTACAATTAGATAAAAAAACTCCCCGCAGCCTCGGCCGCAGGGAGTTTTTTTATGCTCGTTTTGGTATGGATTGTTGCGGATAGTACGGGAAATAGAGTGGGTTTAAGTTGTGGAGTGGGGGAATATTGCTAACTTTGAGGTCGATATTCCATATTGTAGTATTCTAAAACTATAAAAAACATGCATTTCTTTCATTTGAAAATCCTGACACTGGCGTTGATGATACTGTTTGTCGGGTGTTCTTCCAGCGACGGACCTGCCGGCCCTGAGGAATCGAAAAGTAAGGAAAATCTTTTGTTGGAGCTTTCGCTGAAAGCTGCCGATAATCCCGGATTGAGTGAGGACTATGTGAATTCCGTGCTAATCGGTCAGGTGGTCTATCTTACTGTCCCGGAAAGCTGGGGCGACAAGAAGTTGGTTCCGACGTTGAAGGTGTCGGACAAGGCTTCGGTACGCATTGACGGGGTGATGGTTGAGGCGAATGATGCGGTTGACCTGATGAAGGCGCAGAAGCTGGACGTGATAGCCGAGGATGGTACGATTCGTAATTACGAATTGCTTGTCAGAAAGGGCAATGTGAAAGTCGATGGAAAAGTCTATGATTTTATGAAGACTTTCCATGTCCCGGCAGTGGGGCTTGCCATCAGCAAGGACGAGGAGATTGTTTATGCGGCGGGTTACGGCTTTGCTGTTCCGGCAACACGGCAGCGTGCCGATGAGCGTACGTTGTTCCGCATCGCAAGTCTTTCGAAGCAGCACACGGCTATTGCTGTCATGCAGCTTGCCGAGCAGGGGAAATTGTCGCTTGATGCGCCCGTATTTGGCAAAGATGGTATTTTGTCAGAGGAATTCGGAGTGGTAGAGGGCGCGAAGGCGGCAGTGACGGTGCGCCACCTGCTCCAGCACACAAGCGGTTGGACAAGCAGCCCGGAGGACCCGATGTTTCCGAACGCAGGTTCGCCGTACGACGGGAAATCGCTCAAGGAGCGCGTGAGATATGTATTGGATAACGTGAAACAGGAATCCTCTCCGGGTACGCTGTTCTCTTATTATAACCTGGGATACGGCATTCTGGGTATGGTCATCGAGAAAGTGTCGGGAATGGATTATGAGTCCTACCTGAAGGAGCATGTCTATAAGCCGGCCGGCATTGCGGATATCCATGTGGGCGGCGACAAGGCTCATCGCCGCGAGAATGAGGTGGTGTACGAGGCTACGGGCTATGCGCCTTACGACAACGACATGGAAATGCTGAAGGCTGCCGGCGGCCTTGTGGCATCTGCCCGCGAGCTGATGATGCTTGCCAATTGTGTGGATTACGGTCAGAAAGTACCCGATATTCTGACAAAGGCATCACTCGACGAAATGTATACGCCTTCCAGCGTGGCTAACTACGGCTTGGGATGGTATATCGGACACAGTGTGTTTAAGGATTGGGCTTCGTTTCATTCCGGCGCGCTGGCCTGCACGGGGACGATTTGGAGCCGCGGAAACAACGGTATCCATGGCGCGTTGCTGACCAATTGCCAGCCGTTCTCTTCCGACTACGATACGGCGCTGTTCGTCCTTCTGCACGATTTGGAGAAAATGTTTGAATAACGAGCCCGCTCTCTCCGGCGATAGGAGAGAATGAGACAAAGCAACGGCAAGACTGCAGCATGTGCGTGCGGTCTTGCCGTTGCTTTTGGTTTGTCGGCGCGTAGGCGATTAGTTGACTTTGCGCTCGATGTAGTCGCAGAATTGGGAAAGTGTCTCGACTCCCGCCATCTCTTCCGGCTTGATTTTGAAACCGAAATTCTTTTCCACGATTACTACGATGTCGACAAAATCAAGGCTGTCGATGCCCATGTCGTTCTTCAGGTGCGCTTCCGGGAAGATGTTTTCTTCGTCGATTTCCAGTTCATCGATGAGGAAGGCACGTACTTTTTCTTCAATTTCTTGTCTTTCCATATATGTTTATGTTTTTATTTATTTCCGTTTGCAGACCATGATGCTGTGGCCGTGACCGAGATGGTCGGAGATGCTTTCCACTTTGAGGCCGGCAAGGCCGACGAGGCGCGCCATGTCGTCGGAATGGTACATCTTGCTGTTGCCGTTGGCGATGGCTGTAAAGTAGACGCTTGTCTGCGTCAGGCAGAAGGCAGCCGTCTCGTAGCGCTGGCGGTCCCAGAACGTCTCCATGATGTAGAGGCGTGTCGTGTCGCTCATCACGCGGGAGGCACGGCTCAGGATGCTTACAATCTGTTCTTCCGAGAAGCAGTCGAGGAATTGGCTCATCCAGATGGCGTCCCATTCATGGACGTCGGGGAACGGTGCTTCGCTGAGCAAGTCAAGTCCGATGCCGTCGATGCGGTCGGCTCCCTCCTTACCCTTCGTCGCCTCGCGCATCAGTCCGATTTGCTGAGGCAGGTCGAGGATGGTCACGTTGACTTCCGGGTCGTGGGTCACGCATTGCATTGCCCAGCGGCCGGTGTTGCCGCCTACGTCGAGCAAGTGGCGTACGGGGCGCGCGAACACGATGTCGAGTGCCTGGCGGAACGAGTGGTCGGAGTAGAAATGGTCGAAGGCAAACCAGCTTTTCTGCACTTCTGTGGGCAGTTGCGACAAGCCTTCGTAGACCGTTGGCCAGTTGCCGAGCCGGCTGAGTCCGGCGGGACGTCCCTCGGTGAGCGCCTGTTCAAGGTCGAACATGCCGAGATAGTTCACGTCGTGGTTGAAATCAAGGTTGACGCGGGTCGATTCGTCGGTGAGAAGGAACCATCCGGTCTTCGTCAGTCGGAAACGGTCGCCGTCGACGAGTATCGTTCCGATGGAGAGCGAAGCCTCCGTCAGCACCTTCACCGCATAAGCCGAAAGACCGGTCTTTCCGGCAATCTCCTCCGCCGTCAGTCCCTCCACGTTGTCGCGGAGCAGGTCGAGGATGCCGAATTTTATCATCAGCCGCGACACCTGAAACACAATCGGGCCGAACGCAATCAGCTGTGCCATCCGTTGTGCTTCCGGGGCGGAGAGTTGTTCGTGGGTATAAGCCTTTTCCAGGGCCGGGAATAATTTCATCGCGGTTACTTTAGTTTTTGGATGACAAGGGCGCTGTTGGTACCGCCGAAGCCGAATGAGTTGGAGAGAACGGTGTTGACCGGCATGTCGACGGTCTTTGCCGTCAGGTTGAGTTTTGCCGCGTACTCGTCGGGGTTCTCCAGGTTGATGTTGGGTGCGACGAAGCCGTGCTGCATCATCAGTACGGAGTAGACAATCTCGCTTGCTCCCGCCATCCAGCACTCGTGGCCGGTCATCGATTTGGTGGAGCTGATAAGTGCCTTCTTACCGGCAAAAATGCGGTCGAGCGCCATCGCCTCGAAGGTGTCGCCCTGAGGCGTTGAGGTGGCATGAGCATTGACGTAGTCCACGTCGTCAGCCGTGATGCCGGCATCGGCCAAGGCCCGGAGCATTGCCGTTTCCGAACCCTTGTCGCTCGCCTGCGAGATGCCGCCGCCGTTGGAAGAGAAGCCGTAGCCCGTCACTTCCGCCAATATGGTTGCGCCACGCTTTACGGCATGGTCGTAGTCCTCCAGAATGAGTGAGGCCGCGCCGCCGCTCGGCACCAGACCGTCGCGGGCGCTGTCAAACGGACGTGAGGCGCGCTGCGGGTCGTCCATCCGCTTGGAGAAGGCCGAGAGCGCGTCGAAAGTCGCCATCGAGTAGGCGTTGGTCTCCTGCGCGCCGCCGCACAGCACCATGTCCTGCAACCCCTGCTTAATCAGCATGTAGGCCAGACCGATGGAGTGAGAGCCGCTGGCACAGGCCGCCGAGATGGTGAAATTGGCACCGCGGAGGTGGAAAATGGTCGAGAGGTTCATCGTGACCGTCGAGTTCATCGACTGGAAGATGTAGCCCGAGCCGAGAAGGGCAGAGTCGCGCTTCTCCTCCATGATTTTCCAGGCCTCGATGACCGGTTTCGAGGAAGAGTCGTTGCCGTAGATGATGCCCACCTCGTTCTCGTCGAGGTATTCCTGTGTGATGCCGGCCTGGGCGAACGCGTCGCGCGTGGCCATGAAGGCATATTCGCCTTCCTCTGCCAGTCCGACACGCAGCCGGCGGTCAATGACTCCTTTCAGCTTCGGCCGCGGCACGATGCCCGTCAGCGCCGAGCTGTAGCCGAGTTCAAGCCGTTCCGGCTCCATCCCGATGCCCGATTTTCCGGCATAGAGCGATTCCTTCACTTCTTCGAGAGTCGTACCGAGGCATGACCAGATGCCCATTCCGGTGATTACTACACGTCTGCTCATATCTGTTGTCTGTCGTTTTTTAAGTGTAAAGACCTCCGTTGATTGAAATAACCTCGCCGGTGATGTAGGCTGCTTCGTCCGAGGCGAGGAATGCCACGAGCGCCGCCACTTCCTCAGGCTTGCCGAAGCGTCCCATCGGGACGAGCTTCTTCAGCTCCGCTTCGTTGAGGTCCTTCGTCATGTCGGAGGTGATGAAGCCCGGAGCGACGGCATTGACCGTCACCTTCCGTTGTGCCACTTCCTGTGCCAGCGCTTTTGTGGCGCCGATGAGCGCCGCTTTTGCCGCCGAGTAGTTGACCTGTCCGGGCAAACCCTTGATGCCGGAGAGCGAAGCCATGTTGATGATACGCCCGTTGCGGTGGGTCAGCATATCCTTCAGCAACCGTCGCGTGATATAGAAAAAACCGTTCATTGTCGTGTCCATCACGCTGTGCCATTGCTCGTCCTGCATGAAAATCATTAGGTTGTCCTGACGGATGCCGGCATTGTTGACAAGGATTCCCACATAGTCGTCAGGATGCTTGTCGGCCCATGCCGCCAGTGCCTCCTCGATTTCAGCGGGCGATGCCACGTCGAAAGGCAGGAGTTCGGCCGTGCCTCCCGCCGCCGTAATCTCGGCGACGACTGCGTTGGCCGCTTCCGTGTTCTGCTTATAGTTGACGATTACCGGGATGCCCTGTGCGGCCAGCCGCAGGCAGACTGCCTTGCCGAGTCCGCGCGAACCGCCGGTGACGAGTGCATATTTCATAAGAGGTTATATTTTAATAAATTGGTTCGTAAATAATGTTCAATCGCCGCGATGTTGCCGTAGAGCGGCTTGTCGTCGGTGATGGGCGGCATGATGCGGCGGATGTCGTCGTAGGCCTTGCGGGAGGCTGGCGACAGACGGTCGGCCAGCTGCAGGCAGTCGGTAGCCTGCGCTAATGCCATATAGTGGATAGCCATTACCTGGAAGGCGTTGTCGATGACGCGTCGGCAAAGCAGTGCCGAGTTGGTGCCCATGCTCACGATGTCCTGGTTGTCGTTGTTGTTCGGAATGCTGTGCACATAGTTGGGCATGGCGAGCGTCTGGCACTCCGCCGTGGTGGAAGTTGCCGTAAACTGGCTGGCCTGCATACCGTAGTTGAGGCCGAGCGTACCCATGTTGAGAAAAGGTGGCAGAATGCCGTTGATGCGGTCATGGAAGAGGTAGTTCATCTGTCGTTCGGCAGTCATGGCGAGGCGTACGACGGCGATTTTCACCTTGTCCTGTTCCAGCGAGATATAGTCGCCGTGGAAATTGCCTCCGTGGAGCACGTTGCGGCTCTCCGGGTCGACAATCGGGTTGTCGCAGGCAGAGTTCAGTTCGTCCTCAAGTATTTGGCGGGCATATCTCAGTGTGTCGAGTACCGGGCCGAGAATCTGCGGTGTGCAGCGTAGCGAGTAGTAGGCCTGCACCTTATGGTCGAAGGTGTCGGTTTCCGCGTGTTTGCTGTCGTAGAGCTCATGCTCGCGTTTTCTCAGAGACCGGCTTCCTTCTGCCAGCTCGCGCATTTTGCGGGCCACGGCCTGTTGTCCGTAGTGGTGGCGTACGCTGTTCAGCTCCTCTGACATCAGGTCGTCGTAGGATGCGGCAATTTCATTCATCCATACGGCAGCCAGAACGCTGCGGTCGAGCAATGCCTCCGCGAAATGGGCATTGACGATGCTGATACCCGTCATGACTGAGGTGCCGTTGGTGATGGAGAGTCCCTCCCGAATGTGTATTCCGAGCGGTTTCAGCCTGCATTCGCGCATCACGTCGGCTGTCGGACGCCACTCGCCTTTGTAGCGGACCTGTCCTTCGCCGATAAGCGTCAGCGCCATGTGAGCCAGTTGTACGAGGTCACCGCTCGCACCTACGCTTCCGTGCTGGGGAATGAAGGGGATGATGTCACGGTTGATGAATTCCGTCAGCAGCGAGGCTACCTCCGGATGGACTCCTGAGCGAGCCTGAAGGAACGTGCCGAGGCGGGCAATCATGGCCGCCTTGACGCACAGGTCGTCGAGCGGTTCGCCGGCACCGGTGGCGTGGCTGCGTATCAGGTTATACTGCAGTTCTTTCAGGTGGGCATCGCCGACGCGCCATTGCGCCATCGGACCGAAACCGGTATTGATGCCGTAAATTACCTTATCGGCCGCAAACGATTTCAGAAAATCGTAGCATTCCGCCATTTTCTGCCGTGTTGCCTCATCGATAGAGAGTGGAGTGCCGTCAAACAGTATTTGGTCAACCGTATCTAATTTCATCGCTTCACAGTAAATTTTCTAACACGAAATTGCGAAAAAGGTCTAAGTGTTTGATAATGAGTCGTGGTCGGTAACTCATAATGTGGGTAGGTTACGAATCGGAGGGGTGTCTATTTCTCTATCTTTCTGTGGATTACGCAACCTTCAAAGAACTCTTTCTATGCAAAAGTAGCACTTTAATGGCACATATTGAAATAAACCCTCCATTTTTTGGGAAAGGCGGCCGGAAAGATTTGGGTTAAAATAAAACAATCCGCCTACTGTGAAAGTGGGCGGATTGCTTTGTTATCTATAAGTTCCTGACTGATGGCAGGCGCTTAGCGTACAATTACTTTCTGAGTCATACCTGCACCGCGTACCAGATAGATGCCGGCCGGTACGTCGACGCTGCTCTGACGGGTCTTGTCGCTGAAGATAGTCACACCTGCAGCTGTGTAGATGGCAAACTCAGTTTCCTGGTCGGCGCTGATGTGGATTTGACCGTCGGAAGCATAGATGCGGACGTTGTCGGTTGCCGGAGCTTCGATTCCACTGATGCCGTCAGTAACGCGGATGTTGTCAATGTGGATGTTGCTGGTCAATCCGCACTCACCGAAGAAGCTGATTCGTACGTTAGCCTGGCCTTTGAACTCATTCAGGGAAACAATCTGTTCCTGCCAGCCGGTTTCCTGGTGTCCGGAAACTTGGAGTGGTTCTGTCAGCGCTTTGTATTCACCATTGTCGGTAGAAGCCTCAACCGTCAGTTGGTCGGCGGATGCCGGCGCGTCGGTCAGGTATACATAGTAGCGGAGTACCGGGTCGGTTGCACTGCTGAGGTCGAACTTCTCGCTTGTGAAGCGGATTTGGTCGCCTTCGGCAAGGATAAGTGACTGGAAGGAAGCCAGACCGACGTCTTCATCCTGTGGCATCGCGTCAGGATTGTATGCCTGGCTGCCGACACCCCATGCTGCATCGTAGCCTTTCACCTTCTCGTTCATCCATTGGTATGTGCATGCACCGCCTGCAAATGATTCTTCGAAAGGCAGAGCGTGAGACTCTCCGACGAACAATAGTCCTGAGTAGGATGTCGGACCGTTTCCGATTTCGTTGTAAGGAGTGATGGCGTAGAACACGGCAACTTGTCCGTTTGAGCAATCCGGCTTGTCGGTTACGGAAGTAATGCCGGCAGCATCGGTTACGATAAACTCATTGTTGCGTTCTACGAGGTATCTTACTTCTGATTCTGATGTCTCGTCGGCATCCCATGACAGCGTGACGCTGTGGTCTTCGTTTTCAACTATCTTCAGGTTCTGGATTGCCTGCGGAGCGGCATAGCCGACCTTAACGGTTGCCGTGATTGGGTCACTCTTCAATTCGCCTACATAAGCGTAAATCCGGTAAGTGTAAGTGCCTTTTTCCGGGACGGTGTTGTCTATCCATCTTGTTGCAAGAGTGGAACCGGTTGCTGCGGTTGCATAAACCGGAGTTTCCTGGTCATTGCGGTAAACTTCCATCTTGTCAACGGAGTTGAGCCAGTCGCCGGCAAGTGTTTGGTAAGGAGCGTACCATTCGAGAAGCACTTGAAGGCTTCCGTCGCTTGCAGGTGTAGCGCTCATATTGTAAGGTGCGATAGGAGTAGCCGACAATCTCAACCTCTTCGGTACCGGTGATTTCGTGAATTTCGCCAATAGTGCCGAGCGGCGTTTTCTGGTCGTCGTTGTTGCAAAGAATCATCTGGATTCTACCCGGCTTCTCTGCGTTGGCAACACGGGCTGTAAAGCGGATGCGTGTCTCATCGGCGCGTTTCAGGTTCAGAGCCGGCAGATACAGGATATCCGGTTCCGGATTGCCCTGTGTTGTCGTACAGCTGGCTGCTTGTCCGTCCCAGTGCCATGTATTGCCGTCCTCGTTGCCGTCGGCCACGTCAAGACCTTCGAAGCTGTTCTCCGCATTGAAGTCGTTGGAGTAAGGAAGGTCGGCTGCGCCACCGCTGATGTAGTGGTATTCATACGTCAGGTCTGACTCCAGCGAGTATTCTCCCAGCCAGTCGCGCCATGTATAGGTCGTTTTCCGGGTGTAGAGACCGTCCTCGTTGTATTCGTACTCGTATTTGTAGCGGTACATCAGCGACAGGGCTTCTTCCGGGTCACCGCTCTCGCTTGTGCCACCCATGTCGGCATACAGTTCATAAAGCGTCTGATTTCCCTGTTCGTCGTAGTTGTAGACTGTCTTTTCTATCAGCGTTTTCTTATAGTCGTATGATTCGAAGTCGAATGAATAGCTGCTGCGCAACTGCTTTACGACGCGCTGCTGGTCGTCGTAGGTGTAGTCGTAGATTTCGAATGGGTCAGCCTTCCATGTGCCGTTCAGTTTTTTGTATCTTGACTCACTGCCGACACCGTTCTCCGGATAAGTGAAAACGCCTTTCTGGTTTTCTTCCCATCCGCTGGTTCCCCATTTGTAGTAGATAACTTCGAGAGGTCTGCCTTCCTCATCAAAAGTTGTAGAAGTTTTGCTGCCTACTTTCGGGCTTCCTACGAATGTCAGGGAAGCACGGTCCCATACATAGCTCTCGTAGGAATTCATGCGCTGCTGGTCGTCGTAGCCGTAGACTTCGCGTTCGCTGTTTTCCAATGCACCCTCGTTGTTCGGATTCGTGCGTTGTACGATTTTCTCGCCTACCAATCCTGTCGGGAGATAGATGTAGTCGGTCCGCGAAACCATATCTTCGCCGGAATATTCCACTACGTAATTCAGAATTTTGCCGTCTGCCCGGGAGGGAGTGGCATTGGCTATGAAAGCCAGGGTCGCTGCTGTCAGAACAGCCAGTCCGTATTGAAGTAGTCGTGTCATAGTAATTTAGTTTAGGATTCGTTCCTTAAGTTCGTTTTGCGTAAAATTAGGAAACACTTTTCGGAATAGCCTTCGGAAAAGGCCTCTAAAAAGTATTTTTTCACGAATAAAGACAAGATTACGACGCTTTAAACCGCCTTGAAGCCTATTCGATATGGTTCTTAAACTGCGTGGAAGTAAGCCCCGTAACGCGTTTGAACACCGAAATGAAGTTGGTTCTCGACTTGAAACCGAGGTTGGCGGCAATGGCTTCGATGGTGTAGTTTTTCATCAGGCTCTCGTCTGAAAGAATCTGACAGGCCTCCCGAATGCGGCGTTCGGCCAGGAAAGCGCTAAAATTTTTTTCATAGGTTTCATTGATGATTTGTGACACGTATTTGGAGCGTGAGCCTACCAACGCCGTCAGTTTGTCCAAAGAGAAATCCTGCGAGAACACCTCACGCTGTTTTCCATCACGTCCAGTATCCGGCCGAGCAACGTCACCTTTGAGAGGTCGTCCAGCGGAGAGTTCCTGTATTTCGTGTTGGAGCTTTCCTCCGTCTCCTGGGAGGCCGTTTCCTGTTTCAGCTTGTCTAGCTCCTCCATGCATTCCGCCAGTTTGTGCTCGTAGGACTTGCGGAGCCGGGTGTTCTGCTGTTCGGTCCGTATGGCTTCCATGTTCTTGCGGTAGAGTTCCTGGTTGTAGTTGCGCAGTCGTCTGTTTTTGATGTAGAGCCATAGCAACAGCAGGAATATGACCAGCGAAGCCGTCAGCAGGATGCCCGTCACGATGTTCTGGTTTCTGCGTTTCTGATTGATTTCCGCAATCTGGTGCCGCAGGTTGTCAACGTCGTGGCTCGACTTGATTTTAAAAATGCTGCTGATGGTTTTGTCGTTCATCAGGGAATCCTTCATGAATAAGGCATCCCGTTTGGCCGCCAGTGCCTCTTCGTGGCGTCCGGCGAGGCCGTATAGCTTTTCGAGCATGAGGTTAATCCACATGCTGGCATTGTGAAATCCCTGCTCGTTGGCGTAGGAGCGTGCGCGGAGGGCTTCCGTGATGGCTTTGTCATACTCTCCCATAATCCGGTAGGTGGCGGTGGTGGCCGTGTACGACATCAGCACATAGCGTTCCGGGTCGAAATCCGTGTCAACATTTGATTGTAGCTGAGCGAACGTTTCCAGCGCCTGTGGATAGCGTTTGTCCAGCAAATACATCACTCCCTTGTGGTAAAGGGCGGTGAACCGGCTGAGGCTGGCTTGCCCGCTGTCGGGGATGTCGGCATAGCGTCCGGCTATCTTTCGGGTACTTTCCAGGTCATTGTATTCCAATGCGTGGCTCAGCAGATTGACGAAGGCAATCAGTGTCGGTTCAGGCTGCCGGTAGCGGATGCCGTCGTTGAAGGCGTGCAGAAAGTAGTCCTGTGATTTTTCGTAGAGGTTCAGCTCGGCATAGATGTTTCCGATATTCAGCTGGAGCGTGGCATACAGGTCCGTGTAGTGAATCTGCCGGCTGATTTCCATCGAGCGGATATAGTATTTGTAAGCCTCGGCAAAATTGTAGTATTCGAAAGAGTTGATATAGCCGATGTTGTTGTAAATCCGGGCGACTTTCTTCAGGTCGGCGCTCTCGTTGCTGTTTTCCAGGCGGGTGAGAGCCAGTGCATATATGGCAGTTGCCTGGTCGTATTTTTCGTTTAGAATGTCGCGGTAGGCATATACCAGCAGGCTGTCCGTTTCCATTTTCCGTACTCTTCATAAATACGGTTGATGTAGCGGTCGTTTCCCGCCAGCATAAGCAGGGGTAACAACATTGACAACAAACAGATGACGGTCCTTTTCATTTGCATTCTTTTTTGATGGGGCAGGCAGTAGTGTCTCCGATTTTCTGCCGTAAAGTTATAATTTTTTTGTAACTTCGCAAAAACGAACCAATAGTAGTGATTAGATGATAGAACTCAAGGATATAAGGAAAAGTTTCGGCTCTTTGTCGGTGCTCAACGGCGTGTCGGCCGTGATTGAGCGGGGCGAGGTGGTCTCGATTGTGGGGCCGAGCGGTGCCGGAAAGACAACGCTGTTGCAGATTGCGGGTACACTCGACCGTCCCGACGGGGGCAGTGTGGTGTATGACGGCGTGGATGTGGCCGGCCTCTCCGAACGGCGGCTGGCGGAATTCCGTAACCGCCGTATCGGTTTCGTCTTTCAGTTTCATCAGTTGCTTCCGGAGTTTACCGCGCTGGAAAATGTGATGATTCCCGCTCTGATTGGCGGAAGGGACAAGGGTGAGGCTGCACGACGGGCGGCGGAGCTGCTGGAGTTTCTCAATCTGACGGGGCGTGCTGGGCATAAGCCGTCGGAGTTGTCGGGAGGCGAGAAGCAGCGGGTGGCTGTGGCGCGCGCGCTGATTAACAAGCCTGACGTGGTGTTTGCCGACGAGCCGTCGGGAAGCCTCGACACGCAGAACAAGGAGGAACTGCACCGGCTGTTCTTTGACCTGCGCCGTGAGATGGGGCAGACGTTTGTAATTGTCACTCACGACGAGTCGCTTGCCGGAATGTGTGACAGAGTGCTGAAAATGCGTGACGGAAGGATATTGCCATGAGAACGGCGGTCAGACTGTTGGCGGTGATTCTGCTGCTGCCCATGTTGTGGGCGTGCGGCAAGGACGAGGAGTTCGACTACGGCGATTTCCTGACGGAGTTTGTCACCTATGAGGGTCAGGAGGAGGGTTATGCCTGTTTTACGTTCCGCTCGCGTGACGATGCGCCGGAACAGACGCTTCTGGGTGCGGTCGAGTTGCCTGACGGCGTGGAGCCGGGGGCACGCTTGGTGCTCCGCTATACGGTTCTGCAGGAACTGGAGCCGGGAAAGAAACTGATACGAGTGGACGGTTGCTCTACTATTATCCTGATGTCGCTGGGGCTGACGGCCAACGCAGCCGGGCAGCCGTCGGATGAAATCACGGTGGAAAGCCTCTGGCGCAGCGGCGATTACATCAATCTGTCGGGCTGGGTTCCTTATTCGGGGCAGAAGTTCGGACTTGCGCTGCTGGCCGATAAGGAGAAAGCCGGAGAGGAAACGGTAGACCTCTACATGGTTTATGACCTGCTGGAGCATGAGCCTATGTTTGAGCGGCGCATTTATGCCTCGTTCGACATCTCGTCGCTTTGGCAACGGGAGAGTTGCCGCCGGGTGATTGTCCATGTGGGCGAGGAGGAATTCGTATTTGAGAAGAAATAATAGAAACCATGAAATTTAAGGCTATGAAGAAATTACTTTTGGCGGCAGTGGCGCTGGGCTGTATGCTGGTGGCCGAGGCTCGCGGAACGGAGGATGTCCGTCTGCCGCAACCTGATTTGAATAAAGGACTTACGGTGATGAAGGCATTGTCGGAACGGCAGTCGGTGCGAGAGTGCGCTCCTGACGATTTGAGTCTGGACGACCTGTCGGGCGTGCTGTGGGCCGCCAACGGAGTCAACCGCCCGGAAACAGGCGGACGGACAGCACCGTCGGCTCTCGGCAAGCAGGACATTGACGTCTATGTGTTTACGGCTGAGGCAGTCTATCTTTACGACCATGCGGGACACAGCCTGAAGCACCGCGTCGACGGCGACCACCGCAGTCTGGTGGCCGGTCAGCAGGATTTCGTGAAGACTTTCCCGGTGGTGCTACTTTTTGTATCGGACACTTCCCGTTTCGGTATGGACGGTGAGCGCGTCAGGTTGATGGCGGCGATGGATGCCGGCATTGTGTCGCAGAACGTGAGCCTCTATTGTGCGGCTAACGGATTGTGTACCGTTCCGCGCGCGTCGATGGATACGGAAGGTCTGTGCAAGTTGCTGAATCTGACACCGGCACAGCTCCCGATGATGAACAATCCCGTAGGCTATCCGAAGAAATAGCCATCCCGTCAGGGAGAAAAACGAATCCGGCATTCCGCTTTTATTTGTCTGCGGAATGCCGGATTTTCGTATGTGGTCGTTTTAGAAGTTGTAGCCGATGTTGACGCTCCAACTGTTGTTTTGGAAGCGGTAGTTGGGGCCGCCGTCAAAGTTTTGAGCGATGTTTTTCAAACTGTGCTGATAGTAGACACCGACAAAGTAGCGATTGAAGAACGTCAGGCCGGTTCCCACTCTCAGTCCGAGGTCGGTGCGGTCGACTGAAAGGAAGTCCTTCGGGTTGCTTCCATAATAGTTCGCCTCTGTCTCCATCTGGTCAAACACAAGTTGTCCGTCCTGCGCTCCGTAGGCAAAGTAAGATTTCAGGTTCTTTTTTCCGCCGATGCCGTATGTCCAATAGCCGCCGATGTCGATGTGGCACATGGCTTGCGGCAACACGTTGAGGCGGAAGGAGAGCATCACCGGGACGCTCAGGTCGTTGTGGCGCATGTGGCCGTACATGCTGCTCATGTAGTCGTCTTCGGCCGTGGCCGCCATCATGGAGCAGTCGTAACCTTTGTTTTCCCAATAGAGACCCACCTCGATGGCGAAATAGTTGCGGATGTGGAGGTCTGCGACACCGCCAATCTGCATGCCGGAACGCCAGTAGAAATTACCGTGGATGAGTTCAGGCTGCAGTTTCAGATAGTTGGTCTGCATGCCGGAGGAGTTCATGCCGGCCCGGAGTCCGAAGGTGAGCACCTTTTGGGGGCGCGACGTGTCGAAGAACGCGTGTTCGTGAGCCGATACCGTAGCGGAGGCAACGAGCGTCAGGAGTGAAATCAACAGTGATTTGACTATTTTGGTATTCATAAGAAATATATTTTCAGATGCTGTTTAATTTGATTCGTTAGGGTTGAGGTGTTCCGTCAGCCGGTGACAGGAGTGCCTGAAACGTGCTGTCGCTCTCCAGGTGGCGCAGCAGGGCATTCATCGAGATGTCGGAAAACGCTACGTCGCGCTTCGCGTCAAGCAGTATGAACGCAGGCACGGTGGAAAAGTCGAGCACCGGCGAGGTGACGATGTCGTTGTCGGCATCGCAGAAGTTGTCCCATCCTTCCGGAAACTCGGTGGCTTTCCGCTTCCAGTGGCGGTTGTCCTCCTCAAACACGGCAACGGAGACGATGCGCAGCGCGCCGTTGCGGCAGGCTTTCTCCAGCAGTTCCGATTCCACGATGCGCTGCACTGAGCGGGAGCAGTTGTCGCAGCCGGAGTTGTAGAGAAACACGAGCAGATAGGGCGAGTCGTAGTCGGCAGGCCGCACGACAGCACCGTCGGCCGCCGTCATGCGGAAGTCGATGGCCGCGGCGTTCAGGACGGTCAGCATTACCGCCAGTAGGAGAAGTCGGATTCGTTTCATGCTCAAATTTACAAAAAAATGGAATTACTTGTCCCCTCGGTTTGGGAGAAACAACCGAAAGAGGACAAAAGTTGGGATAAATAGGCAAAAAAATGGAGCGGCAGGGCTTCCGTCGGCGTTGAGAATTTGCAAATTATGGGATAAATGGCTACCTTCACGAAGCAAAAAAATGATAGAATCATGTACGATTGGAATAAGCATATCATAGGTGTGGAGGCGACGCTGGTGGAGGCCCTCACTCAGTTGAACCGGCTTTCGGGGCAGACGATGGTGCTTTTTGTGCTGGATGCCGACGGACGCATGTGCGGCTCGCTCACTGACGGCGACATCCGCCGTTACCTTATCAGCCGTCCGCAGCTTGACGTAAAGGTGGGCGACATCATGCACCGTAATTTCCTTCGCTTTGAGGAGAGCAACATCGACGTGGCTGTCGTGCGCGACATCCGCAAGCGCGGCATCACGCTTGTGCCTCAGCTCGACGGCGACGGACGCATCAGGCAGGTCTACGATTTCTCGCTCTGCCATTCGATTCTTCCGCTGGATGCCGTACTCATGGCCGGCGGTAAGGGCGAGCGGTTGCGTCCGCTCACGCTGACCACTCCGAAACCTCTGCTGAAAATCGGCGACAAGTGCATCATCGACTATAACGTCGAGGAGCTGGCTCGCAACGGAATCGACAATATTGCCGTGACGACCAACTATCTGGCTGAACAGCTCGACGAGCATTTCAGCCGTCCGGTGGGTGGTGTCAACGTGCGTTGCGTCAGAGAGCCGCGCAGGCTGGGCACTATCGGCTCATTGCGTCTTGTCGAAGGGTTGACCCATGACAATGTGCTGGTGATGAATTCCGATTTGCTGACAACCATCAGCTACGAGGAGATGTTCCTTCGCCATGTGGAGGAGGAAGCCGACCTGACGGTTGCCGCCGTGCCCTACATGGTGTCGGTGCCGTTTGCCATTTTCCGTTGCGACGGTACGCGCGTACTCGGACTGGAGGAGAAACCCACCTACAATTACTATGCCAATGCCGGTATCTACATCGTGCGCCGCGAGCATCTCGGCTTTATCCCGGACGACCGTCCCTATGACGCGCCCGACCTGATTGAGCGGCTTGTGAATGACGGCGGAAAGGTGGTCTACTATTCCATCAACGGCATGTGGCTCGACGTAGGCTCTCCCGACGATTTCCGCCATGCGCAGGAGTTAGTGAAGCATAAATTGAGATAAACCGAAAATATGGAGAAAGACAATATGACACAAAGACCTTTGATAATGATAACCAACGACGACGGCATCCAGGCGAGGGGCATCCGCTTCCTTGCCGAACTTGTGAAGCCGTTGGGCGATGTGGTGGTTGTGGCACCCGACGCTCCCCGTTCGGGCGGCTCGGCGGCTATAACCTGCGCGGAGGTGCTGCGCGTGAAGCGTTGGCCCGACTTGGACGGCGTGCAGATGTGGGCCGTTAACGGGACGCCAGTCGACTGCGTGAAGCTCGGAGCGGCTCATGTCGTTCCCCGCAAGCCCGACCTGCTCCTTTCAGGCATCAACCACGGGGCGAATACGGGCAACAGCGTGGTTTATTCCGGAACGATGGGAGCGACGCTCGAGGGGTGCATGCAGAAAATCAATTCCATTGGATTTTCCCTGTTGAGCCATAAGCCCGAAGAGTCCGATTTTGAGGCTTGCGCCGAGTCGATGCTCACGATAGTGAAGGCTGTGTTGGAAAAAGGACTGCCCAAGGGGGTTTGCCTGAACGTCAACATGCCGGCCGGACAGGAAGTGAAGGGCATCCGTCAGGCTCGCTCTTGCAAGGGATTGTGGACGGAGGAATATGTACGGTACACGGACCCGTTCGGCGGTACGTTCTACATGCTTTCGGGCGATTATCTCAATGAGGAGCCGGAGGCGGAGGACACCGACCTTTACTGGCTGTCGAAGGGGTATGTGTCGGTGGTGCCTACTGTGCCTAACCGTGACTACGACCAGGAACTCGGCTTGTTTTGACGACAACGCCGGCAAGCGATACGGCCGTCCTCCGCAGGGACGGCTTTTTTTGTGCCTTTTTGCAAGCGGCAGGCAGTGTGGAGGAATAACTTTGCCGGTGTGAAACGTTAGAAGAATGATACGATGGAAAACACAGAGACAATTACCCGACTGTTATGGATTTCAGGCATGGTGGTGACCGACTATGTGCTGGTGCTGGGAGCTGCCGCCGCCGACATGGTGAGTGGCATACGGAAGGCGCGGAAACGGGGAGAGGCTACGCGGAGCCGCGCGTTGAGGCGGACGGTCGACAAGCTGGCCCGTTACTACAACGTGCTGGGCGTGCTGACGATGGTCGACGCCATGCAGCTCACGGCGTTCTTTGCCCTCCGTCTGCTTGACGGACTGGACGTGCCCACATTTCCGCTCTTTACGCTTTTGGGTGCGCTGGGGATGGCATTCATTGAGGTGAAAAGCATCTTTGAGAAAGGTTCGGAAAAGGAACGGAAGGCGGTGGCTGAATTTGTCGACCTGCTCGACGAGGTGGCTGCCGGCGGAAAGTTGCAGAAAGTTTTGGAAATCCTAAAATCAAGCAAATGAAAAGTTACTTTACACTTGCCGAACTGACCCGTTCGGCGACGGCCGACCGTCTCGGCCTTGACAATACGCCCGACGCCGCTTGTCGCCGGCAGTTGGAGCGGCTGATGCGCGTTGTGTTGAATCCTGCCCGTGAGGCTCTCGGAATGCCGGTCTATGTCAACAGCGGTTATCGCTCTCCGGCCGTGAACAGAGCTGTGGGCGGTGTTCCCAATTCCTACCATCTGCAGGGACGTGCCGCCGACCTCGACACCCGGTGCGGATGCAACCGTCAGCTTTTTGACGTGCTGAGCCGGCTTCCGCACACAGAACTGTTGTGGGAACAGTGCGGCCGTTGGGTGCACGTTGCCCTTTAGAGAAGAAAGACCATCCTAACCATCGGGGAAAGCCTCACGCAGGACTTTCCCCGATGTCTTGCATAATACAAAGTTGTACAGCCGGAAATCAGCATTTTATTGGCAGAGAAAATGCAGTGAGTTCTTGCATTTTTCGCGGCGATGTATTATCTTTGCAATCGCTTTTAGGCACAATCGCAAAATTTATGATTTGCAGGGCTTGTAGCTCAGTTGGTTAGAGCAGCAGACTCATAATCTGAAGGTCCCTGGTTCAAGCCCAGGCTGGCCCACCGAAAAAAGGCAGTTACGGATTCCGTAGCTGCCTTTTTTGTGTCTGAATGTGGCCGATTACAGCAGTTGACCCATTGCGGAATCGAAAATTAGGGGAAATTTCCCTCTAATTTCCCCTATTTGAATCGTTTTTCCCTTATTTTCCTCTGTTTTTCGGGAAACAAGGGGTTGGGGGAGTGGGAGTCGGGAAGGGGTGAAAAAAGGAAAACGGTTTCCCGGAGGTCCGGAAAACCGTTTCTGCTCTCTTATGAAAAAATGCTTATTTCAAAAGCGAATCAGGATCGAGGTTGGCAGCTTCAATGTCCTTGAAGTAGCGGTAAGTGCCGACTTTCAGTTCCATTGTAGCCGATTCGTCAGCAACGATGATGGCCTTGCGGTGAAGCTGAAGCGCAGAGATTGTCCACATTTGTGATACTGCGCCTTCAACGCCCTGCTGCAAAGCGCGAGCCTTGTTGTAGCCGTTGACGATGAGCAATACGCTCTTTGCTCCCATGATAGTGCCAACGCCGACAGTCAATGCCGTAGACGGCACTTTGTTGATGTCGTTGTCGAAGAAGCGTGAGTTGGCAATCTTCGTGTCGAGCGTCAAAGTCTTCTGACGAGTGAGGGAAGTAAGAGAGGAACCCGGCTCGTTGAAAGCGATGTGTCCGTCAGGACCTACACCACCGAGGAACAGGTCGATACCTCCGTAGGAAGCGATTTTCTCTTCGTAGCGGCGGCATTCTGCCTCCAGGTCCTCAGCATTTCCGTTGAGGATATTTACGTTTTCTTTCTTGATGTTGATATGGCTGAAGAAGTTGTTCCACATGAAAGAGTGGTAGCTTTCCGGGTGTTCTTCCGGAAGTCCGCAGTATTCATCCATGTTGAAAGTAACGACATGCTCGAAGGAAACTTTTCCGGCTTTGTTGAGCTCAATGAGTTTCTTATACATGCCGAGAGGTGAGCTGCCTGTCGGGCAACCCAAAACGAAAGGCTTTTCTGCTGTCGGGTTTGCGGCATTGATGCGGGAAGCCACATAGTTGGCAGCCCATTCCGAAACCTTTGCGTAGTCTGGTTCTATAATTAAACGCATAGTAAATTTTTTTAGGAGTATTAAACTGGCACAAAATTAACTTTTATTTCTTATATAACTGCAAGGTTTCCAAAGAAAAAACCAAACCGTCTTAAAAAACAATATAGAGGGGGATTTTGTTATTATGTAAATTTGGATAGGATGAAACAATAAGTTATATTTGTATACCATAAAACCTAAATAAAAATGAAAACAAACCTAAGTTCTCAGATAAAACTGAATCAAATCCCGAAAAAGTACTATGCTCCTGAAAGCAAGCTCGAATATGCGGCGCTCTGTCGTGAGGAGAAGGTGTTTACTACCATTGCCGAAACTACGGAGGAAGGCGTGGCAATGATTGCCGAAGAGGTGGCTGCCACTATCCGCAAGAACGTAGCGCAGAAGGGCAAGTGCGTGCTGGCTCTCGGTGCCGGCAACAGCGTGCTGCCGATTTACGAGGAGCTGGAGCGCATGTACGAGCAGAAGGAACTTGATTTCTCCAACGTGATTGTGTTCAACCTCTACGAGTTTGACCCTTCGGTCGAGCTGGAGTCAAAGCCGAGCACGTTTGAACGTCTGAACTCGATGCTTCTCAGCAAGGTGAACATCAAGCCGGGCAATGTCTACACGTTCAAGAAAGACATGCTGAAATCCGACATATATGAGGAATGCAAGGCTTATGAGGCAGAAATCGACGCATGTGGAGGTCTTGACCTCGTCATGTGTGAGATTGGTGCCATGGGTAATCTGGCATTCAACGAGGTGGGTTCGAAATTCTCATCATCCTGCCGCCTGACGCTTATCGACCAGGCTACCCGCAAGAGCCTGAACGTGGCCTACAACGCCGAGAGCGTTCCGGCAACGGCGCTGACACTCGGATTGTCGAACATTTTGAGTGCGAAGAAGGTGATTTCAATGGCATGGGGTGAGGAGAACGCCAAGGTGGTACATGCTGCCATCGAGGGTCCGCTGACGGAAGCCGTGCCGGCATCCGTGCTGCAGATGCACCGCAACGCGAAGGTGATTGTCGACCTTTCCGCATCGGAGGAGCTGACACGCATCAGCAAGCCGTGGCTTGTGACATCGTGCGAATGGACCGACAAGCTCATCCGCCGCGCCATCGCATGGCTTTGCGAAAAGACCGGCAAGCCTATCCTGAAGCTGACGAATGCCGACTTCAACGAATGGGGCTTGAACGAACTGGCTGCGAACTACGGTTCTGCATACAACGTAAACATCAAGATATTCAACGATATCCAACACACGATTACCGGATGGCCGGGCGGCAAGCCGAATGCCGACGACTCCAACCGTCCGGAGCGCGCCCTGCCTTATCCGAAGCGTGTAATCGTGTTCAGCCCGCACCCTGACGATGACGTTATCTCAATGGGTGGCACGCTGAAGCGTCTTGTCGACCAGAAGCACGATGTGCATGTGGCTTACGAGACATCGGGCAACATTGCCGTGGGCGATGAGGACATGTTCCGCTACATTCTTGTGATGGACCAGATTGCAAAGGAATTCGGTCTGGATTCAGAGACTTATCTCAGAAAATCGCAGGAAATCAAAGAGTTCCTCGCAGCGAAGCGTCCGGGCGACATTGATACGCTCGACATCCGTACGCTGAAGGGCCGTATCCGCCGTGCGGAGGCCAAGACAGCCTGCAACTATATCGGCGTGAAGCCGGAGAACGTGCATCACCTCGACCTTCCGTTCTACGAGACTGGTGCCATCAAGAAAGGCGATTTGACGGAGCGTGACGTGAAGATTGTGAAGGACTTGATTGCTTCCGTTAAGCCGCACCAGATTTTCGTGGCCGGTGACCTTGCCGACCCGCACGGAACGCACCGTGTATGTACGGATGCCGTGTTTGCCGCTGTCGACGAGCTTCTCGATGAGGAATGGATGGCCGACTGCCGCATCTGGATGTACCGTGGCGCATGGGCAGAATGGGAAATTGACCACATCGAGATGGCAGTGCCAATCAGTCCTGAAGAGTTGAGATTCAAGCGCAACGCTATCCTGAAGCATCAGTCGCAGATGGAGAACGCTCCGTTCCTCGGCGACGACGACCGTCTGTTCTGGCAACGCGCCGAAGACCGCAACCGTGCGACTGCCCAACTTTACAGCCGTCTGGGCCTTGCTTCCTATGAGGCAATGGAGGCTTTTGTGGAATATCATCCGATAAGATGAAATTTTTCGCAAAAAAATTAGGAAATAAGAAAAATACTTTTTATCTTTGCTGAACATTTTTAGCATTTAAAATGTTATACTAAAGAGAAAAGCAACAACAACAACAAATAAGTGAATCATAGGTTAAGGAATCCGGCGGATCGTGAGATTAGTCGGATTTATTTTTTTATATGGTCGCCTTTACGGGCGAAGACAGTCTCGCTTAGGTTGTTGGGATTGCCGAAAAGCGTTAATTATTAAAAGATTACGATATGTTTTTGGATTTATTGCTTTTGGTTGGCGGTTTGGTTCTGATATTGGTGGGAGCCAACAAGCTGACTGACGGTGCCGCGGCCGTGGCAAGACGGTTCGGCATTTCGGATTTAGTTATCGGTCTGACCATCGTAGCGTTTGGAACATCAGCTCCCGAGCTGGTTATCAGTTTGTTGTCTGCCGTGTCGGGAAGCGCGGAGATGGCCATCGGTAATGTGGTGGGTAGCAACATTTTCAACGTGTTGGCCATCATCGGCTGTACGGCGTTGGTAATGCCTATCAAGGTGGAGAAATCAATCATGTCCAATGAGATTCCGTTGGTAGTGCTGTCGGCGCTTGCCGTTACTTTCATGGCCAACGACTCGCTGCTTGACGGCTCGGCGCAGAACGTCATCAGCCGGATTGACGGTCTGGTGTTGATTCTGTTTTTCCTTGTGTTCATGCGCTATACTTTCTCCATTGCCCGTAAGGGCGGCAGTGACCCTGCGGCGGATACGGCCGACGTAAAGCCTATAAAGCCATGGTTGTCAGTTGTATATATTGTGGGAGGTCTGGCCGGACTGATTTTTGGCGGACGCTTCTTTGTGGACGGAGCATCGGACATTGCCCGCCAGTGGGGTGTGAGCGAGTCGGTGATTGGTCTGACGCTGGTGGCTTGCGGCACGTCGCTTCCGGAATTGGCTACCTCTGTGGTCGCCGCTCTGAAGCATAATCCGGGCATCGCCATCGGTAACGTTATCGGCAGCAACCTGTTCAACGTCTTTTTCGTGCTTGGCAGCAGCGCGGCCATCACGCCGCTTCCGATGGGCAACATCGGCAATTTCGACCTGGGAATGCTGATTGGCTCCTCCCTGTTGTTCTGGTTGTTCGGATGGCTGATTAAGCAGCGCACCATTACCCGTCTGGAAGGCGTTCTGATGGTGGCCTGTTACGTAGGCTACACCGTTTTCCTCGTCATGCAGGCGTAAATGCGGATGGAAGAATGATATAAAGGCCCGCTGTCAGAAAGACAGCGGGCCTTTTCGTTGGAAAATTGTGAAAGGACGGTCGGACCGTCAATGAAAAAGTTATGTCTAAATGCGTAAGCGCAGCGTGAAGCAGCTTCCCTTTCCCACCTCGCTTTCCACGGTGAGCGTACCGCCGTGAGCTTCGACGAAATCCTTCGAAATCGAAAGACCGAGGCCGCTTCCCTGAACTTTTGTACCCGGAACGCGGAAATAATGCTCAAAGATGCTCTGATGGTAGCGGGGGTCGATGCCTTTGCCGAAGTCGCGGACGAACATCTCGATGTGCTCTTCATCGGCCTGACGCGCGCCGATGATGATGCGGCCGTTTTCCGGCGAGTAGCGGATGGCATTGGAGAGAAGGTTGGTGAGTACCCAGGCGATTTTCTCGCTGTCGACAAAGAGCTTGCCGATTTTGTCTTCGGGATATTGCACCTCAATCTGGATGTTGAATTTCTCCGCCTGAACACGGTTGGCCTTGATGGCATACTCAATGAGTTCGATTGGCTTGGTGATGCGCGGCTTCAGTTGGAGTTTGCCCGACTCGACCTGGGTCATGTTGAGCAGCTCGCTTGTGATGTTGAGCAGCCGCTCGCTGTTGTCCTGGATGCTCTTGGCGAGTTCGGTCTGCTCGTCGTTGAGCCGGCCGATGCGGCTGTCCTCCAGCAGTTGCAGGCTCATCATGATGGCGGAAATCGGCGTTTTCAACTCGTGGGATATGGTGGAGATGAATGTGGTTTTGGCCGAATCCAACTCTTTGAATTCCGTAATGTTTTTCAGCAGAATGACATAGCCCTGTTGGATGACGCTGCCGTTGGAGCGCGTCTGCGCGATGGGCATCGTCTTCATCTGGAAGTAGCTTTCCTTGTTGTCGGCATAGATTTTAAGCGGTTCGTTCTTGTTGTCGCCGCCGGTCTCCTTGGTGTCGACAAGCTCGCGGGTGAGACGGCGCATCAAGTCGTTGCGCAGCGACACTTCCTGAGCCGACTTCATCAGCACTTCCTCCCGTTGGAGGCCGAGGATGCTCAGAGCCTCGTCGTTGATGAAGAGAATCACCATTTCCTCGTTGAGTCCGATGATGGGCTCACGCACGCTGTTGATGATGGTCTCCATGTATTTTTTTGAGGCCATGATTTGCGCGAGGGTGCTGGAGTGGTAGTCGGACAACCGCTTTGCCATCCGGTTGAAATTGCGGGACACCTCTTCGAATTCCCGGTTCTCGATGTTGAGCCGCCGGTCGTAGTTGTGGTCGGCGATGTCCTTGATGCCGTCAATCAGCTCCTGGATAGGCTTGTTGATGGACGACGGGAGCATTCTGAGCATGACACAGCCGATGATGATGCATATTCCGCCCACGATTGAAATCCAGAGCAACGCCCGCTGCAGACCCGGACCGGCTGCGGGGCTTGTCGGTTCGGTGGCCGTCAGAATCTGCATGTTGACGATGGAGAGCGATACGAGCAGCACAATCATGGCGACCAGTATGCCGATACCCAAGGTGAGTTTTGTTTTGATATTCATATTCATTCCTTTGTTTGGAGTCTGTAGTGGCAAAATTATCAATTTTATGGGCTTCTTCCTTCTTTTCCTTCCTTTTTTCAAGAGAGAGAAAGCTGTCGGCGGGACGCTTCTCAATTTGAGAAACCATCCCGGTTTCCCGGATGACTGCTAATTGTCAATCCAGAAACCGCGATAGAAAATCAGCAGGATGCCGAATATTTCAAGTCGTCCGATAAACATCAGGATGGAGAGAACCCATTTGGCAGCATCCGGCAGTGCTGCCCATGAATAGGCGGGACCGAACGCACCGAGGCCGGGGCCTACGTTGCCGATGGCAGAGATGACTGTACTCATTGATTCGGTGAGTCCGACTCCGAATGCCATCAGTAAGGTCCATCCGATAACGACACAGCCCAGATAGGTTACGAAAAAAGTGTAGACAGAGGCTGATGTGGCAGGCGTGATGTTCTTTTGGTTGATGCGTACGGGCAGTACTTCCCGGGGGTGGAGCATTTGCCGGAACTGATTCTTGATGTTTTGCCAGACGATGAGCAGACGCAGATTTTTTATGCCTCCACTTGTCGAGCCGGTACAGCCTCCGGAAATCATGGCAAACATGAGCAGCATCCATGTGAAAGGAGGCCAGAGGTTGTAGTCATCGGTGGCAAATCCGCAGGAAGTGTGGACTGTGGCCACTTGAAACAGCGCTTTGCGGAAGGCGGTCTCAAGGTCGTAGTGGTTGTAGAAGAACAAAGCTATGGTGATAATCAAGGTGATGATACCTACCGATCTCAGAAACCACAACAGTTCGCCGTCTTTCAGAATTTCCTTGGTGTGTCCTTTGACGACTGCGTAATAAAGGGCAAAGTTAACACCTGACAGAATCATGAAGATGGAGATGACGTATTCGATGAAGGGCGAATTCCAGTAGGCCACGCTCGCCTGTTTGGTGGAGTAGCCTCCGGTTGCCGTCGTGGAGAAGGCATGGCATACGGCATCGAAGAGGTTCATTCCGCCGAACATGAGCAGAACGGTCTCGACCACGGTTAGCACGATGTACACAGTCCAGAGGGTACGGGCCATGACGCTGATTTTCGGATGGAGCTTGTCGTGGGTCACACCTGTCGACTCAGAGAGGAAAAGTTGCTGTCCGCTGTCGTTGAATACAGGAAGGAAAGCGATGGTAAAAAGCACAATGCCCAATCCGCCAATCCATTGCGACAGACTTCTCCAGAAAAGCAATCCGTGGGGCAGTGCCTCGATGTTGTTGAGGATAGTGGCTCCGGTGGTCGTGAATCCCGACATCGTTTCGAAAAAGGCATCGGTGATGGAGGGAATGTAACCGCTGAGATAGAACGGAAGCATTCCAAAAACGGTGAACAGCAGCCAGCATATCGCTACGATGCAATAGCCGTCGCGTCGGTTCACATGAGTTTTGGCTCCTTTACCCCACAGGAGCATACCTCCACCAACGGTTACGTTGATGAGGATAGTGTAGATGAAGTGCAGGTAGTCGCTTTCCCTGTAGCATAGCGAAACTCCTATGCAAACAAGGAATAAACCGGCCTCGACCATCAGCAATACGCCTAAGATATGTGAAATCAGCCTGAAGTTGACCTTCGGGGTTTTGTGCCGGGATAATTTGGAAGTAGTGAGTATGCCCATTGTATCTCTTTTTTCGAGAAAGAGTCGCAAACAATATGCCAGAGAAGTCTCGTGGGATGCAATGTGCTGTTAATCAAATGCTTGATTTGACGCGGGAAGAAGATGGACGTATAGCGGGTTTCTCATTTTGAGAAACCCGTTTCTCTTTTTGGAAATGTAGCAGGGTTAGATGACGATGTGGTAAGCCTCGATTTTGCGATAGAGCGTGGCAAGTCCAATTTTCAGCAGGCGGGCTGTTTCGGTCTTGTTGCCGTTGGTGTACTGCAATACTTTCGTAATGTGCTTTTTCTCGATGACGGCCAGCTCAAAATCGTCGTTATTGTCGGTTTCGTGGGGGATAATTTCGTTCTGGAGTTCCACCGGTAAATCCTCAAGAGTGACCGAATCGTCGCAGACAATGGCGCTGCGTTCCATCACGTTGCGCAGTTCGCGGACATTGCCTTTCCACTCTGCCTTTTTCAGCAAGGCAAGCACTTCGGGCGTCATTCCGCTGATGTTTTTCTTCAGTTTGGCCGCAAACCCCTGAAGGAACAAGTCGGCAAGACATTCGATGTCGACGGCACGCTCGCGCAGCGGAGGTAGGGTGATTTGGAACACGGAGAGGCGGAAGAACAAATCCTGCCGGAAATTCTCCTTGTCGATTTCTCTTTTTAAGTCCCGATTGGTGGCCGAGATGATGCGCACGTCCACTTTTGTAGGCTTCGTGTCGCCTACTTTGATGTATTCGCCTGATTCAAGTACCCGCAACAGGCGAGCCTGCAGGTCGAAGGACATTTCTCCGATTTCATCAAGGAACAAAGTTCCGTGGTTGGCTTCCTCGAAGAGGCCTTTCTTGTCCTTCAAAGCTCCGGTAAATGCTCCGGCTTTATAGCCGAAAAGCTCGCTTTCGAGCAAATCCTTACTGAAGGCGGAGCAGTTGATGGCAACGATAGGATGTGAGCGGCGGGAACTTGCGTTGTGGATGGCATGGGCGAAGACTTCCTTTCCGGTGCCGGTCTCGCCGGTCAGCAGTACGGGCACGTCGGTATCGGCCACTTTTTTTGCCAGCGATATGACTTGCTGCATAATGGGCGATGCTCCGATAATCGAGTCGAATGAATAAGATACCGGTGCCGTTTTCTTGCCTTTTCTTTTCTCGACCTCTTCGACTGCCCGGTTGATGGTCGGTATGATTTTTTTGTTGTCGTCACCTTTGGTAATATAGTCAAAGGCTCCGTTCTTGATGGCTTGTACGCCGTCCGCAATGTTGCCGTGGGCTGTCAGCAGGATGATGGCAGCGTCGGGCGCGGCCTTCTTGATGTCAAATATGAAATCGACTCCGTTCCCGTCGGGCAGGAATACGTCGCACAGCACTACGTCGAAATGCTGCGCATTCATTTGTTTGAGAGCAGACTGGCAGTCAGCGGCTTTCCACACTTTGTAGCCCTCCAGTTCTATGATGCGTGCCAGGAGGTTGCGAATCGGGTCCTCGTCGTCGATAATTAATATTTGAACCATATCGTTAGTTGTCGGATTTTTTGGTTGCGTTGTGTTGTCGCCACAAAGGTAAGGTTTTTCGTGAGAAAATAGCATTGTTGCTTGTTTTACTCTCTGACCGCGCGGGAAATCGTGTGAAATTATCGGTTGTCGGGCGATTCGATGTCCATGCGTTGCATTTCCTGTTTTGTGATGCCGAACTTCTTGCCGTAGTTGGTCCAATAGACCGTGGATGCCCAAAGGAACAGCTTGCGCGTGAGCGGCATGGTTGCCGAAAAATCCTGATGTCTGCCTGAGGCAACGGCTTTGGCCAGCTTGCGGATGGAGCGTTTTGCCACATAGCGGAAGGGTGTCTGCAGAATCGCCTCTCCGCTGCCGAGCTTCAGTACGGAGCCCGTCTCATAGCCGTTG
Organism: uncultured Muribaculaceae bacterium; assembly: GCA_944321875.1. GTDB lineage: Bacteria > Bacteroidota > Bacteroidia > Bacteroidales > Muribaculaceae > Limisoma. Next base: position 28,493 of record CALUMX010000025.1, read on the forward strand.
TTGCGGCAGAAGAGCCGGAGCATTCGGATGGCGATGTCGTTCTGATGGGCTTCCAGAAATCCACAGTTGATAAGCACCGAGATGACCGGCTTCTTCCGGGGCGGATGCTTCTCAAGTGATTTCAGGAAGTTGAGCAGACCTACCGGCAGCGCGTCGGCATAGAGCGGAAAGACAAGAAGCACGTCGGTGTATTTCTCCATCTGTGCGCACAGCTCGAGGTGGTTGTTGCGGGTGATGGCCGCATAGTCGGTAGGCCGGGGACAATAGTCGGAAAAAAGTCCAGCATATAGTTTTGAATTGGATTTCGGCGCACGCGGGCTGCCGTTCAGAATCAATATTTTTTCCATTGGCTGACTATTTTTTCAACGGCGCCGTCAGCGTTGTCGGAGGCTGTGAATAGAATATCGTAGCCGGTGAAGTTCATATTGTGGGCATTCCGTCCGACCAGCTGGCGGAAAATGTCCTTCTCTTCGTCGGAATAATCTCCATAGACCACGATTGTAGCTTTTTTCGGAGCGACGGCACGCTGCACGTGGTGCGTCTCGCCGTTGTGGATGCGGATAAAAGCCTGTTGCACGGGAATGGCTCGTTCCAGCATCGTTTTCATCACGGAGTCGTAACCTCCGTATCGCAGTCGGCTGACGTAGACCACTTCATCGCTCTCCGCAATGAGAGGATAGACACGGGTCGCATCGTCGCGGATGACGCAGCGTCCGGGCGTTTTGGTCCAGCAGCCGAAACAGCCGACGCAGTTGGCAATTTTCAGGGAGGAGAGGTCGACATATCGGATTTCGCCGCCACTCGCTGCCGAAGTGAGTGGAAGCGGGCGGTCAGTCATAATCAGTTTCATTGTAAATTCCTTTTTGATAAAGTTTTCTGAGACCATCGGTCTTTCTTGTCGTTATAGAAACAAGGTTCGGACTTTATTTGTTCAATTCCGTTTTATGGGGGACGGCGTTTCATCCCCCGGAGATTTATTTGACGGGAAGGACAAATTGCGTTAAATTTGTGGCAAAGGGAGGCTTGCAGGCAATGGACGCGTTGACAAAGGAACAGAGACATCGGAACATGGCTGCCATACATTCGGCCGATACGAAGCCGGAGGTGGTGGTCAGGAAATATCTGTTTGCGCGCGGATTCCGTTACCGGCTCAATCATCCCCGCCTTCCGGGACGTCCCGACATCGTATTACGCAAATACCGTACCTGTGTGTTTGTAAACGGTTGTTTCTGGCACGGTCACGAAGGATGCCGCTATTTCCGTCTGCCGAAGACCAACGTGGCCTTCTGGGAAGCCAAGATAGCCCGTAACCGTCAGCGCGACAAGGAGGTGCAGCGACGGCTGGCCCGGATGGGCTGGCATTGTGTGACGGTCTGGGAATGCGAGTTGAAACCGGCACGGCGCGAACAGACGTTGCGGTCGCTGGAATTTACGCTCAACCATCTGCTTCTGGCCGACTATGTGAGAAAATATCCGCCGCTTCCGGCCGAAAACAACCTGTTGGTTGCGGAGCCAGACCCTTCCGAGGGGTATAATGCCCGTTAGCCGGCGGAAACTGGTGCGGATGTCGTGAAATTTTGTAATTTTGTCGAGTAACTTCAAAACCCTGAAGCACGACATGAACCTCCGAAGAAATAAAATCTTTCTAAAATACACAATTGGCCGGTTGGCGGCTTGCCTGATGGTGTTGCTTTCCGTGTTGCCGGCTTTCCCTTCTGAGAAAATTTATTGGAAACAGACAGGAACCCGTTCCGACTCGCTGCTTCTGCGATTGGAGCGGGAGGTGAGAGCCAACCGCACTCCGACACGACCGGAGATTGAGAGCCTGTATGGCCTGGCAAAGCAGTCGGGCTTAGCTGCCGACCGTTGGCGCGCGCTCTACTGGGATGCACTCAGTCTCCGCCCGACAGCTCCTGAGAAGGCCGATTCCCTGCTGGTAATTGCATCGAAGAGCGTGAAGAAGGAGTGGAGCTATGACTATTACCGAATCTGTACCTACAAGCAGCATCTTGACAATCAGCGGAGCGGCAAAATCTATGATGACTATCTGTTGCTGAAGGAAACGGCCGACTTTTACCAATCGGTCGGCGATATGTTTAATCTGGCTGATACGTATAACAAAATTGGTGTGATTTTCAGTCAGTTGAAGGAGTCGCAACTGGCTTTGGAGAATTTCAGAAAAGCGGAAAAACTTTATGTGGAGCATGGCTATGGGGAACAGGCGTCGCGTATCCGGCTCAATATCGCCAATTCCTATTTCGACATGGGAGAGCGGAAAAAGGCTCTCGACCTGCTTTTATTGATTGAAAAGGACATGCCGGCGGATAAGGATGTGGATTTTCACCTCAGCGTGTTGTTTTCGCTGACGCGCTCGCTTATCGACAACAAGGACATGGAGGCTTACGGCCGCTATATGGAGGAGCTGCAGTCGCTTCAGCCCGATAATCCGCGGCTGGTCTACAAAAAGAACACGCACCTTGCGTTCTACAACTATCTGCACCGGAATTTTGGCACATCCATCGCACTCTACAAGGATGCGCTTGAGGCATCGTTGAGGGACCACGACATGACTGCCGCCAACTGTCTGCTCGGACTCATCTACAACTACCAGGAAATGGAACGCTGGGACAGTACGACTTACTATTGGGAGCGGCTGTATGCCTATAGCGACTCAGTGGAGCGTATCGCCAAAGTCAACAACATGAAGCGGATGGAGTCGCTGGCTACAATCAAGAATTACGAGCAGCGTCTTGCCGACGAGAAGGAAAAAGCCGAGTTGAGGCAGAACATTATTCTTATCAGTGCGCTGTTTGTCGTGAGTCTGCTTGTGAGCCTTATTTTCATCATTCGGGGTATACAGCAGAAAGACAAGGTGCTCAAGCAACTGAAAGAGAGTGAGAACCGCGAGCTGCACGTTAAGTTGGAAAACGAGCGGCTGCAAAACCGCCAGCGTCAGCTCGATATTGAGGAGCAGAATCGGAAGCTCATCATGAACACGCTGCTGCTCTCGGAGAAAATCACGGCGTTGAAAAACATTCAGAACCACATAAAAGAAGCGGCTCTGAAGGAAGAACTTTCCTCCAGAACCGCCACAATCATTGATACATATATTAAGTCACACATTCAGGAATCGCAAAACTGGCTGTCGTTTAAAGCCACGTTTGAGAAGACTGACCCTCAGTTCTACGACAGATTGCGGGAGAAATGCCCGGATTTGAGCGAGTATGAGCAGCGCCTCTGCGCCTTCATTCACCTGCGGATGGACAATAAGACCATTGCCAACATGCTTAACGTGCAGCCCGATTCGGTCAAGAAGTCACGCCAGCGTCTCCGCAAGAAGCTCAATCTGCCGCCGGAAATCTCCATCGAGGATTTCCTTCATACGGTCAGTTAGTTCAGCACTTTGAATACCTGTCCGTCGAAGCGCACGATATAGGCTCCTTCGGCGAGGGCAATGCGCAGGGTTGTATCGTTCTTGTCGGCAACGGCAACGGTGCGTCCTGCCATGTCGTACACGCGTACTTCTCCTGTGACTGTTGAGGTCACCACGATTTCACCCGCTTCACTGCCGACGAGGATGCCGCTGTTGGCGACGGCATGGATGCCGGAGTTGTATTCAACTTCTACAGCTTCCGACAGATAAGACTCGCCGGCAGGGAATAGGGCAGTCACACAATATTCATAAGTTTTCTCCTCGCTCACCTTGTCGACAAATTGGGTAGCCTCGACCGGTTCCGGCGTGATGAGTTGTCCGTCGCGGTAGATGAGGTAGCCGAGCGGTTGCTCTTCCGTCGGGTTGTCGGTTATGGGAGCGTAGGTGATGTTGTCGAGCATCAGTCCAAGACCTCCGTGGGTCGTGTGGCGGATGGCGAAGTAGCGGGTACCTTCCGGCAGACGGTAGCTGTACTGCATCCATTCGGCAGGCAGCGTGAGAGCGTCGATGACGGTGAAGTCATTGACATCGTCAGTCTTGTCGGAGCAGAGCACTTCGATAGTCTCCAGTTTGTAGCCCACCGTCACAGATTTCGCATAGAACGAGATAATCTTGTCATCGGCCACTTCCGGCGAAATCAGCCAGTCGTCGTTCGGCTCAAGGTCTCCGTTGTTGTAGAGGCTGAGCAAGTATTGCTTGCTGCCTTCCAGGTTGCCCCAGGTGTATTGGTATACGTCCATGTCAAGTCCTGCTTTCTCCGGGTCGAACACCTGGTAGGCCATAGGCATGCCGATATTCTCATAGAAGTCAGTCTTGTCGAAGATGCCGGTGATGGCGCCATCGGCATCGACGGTCTTCCAGTTGCCGATGTTTTCGATGATGAACGTCTGGTAGTTCTCAAAATCATCGGTAATGACAGCGTGGTTCAGGTAGTTGTCGGCAGCATTCCAAGTAAGGGTAATACCTTCTTTGCCGGATTCGCCCGTCAGACCGCTGACTGTCGGGAAGCGCGGTTTTGCCACTTCGATGGCCAGCTGGCCGCTGACGTTGTTGTTAGCGACCTGGTCAGCGTCGCTGACGATTTCGGCATAGTAGCTGATGTTCTCGCCGATAGCCGTCATCGCCTCCTTGACGGTGAACGGGACGGTCATTTCCTCACCTGTGGCGAGCGTCGGGTTGTCGGCTGTCTGAACAAGCGTCTCGTTGCGGTAGAGGTTCACCTTGAAGTTGGTCACGTCGCTCGTGCCCTTGTTGCGGAGGTGAGCGTTGACGGTGAATTCCTTATTGGGGTCGACTGATGTGATTTCAGTGTCGATACCGGTCATTTCCAGGTCGGTACAGTCGTCGAAAATCGAAACGTTGTCCATGTGGATGTTGTGGCCTTCGGCCGATACGCCCTTAAAGGCGATGACGAGGCTGTCGCATCCTACATAGTCGCTCAGTGGCAACTCGTGCAGTTCCCAGCCTTTGGTTGAGCCGTCACCAAGGCGGTAGGTTCCGATGGCCTTGAATTCGCTACCATTGGCCGACACTTCCACAATGAGTTGGTCGTCGTCATACTCATCAGCTGTATGGTAGATGTAGAATGACATTGCCGGGTTGACAAGGTCCTTCACGGAGAAGATAGGCGAGTAGAAACGCTCGGTTGTGCCTTTGGGAGCAACCATGGAGCGGAAAGTCATCATTCCGGCATCCTCGTCCTGTGCGTCGGCGTGCGGGCTGTAGCCGTAGGTACGGATGTTCCAGTAGGCTTCCTCGCCTGTTCCCGTCTTTTCAGAATACCAGGGATAGTAAGAGATGTAGCCCATGAAGAACGATTCATTGAGCGGTGCGTCATAGGGCTTTCCGGTTGCCATTTGGGCGGTGGTTGCCTTTTCTCCCTCGACACCGGCGTTGATGGCATAGACTGTATAGCCGACCATGTCCTGCTGGCGGTCTTCGGCAAACTGTACGTCATGGGAGAAAGAAGTTGTATTCAGATTCTCGGCAACCATTACTCCGTCCTTGTCGAGAACCGTGTAAACGAGGTTGGCAGCATTGACAAATCCGCCGTGTGTGCCTTCGGTCGGAGCTTCCCATGTCAGGTCGACGTGGTATTCCTTGGCCTGCAGACGGAGTGAGCCGACAGCAACCGGGGCATCCGCTCCGATGTAGGCTGTCTGGGTTACAGGCTCGCTTTCGCCTCCCTGATTGCTGGCGATGATGGAGTAGGTGTATTCACCGTGTGCGGGGAGCACATCCTCAAAAGTATAGGTTTCGCCCGGAACCGGCGATTCGACGGTGTGGACTGCCGTTCCGAGGTCGTTGCGGAACACGTCGATGCGGTCAAGTGCCGAGAGTTGACCTCCGTCTTTATCGAGAGCCGGAGCCTTGAACGCTACCGTGGCTGTCAGTGCGCCGTTCTCGCCCGGGGTGACGGCGGCTTCCGTGGCAGTGCCGGGAGCTACAACTGCGGCGTCAAAAGCCTGAATCTTAATATTGTCAAGGAGCAGGAAATACATGGCGGCATCGCTGATTTCATGGAATCCGATGCACATTTCACCCGATGCCGGTGCTGTAAACTCGATTTCCGTGGTGCGGAATTCGCTGTTCCACATTACGGTAATCGGTTCGGAAATGGCTGTATGGGTGTCGGGAGAGGCCGTTGTTCCCAGCGTGAGCTGTACTTTTTCCGGCGATGACATGTATTTGCACTTCGTATCGAAGGATATTTTATATTTGGCATCCTTTTCCAAAGTGAAAAGCGGGGTGAACATCCAGTCGTCGGCTGCCTTGTAGTCATTGTTGTCATAACGCGCAAGTTTCTGCTCGGCATCATATCGCCAGGTGACACCGTCACCGTTGGAGTCGAGAATCGTGAAGCGCGACATGCTGGCTTCAGTGTCGAATGCCTCTGTAAACGGCAACGCTTCCTGGGCGGTCATTATTCCCGGTAGCGTGCACAGGCACAAACCAAAAAGAGTACGGATTTTTTTCATAGACATAGTATTAGTGGTTTTTAGTTTCTGGTTACAAAATTATGCAAATGGAGCAAATATGCTAAAAAAAACAGGGGACAACAGGGGGACATCCCCTAAAAATGGGGTAAATAGCCGATGTTTGCTTGAAAATTGCTCCGGGGTGGAGCGTGGAGTCGTAAAAGGGGACGCGGGCGTTGAGGTTGAGGCCGCAATGTTTTGTCGGAGGTTTGGAAACAAAAAAGGAGCACAAATTTGCGCTCCTTTTCTGTGTTGTCTTACCTGGATTCGAACCAAGACAGGCAGAACCAAAAACTGCAGTGCTACCATTACACCATAAGACAATCCTAACTTAAAAGACTCATCGTCCTAAAAGCGATGCAAAGATACGGTCTCTTTTCCGATTCTCCAAATTTTTTTGCCGTTTTTTGATTTTGAGTCGGGGTTACAGGCGGAATAATGAAACTTTTTCGGCAGAGAATAATCCGGTTATGGGCTATTTTTTATAACTTGCGGGGTTGTTTCACCGGGGTGGAACGCATTTTGGATATAGTAAGTTACAGTTTATAGACGCATATTGGATATGGAAAAGAAAGATGTACCCGTACTGCTTCTGACCGGTTATCTCGGAAGCGGCAAGACAACGCTGGTAAACCATATTCTCTCCAATGAGAAGGGAATACGCTTTGCTGTGATTGTCAACGATTTGGGTGAGGTGAATATTGATGCCTCACTGATACAGAAGGGCGGTATTGTCGACCAGAAGGATGACAGCCTCGTGGCATTGCAGAACGGATGTATCTGCTGCACGCTGAAGACTGATTTGATTGACCAGATATTTGAGCTGATGAGTTCCGAGCGTTTCGACTACATCGTGATTGAGGCGAGCGGTATCTGTGAGCCGGAACCTATCGCACAGACCGTATGCTCGATTCCGACTTTCGGCGAGGCTTACCGCAAGCATGGCATCTGTCGGTTGGACTGCATCGTTACGGTGGTCGACGCGCTCCGTTTCCAGAGCGAGTTTGCCTGCGGTGACCGGTTGACACGTCAGGGAATCGGAGAGGATGACATCGAGAACCTGATTATCCAGCAGATTGAATTCTGCAATAAGATATTGCTTAACAAGGCTTCGGAGGTCACTCCGGAAGAGTTGGCGCGCATCCGTCAGATTATCAAAACCATACAGCCGGGCGCGGAAATCATCGAGTGCGATTATGCCGAGGTCGATTTGGACAACATTCTCAATACCCGCCTGTTCGATTTCGAGAAGGTGGCTACCTCGGCCGGCTGGATTAGAGGCATCGAGGGTCCGATAGAGGAAGACGACGAAGACGATGAGGAGGATGAGCATTGCCATCATGACCACCATGAGCATCACGATCACGAGGAGCATGAGCATCATCACGGACATCACCACCATCACCATGAGGAAGGGGAGGCAGAGGAATACGGTATCAGCACGTTTGTCTACTACCGCCGCCGCGCTTTCGACCTTACCCGTTTTGACAGTTTCGTGGCGCGTCACTGGCCGTTGAGCGTCATCCGTGCGAAGGGTGTGTGCTATTTTACGGAGGACCGCAACATGTCCTACCTCTTTGAGCAGGCCGGACGTCAGAAGACCATCAAGGAGGCGGGATTGTGGTACGCGACAGCTCCTGAGGAGGAATTGGCCGAACTGATGCGGCGGGAGCCGGGGCTGATGCGCGATTGGGTCCCGGAATACGGCGACCGTATGCAGAAAATCGTGTTCATCGGTCAGCACATGGACAAGGAAGAGATTATCCGCCTGCTGGACGAATGCCTTGAATAAGTCGGTTACGGTTTATAAGAACAAATGCCGTCGCAGTGATACGGGGTTTCCGCCGCTGCGATGGCATTTTTTATATTGTAACATGAAATAGCTGATGTGGTAAAATAAAAAAAGCAGTCAGCTTTAGGCTAACTGCTTCGGTCTGTGACCCCGGAGAGGCTCGAACTCTCGACCCAATGATTAAGAGTCATTTGCTCTACCAACTGAGCTACGGAGTCATAATCCTTATCTGGATTGCGGTTGCAAAGGTAGGGAGTTTTTTTTGAATTGCCAAAATTTTTTCGACAAATATTTTTCATTGTGAGTCGTTTTATTTGATTCAGCCTCCTTTTTGTATGAATTCTTGTGTGTGGATATCCTTTTCCCGGTACTGCAAGGTGCAATATTTCGGGATTTTCCCTGACACTCAGCGGTCAGTCCAAGGAGCTTGCCCGGTATTTTTGAGGAGAAAGCCCGGTGTGCCTTTTAAAAAACACGCCAAAATGGCTTTGATTGACAAAACCCAAGCGATCTGCTATTTGCTGGATGGTGTATTGATTGTCTCTGAGCAAGACTTGCGACCGGTGTATGACTTCCTCGTTTATCAGTTCACGCGCGGTTTTCCCGGTGTATTGTTTGCAGAGCGAAGAAAAGTATTTGGCTGAATGATGGAGGTGATTGGCATATCCGTTAACGCTGCGGATTACGCTGTCTTGATTGTTCAGCATTTCAAGGAAACTTGTCACTATGTTTTTCCCTGAAGAAATGACTATGTCATTTTCCTCCTCTTCGTCCTTGCGTGAGTTGATGTCCTTCAGTTCGTAGACCATCGAGCCAAACAGCATGTCGATGCTTTTCTTTTTCAGGGCGGTATCCGCATTCTTCAATTTGTCTTGAATGAGCTGGATGTAGGTTTTCACATGGTTCAGCTCGTCTTCCTGACAGTGTATGATGGTATAGTCTTTGAGTAATTGCTTGATATCCAATGACAGGTTCATATCCTTGACTATTTTTATCAGATAGTCGATTTGGAAAAAGACAGCATAGATGTCTAAGTCAAAACTAAGCATTGATTTCTTCAGGATTCGTTTGGGCTTGCAGAGAAATATATCTCCTGCCTGTAAGTTGCAGACACAATCGTCGACAAAGCATTGTGCGTTGCCCTGCATCACTACGATAAAGGCAAAACTGTCTAAGAGGAGGTATTCACTCGACGGTTTCTGTATTTCCTGAATGTTGCGCAGGATGGCCATGTTGTTATCCTGGTAGGTGGTCAATTGCTCTTCGTAGAGTGATTGTATGTTAATCTGTTTCATATCGCCGATAATGAGGGATTTTTGCGGTAAAAGTATAAAAAATAAGGTGAAATGTGATACAAATTGCCGAAATATTTGTGGTTATAGGTGATATAGAACAGTTGTCAGGTGATATATTTTTCTGAATTCTTCTGCTATGCTCTACTTTTGTTGGGCAAAAAATATTAGAAGCAGGAGAAAATGAGATTAAGAACGATGTATGTATTGCTTGCCTTGTTGTGTTTGTCGGCTTGCAGTATCAAGGAAGAAAAACAAGTGGCCCCTGTAAGGGTAGAGACGGAGCGGGTTTCCGGGGACGATTCTTTCCATTGGGGCAGTTATGTGGGTGAGGTAGAGCCCGAATCGTCAACTGCCGTTAGTTTCCCGGGAAGCGGAACGGTTCAGAAAGTAATGGTCGATTGTGGCCAGACGGTGCGGAAAGGGCAGCAGATTGCCGTGATGGATCCGACCCAGAGCCAGAACGCGGTCATGGCTGCGGAGGCGATGATGATGCAGGCGGAGGATGCCTATAACCGTATGAAGGAGCTTCATGAGCGGAAATCAATAAGTGAGATGGATTGGGTGGAGGTACAGAGCAAATATGCACAGGCCCAATCGAATGTTCAGATAGCCAAGAAAATGCTGGCTGACTGCTATCTGACTGCGCCGTGCTCGGGAGTCATAGGGCAGAAACTGCTGGAGTCGGGGCAGGTGGCTTTGCCCAGCCAGCCGATATGCACGATTCTCTCTGTGGATAAGGTGAAGGTCGTTGCACATGTGCCGGAGAAGGAAATCGGACTGATTTCCGACCACAGCTCAAGCCGGGTATTTGTAGAGGCTCTCAACCGGACCTATGAGAGTTCGGAGCTTGAGAAAGGAGTGGAGGCTGACAACATCACACGGACTTATACGGTAAAGATTGAGGTGGACAATTCCGACCTTCAGCTGCTTCCCGGTATGGTCTGCAACGTAAAGATTGACCTGGCCGGTCATGCCGGTGAGGGCAGTGTGATAACCGTGCCCGTTACAGCCGTTCAGCGCAGTGCGTCAGGCGATATTTTCGTATGGAAAGTCAAGGATGGGAAAGCTTTCCGCAACGCTGTCGTTCTGGGCGACGTGCAGGGCAACCGTATCGCTGTGAAGCAAGGATTGTCGGCGAAGGATGTCATTGTCGTAAAAGGCTGTCAGAAATTGAGCGAGGGCAGTGAAGTAGTTGAACGTCCTACAAAATAAACTTATCGTCATGATGCGAAAGAATTATGTTGGCTGGTTGATGCGTTCATACCGGATGACCTTTCTGGTATTTATCGCTTTATTTGTTATTGGTATTTTCGGGCTTGACAAGATGCCCAAGGCTGAGTTCCCGGATTTTGTCATCCGACAGGGTGTCGTGGCGGCAGTATATCCGGGAGCGACGGCCGAAGAGGTGGAGGCACAAGTGGCCAAGCCGCTGGAGCGCTATCTTTTTACTTTCGATGAGGTGAAACGTGAGAAGACTACCACTACATCGTCCAACGGCCTGTGCATCTGTCAGGTGGAGCTGCAGGATGATGTCGAGGATAAGGACGAGGTCTGGTCAAAGATAAAGCATGGTCTGAACAACTTTAAGGCGCAGTCGCTGCCTGCCGGAGTGCTTGCGCTCGCGGTGAACGATGACTTTGGGTCGGCATCGGCCCTGCTTATCGCTATCAACAGCGAGGAACGCTCCTACCGTGAGTTGAAAGGCTATGCCGATAAGTTGGCGGATGCGCTGCAACGCATTCCGTCGGTGAGCAACAGTACGATTTACGGTGATATCCGCGAGCAGATAACCATTACCATCGACCAGCAGCGGCTGGCAGCTTATGGTATTGGCAAGAGCAATCTGCTGTCGGCCCTGCAGTCGGCGGGTTTCACGACGATGTCCGGCTCGGTGGTGGATGCGGAGAAGGATGTGCCCATTCACGTTGAGCCGACAATGAACAGTGAGCACGACCTGGAGAACTTGATTATATACACTGACCCGCAGCAGCGGGTTGTCCGTCTGAAGGACGTGGCCGACGTGAAGCGGGAATATGACAACTCCAACGGCTATATTGAGTACAACGGTAGTCCGTGCGTGCTTCTCTCTCTTGAAATGGCGCAGGGATACAACATTGTGCAATATGGCAAGGATGTGCAGCGTGTGATTGACGAAGTGAGCGAGACGCAGCTGCCGGATGATGTCGTCGTGAGCCGTATTGCCGACCAGTGCAAGGTGGTGGATTTGAGCATCAAGGACTTCCTGGTCAATCTGATTGAGTCGATGGTCATCATTGTAGTCGTAATGCTGTTGCTGTTCCCTTGGCGAACAGCGGTGGTTGCGGGTCTGCTGGTGCCATTGTCTACGTTCATCTCGCTGGCCATCATGTATATGGCAGGCGCGCCGCTGAATATCGTTACGCTGGCAGGTCTGATTCTGGTGCTCGGTATGGTAGTGGATAACGCCATTGTCGTTCTTGACGGATATTTGGAATATTTGAACAAGGGATTCTGCCGTTGGCATGCCGCCATCCGTTCCGCACAGCACTATTTCATGCCGATGATGCTGGCCACCCTTTGCATTAGCGTGATATTCTTCCCCTTCATATTCACGTTGAAGGGAATGTCCCGCGATTTCGTGTACTGGCTGCCCTGGACCATTTTTATCAACCTGATGGTGAGCCTTGTGCTGGCGGTGGCCGTAATTCCCGTATTGGAATACCTTATCATCCGCAAGGCTCCGGTTAAGAAAGCCGGCAAGGTGTCACTGACTGACCGCATACAGAAATATTATGAGAAGGTGCTGGACGCGTTGTTTGCGCATCCGAAGCTCACGTTGGTAGGTACGGCCGTCTTGATAGTGGGCACGGTTGTGCTGATTGCGCCTAACCTGAAGGTGCGTATGATGCCTGTGGCTGACCGCGACCAGTTTGCCGTTGAGATTATGCTTCCGGCAGGTGCCGGACTGGACGAGACCAGGGCAATTTCCGACTCGGTTTACCAGGCATTGAAGAAAGAGCCGGATGTCGTCAGCATCACAACGTTTACGGGCTGCTCATCGCCGCGTTTCCATACGGCTTACGCTCCCAAGATGGCAGGGAAAAACTATGCCCAGTTTATCGTCAATACGACATCGAACGAAGCAACGGTGAGGTTGCTCGATAAATATGAGCCGCTTTACAGCGAACGCTATCCAAACTGCTTTGTCAAGTTCAAGCAGCTTGACTACCAGAACTACAATCCTTTTGAATACCGGTTCTATGGAGAGGATGAGGACTCTTTGCGCACGGTTGCAGAGGAAATGATGGCGGAGATGCGGAAGAATCCCAACTTGATGAATGTGCATAGCGATTGGGAAGAGCCTCGCTCGATTATTGACGTGTCGCTTGACCCGGTTGCCTCCGGACAGTTGGGTCTTACTCGGGCGATGACGGAGCTGCAACTCAATCTTTCCACCCGTGACACGAAAATCGGCCAGGTATGGGAAGACGATTATGAAGTGCCGATTGTATTGAGCGACAGCCGGAAGGATTCGTTGGATTGTGATGCGGTAAACAATATTTATCTGACATCGCCCGGATTGGCTTCGGTAGCGTTACGGCAAGTCGGAGAAGCGCGCCCGGCGTGGGTGGCTACCAACATTGTCCACCGTACCGGCCAGCGTTGCATTACCGTAACGTGCGATTTGAAGCGCAACATTCCGTCCAAGCCGATTCATGCGGAGTTGCAGGAGATTGCCACCAAGAAAATACGCTTGCCTCAGGGCGTGCGGTTTGAGGTAGGAGGTGAACCCGAGGATGATGCCAATGTGATGGGGGATGTCGGATTGGGACTGGCCATTTCGGTCATTATCATTTTCTTCTTTGTGCTGTTCAATTTCCGGCGTTACAAGATGGCCTTTACTTGTCTGGGTGCCATCATCCTCATCGTTCCGGGTATGCTTATCGGTCTGATTTGCATGAACCGAATGATTGGTATTACAGCCATTTTTGGTGTGATTGCCTTGATGGGTATGCTGATGCGTAATGAGATACTAATCTTCGAGCATGCCGACGACTGCGTACGCAATAAGGGAATGTCGGCCCGGGATGCCGCTTATGATGCGGGTCGCAGGCGTATGGTGCCCATATTCCTTACGACTGCCACCACGGCCGTAGGTGTGATTCCCATGATTATAGCAGCTACCAATTTCTGGATGCCGGTGGGTGTCACCATCTTTGCCGGTGGTATCGTATCCCTGGTGCTGGTCGTTACGGTGCTGCCTGTATTGTACTGGAAGTTAAACGAAAAGAAAAAGTAATGTATATGAACAGAAAAACAATAGTGGCTGTCGTTGCCCTGCTGTTAATCGGCTGTTTTGAGTCGCAGGCTGCACAGACCTTGAATTTACAGCAATGCATTGAGATGGCTCGTCAGCATAACCGCAGCCTGAAGAATGCGATGCTTGAGATGGAGCGTTCGGCGGAGCAGAAGAAAGAGGCTCGTTCGAAATATCTGCCGGAAATCTCCGCTAATGCGATTGCTTTTCAGGCATTTGACAAGATTATTAAGGCGGATGGCACTTATCCGGAGGAGTTGGCGGCGTTGGAGTCGATTAATCCGGCGTTCTCACAGTTGGCGGGACAGCCATACGCTTTTCATGAGTTGAGCCGCGGCTACACGGCCACGGTCTCTCTGATGTTGCCCTTGTATACCGGCGGACAGATTTACAATTCCAATAAATTGGCCGAAATCGGGAACGAGGTCGCTCAGTTGCAATATGCCATGCAGGAAAAGGAAGTGGTGCAGAAAGTGACGGAAAACTATTGGCAAATAGCGAATCTTACCTATAATCTGCAAACCATTGATGCGGCAGAGGTCCAGCTGAAGGCCATCTACGAGCAGGTGAACAACTTCATAGAGACCGGGGTCACCACGGGCAATGCCCTGCTCAAGGTAAAGCTCCGTCAGCAGGAATTGGCCAGCAACAGACTGCAGCTCGAGAATGCCATTCATGTGCTGACGCTTCTGCTGGCTCAGCAGATAGGCATGGGTAGTGAGCCGCTTGAGTTGCAGATAGCCGATATGAACAGCTATGCCGATATGCCGGCTCCTGTGCCGGGGGCTGAAGCCGTACTCGGCAGGGAGGAGTTGCAACTGGCGGATAAGATGATAGCGTCCGACCGATTGCAGGTGAAGATGGAGCGTGGCAAGAATCTTCCGAAGGTAGCTATCGGAGTGGTCGGCTATCAGATGGGAATAGGGGGCGTGTCGGAGCCTGTGAAGAGTTACATTAATACTTCTGCGACGAATGCGATTGGACTGGTAACGCTCTCGGTGCCGATTTCTTCGTGGATTGGCGGTTCTCATGCCGTTAAGAGAGCGCGGATTAAGCAGCAGCAATCGCAGAATAGCAGACAGGACATCGAGACGCAGTTGATTATCGACATCGAGTCGGCCTGGTCCAATCTGCAGGAAGCCTACCAGCAGATAAAGATAGCGCAGGCAAGCGTGGAAGAGGCTAAGGAAAATTTCCGTATGTCCTCTGACCAATACAATATTGGCAAAGAAACGCTCACGGATTTGCTGGATGCGGAAACACTGAACAGACAGGCGTGCAACAGTCTGTCTTCGGCCATTGCAATCTATAATACTCGTTATGCTGATTATCAAAGAAAAGTACGGTAGTGTAGAAGAAGTGTAATTACCCCGTTAATTCCATATAGTTGTAAACATTATTTTGGGGGGGGGGACAACGGCATTCGGTTGGTATCGGGTGTCGTTGCTTTTGTTTGTGCCGGTGCTTCGCAGGAAGCATTCGGGATGAGGGTCGTGCGGCGGTTCACGGTCCGGGATTGATAAAACAAAAAACGCTGAAAATCATCAGACTTTCAGCGTTGTTCGGTGTTTTACCTTTTTGTTTTGTGACCCCGGAGAGGCTCGAACTCTCGACCCAATGATTAAGAGTCATTTGCTCTACCAACTGAGCTACGGAGTCATAATCGTTGTTTTGATTACGGATGCAAAGGTAAGGAGTTTTTCTGAACTGCCAAAACTTTTTTGAAGTTTTTTGTCAAAAAAGTGATTTTTTTAGTGGCTACCCATCCACAGGCAGAACATACTGAGCGCGACCAGCGACAGGTCGACCACTTTTGAGCGTAGGTTCTTCTCGGCAAAAATCATTGCTCCGAAGAAGAAAGAGACGAGAACGCTGCCCCGGCGCACCATGGATACGACCGAAATCATGGCTTCGGCGTCGGTCAGCGCATAGAAATAGGCGAAGTCGGCGAGGCAGATGAAGAGGGAGATGCAGACGATGCTCCATCGCCAGCGGAAAGGAGTGGTGCGCTGGCGCACCGGCAGCCAGACGAGCAGCAGGATGATGCCCATGATGAGGCATTGGTAGAGGTTGTACCAGCTCTGTACGGTCATGTTGGCCAGTCCGCGTCCGCCGTTGGCCAGAGGTGTCATCAGGAACTTGTCGTAAAGACCGCTGGCCGCTCCGAGCAGGGCGGCGGCGATGAGGAAGTAAATCCATCGGTTGTGGGCGAAGCGGATGCCTTCCTTCTTTCCGCTGCGGCTCAGCAGGTAGAAGGAGGCGATGGCAATCGATACACCCGCCCATTGCCAGCCGTTGAGCTGTTCGCCGAAGACGAGAAGCGCGCCCACGAGCGTCATCACGGGGCGGGTAGCGTTGATGGGGCCTACGATGGTGATGGGGAGGTGCTTGATGGCAAAATAGCCGAACAGCCAGGAGGAAAGCACGATGACGGCTTTGAGCATGACCCAGCGTTGCTCTTCCCAAACCCATGCGGGCACGTGAAACAGGGAGCCGGGCTGAATGCCTCCCGTGGCTGACAGGAGAATGAAGGGAAGGAAAATCAGCGAGCAGAACAGCGTGTTGAGAAACAGCACGGGAATGACGGCGTTGTCACGCAGGGAATATTTCTTGAACACGTCGTAGAAGCCGAGCAGGGCGGCGGAGAGAAAAGCAAGCGAGAGCCACATATATTATTATAATGTAAAGATGGTTGCACAAATCTATTGGGGTCGGCGCGCAGGGCGTGCCGGCCGGAAAAAGGAGACGTTGAGGGGGTGGGCGTCAGCGTGTGATGATGTATCCGCCGTTCGACGGGACAACGCTCAGGCGTTGCAGGCCGTAATGGCGGTCGAAAGCCGGTCCGCTCAGGGGTGCGCCGTCGGCCTCGCATACGGAGAAACGAGAGCCGCACTTCGGGCAGTAGGCCTCGAGCCGCTCGGAATCGAACGAGAGTACCACGTCACGTTCCGCCTCGTAGGGGCAGGCGCGGTCGTAGGCAAGCGGTCCGTTGATGCCGTAGGTGAGCAGGATGCCGCCAAATCCCGTATAGGTGCGTTCCGTGAACGGGAAGTCAAGGGGGATGCGTTGCCCCTTGTCGAAATAGGTATGGTCGCCGTAGCCGTGGACACCGTAGGTGTTCCACATGCCGGAGTTACCGAGGTCAATGTAGACGTTGAAGGCCGGGATGCGGGTTGTCTCTACCCGTTCGCAGGAGGCGAGTCCGACGAGTCCGGCGAGAAGGAACAGCAGATTGCGCAGGAATGTTTTCATTTTATGCTGATTTTGTCTGGAAATAGAGGAAGGCGGATGCTGGCGTTGGCAAAACGGGAGTTCCCGGAATTGGCAAGGCCGGACAGCCTTCTGTTTGCAAAATTACGGATATTCTGCTTTCCGGCAATCGCCGGAAACGAAAAAAAGCAACCGCTTTGAATGCGATTGCTTTTTGAGCCTCTTGTCGGATTCGAACCAACGACCCCGAGATTACAAATCACGTGCTCTGGCCAACTGAGCTAAAGAGGCGTTTGTTATTTTCGAGTGCAAAGGTAAAACGTTTTTTTGAACTGTGCAATAGTTGAAGCGAAAAAATGTGCATTTTTCGAAATTTTCTTGTGAAAAGCCGGAAATCTGAGAAAAAATTACTAATTTTGCAAGACATATCAATGCTGAAAAATGGGGATGACCGGTTTTGACAGCGTGTAGAAGGGATATGTAAGCATGCAGAGCGATGATGGCTATGCTCTATAATCTCAGACATCAAAAATTTAACTGGCGAAAATAACTACGCTCTCGCTGCCTAACCGAAGTACAGTAAGTTAGCTTTATTTCTGCCACAGTGGTAGAAACGAGACATCACCCGATTGCCCGGCTTTGAGACGTTTCGATAAGGTGGTGCTAATAAATTCAAAGCTGGGAATGCCTGTTCTCCGGTGGCGTTCCGAGATTTTAGGAGATAAGTTGCAGGTTGGTAGTCTTGATCCTGCCTGCTTCCGACAATCAAGTCAAGACTAAGCATGTAGAAAGCCTATTTTTTCCGCGTTTGGACGAGAGTTCGAATCTCTCCATCTCCACCAGATAAAGAGCGTCGGCAACTGTCACAAGTCGCCGACGCTCTCTTTTTGTTTCGTTATTTTCATTCCACAACTCTGTTGCCACCGGGGAATCACTTGAGTTCCCCGAATTTTATCGCATAGATGGGGTTGAGGATGGCATCTAAAACGGCTCCTACTTTTCCACAAGGTCGTAGAAACGTACCCAGTCGACGTTCATCTCGATGGGATACTGCGCCGGGTCGGCCTTGCCTACCCAGTCTCCCTCAATCTGCATATCGACAAGCAGGTAATAGGGCGAGCCGAAAGGATATTGACCCGGACGGTCGGTCGTGATGCGGGGATAGACGAACGTCTGCTCGCCGTTGACAGAGAAAATCAGTTGTTCCGGGAGAATCTCCACTGTATAGATATTGTAGTCATCGGTTTTGATGGGCGCCTTTGCCGAATGCGGCGGATTGTCGGTCTGTTGCTGCACGTAGGTATAGTTGGTGTGGACCGTCTGGTAGACAAAATCGTCGTGGTTGAGGCGTTCGAGAATGTCGATTTCTCCGCTGTCGGGCCATTTGCCGGTTTCCGGCAGTAGCCAGATGGCCGGCCATGCGCCTTGGGCGGCTTCCAGCCGTGCACGCACTTCCACTTTCCCGTATTTAAGGTGAGTTCTATCAATTCAATTTATCCTCTTGTATCAGACAGCAGAACTCTTTAACTGCCCAATTTGTGAGTTTTAGTCTTTTAAATTTAGCGAATATTTTCTACCCCCCCCCCAATTTTTACAATAATTAACTTGTGTTTGTTGTAAAAATTGGATGTG
>CALUMX010000026.1 GCA_944321875.1 uncultured Muribaculaceae bacterium
ATCTAAATGATCCCCTGATTCCGGGGCTTTTTGATTAATTGTTTAACTCGTCCCATTTTAACGGGACACTAATGATGACGATAGATGAATTTATAGCCGAGTGGGGCAACGACCGCGACTATGTCGTTGCCCACACCTCCGGCTCTACGGGGACACCCAAGGAAATACGCCTGCTGAAGGCCGACATGAAGGCTTCCGCTCTTGCCACCAACCGCCGTTTCGGCATCACGGACAGGAGCAGCCTTTTTTTGTGTCTGTCGGCCGACTACATTGCCGGCAAGATGATGATTGTGCGCTCGCTGCTGTCGGGAGCGAGACTCGTGGTGGAAAAACCGAGCAACCGTCCGCTCGAGCATTACGACGGAGAGCCGCTCTCGCTGGTGGCCGTCGTGCCGTCGCAGGCTCTGTGGCTGGCCGAGCATCCCGACCGTCTGCGGTATGTCGGGAAGATGATTGTCGGAGGGGGAGAGGTGCCCGAGACGCTGCGCCGCCGGCTGGCTGCCCTGGGCGTTGAGGCCTATTCGACCTACGGCATGACCGAGACCTGCTCCCATGTGGCTCTCTCTCGTCTCGCTGACGAGAAGATGCCGTATGAGGCCATCGCGCCCACTACGTTCTCCGTCGACGACCGTGGCTGCCTTGTCATCGAGGCTCCGCAATTCTCGTTCGGCCGTCTTGTTACCAACGATGTAGTCGATTTGCTCTCAGCGACATCCTTCTTCTGGAAAGGCCGTTGGGACAACGTCATCAACACCGGCGGCATCAAGGTGTCTCCCGAACAGATGGAGCGGAAAATCGGAGCGTTGCCCTACGGTCGCTATTACATCAGCAGCCGTCCGTCCGAGAAATGGGGACGTGAGGTGGTGCTCTATCTGGAATCCTCTCCGCTGACCGATGCCGAGCGTGCCGCCCTCGACGAGCGGCTGCGCAGCGTGCTTTCACCTTACGAGATGCCCAAGGCGGTGATAACGGAAGAACGGTTTGAGGAAACATCGAGCGGGAAGATAATACGCAAGCGTGGTTAAACCCCAATCGGTCATCAGAACACTGCTGTACTCACGTTGGATTGGATGCGCAGGAATTTAACCGTCTTTTCACTTTCTATCGGTGTCTTGCCGTTGCTTATTTCTTGACTTAGCCCGCTAAGCCTTCAAAAAAAGCAACGGCCATCCACTCGATATAAAGTAAAAATCCGGATAAGTCCTAATGATCGATTTGGGTTAAATAATGTTATTATTCGGACTGAGTACAAATAAAACCTGCTGATAGTTTTTTCATTTGCCAACATATTGCCATCTTTGCAGTGTGAAATGAAATAAGACTTACAGCATGAGACTCTCGGATGTAAAAACAGGCGAATCCGCAGTAATCGTGAAGATTCTCGGTCACGGTTCGTTTCGGAAACGCATGATGGAAATGGGTTTTGTCAAGGGGAAGAAAATTCTGGTAGAACTGAACGCCCCGTTGCAGGACCCCATCAAATATAAGATTCTGGATTATGAAATATCGTTGCGCCGTTCGGAGGCCAGCCTCATCGAGGTGGTGAGGGAAGGCTCCTCAGAGGCTATCGCCATGCATGACGTAGCCGTGATAACGGAGGACGATTGCGGTTTTCTCAACAATTTCGACAGCGAGCGGCGTACCATCAACGTCGCGCTTATCGGTAACCCTAACTGCGGCAAAACGTCGCTGTTCAACAGTGCCTCGGGTGCGAAGGAGCATGTGGGCAATTACAGCGGTGTGACGGTCGATGCCAAGAAGGGGGTGATGGAGTATAACGGCTATGTGTTCAACATCGTCGACCTGCCCGGCACCTATTCCCTTTCGGCCTATTCGCCCGAAGAGCTGTATGTGCGCCGTTACCTGCGCGAGGAAGTGCCCGACGTGATTATCAACGTTGTCGACGCGTCCAACCTGGAGCGCAACCTCTATCTGACTACGGAGCTGATTGACATGGACCGTAGCATGGTTATCGCCCTCAATATGTACGACGAGCTGGAGCGCAGCAAGGTGCATTTCGACTATGAGACACTTTCCCGCATGATTGGCGTGCCGATGGTGCCCACGGTGTCAAAGTCGGGAAGGGGAGTCAACGAGTTGTTTGACACGATTATTGAAGTCTATGAAGGTCGTAATGAGGTCGTGCGCCACGTCCATATCAGTTTCAGCAAGGACATTGAGGATGCCGTCAAGACCATTCAGAAGGCCTTGAAGAGCGAGGCGCAGCTCGACCAGCATTTTTCGGCCCGTTATCTCTCCATCAAGTTGCTGGAGAATGACCGCGAGGTGCTGTCCATCCTTCAGAGCTTGCCGCACTATGAGGAAATCAAGCAACTGCGCGACCGCCTCGTGGCCGACATAGAGCAACTCCACGGAGAGGACATCGCTACGACGATTGCCGCCTCGAAATACGGCTTCGTGTCGGGTGCGCTCCGCGAGACGATGGAGACCGACGAGAAAGAGGAAGCCAAGACAACAGCCGTGATTGACTCCATCGTCACGAACCGACTGTTCGGATTCCCGATATTCATCCTGCTCATGTGGCTCATGTTCTGGGCTACGTTTGAGATTGGCCAGTATCCGATGGACTGGATTGAGGCCGCTGTGGGATGGATAGGAGAGATGGTCAGCACGCTGCTGCCCGAGGGTCCGGTGAAGGACATGATTGTCGACGGTATCATCGGTGGCGTGGGAGGCGTTATTGTGTTCCTTCCCAATATCCTGATACTTTACGCCTTCATCTCGTTTATGGAGGATTCCGGCTACATGGCGCGGGCTGCATTCATCATGGACCGCATCATGCACAAGATAGGCCTGCACGGAAAGTCGTTCATCCCGATGGTGATGGGCTTCGGCTGCAACGTGCCTGCCATTATTGCCACGCGAACGATTGAGAGCCGCACGAGCCGGCTGATTACGATATTGATTAACCCCTTCATGTCGTGCGGCGCGCGTCTGCCCATCTACTTGCTGCTGGTCGGCGCGTTGTTCCCGGAGAACGCCAGCATCGTTCTGCTCGGACTGTATGCGCTGGGTGTGCTGGTGGCCGTGGTGACTGCCAAACTGCTCCGCAAGCTGCATTACAAGGAGGATGAGACGCCGTTTGTGATGGAGCTTCCGCCTTACCGCATCCCGACAATGAAGGCCACCCTCCGCCACATGTGGGCCAAGGGTCAGCAGTATCTGAAAAAGATGGGAGGCGTCATCCTCGTGGCGAGTCTTATCATCTGGCTGTTCAGCTACTTCCCTCGTCCGACGGATGCCGATGTGGAAGCCGTACGCAGCGAGCTGGTGGCTGACGGCATCGACGTGAATACCGTCAACGTAGAGACGGTGGCCGCTACCGAGAACTCCTTCCTCGGACGTATCGGAAAGTTCGTGTCGCCCGTCTTTGAGCCGCTCGGTTTCAACTGGAAGATGACCGTTTCGCTCCTGACCGGAACGGTGGCGAAGGAGACGGTCGTATCGACGCTCGGCGTGCTTTACAGCGGTGATTCCGAAGTGGGCAACGATGCCCTTGCGAAGCGCATCGTCACGCCCAATCCTTCGACCGGGCAACCCGATTTCACTCCGCTTGTGGGCTTCTGCTTCCTGATTTTCGTGCTGCTCTACGTGCCGTGTATCGCTACGGTGACAGCCATCGTGAAGGAGACCGGCAGCTGGCGTTACGGAGCCTTTACGCTCGTCTACAACACGTTTGTGGCCTGGACGCTCTCCTTCATCGTATTCCAGATAGGCTCCCTGTTCGTATAGAAAAACGACGGGAAAGCAATAATTTGGAAGACAACGCTTTCAAATGAGGTCAAATTATAGTAACTTTGCGGCTAGCATTGCGGATGGCCGCAAAGTCTTTTTTTACAACAAAAGGTTACAATAATATAGAAACAGAATATGGATAAGAAGTTTAAGCGTACGCTTGTCACGACCGCCCTTCCGTATGCCAACGGTCCTGTGCATATCGGACACCTGGCAGGCGTTTATGTGCCTGCCGACATCTATACGCGCTATCTGCGCTTGAAAGGCGAGGACGTGATTATGATTGGCGGTTCTGACGAACACGGAGTGCCCATCACCATCAAGGCGAAGGCCGAGGGCGTGACTCCGCAGGATATCGTGGACCGTTACCACAAGATTATCAAGGAATCGTTCGAAGAGTTGGGTATCTCGTTCGATATCTATTCACGTACTACAAGCAAGACGCACGCTAAGATGGCGAGCGACTTCTTCCGCAAGCTTTACGACAAGGGTGAGTTTGTGGAAAAAACATCCATGCAATACTACGACGAGGAAGCCAACCAGTTCCTTGCCGACCGCTATATCGTGGGTACTTGCCCTCATTGCAAGAACGACCATGCCTACGGTGACCAGTGTGAGGCCTGCGGTACGTCGCTCAACGCAACCGACCTTATCGACCCCCGCTCGGCTATCACCGGCAACCGTCCTGTGCTGAAGGAGACAAAACACTGGTACTTGCCGCTCGACAAGTGGGAACCGGCATTGCGCAAGTGGATTCTGGAGGAACACAAGGAGTGGAAGCCGAACGTCTATGGCCAGTGCAAGTCATGGCTTGACCTCGGTTTGCAGCCGCGTGCCGTGAGCCGTGACCTCGACTGGGGTGTGCCCGTACCTGTGGAAGGTGCGGAAGGCAAGGTGCTCTACGTTTGGTTTGACGCGCCTATCGGCTACATTTCCAACACGATTGAGCTGCTTCCTGACACATGGGAGACCTACTGGAAGAGCAAGGACACGCGCATCATCAATTTCATCGGTAAGGACAACATCGTGTTCCACTGCATCGTTTTCCCTGCCATGCTGATGGCAGAAGGAAGCTACCAGCTTCCGGAGAACGTCCCTGCCAATGAGTTCCTTAACCTGGAGGGTGACAAAATCTCCACATCACGCAACTGGGCTGTGTGGTTGCATGAGTATCTCCGCGATTTCCCGGGCAAGCAGGACGTGTTGCGCTATGTGCTGACTGCCAACGCGCCTGAGACAAAGGATAACGACTTCACATGGAAGGACTTCCAGGCTCGCAACAACAACGAGTTGGTGGCTATCCTCGGTAACTTCGTGAACCGTACCATCGTCCTGACCCATAAATACTACAAGGGCGTAGTTCCCGCCGCAGGCGAATTGACTGACTACGACCGCGAGACGCTCAAGGAGTTTGCCGACGTGAAAGCCAACCTTGAGAAATATCTCGACAATTTCCGTTTCCGCGACGCTTTGAAGGAAGCCATGAACCTGGCACGTATCGGTAACAAGTATCTCGCCGACACAGAGCCTTGGAAGTTGGCGAAGACCGACATGGCACGCGTGGACACCATCATGAACCTCGCTATGCAGATTACGGCCAACCTGGCTATCGCATTCGAGCCGTTCCTGCCGTTCATGTCAGCGAAGTTGCGTGGCTTGCTGGGTATGGAGGAATGCGACTGGAACCGTCTGGGCAGTGTCGACATCATCGCTGCAGGAGCTACTGTCAAGCCGGCAGAATTGCTCTTTGAGAAGATTGAGGACAGCGTGATTGAGGCACAGGTGAAGAAGCTCAACGACACGAAGGAAGCCAACAAGCTGAAGAACTTCAAGCCGGAACCGGTGCAGGAGAACGTGGCATTTGACGACTTCCTGAAGCTCGATATCCGCGTGGGTAAGGTATTGGAATGCCAGAAGGTGCCTAAGGCTGACAAGCTGCTTCAGTTCAAGATTGATGACGGCATGGGCGGACGCACCATCGTTTCAGGTATTGCGAAATACTATCAGCCGGAAGACCTTGTGGGCAAGGAAGTTTGCTTCATCGCCAACTTTGCACCGCGCAAGTTGAAAGGCGTAGAGTCACAGGGCATGATTCTCTCAGCTGAGAACGCCGACGGAAGTCTGGTGGTTATCGGTCCGCAAGGAGAGGTAGTGCCGGGCGCACAGGTGAAATAATCATTCCACATTTTAGTTATACAGACCGGGGAGCAGCTCTATGGAGTTGCTCCCCGTTTTTTGTGCCAATTTTGTGCAGGCCTTACATCGCTTGAACTTCAGCTCCGCGCTGTTGTTGGGTGGGGTTAGAACCAGCGTTTGTGCATTTCTTTGAGAAATTGGGCTGACAATTCGTAGCCGGAAGCGTCGCCCAGCACCGCATCGCAGGAGCAGTAAGGGCAGACGGCAGTACGGCCATCCTTGTCGGGCATCCAGTCGCGTATTTCTTTCGGAGAGAACGTTCTTTCGCAGGAAATGCAGCCGCAGACGGTGGAGCGGCGGATGATGTCCTCGTTGGCCATGGTTTGGTGATGAGCCATGGTCAGCAGTCGCCGGTCGTCGGCAAGCAGGCGGCAGATTTCCTCGACGGCCGATTCCGAGACATGGTGGGCGGAATGCACGATATACGGACGGTTTACGTCGGTTGTGAACGTTTTCAGGTAGCGGAAGCCCAGCAGTTCGTCCTCATCGCCGAAAAAGCCGTGAATCAACGCCTTTTCGGAGGCAGGAAATTGCTTGAGCTGGGGTTCGAAAGCGGCGTAGGTGGCAATCATGTCAGGGGAGGGCACCGGCAGGTCGTTGAGCGGGCCGAGTTTGGGAAGTTCGACCGACGGAAGATAGCACGGATTGATGACAAACCGTTCGATACCGGTTGTGAACAGCGTGAGGAAGCCACCGAGCGAGCTTCCTGCCACTGCGTCGATTTTCTCCTCGAGGATAGTCGTGCGTATCTGTTGGAGCGCAACGGCACAGTCATCCTGCAGATAGTCCATGCCGATAACCTCCCAACCGTCCGGCTTGTGGCGGTTGAAAAGTTGAAAACTGTGACCCTGCGGCGAACCGTTGTAACCGTGAATGTATAAAAGTCGTTTTTTCATATTCCCTATTCGTTAAATTTTTTTCTACAGCGACAATAATTTCGAATCAACAAGTTTGTGTCGCATGTACGAATATAGGAATGAATCCTGATTTTTTCAAAGCAAGAGACAAAAAATTGTATAACTCACCATCCCTGTGGAGAAACAGACAGAATATCCTTCCCTAAAAAGTGAGAAATGCAGCTGAGTCTGTTGACCGGTCCGGGCTGAAAAAAAGCGGGTCTGTTGAGACTCGCTTTTTCGTATAATCTTGATAGTGCTGATAGAATTCAGGCCGGTAATGTTTCTTTTACTATTTTGGGATGGCAAACTTCAATTATCGGTTCACCAAGCACATCTTCGATAGAAATGAGAGTGTCGATGGTGAAATTGTGAGTACCACGCATCCATTTGCTGATTTCAGATTCATTTTTCCCAAGACGTAACGCAAGGTCTTTTTGTTTGAGACCTTTGTCTTTCAGAATTTCGTGTATTCTATCCACAATTTTAAAAGACAAATCGACCATACGCCTAACTTCAGGATTGACTTTCCGGCGTCTTTCCTCGATTATACTACTCTTTTTCATATCGTGTAAAATTTAAGTTGCCGATTAATTCTTTATCCATTAAAATGATTTTTCCATCTTTTATGCGTGTGGCAATAAAGCGGCTCGTATCAATTAGCATTTCAACGTAAGGAGCGAGGGTTTTGCTGTTTTGCCAAGAGTCAGCATCTTTAAGACCTCCATTGCCAAATATCAGAATTTTGTCAGAGATTCTTAAACAATATAGGCGTAACTTATTGCCTACATCAATTGGGATGACACCAACACCGTCTCCATACTTTCCTTCCGGACGGAAATATCTCTCCAGCGCTCCTTTTTCTCCGATTTTATCAAGCCATGCAATAATGATGTCAATCTCTTCATCGTATTCGCAACCTTCTGGAAACTTTTCGAAGAACCGTTCTAATTCTGAGAGTTCTTCCTCATCCAAATGAATACTATAGAAGTTTACAGCATTGTGCTCTTCAACTAATTCAATGTTGTATTTCTGCTGCATCTTAACTTAAAAGTTAATTATAACACAAATATAGGGTAATAAATTCGAATATCAAAACTTAACTTATAAATTAATTTTTAGTATTTGATATTTTTAATAATTGACGCAAAGTCAGGTAAATCGGTTTAAAGGACCGGGAGGCGGTAGATGAAGCCGAGCGAGAGGCGGAAACTGTCGTCGGGGTTTTGCAGCGGTTTTCCGTTGATTTCCTTGTAGAGTTTGCCTGTTGCATTGAGGAAAAGGTGGAGGTTGTCGTCCTTCATCGGATAAAATTCGATGCCGCCCTGGCAGCCCCATCCCGACAGGTAATTGCCTTTGGTGAAAATGGCATAGTCCTTATAGACAGACGCCCGGTCATAGAACACCTTTGCCCGGATGTTCCATTTCGGCAGGAAGCGGTAGTTGGCTTCGGAAATGACCGACAGGTATTCAACATTGCGTATCAGGCCGTTCCAGGCTGTTCCGTCAGGCATTATCCCTATGCTGCGGATTGCTCCCAGATGGTCCACTGCCGCTCTGTGATAGATGGCATCGAGGTAGATGTCGAATTTGTCGAAGTAGAAACGCTGACCGCCACCAATCATCAGTATCCATTTTCCTTTCATTTGCTCGCCTGCGGTTACGGCGTATCGCAAGCGGATGTTGTCGTTGCGGAAATTGCCGTTCCAAGCGAAAGAGTAGTAGAGAGGGACGCGGGTGGATTGCATTCCGGGAGGAACTGCACCGTAGGCTTCGGTGGACGAGCCGTGGCGGTTGTTGACCACTTGCACACCTATCTCCTGAGTGGGTGTGGGGTTGAACATGACGCTTGCACCCGTCAGGAAGCAGTCGATATGGCCTCCGATGGTGCTGTAGTCATAAATGTTGACGGGGTATTCATCGTATTCGAATCCTCCGAAAAACAAAGCCTGGCGACCGGCAGTGATGGAGGCTTTCGGATGGAAGCGGTATTTCAGATAGGCATAGTCGATGGTGTTCGACAGTTTCTCGAAACGGAACGTTTGTCCGCTTTTGTTGAGGCGTTGCAGGTATTTGTAGGACAGTTTGTCGGTAATATGTCCGTGAATGTCAATCATCAGGTGGTCGAAGCGGAAATAGGCCGCATTGTCATCACCTTCGGCATTAGGATTGACGTTGAACGAAGAGCGCATGTGCAGGTCGATATTGACCATTTCCGGCAGGTCTTTTTTGGCAATGTATTCTACCAGTGACCTGTGTTCGGGTGTGTCGGCTGTTTCGCTGGCGGAAAGTGAGTTGGAAAATAAAAGCGAGAGAGCAAGCAATCCTAAGGATAGTTTTTTCATAGTAGTAATGTTAAGTTTCCTTTTGATTTGCAAAAGAACGTATTTTTAGTGAGAATTGCAATATGGTGATGGATTTTCTTATGAGTGAGTCATCCTGAAGAAACGGTACGATTTTGAATAAGACAGGATGCGCCTCGGCATAAAAAATCAAGCAAGCTTGTTTTTTCTGCTCTCGGCTTTCACTATCTTTGCAAAAGAAAAAAGGAACGCATGGAAGGACTTGTAGTAAGAAATACGGGCAGTTGGTATGTCGTGAAAGGCGATGACGGCTGCACAATCAATTGTAAAATCAAGGGTAATTTCCGTTTGAAGGGTATCCGTACGACTAATCCCGTGTCGGTCGGCGACCGGGTGACGGTGGCTGAGAATACGGACGGAACCGGCTTCATCACGGCAATTACTCCTCGCCGCAACTACATCATCCGCCGTGCTTCCAACCTGTCGAAGGAGTCGCACATTATTGCCTCCAATCTCGACCAGGCTTTTCTGGTGGTGTCGTTTGTCAATCCGCAGACGGCTACCGTGTTTATCGACCGTTTCCTTGCCACGGCGGAGGCTTATCGCGTGCCTGCCGTGCTGGTTATCAATAAGATTGACTTGCTCGATGAGGAAGGTATGGAATACGCCGACGCGGTCAGCTATCTCTATGAGACCATCGGCTACAAGGTGGTGAAAGTGTCAGCCGAGACGGGTGAGGGAATCGACGGCCTGCGCCGGATGCTTTCGGGCAAGGTGACGTTGCTTTCGGGCAACTCGGGCGTGGGAAAATCGACGCTTATCAACCGTCTGATACCCGGATTGGATGTCAAGACGGCCACGGTGTCGTCCGTCCACCATACGGGTATGCACACGACTACTTTCTCCGAGATGTATCCGCTTCCGGAAGGCGACGGCTACATTATCGACACTCCGGGCGTGAAGGGATTCGGAACGATTGATTTCAACGTGGAGGAAGTGGCTCATTACTTCCCGGAGATTTTCGAAGAGTCGCACAATTGCAAGTATAACAACTGTACGCACTTGCACGAGCCCGGCTGTGCGGTGAAGCAGGCGCTTGAGGAGCACCGCATCAGTGAGTCGCGCTATGCCAGCTATCTGAGCATCATCGAGGACAGTAATCCAGACAAATACCGTAAGCCTTTCTAATCGACCCTGAGACGATAAATAGCAAGTGGGTGCATCCCATCGTAGGGGCGCACCCGCTTGTTGTTTCGTAAAGCCGCAGGGGCTAAGTGTTTTCGTTGACAAATTTGTTGATGCGGGCCTCGAGGTCGGTCGAGCTGAGGCGGAGCGAGAGTTTGCCCGCGCAGGCAACGGAGATGTTGCCCGTTTCCTCTGATACGATGATGGCCATCGCGTCCGTGGCTTGCGACATGCCGAGGGCGGCGCGGTGGCGCAGACCGAGTTGTTTGGGCACGTCGTTGTCGTGCGACACGGGAAGAATACAGCCGGCAGCACGGATGCGGCCGTTGTCGATTACCATGGCTCCGTCGTGAAGCGGGCTGTTCTTGAAGAAGATGTTCTCAATCAGACGGCCGTTGATTTTCGCGTCGATGATGTCGCCGGAGTTGACAAACGAGTCGAGCGGAACGATGCCCTTGATGACAATCAGCGCGCCGGTCTTCGACTTCGACATGTTCAGGCAGGCATAGACAATCGGCAGCACCCATTCGTTGCGTTTCTCCGGTTGTTCCTTCTTTCGCTTGAATATGTTGCGGATGACTCTCCACCGCTGGTGAGAGCCGATTTCGACGAGAAACCGTTTTATCTGGTCCTGGAAAATGATGACAAGGATGAGCAGACCGATGTTCATGAACTTGTCGAGGATGCGGCCTGTCAGCTCCATCTGCAGGAATACCGAAGCCACAAACCAGATGATGATGAAGGCGAGGACGCCGAGGAAGATGCTCAGCGTGCCCGATTCCTTCATGATTTTGTAAATGTAGAACAGAATCGTGGCGACAATGAGAATGTCGATAATGTCTTTAATTCCGATTACGTCCATGATTATTGATTTTTAGGTGAGAACGTGGCGTTGAATATGGTGACTGCCTCGCGAGCCTCCGCCACATCGTGGACGCGGAGGATGGATGCGCCTTTCATCAGGGAAATCATGTGGAT
Organism: uncultured Muribaculaceae bacterium; assembly: GCA_944321875.1. GTDB lineage: Bacteria > Bacteroidota > Bacteroidia > Bacteroidales > Muribaculaceae > Limisoma. Next base: position 11,315 of record CALUMX010000026.1, read on the forward strand.
GGCAGTCGTGCCGTTGAGCGCATTGTCGGGAGTCGTGGAGAGCAGTTTGTAAATCATCGACTTGCGCGACACGCCGACAAGCAGCGGCAGGTCGAGCGTGGCGAAAAGCTCCAGGTGGGCAAGCATCTCATAGTTCTGCTCCACCGTCTTGCTGAATCCGAATCCCGGGTCGACGATGATGTCGGTAACGCCTGCCAGCGCGGCTTCCTTGGCTTTTGCGCCGAGCCAGGCCACAACGTCGGCTGTCACGTCGGTATAGTCGGTAAGCTGTGTCATCGTGTGTGGATTTCCCCGCATGTGCATCATGATGTAAGGCACTTTCAGGCGTGCCACCGTTGGAATCATCTGCGGGTCGAGTCCGCCGGAGGCGATGTCGTTGATGATGTCGACACCGTATTCGCCCACGCAGCGCTCTGCCACGGAGGCGCGGAACGTATCGACCGACACGATGCTGTCAGGTGCTTCCTCCTTAATCAGGCGCAGGCCGAGGGAAAGACGGCGGAATTCCTCCTCAGGCGTGATGTCGTCGGCATTGGGGCGGGAGGAGTAGCCTCCGATGTCGATGATGTCGGCTCCCTGGCTGACAATCGTGCGGATGCGGTTGCGGATGAGTTCCTCGCTGTCGCAGCGGCTGCCGGCGTAGAACGAGTCGGGAGTCGTGTTGAGAATACCCATAACGAGGGGGCTGTCTACCGATAGCAGGCGGCCGCCAAGGTTGAGGGTGTATGGTTTGAAAAATTGCATATCGAATTTCCGGTTTGTAATAGTGCGAAATTACGCCTTTATTCCTTCATGTCAAAATTATGCAAAGGGAAAATGCGCTCCCTGTGTTATCGGGACGGCTCCATGCGGTCGTCGAGCGGATTGCGGGGCGACCAGTTGCCGGAAGGGGCGGGAACGTCGGGCACGGTCGTGTCGGCTTCCATCCCGGCGACTGCCTTGCGGAATTCCTCGATTCGCTGAAGCTCCGTTTCCGTCGGCGTGTAGCCTTTGTGGCCGCAGCTGTGCCAGAGGAGGATGCAGGAGAGAATGGAGAGCGATGTCAGCGACAGGGCGAGCAGTGCCGTGCGCTCGATGCGGGTGAGTCGGTCGTGTGCCATCAGCTAATGATTTTATTGATGAATACGGTCAGAAGCAGCAGCGGCGACACGTAGCGGATAAGAAAATAATATACGGCCGTCATTCTCGACTTCAGCGAGCCGTCGTTGCTCAGTTCCTTGAAGAAGAACGATTTGGGCAGACCGTAGCCGACATAGATGCAGACGGCGAAGGCTACGAGCGGCAGCATGATGTTGGACGTCGTGTAGTCGATAAGGTCGAAGATGTTGAGTCCGAAAACGCGGACATCGGAAAGCACGCCCAACGACAGGGAGCAGACGGAGCTGAACAGCACCATCGGCAGCAGGACTATCAGGCAGGACTTGCGGCGCGACATGTGGAACGTGTCGCAGAGGTAGGCAATCGCTACTTCGGCGATGGATACGGTCGAGGTGAGCGTGGCTACAAGCAACAGGAAGAAGAACAGCGACGACCAGAATTGCGGGAAAGGCAACTCCATGAAAATCTGAGGCAACGTCACGAAAATCAGGGCCGCACCCTGTGTCTCTCCCTCGATGCCGAACGCTTTGACCGCAGGGAAGATAATCAGTCCCATCATGACCGCCACGAGAAAGACAAGCGCCGACACTTTGGTGGCCGTGCGCGGCAGGTTGGTGGTCTTCGGGAAATAGGACGAGTAAGTGATGAGGATGCCCATGCCCAGCGACAGGGAGAAGAATGCCTGTCCGACCGCGCTGATAAGCACGCCGGGGTTGAGCTTCGAAAAGTCGGGACGCAGGAAGAACACAACGCCTTCCATCGCTCCCGGCAGGCTCAGCGATACGCAGCAGAAGACAAGCAGGATGACAAACAGCAGCGGCATCAGCAGGTTTGACATGCGCTCGATGCCTTTCTGCACGCCCTTCATGAGTATCAGGATGTTGAGGGCAATCATCACCAGTGTCCAGATGATAGGCGACCAGGTGGAAGAGGTGGCTGACTGCATGACGGCCGAGAAATGCTGGGTAGGCGATGCTCCCATGCCCTCGTAGAGACCGCCCGTCAGCGACAGCCAGAGGTATTCAACCGTCCATCCCGCCACTACCAGATAGTACATGAGAATCAGATAGGGGGCGAGAACGGCAAAGACACCGATAAGCCACCAAGGCTTGCCGGGCGTGAGTTTCTTGAACGATGTGATGGTGTCGGCACCGCTTCCGCGGCCGATTGAGAATTCGGAAAGCATGACGGGAATACCCATCAGCAGGACAGCAAACAAATAAGCAATCAGGAAAACCGAGCCACCGTTGGCCTGTACTTCATTTGGAAATCTCCAGACTGTTCCTAACCCGACGGCGGAGCCTACAGTGGCAGCAATAACTCCGATTTTGGATGAAAATTTTGTCTTGGAACTCATTTTTAATTGCAATTTGTCACAAAAGTACGCACTTTTTCTGAAAGGTAAAAATTATTAGGATTATTTGTATTTGCAACCGCGATTGCTTAACTTTACAAAAAATAATAATTTTGATGCAGAAAGCGATAGAAAAAATACCCCGTTATCTGATGACTATTGTCGTTACCGGGGTAATTTACTATATGACTTTATTCCCCAAGCCTTTCGGAGATGTGAGAATCGGCTTGTTTCCGGGAGCAGACAAGGTGGCGCACGGTCTGATGTTCGCGGCTTTTGCCTTTTGTCTGCATCTCGACCTTAACCGGGGGCTTTCCCGGCCGGGACGTTTCGTGGGGCTGACGCTGGCGGTGAGCATAGCGTTCGGTGGAGCCATCGAGCTGGCTCAGAAACTGATGGCGTTGGGGCGCTCTGCGGAATGGCTTGACTGGGCTGCTGATACCGTTGGTGCGGCCGTCGGACTGTGGCTTTCGGTGCAACTTCTGAAAAAAATGGAAAGCAGTAATGGATGAGGAAACGATAAAAGAAGATATAAAAACGGAGGATAAGCAAGAGGTGAAGCGGAAGGGGCGCAAATGGAGAAGACGCATCTTCCGGATATTGCTGTTAACGGTAATCGTCGTCCTGCTTCTGCCGGGTCTGCTCTATATTCCCGGCATACAGCGTTATGTGGTGAGGGTAGCTTCCGAGAAAGTGTCGGAGGCGACCGGCTACGATGTGCGTATCGGATATTTCTCGCTGGGTTTTCCCCTTGACCTGGTGCTTGACGACGTGCTCGTGCTCAACGAGCAGCGCGACACGCTTGTCGCAGGCCGCGAGATTCGTGCGGGCATCGGACTGCTGCCGCTGTTGAGGGGCGGCGTAGGAATCAAGAGCGTGGCTCTCAACGATGCCTACTACCGTATGGTCAGTGCCGACTCCTCGATGGTGATGACTGCCCGTGTGGGACAGTTTAGCCTCGACGCAAGCCGTGCCGGACTGATTGACAGCCGTCTGGACCTTTCTGAAGCCCGGCTTTCCGACAGCCGCATCGACCTTTGGATGGACCCGCTGAAGGCAGAGCCTACACCGCCCGACACTACGAAGTCGGAGGGTGGATGGCTGATTAATCTCGACCGCCTCTCGTTGAGAAATGTGGAGTACCGCATGAAGATGATGCCGGCAATCGACAGTATGCGTGTCCTACTCGGAGAGGGCGACATCGACCGTGTGTCGGTCAACCTCGCCTCCAGCCTTGTGTCGGCGGGCAGTCTTCACGTCGGACGACTCGACGCCTCCTATTATCTGCCTGATTCCGTATCGCTTGCCGCGTTCAACGCCGCCTATAAGCCGGACACCATTCCCACGCCGCCATCAGAGCCGTGGACCATCGTGGCCGACAGTTTGCGCGTGACCGACAGCCGTGCGCTCTATGCCGTTCGCTCCTTGCAACCGGCCGAGGGTATGGATTTCAATTATCTGCAACTGGATAGTATCGACATTGCCATAGGCCGTTTCTTCAACCGGGGCGGCTACATAAAAGTGCCCATCCGCCGCATTGCCGCCGTGGAACGCAGCGGCATTGCGCTCCGCTCGCTTTCCGGCGAGTTTGAAATGACGGAGGACGGAATGGGGATAAAGCATCTGGAACTTGCCACCGACGATTCCTGGCTGCGTGCCGACGGCGGAGTGGAGAGCGCGCTGTTTGCCGGTGACGATGCCGCCGGTATGTCGCTCAAGGCACAGGCCGGCGTGGGAATTGCTGACGTGGAACGGGTGATGCCGATGCTGAAACCCTTGCTGAGAAGCATCAGCAAGGAGGAACTTCGTGCCGATATTGACGTGGCCGGTACGGCCGCACGGCTCGACGTGAGCCAGTTGTCGGCAAAAATCAACAATCTGGCGGAATTGTCGGCAACCGGTGAGGTGGTGTCGGTGATGGACGCTGAGAAGATAGGCGGTTCGCTCGACTTGAAAGGCAAGCTGAGCGGAAACAACCGACTGCGCTCCATTCTGGGGCTTGGCAGCGACCTATTCCTTCCTTACATCAGTCTGAGGGGCAAGGCTTCCTACGGACAGTCGGCCGCTCAGGCACAACTGACGGCGCTGACGAGCGCGGGAAAGGTCGTGGGTGGCGGACGCATCCACTTGACACGCGAGCAATACAAGGCGCGGTTGTCGCTGCGCGAGCTGGACGTGCATGAGATTCTGCCGTCAGGGCCTGTCGGAGTGGTGGATGCCGATATTGAGGCGGAAGGACGTGGCTACAATCCTTACCGGATGAAGGCTCAGGTGAACGGTGCGGTGCATCTTGTCGAGTATGACAGCGTGGCGTACCGCGACATTACCGTTGATGCCTTTATCGACAAGGGAGCTTATGAGGCGCATTTGCTTTCTGCCAATCCGTCGGCCGATTTCGACCTCATGGCCAGCGGAACGATTGCTGCCGATGAATATACTACCGAACTTACGGGACAGATTAACAATATCGACCTGATGGCGCTGAACCTGTCGACTTCCCGTCTGGGTGGAGGCATGACGCTGAATGCCAAGGCTCGTGCCAACATTGCCGAAGAGCAGTATTCGGCGCTGGTGAGAATGTCGGACATGTTTGTGCTGCTTCCGGGCAACACGTTCCGAACCGACAGTATTGACCTCGGTTTCTATTCCGACACGGCACGCACCTATGCCCGTCTGCGCAACAATGACTTGCTGCTGACCGCTTTTTCTCCGATGGGTGTCATGTCGCTTACGGATTCTCTCGGCGTGATGGCGACGGCTCTCGATACGATGTTGCTCGCACAACGTGTCAACGTGAGAGCACTCAACTCCGTATTGCCGGAACTTCGTCTGGCCGTCAAGTCGGGCAACCAGAACATCGTCAGCAAATACCTGCAGGGGTCGGGTATCGGCTATAATTCATTCAATTTGCTTTTGGACAAGAAGCAGGAACTGACCTTTGGCGGCCGCTTCAACGGTCTTGCCTCGGGCGGACTCGTCTTTGACACCCTTACGCTCGATGGAAAATCGCAGGAGGATGCCTTTGTCTACGACCTTGCGGTGAGCAACCGGAAGGGTAACCGGGAGTTTGTGAAGACGGCCTCGCTCAACGGTATGTTTGCCGAGAACCGGATGCAGGCATTCCTTACGCAGACCGATAAGAACGACCAGGTGGGTTTCAGCCTCGGTATGAACGTCGAGGTGGCCGATTCCATCGTTACGCTCAACCTGTATCCTGAAAATCCGGTTATCGCGTTCCGCCAGTGGAACATCAATCCGGGCAATTACCTCTCGCTTGACCTGGCTACGATGAAGCTCAAGGCCGATTTGATGGTCAAGAGCGACGAGTGGAGTTATATCAACATCTATACCGACCGTGACGGCCAGTTCCATAACGGAGGAAAGGTGGAATTCATGGGCATCGCCCTGGCCGACTGGCTCACGATGTCGCCTTTCGCACCGCCGATAGCCGGCGATTTGTCGGGTAGGATGGACCTGAACTTCAACGACAAATATGTATGGGGGGACGGACAGATAAACGTCATCGGCATGAAATACGGCAAGGAGAAAGTGGGTAATATCGGCTTGAAGACGCTGGTGGCCATGGACAGCGAGCGCAAGCGCGTCTACCTGAACGGCGATTTGAGCCTCAATCAGACAAAATTCCTTACGGTGAAAGGTTACCGTTCCGACTCTCTTCCCGAACCGGTCTACAATATCCGCGTGGGGCTTGACCGCCTCCCAATGTCGGCTGTCGATGCCTTTGTTCCCGATGAGGTGGGCCGTCTGTACGGTACGCTTAACGGCGAGATGACGGTGACCGGCGTCGTCGACAATCCCGATATCCGGGGTTATCTGCAGTTTGACTCGGCGCGCGTCGATATGCCGAAATTCGGTACGGCGTTGCGTTTCGACAACCAGTGCATTCCGATAGAGGACGGTATGATAAAATTTGACGAATACGACCTGTATAGCGCCAACGAGAACCCTGTGACCATCAACGGCACGTTCCGCTTACTTCCGGTTGACGCCATGTATAGCAATCTGAAAATCGGAGGTAAGAACGTGCAAGTTGTCAACGGAAAGAAGAACGGCAAGTCGGAGCTGTATGGCCGCGGATTTGTCGATATAGGTGCGATGGTGACGGGGCCTATGGACAAACTCGACGTGAAAGCCTCGCTGTCGCTCCTTTCAGGAACGAGTCTGACCTACGTCTATCAGTCCACCGCGATGTCCATCACGGAGACAACGGCCAGCGATATGATTAAGTTTGTCAACCTCTCCGATACGATAGCCCTGCTGACCGACAGCCTGAAGTCGAAGCCGTTCGGCATGAGAGTGAAGGCCGCGCTTTCGGTGCAGCCGAATGCCGTGTTTGTCGTCAACCTGTCGCCCGACGGCAAGAACAGCGTGAAGCTCGACGGCGAGGGTATTCTCAGCTACTCGCAGACCCTCCAGGGCGATATGAACCTTATCGGGACCTATAAAATCAACAGCGGTTATGTGCGCTACTCGCCGCCGATGATGTCGGAAATTGACTTCAAGTTCCAGGAGGGCAGCAACATTGCCTGGACCGGCGACGTGCTGAATCCAGCCATTAACATCACTGCCGTGCAGACGCGCAAGGTCAACGTGGGCGGTGGCCAGCAAGGGTCGCGCAGCGTACCGTTTGACATCACGCTTAAGGTGGGCAACCGTCTGAATGCCTTGGATGTGTCGTTCGACCTCAGCACGGATGCCGATATGACCATCGCCAACGAGCTGAGCTCCATGACTCCCGAGCAGCGTTCTTCGCAGGCGATGAACATGATGCTGACCGGCTCTTATTTGGGCAACAGCGGATTGAGCAGCCTGAGCAGCAGTGCGGGCGGCGTTTCCGGCGACATGGCCTTCTCGTTCCTGGAGTCGGTGTTCAACCGTTGGGCAGCCAACAATATCAAGGGTATTGACTTCTCCATCGGTATTGACCAGTATGACAAGGCGACGAAGGACGGCGGTACGTCGACGACCACAAGCTATTCCTACAAGGTGTCGAAGAGCCTCTTCGACGACCGCTTCAAGGTAGTGGTGGGCGGAAACTACTCGACCGACGCTTCTGCCGAAGACAACCTGTCGCAGAACCTGCTGAACGACGTATCGTTTGAATATATGCTGAACAAGTCGGGAACAACCTACATCAAGCTGTTCCATCATCAGGAGTATGAGAGCATTCTCGAAGGGGAAATCACGGAGACCGGCTGCGGTTTCGTGTGGAAACGCAAGATAAACTCCCTGCGTGACATTTTCCGCTTCGTCAAACCGAAAGAAACCGACCCAAAAACTGAAATTCCGCAATGAGACAGATAAAATTATTGCTGCTGGCTGTTGTGGTGGCGTTGATTGCCGCCTGCTCGACGACCGCCCGTCTGGGAGAGGGAGAGATTCTCTACACGGGCGTGAGCAAAGTGCGTGTGACCGCTCCCGACAGCGTAGAGATACCTTCCGGCATCTCCGACAATATCCACATGGTGATTGACGTGCCGGCCAACAACTCGCTCTATTCGCCCTACATACGCTCGCCGTTCCCGGTCGGGCTGTGGCTCTACAACCACTGGTCGCCCGATTCGAAGGGTCTGAAAGGGTGGATTTACAACAAATTTGCCGAAGAGCCGGTGCTGATGTCGGATGTGCGTCCCGACCTGCGCATGCGGATGGTGGAGGATATGCTTGACAAGAGCGGTTATTTCGGGTCGACCACCAGCTATGAGTACAAATACAACCGCAAGAACCCGCGCAAGGCACGCGTCATCTACAATGTGCATCTTGCCACTCCGAAGCGCATCGTGGAGATTATCTATCCCGACGATACGATTCCTGTGGCTAAGGAACTGACGAAATACCTGCGCCGCGACAAGTACCTGCGCAAGGGGATGATTTTCAACAACGATTCTCTGGCTACGGTGCGCGTGCGCGTGACGGAGCGTGTGCGCAACAAGGGGTACTACTATTTCCGTCCGGAATTCCTCACCTATTATGCCGACACCGTATCGGTGGAGGAAGGGGTAGTGGTGAAGGTGGCCTTTACCGACAACATTCCCGAGCGGGCCTTACATAAGCTCTATGTGGGCAAGATAACGACGATGGTCAGAAACAATACCGGCGTGGGAACGATTGACACGTTTGAGACGAAACGGGGCACCGTCTATCAGATGAAGCCTTCCCGTCTGCGCAAGAATCTTATTCCGTCCTGCATTACGACCAAAACCGGCGATGTGGTGAGCGTGCGCCGCCTGTCAAACACGCAGGCCTACCTCTCGCGGCTCGGTATCTTCAACTACATTTCCGTACAGCCTACGCCCCTCGACTCCCTGACGAGCGACACGCTCAACCTTGACATATTCTGCAACTTCGACAAGCCGTTGGAGACACAGCTTGAAGCCAATGTTACCTCGAAGTCCAACAGTTATCTCGGCCCGGGACTGTCGTTCCTCGTGTCGAACCGCAACATTTTCGGCGGTGGCGAGCGACTGACCGTGAAGCTCGACGGAGCCTATGAGTGGCAGGTGGGAAAAGTGGAAGGAAAGCGTTCGCAATTCAGCTCGTATGAAATCGGACTGTCGACGGAGCTGGCTTTCCCGCGACTGCTCGCACCCTCGTTTATTCCGATTACGCAAAGGGAGCTGAACTGGACCCGCTTCAAGCTGGGCGGAACGCTGATGAACCGTCCCCGCTTTTTCCGCATGGTGCAGTTTGAGGGAAGCATGGAGTATGACTGGATGTCGTCGCGCTTCTCCCGCAACCACTTTACACTCTTTGGTCTTAAATACAACAAACTGCTGAACACGACCGCCTCCTTCGACGAGACAATGGCTCAGAATCCAGCCATCGCTCTCAGTTTTGAGGACCAGTTTATTCCGAAGATGGACTATACCTATACGTTTACGAAAAGCTTCGGCCGACGGAGGAAGAACTCCATCCTCTTCCAGGGAACGCTTATCGAGGGTGGCAACATTTTCTCCGGCCTTTGGGCTATCGGAGGCAGCAAGAACGGCGAGAAGCGGTTGTTTGGCACGCGTTTCTCTCAGTTTATGAAGGCGGTGGTGCAGACGGTGTACACCCGGAAGATTGTAGGCGACCATAAAATTGTGTCGCGCGTCTATGTCGGCGCGGCTCATGCCTATGGCAACTCGCAGGAGGTGCCTTACGGTGAGCAGTTCTATGTGGGTGGTGCCAACTCCATCCGTGCTTTCCCGGTGCGCTCCATCGGTCCGGGCAGCTATAAGGCAGCCGACCGTGGCGACAACACTTATTACGACCAGACGGGTACATTCCGTTTTGAGATGAATATGGAGTACCGTTTCCCGATAGCCGGAATGCTGAAAGGCGCAGTCTTTATGGATGCCGGCAACATCTGGCTGCTCAAGGACGACCCTGCTCGTCCGGGCGGTAAGATTACGGGCGATAATTTCTTCCGTGACCTCGCATTGGGTACGGGACTCGGCTTGCGCTTCGACATGGGCATGATTGTGGTGCGCGGTGACCTCGGTGTCGGCATTCACCTGCCTTACGATACCGGCCATTCGGGTTACTACAACATGGGTAAATTCGGCAGCAGCCTTGCTTTCAACCTCGCCATCGGTTATCCGTTCTGATGTTAAAGAATCTAAAAATGGGGGGGGTGAGAAATTTGATTATCTTTGCCCGCAGATAGGAAGTTTCGACTTGTTGCAGGCTTTTGCTTCGGATTGCTGAGTGGGGCGGGCGCACCTGGGGTACGCCCCTACAAGCGGGGATTCTGTTGAGGACTTTGTTTTCAATTTGTCTCTGCGCACGGCTTTCCTGTCGTTTTGTGGAACAAATGAATTGAACATTAACTAACCTAATAATATCGTATGAAAAAACTTTTTGCATTTGTGCTTTTGGTGGCGTTTTTCGCCCTGGGAGCGAACGCGCAGTTGCTGTATAAAATCAGCGGCAAGGGACTTGAGAAACCATCCTATATCGTTGGAACGTATCATCTGGCCAACGTGAAGTTTGTGGACAGTATTCCGGGAATCCGTCAGGCGATGGCTGATGTGGAGCAGGTGTACGGCGAAGTGGCTACATCGGAAATGCACGCACCCGACAATCTGATGAAGATGCAGCAGGCGATGTTTCTTCCTGACGGGAAAACACTTTCGGACGTGTTGACAAAAGAGGAAATGGGAAAATTGAACGCTTTCCTGAAAAAACAAATGGGTGTGGACCTGACTAATCCGGTGATGGCGCAACAGATGGGCCGTCTGTCGCCGATGGCGTTGAACACGCAGCTGACCGTACTGATGTATCTGAAAAACCATCCTACGGAATTTGACCCGACAAAAGGGTTTGACGACTATTTCCAGCAGCAGGCCATTGAGAACGGTAAGCCGGTGGCGGGTCTGGAAACTTTCGAATTTCAGATGGAAACGATGTTTGGCGGTAAGGACATGAAGCGCCAGGTGGAATTGCTGATGTGCCTTATCGACCATGAGGAGTTTATGCAGGCTATGACTGACCGTATCGTAAAGGCATTCTATTCACAGGACATGGAAGCGATTTTTGAGGCAATGAATGAAAAGCTCAACAACCATTGCGACATGCTGCCGGAGGAGGAGAGCGCGTTTCTCAACGACCGCAATGCCGATTGGCTAACGAAGATGCCCGGCATCATGAAAGCTCATTCGACACTGTTTGTGGTTGGAGCCGGTCATTTGCCGGGAGAGTTCGGTGTGTTGGAAGGCTTGAAACGATTGGGATATACGGTGGAAGGCGTCAGATAGCCACCATCGGTAAAAGACAGCGAGGGGAACCTGCCGCTTGGCAGGTTCCCCTCGCTGTCGTTTTTTTATTCGATGTAGGACTTGAACGACAGAATGTAGAGCGTCACGCCGATGGCAATGGCGATGAGCAACAGCCGGAGCCACCACATGTCAGTGGCCAGGAACGCGCTCAGCAGAATCGACGTCCAGAGCATCGTGATGGAAGCCACCTTCGCCCGGTTGGGGATGATGCGGTTGGCCAGGTAATTGCGGATGTAGGGACCCAGCACGCGGTGGTTAATCAACCAGGAATAAAGTCGCTCGGAACTGCGAGCATAGAGTATGGCCGCCAGCAGCAGGAACGGCGTGGTCGGCAACACGGGAAGCAGTACCCCCGCTATGGCGAGGGCGACGCAGAGCGAGCCGAGGCAGATGAAGAGGTACTTCATTCAGTGTTAGAAGAGTTCCATTTGTGATGCGATTTCCGGGCGGTTTTTCCGTTCGGGAACAGGTTCCGGTTCTTCTTCCTCTACGGGCATTTCCTCGATGGGGATGGCCGTAGTGGCGGGGACGGTCTTCAACCAGTCGGAATATTCTGAATTATAGTCGATGGCAGAGATGATTTTTTTGCTCTTGGCCTTCGGCTTTTCTTTCTCTTTTTTCGGCGGACGGTTGACCAGCGTAGCCTTTTCTATGTCCTCATCGGGCGTGGATTCCTCGTCGAAAATGAGTTTGGTCGGCTCTTTGCGGGGTTCCGCCATTTCTTTGCGGAGCTGGTCGGCCTGTTGGTGCAGGGCTTCAATCTCCTGCTTCAGTTTAGCTTCGTCGGCCTCGTGCAGACGCTTGTTGTTGTCGATAGTGGTCTGCAGTTGTGTGACGTAGGTTTCCATTTCCTCGTTGGAGGCGCGGAGGCGGGAGAGAGCTTCTTCCTGCTCCTCGATGGTGGCAGCCTGACGCTCGATTTCCTGACGCAGCACCTCGCTTTCGCGGCGGGCTGTGTCGGCGAGCGACGCTTCCTTTGTACGGGCTGTGTCGTGAGCTGCTTCGAGTTCTGCTTTCAGCTTGGCGAGCTTCTGCGTCAGTTCGGTTTTCTCGTTGCTGATGCGCACGGTTTCCGTCTTCATCGTCTCAATCTGCGCGTTCAGTCCCGCAATGGTGGCATTTCCGGCTTCTGCCTTCGCTCTGGCGGCTTCAAGACTTGATGTCATCAGCGAGATTTCATCGCGGAGAGTGGCGATGGTCTGCAGGCGCACGTCCTCTGAGTTCTTGGCCATGAAATCCTTCAGCTTTTCGCAGAGTTCCGCATTTTCGGCCGTCAACCGCTCCACCGTATCCTTGAATTCGGTTTCCTTTGCGGCCATCTCGCCGGCCATTGTATTTTTCAAGTTCAGCAGTTCGGCGCGGATTTTCGTATTGTCGGCTGCGAGCGTCGCGTTCTCCTCCTTCAACACCGAAATCTCCTGGTCGTTGACGGCTGCTACTTTCAGCTTGTTGAGCAGACTCTTGGTCTCCAGCTGGTATTGCTCCTTCTCGGCCTCGGCGGTTTCCGCACGGGCTTCCAGCGAGGCAATGCGCTCGTTGAGGGCAATCTTCTGCCGGTCGAGGCTCATCGCCCGGTTTTTGACATCCTCATACTTGCCTGTCATTTCCTCCATCTGCTTTGATGAATCGAGCACCTTCTTCTGCATCTCGGTGCGTTCCGTGTCCCATTCGAGCGCAGCCTGGTCCTTCATCTTCTGCCGAATGGTGGTCGTGTATTCCGAAAGAGTATCGCCGATGAGCTTGGTGACGTATTTCGTTTCGGCTTCCTTGTCGATGCAGTCCTTGATGTATTCAGGGAGCGTAGCGTTGAGGACAGTGATGATTTTTTCAATCACACTGCTGTTGACCTTCGCAAGCGCGAGCGCTTCCGCATCCTCGCTTTCCTGCATCTTTTCCGCAGCGACAGCGGGCGACGGTGTGGCCGGCTCGTTGGTCTGATTCTCCTTGAACGGGTTTATGTAGGGCGTGCGGGGCGTTTCCGACGCTTCGTATTCCATGTCCGACTCCTCGGGAGCGATGCCGAACGCACTTTTGAGTTTGTTGAGAAATGACATATTGTAGCGTAAAAAATTATTTTTGAGGTTTAGCAATGATTCCCAGACCCGTGCGGCCGTTGATGCCGATGGTCAGCGGTGAGTCGAAGCGTACGATTCTCAGCCGTTCCGACTCGTAGATGGCCGGCATGCGGTCGAGGTAGTCGAAATCGCAGACTTCTCCGCGCTTGGGGTCGACCGTGAAATAGCCGACGCCGAACGAAGTCAGGTTCTGGAAGAAGTGAGTGCCCTGGCTCGGCTCGATGCGGTAGTTGGGCAGCGAGGTCTCTGCGATGACACGGGCGGCGGAAATGTGCGGCCATTTGACCGGCACACCCAATGCAGGGTCGCTTGAGCCCCACCGGCCGGGACCGATGAGCAGGTAGGAATCACCGCGGTCAAGGTATTCCTTGTTGATTTTCTCGATTTCGCGTGCCACCAGCGGATTGTTGAGCTGCGAGAAGTTCTGCGGCTTGACGTAAATCACGTCGGTGACGTTGTCGGTGATGCCGTGTCCGAGCGTGGAATGGCTCTTCAGCAGCAACTGGTCGTCGGGCAACTCCATGATGCGCTCGTCGAGCATTTCCTTGCGGTCGACAATCGGACGAATCTGCAGCCAGTAGACGGAGCCTTTCATCTCTCCGTTCTTGTCGATGCAGCCTGCAAACTCGATTTCAACCGGTCTGCGCATTTCCTTCGCTCCCTGCGTGAGCATGAAATCCACGATTTCAGCAAGCGGGAATACGTTATGCTTCAGAACGTTGGCAAACGTAACAACACGGCGTCCCATTCCGAAGTCGCCGTCGCGCAGAATCTGGTCGCCGGCATCGTAGGTGGAGACCATATATTTCAGAGAGCCGTCCTTAGCGGCATCCTGTATGCGGATTTTGCGAATGTTGAAGGCATCGTTCACCTTGAAATCCTCCGTCACGTTGCAGAGGTCGAGCGCATAGAGCTGCGTCTGAGTGTCGCGCAGCGCGAGGTCGAGCGTGCTCGTCTGCAGCACCTTGTCGGGATGACGGGGCGAGAAGCGGAGAGCCAGTCCGCCGTCGACGATATACTTGCCGAGGCCTACTGCGATTTCCGCAACACCGTCTTCCGGCTGCTCATCGTTGATGGGGTAGTAGTTGAGCGAGCGGCCGACACCGGAGAACGACGGGAAATAAACGTCGCCATGCACGTTGCCGACTACCTCCTGGATGATGATGGCCATCTTTTCCTGGTCGATGAGGTTGCTCGTTGCCGTCATGTAGGCCTTGCTGTCGGCGAAGAATACCGACGCATAGACACTCTTGATGGCGTTGCTGAGAAGCTCGTACATGCCGTCCTTGTTCTGAAGGTTCGGAATCATGTAGGTGGAATAGATGCCGGCAAACGGCTGGTAGTGGGAGTCCTCCAGCAGACTCGAGCTGCGGATGGACAGCGGCTTGTTGATTACCTCAAACAGCGCGTACATGTCGTCCTTCAGCGACTCAGGCAATGATGCCTTGAGGAAGTGGCGGAGTATCTCCTCGTCGGGAATGTCGGAAAGCGCAATCGGGTAGAGGTTGTTGGTCTCCATAAACTCGTCGAAGATGTCGGTACAGAGCACCACCGTGCGCGGAATCGACACCGTCACGCCGTCAAAGTTGTCGCATATCGGATTTTTCTTGATAATGGAGTCGATGAATGCCAGACCTCTGCCTTTGCCTCCGAGCGAGCCTTCGCCGATGCGGGCAAAGTTGGAGTAGTAGTCGAAGCGTTTCTTCTTGAAGATGGCCACGACACCTTTGTTCTTCATCTTACGGTACTTGACAATTAAGTCGAAGAAGAACTGCTTGACTTCCTGCGCTTTCGTGATGTCGCGGAAGCGGTGGGCCTTGATGACCTCGGCGATGGGGAACATGGCGCGCGAGTAGAGCCAGCGCGAGATGTCGTTGCGTGAGGCATGGTAGAGCAGCGACTCGGAAGGAATGTTGAACAGGTTGTCCTGCAGCTCCTTCAGGTCGTTGATGCGCATCACTTCCTCGCCTGTTTCCGGGTTGCGGATGACAAAGGCTCCAAAGCCGAAATTGTCGGAAATCACCTTGCCCAGGTCGACAGGGAATTTCTTGGAATTCTTGTCGATGAACGAGACGCCCAGTTCGTGCGCCCGCTCACGGTTGGCGATTTCTGATGACTCAAGGATGATAGGCACGTAGGGGTCAAGGCTCTTGATTTCCTTTGTGAGCCGGATGCCTGCCAACTGGTCCTTGACACCGTTGCGGCTGAACGACACATCGGAAATGATGCCGAGAATATTATCGTGATATTTGTTGTAAAGCTCCATTGCCTCCTCGTAGGTACGGGCAAGAATTACCTTTGGACGTCCGCGCATACGGAGCATCTGCTCGTGGGCGTTGAGCGCCTCGGTGGCGAAAATCAACGACTGCTTGAGCAGGAACTTATAGAGGTGGGGCAATACTGACGAGTAGAAACGGATGGAGTCCTCGACGAGGATGATTGTCTGCAGGCCGACATCGAGAATATCGTTGTCGCTGTTCATCTTGTCCTCCATCAGCTTGATGATGGCCAGCAGCAGGTCCATGTTGCCCAGCCAGCTGAACACATAGTCGACGCCTGTGAAGTCCTCGTTGGCCAGACGGCGTGAAACCTCGCGCGAGAACGGAGTCAGCACGATGATAGGTATCTGCGGATAGAGTTCCTTCATGTTGCGGGCCTCGCGGAAGGTCAGGCCTATGTCGACGCCCGGCATGGCGATAATCATGTCGAACTGCTTGACGGCAAGTGTCTCGTAGGCTTCCTCGTAGCTGCTGATAAGCGTGACACGGGGCGGAGAGCTCAGATTGAGCGAAGTGTATTCGAAATAGAGCTGCTCCTCGATGCGGCCGTCTTCCTCAAGCATGAACGCGTCGTAGGGCGACGCGATGAGCAATACGTTATAGATGCGGCGCTGCATCAGGTCTTGAAATGCGGTGTCGCGCATGTATAGCTGACTTAGTTTGTTCTCGTTCATTTCGCGGAGATTTTGGAAACAGTGATACGGAAGGCCGGCCACAGCGACAAACAAAAAACCCTGTTTTCGGGTATGGCTATGCCGAGCCGTCTCCTATCTTATGCAAAGATAGGAAAAATCGAGAGCAGGGGAAAATATGCAGGGCGTTTTTATGATTTTATTTCAAGAGGAAGTTTGAGAAGTTTCCAAATTTTCAAGGAAACTTGTTTTTGAGTCTCCAAGAAAGGGGTAAAGTTGATAAAATCTCATCAATTCTGAACAGTTGTTATTGCAAAGCTCCGCGGATTTGCTTATTTTGCAACCGCAAAAAAACTTAATTCTTATATGAAAAACCTATATTCCGACTTTTCCAGAAAAATACATGTGTCGTTTAAGAAAATCAGGGGACTTTATATTTTACCTTGCCTGCTGGCAGGAGTAGTGGTTTCATGTCTTGCTTCCGGCTGCTCGAAACAGGAGGAAACCGACGCGGAGGTGTGGCGGTTGCTGCTGGCTTGTGATACTTACTACAACAACTCCGACACGACCGACCGGTGGAAGGCTGCGCTCGACAAGCTTGCGCTGCTTCTTGACGGAAGCCGTGACAACCGGGCTTTGGGGGAATATTACTATCAGAAATCGTGCTATGCGGTATCGTGTACGCCGGGCGACAGCGTGGAGGCCTACCTCCGCAAGGCGCGTGAATATTATCTGCTGACCGACGACAAAAAGGGAACAGGCAAGGTGTTTCTTGTCAGTACGCAGTATGCCAACGCCATGCAGCAACATGACTTGGCTTTGCGCTATGTAAAGGAGGCTTTGCCTCTTGTGACGGACTATGATTCGCTGCGTGGCGAGCTGCTTGCGGAAGAAGTGGCGGCTTACGTGATGTCGGGTGCCATGCAGTCGGCCATCAACAGTAAGGATGAGGTGTTGCCTTTGTTGAAAAAGGCGAAAGACACGTTGGCCTATCTAATCGTGAGCGGCAATCTCGGCGTTGCCTACCGCCGGTTGGAAATGAACGATTCTGCCATGGCCTGCTACAACGAGGCTCTGCAGTTGGCATTGCCTTTCGGCGACCACTCGACGACAGCCTATCTTTATAACAATCTTTCGGTGCTTTATTGCGAGAACAAGCGTTTTGAGGAGGCATTGGACTTTGCCGGAAGAGCGGAGGAATACGGTACGAAAGCGGGTGACGATGTGGAGCGTCTTTCGGCCGTTGCCAACAAGGCGGCCGCCCTTGTCGGAATGGCGAGAGAGGCGGAGGCTGTCAGCATGCTGAAGAAGGCATATCCTGCCGTGCGTGAAACGGGCCATGCTCCCATGTTGTTGAAATATGTCTGCTACATCATTGATTACTCATTGAAAATAGGACAGGAGGACTCCGTTGATTTTTATTATCGGGAGGGTAAGACCGTTGCGGAGCAGCTGCCGGAGAATGCGACGGGAGTAATCGGTCTGCGCATATCGGAAATCAATTACCTGATGTACAAGCATGACTACCGGACAGCGTTGCAGTATCTGGAAGCGCTGCCGGCAGATGCCGCTAACCGTGCCATGCCGGAATATAAGCGACTCTCGGAAATGGCCGAGTGCCACATGCGGATGGGTAACTTTGAGAAGGCCTATGCACTGCTCGGCCGCTCGGCCGCCCTGGCCGACAGCGTACGCAACGATGCGGCGGAGAAGCAGATGTCGGAGTTTACGGTGCGCTATCAGACGAAAGAGAGGGAATTGGAAATATTGCGTCTGAAGGAGGAAAAGGCTACGCACGACGCGATGATTGCCCGTCTGGTGGGCATATTGGTAGCGCTGATTCTGGTGTTGGCCATCGTTATCGTGTTGCTGCTCTACCATCGCAAGGTTACGTTGCAGAAGAAGGAAATTGTCCGCGCTCAGAACTACATCGCCGGAATGGAGAGTGAGCGTGCCCGTTTTGCCCGGGAGCTGCATGACGGCGCTTGCAATGACTTGCTTGCCATCGGAATGGAACTGGGCGCAAAGGATATGGAGCCAACGGTGGTGGCGTCGCGTGTCCGCGAACTGCGCACTTCGCTGCGGCGCATCTCCCACGAGTTGATGCCGCCTTCATTCCGTCTTGCCGCCTTGAATGAGATATTGGAGGACTATCTGTCGCATCTGACGCTGCCGTCCGGCTTGGAAATGAGCTTCCGTTGCGAGGGCGAAGGCTGGCAGGATGTGCGCAGTGAGGTGGCCTATGAGCTTTACCGCATCGTGCAGGAGGCTGTCGGCAATGTGGTGAAGCATGCCAACGCTACCCGTGCGGAAGTCCGTCTTCAGAAATCGGAAGGAAAACTTGTGCTCGATGTGTCAGACAACGGTCGGGTAGAGCAGAAGGAAAAAGCCGGCGGTATCGGAATGCGCACCATCAATGAGCGTGTGATGAGCATCGGTGGAGAATGGAGATTTGATGCGGGTTCTGAGGGGGCGCAGCTTCACGTCGAGGTGAGCGATTTCCTGGAAAAAGTTGACAGATAGCTACGGCAATCCGTAGTTTTGCCCTTGTTGGAAATAAATTGTGCGTTCGTTTCTTTGAGAATATTCTGCCTGCGACTTAATTTAGAGCATAATTTGAGAAATTGATGAATAATCATCCTGTAAAAATACTTATTGTTGATGACCATCCGATTGTGTTGGCCGGAGTATGCGCGCTATTATCGGAGGATTATCCCGAAGCTTGCATTGAGACGGCTTCCGGCGGAGAAGAGGCACTCGAAAAGGCCCGAAACGGAGTTTATGACGTATTTATTCTTGATGTGGAACTGTCGGACATGACAGGAATTGATTTAATAAGGATGCTGCGATGCCGGTATGAGGACGCATCCTTTGTTTTCCATACAATGCATGAGGAAATGTGGGTGGTCAAGCGGCTAATGGCGAGCGGAGCAGATGCGATAGTGTTTAAGTCAGATGACGTAGGGGAACTCCGCTGTGCCGTTGGCAAGGTACTCGACGGTGAGAGTTACTACAGCCGGCGCTTTGAGGAGTACTGTACCCGCTATGAGCAGGAAGTGCTGCCGTCGGCGCGTGAGCTGGAGATTCTGCGCATGCTGGCTTCCGGCGCCAATTCCAAAGAAATTGCCGACCGCATCTTTTTGTCGGTCAACACCGTTGAGTTTCATCGCAAACGGCTTTTCCGCCGCTTGGGCGTGAGCAATATGGCAGAGTTGATGGTTGAGGCCATGAACCGTGGCCTTCTTTTGCTTGAAAACAAGTGCTGAACCTACGGAATCGGGTAGAAAAAGACCTGTCGCAGCGTTTTTCGGCAGAATAATGCCTGAGGATTATCCGGCTTTGTATATATTAGCGCGGAGATGTAATTGGAATATAACAAAATAAGATAAGCATGAAGAAAAATTACGTGTTGTTAATGACGCTCTTCGCATCGTCGGTGACAGCTTCGGCGGCCGTTGACTATGCGGAGCTGGCAGAGCAGAAAGCCATTGAGTTTCTGCAGGACAAAGCGGGGATGATGCCTCAGAAGAGAGCCATGAGCGCAGCCCGCCTGGGGTCGGACATGGAAATCAAGTCGGTATCGGCGAGCAAGGACGCTGAATTCTATTCGTTCAACGGCCGTATGGGCGGTAATGACTGTTTCGTACTGATGACGCCGTCGTCGGATGAGGATATGCAGGTGATTGGCTATTCTACCGACGGTAATTTCTCGTTTGAGAGTGTGCCTGATGCGATGAAGGCATGGATGCAGGCCTATCGGAACGTGATGGAACAGGGCAAGGAACGCATCAACCATTATCCTGACCTGCCTACGATAGAACCGATTGCGCCATTCGTTACGACAAAATGGGGACAAGGCGAACCGTTCAACAAAATGTGTCCGATGGATGGTACGACGCTGTTGCTCACCGGCTGTACGGCGACGGCGATGGCTCAGGTGCTGAATTACTACAAGTCGGACGTAAAGGGAGAGGGACTGATTGAGTATGTGCAGCACGATTTGGAGCTGAGTGTCGACTTTTCCAAAGTGAGCTACGAATGGGACAAGATGCTCGATGTCTATGAGGAAGGCAATTATACAGACGAGCAGGCCGACGCTGTGGCCCGTCTGATGCTGGATGCAGGTGTGGCTGCAAGGGCGACTTACAAGCTGTCAGCTACGAGTGCTGGTGCTCCCCGCGAGGGAATGTCACGGCAGTACAAATACAACGTGGAGCATTATTACCGTAATTGGATTCCGACGAAGCAGTGGATACAAATCATCCATGAGGAACTGCAGGCAAAACGTCCGATTCTGTATGGCGGCTCGACGTCCGGTTCCGGTCACCTGTTCGTGGTGGATGGTATCGACGACGAGAATCACATGCACGTAAACTGGGGTTGGGCCGGACTGGATGACGGTTATTACGACATTACGTTCTGTCACGCACCCTCACAGAGCGACCCTTACATTCGCAATCAGAAGATGCTGGCCAACCTTTCTCCACGCTCGGAGTCGGAACCGGTGGAGGGTATTGTGGTGGATGCCGGATATACGCAGTATCAGGGTGACTACAACAATAACAAATGGATGGAACTGGTAGGCGCGTCGCTTAACCGAAATGACAGTCAGGTCGTTGAGGTTGCCATGTGTCTGACGCAGGATGGGGAGATAAAGACGTCTACCGATTTTAAAGAACAGAGCCTTAGTTCTTCCGGCTATAACACAATTACGTTCAAGGGTTTCAACTCAGTGCCGGCCGACGGTGTGTACCTTATGGAAGCATACTATAAGGACGAGAATGGAGAACTGAAAAAAGTCAAAATGCCGGAATCCGGAGCCGCTACCGTAACCTATACCAACGGAAAGATGGAGGTGAAGAATCCGTACGAATACATTGTGTTGAAGAATCTACAACTGCTTGATGTTGAGCCACGAAGCGAGCTGATTGCAAAATGTCCGATGTATCTCCGTCTTCAGACCTATATCGACTACGACGGAACCGTGTCAGGCGGTGGTATCTACGGCATCAACCAGGGACGGATAAAATTGAAGTTTATCCATCAGGAAACGGGTGACGAATATGTGACGACCCGGTATATTGATTTGGACAATCTCTACGGTCAGGTGCTGGAAGTGAAGGATGTGAATGTCACTCCTATCAACTCTGACAATGGCTTCAAAATGCCGGCCGGCCGCTATAAGGTGGTGCTGGATGACCCGGAAATGACTGTAGTGAAAGATATCTACGTGGAATTGCAGCCGGAGAAGAATTATGTTGTCATGGATGGAAATGAGAAGGTTATTTCTCCCGACAGGCCTTATTTCAGTCAGTCAGAACGAAATCGTTTCTATTATTTTCATCAAAAAGCCAACGGTTACAGAGGCCGGGAGACGCATTCCATTTATGCGCGTCCTGTGGGCGGAACGGAGGAAGATGAGGTGCTGCTCTGGACAAGTGTCAGCCCTGAGAATAGTTTTATCCAGTCTGATTTGACGGACGACAAATGCTATTTCTATCCGTTGGAAGGTGACTATGAACTATATATCCGCTACATGACGCCAGAGGGAGAGCGTACCGTGCTGAATCCGGACTATCAGCCTACGGTTGTGCATATTCTGAAAGATGAGTCCTTTGAATTCCCGAAAGTGTACAACACGGACGAGTACACACACCGTGATGTCAAAGTGGGCGAGGAGCAGATGCTTGAAATCCGTATGAAGACGGATGAGTGGCGAAAGATGACTTTCCTGGCATATATCTACGACAAGGAGCACACGGAGATGCATGAGGTAGTGGTCGACGACGTACAGTTTGAGGAAGGCAAAGAACAGGCGGTGAAGATTCCTGTCTTGCTGGAAAAAGAAGGTGAATACGAGATGTATCTCTATGTGCGTACCATTACGGACCGAAAGACTATGGTGACCGACGGCAACAACCGTCAGATGGTCTACAGGCTGACGGTGGGACAATCCGGAGTCGACACTCCGCAGGCGGGCAGTCTGAATGTATATCCGAATCCGGTGGATGACGTTGTGACGGTTGAAAATGCCGAGGATGGTCTGGTTAGCGTGTTTGACTTCATGGGCCGTAAGGTGGCTTCAGGCATGGCTGAGAATGGTAAGGCCGAGATACGGGTATCGGGACTGGCTTCCGGCATTTATGTCGTACGTGCCGGTAATGCGACGACCAAGCTGATTAAGCGATAAAACGGATAAATCCGAAGAAAAGGAAACCCCGCGACACCAGCGTGCCGCGGGGTTCTTTTTTGACCGGGAAATATGGCTACGGAATACGGTAGATTTGCGCTGTGGAGCGGGTGTTTTCCGGATGGAACGATTGTGGAATTCGGGTGATTGATTATCTTTATACGGAGGTTGTGGATAGCGTGGAAATGGCACGCGTATGTACGGCCCTGATGAAAAAAAACTTAGTGTTAATGTTGATAATTTTTTAACGTATGAGAAAGTTTAAGCTAATGGTGTCTGCCGTAGTGGCATTTCTGGTAATGTCGTGTGGCGGCGTGAGTGTGGAATCCAATGAGGTGTTTGGTGATGTGCCGGGTATTTACAAAGCCATAGGCGACAATACGAAACAGGAGATTGAAAATGCCAAAGGAGCCGACAATCCGGAGGATATAGGCAAAGCGAAGGAAGCTGCCGAGAAGTTTGAGGCTGAGATGCTGGAGAAGTTGCCGGCTGCGATAGCTGAGATTGGCGGACGTGACGTGCCGTTCTCGGGAGAGAGTGATGCCGACTTCAAGGTGGAGAGCGTCAAGGTGGCGGTGCCGGAAGAAGGCGAGTCAACGCTTGCGTTGCGAATCAAAGTTTCTGCAGCCCGCGAGATGCCGGTGGGTGAGTATGCGATGGATTGCGCCAACGGAGCACGCGCGCTTCGTGACACCCGCCTCTATTTCGTGTTCCTCGGTGAGGGTGATAAGTTTATCGACTTAGGCTCCATCAATCCGTTCAGCGACCAGGCTTCGGAATCACGTTTCACTCCAAAGAAAAGTGCCGGAGCTACATTTGCTGCGGGTGAGTTGCTGACAGAGGAAGGTTCGTTGGTTTACGTGAGATGCAACCAGTTTGACTTTACCAAATTTGCCAAGATTGCATTTGTGTCAGAAGCCGACTACATGAACCTGCGTCGTCAGGCGTACGGCTTTTAGGCGGAAATAAGACCAGAGAAAAAGAGTAGGGCACTGCACCGGTGTAAGGTGTGGTGCCCTCTTTGTTTTTTGAGAGGAGAACGAAAATTCTGTTCAGGAAGGCTGTTGTAGAGGTCGTGTGAGAAGTGAAAGTGTGTGTAATTAATTGATAATCAATTGCAGTATTCGCTCATAACGTAGTAGAAACGTAGTGTATCAAAATATGTTATGCAACACAAAGTAGCTGTAAAGTGTTAAGGAAATTGACATTTGGGGTGGATTGGGCTTCCTTTGTGACAAAAACAATTTACTTAAAATGAAAGCCATTCGAAACTCTGTATTTGTATTGATGATGTCGCTTATGGCCCCAGCAGTTGGACAGGCGGCACCGGTGGCCGCCAAGGAAATGACGGCTGAGGCGCAGGAACAGCGCATGGATAAATTTGTGTCGGATTTGATATCGAAGATGACATTGGAGGAAAAACTCGGGCAAATCAATTTGCCGGCCTATGGTGATGTTTCCGACCCGAAGAACAGTGACGTTGCGGCACGAATCCGCAAAGGTGAAGTGGGAGGTCTCTTTAACTTGCGTGACGGTGAGGTTATCCGCGCATTGCAGGAAGTGGCCGTAAAAGAAAGCCGTTTGGGTATTCCTATGATTATCGGTGGTGATATTTGCAACGGTTATAAGACTGTGTTTCCGATACCGTTGGCATTGTCAAGCAGCTGGAAGCCGGAAAACGTAGAAGAGGTAGCACGCATCTCAGCCCGTGAGGTGACTGCCGACGGTGTTTGCTGGACTTACAGCCCGATGGTCGACATTGCGCGCGACGCCCGTTGGGGACGCGTGAAGGAAGGTGCCGGCGAGGACCCCTATTTGGGTGGTCTGATGGCAGCCGCATGGGTGAGAGGCTACCAGGGCGACAATCTTGCTGATGAGACGACGATGATGGCATGCGTGAAGCACTTTGCTCTTTACGGTGCTTCAGAAGCCGGCCGTGACTACAATACGGTCGACATGAGCCGCGTTACGGCGATGAATTACTACCTGCGTCCGTTTGAGGCTGCCGTTGAGGCAGGAGTGGGCAGCTTCATGACTTCTTTCAACGAGTTTGAGAGTGTTCCGGCTACCGGTCACACCTGGTTGCTCGACGACGTGTTGCGCAAGCAGTGGGGATTCGGCGGTTTTGTCGTTTCAGACTATACGGCTATTGCAGAAATGGTCAACCACGGTATAGGTGACCTTCAGACGGCCGCTGCCCAGGCATTGAAGGCAGGTGTCGATATGGACATGATTGCCGACTGCTATACTTCCACATTGAAACAATCGCTCGCCGACGGTAAGGTGACAATGGCCGATATCGACCGTGCCTGCCGTTATGTGCTGGAAGCAAAATATAAATTAGGTTTGTTTGACGATCCTTTCCGCTATTGCGACAAAAAGCGCGCGGAAAAGGAGTTCCGGTCAGAGGCTAATCTTGCCGCGGCCCGCCGTATCGCTGCTGAAACCTTCGTATTGCTGAAAAATGACGGAAACGTCTTGCCTCTGACCAATTGCAAGAAGGTAGCAGTGGTCGGCCCGCTGGCAGACAGCAAGGCCAACATGTCGGGTGCGTGGGAGTACGACGAGAAGACTAAGACTTACAACGGTCTGGTGGAGAACCTCCGTAAGGCCATGGGCAAGAATGTGGAAATCACGTTTGCCAAGGGTGCTAACCTGGTGGACGATGCTACCTACGAGGGCAATTTCACTGACGGCAACCGCTCAACCCGCGACAACCGTACGGATGAGGAGCTGATTGCCGAGGCTCTCAAGTCGGTTGAGGGTGCGGATGTCATTGTGATGGCAATGGGTGAGTCTGCATCAATGAGTGGTGAGGGTGCCAGCCGTGCTATTCTGGAGATGCCGGCGACACAGCACAAGCTCATCGAGGCAATGCACGCCACAGGTAAACCGGTTGTGATGGTATTGTTTACGGGCCGTCCGTTGGCACTGCAGGCTGAAGAGCCGTTGGTTGATGCCATCCTGAACGTATGGTTCGGCGGAACAGAGTCAGGCGCAGCTATTGCTGACGTGCTGACAGGCAAGGTGAACCCGACAGCAAAATTGACAATGACTTTCCCGGTGGTAACCGGTCAGTGCCCGATTTACTACAATCATAAGAACACAGGCCGTCCGATGGCTCCGGAAGACTGGTATGTGCGCTACCGCACAAACTACATTGACGTGCCCAACGAGCCGCTCTATCCGTTTGGCTACGGTCTGAGCTATACGACTTATGCTTACGGTGACGTGAAGCTGAGCGCTGACTCAATGACTGCCGACGGAAAGATTCAGGCTTCCATCGACGTGACCAATACGGGCAACCGCGACGGTGAGGAAATCGTTCAACTTTATCTGCGCGACGTTTACCGTACGGTGACACCTCCGGTGAAGGAGCTGAAGGGTTATCAACGCGTTGCTCTGAAGGCCGGCGAGACGAAAACCGTTACCTTTGACATTGATGTGGAAATGCTGAAGTTCTACAATTCAGAGTTGAAGCATGTGGCTGAGCCGGGCGAGTTCCGCGTAATGATTGGTGGCAACAGCCAAGACGTGAAAGAAAACAAATTCATTTTGAAATAATAAACCATCCAAAGGATAATAACGATGAGAAAGATATTTTTGGCATTGGGCCTTGTGATGCTTGCCTCTCTTTGGGCAATGTCGCAGAACCTGAGAATGGATTCCTATTGCAATCCGTTGAATGTGGACTATACCTACATGATTTACAATGCAGGCAACCATATTTCCTACCGTTCGGGTGCTGACCCTGCCGTAGTGGAGTTCCGCGGTGAATACTATATGTTTGTTACCCGTTCCAACGGTTACTGGCATTCGACCGACTTGCAGAACTGGGAGTTTATTGAGCCGAAGGGATATTGGTATCCGCAGGGCTGTAACGCTCCGGCAGCACATAACTATAAGGATTCCGTTCTGTATGTATGCGGAGACCCTTCGGGCGTGATGAGCGTCATGTCGTCCGACGACCCGAAATCCGGTGTATGGACACCGGGTGTGGGCATTCTCGCCAACCTTCAGGACCCGGATTTGTTTATCGACGATGACGGTAGCGCCTACATGTTCTACGGTTCGTCAAACGTGTATCCTATCCGTGCGATTGAGCTTGACCGTACTGACAACTTCCTGCCGAAAACCGACGAGCGCGTGCCGATGTTCGGTCTTGACCTCGACAATCACGGCTGGGAGCGTTTCGGCGAGAACCATACGACCGATACCGACTTGGGTGGATTTATCGAAGGTCCGTGGATGACAAAGCATAACGGCAAATACTATCTGCAATACGGTTCTCCGGGTACGGAATTCAACGTTTACGGTGACGGTGTCTACGTAGCTGACCATCCAATGGGTCCGTACACTTATCAGAAGCACAATCCTGTATCCTATAAGCCGGGCGGCTTCATGAACGGCGCCGGCCACGGAAGCTCTGTAAAGGGCCCGGGCGGAATGTGGTGGCACTTTGCGTCCATGTCGTTGTCAATCAACGTCAACTGGGAGCGCCGCTTGTGTATGTTCCCGATGGGATTTGACGAGGACGGTATCATGTACTGTGACACCCGTTTCGGTGATTATCCCCGCTATGCACCGTCGGTAGCCGGCAAGCGCGGTCAGTTCCGCGGCTGGATGCTTCTTTCTTACAAGAAGCCGGTGACAGCGTCGAGCGAGGTGGGCGAGTATGCCGCAGCTGGATTGACAGATGAGAAGACAAAGACATTCTGGCTGGCAGAGTCAAATGACTCTACTCAGTGGATTACCATCGACCTGCAGGAGCCGTCGACTGTATGTGCCGTGCAGGTGAACTACCACGACTACAAGAGCGATATGTACGGCCGTTACAAAGGTCTGTATCATCGCTATGCCATCGAAGGCTCACTCGATGGTGAGAACTGGACCGTGCTGATTGACAAGCGTAACAGCTACAAGGATACACCTAATGACTATACGGAAGTGGAGAATCCGGGTAAAATACGCTATGTGCGCTACCGCAACGTGAAGGTGCCGACTCCATCCTTGGCCATTTCAGAAATCCGCGTGTTCGGTCTCGGTACGGGCAAGGCACCTCAGAAAGTGAAGTCGTTGAAGCTCGAGCGTCAGGCTGATGCCCGCGACATTGCCATCAGCTGGACACCGGTGAAGGGTGCGCAGGGTTACAACATCCTGTGGGGTATCGCTCCCGACAAGTTGTACAGCTCATGGATGGTGTATGACAATACGGAACTGTTCATGAAGTCGCTGACAGTAGGACAGGATTATTACTTCTCGATTGAGGCGTTTAATGAAAACGGAGTTTCGGAACGTACTCCTGTTCAGCACGTGAAATAAAGGATGAAAACGAGTCTCAGTGATATTTTATTAAGTTTGATTCTTCTGGCGGGGTTCGGTACGGTGCGTGCCGAATCCCGGCTGGTGGAATCGTTCAATGACAACTGGTATTTTGTAGCAGCCGATACGCTTTCAGAAAAAGCAGTCGGCGAGGCTATGCAGGTGCAGTTGCCCCATACCTGGAACACGGATGCCTATTCGACCAACCAGTATGAGCGTACGACGGCCTGCTATGTGAAACGTTTCGTTCCGACGTCGTCGGTTTATGGCGGACGGCGCATATATCTGAAGTTTGATGCAGTCAATTCGTTGGCAGAAGTGTATGTCAACGGAGAGCGACTGACTACGCACAAGGGCGGTTATACGGCGTTTATCGTCGACGTGACTGATAAAGTAAAGCTGGATGCCGAGAATGAGGTTTTTGTGCGGGTTAATAATGAGAATAAGAACATACCGCCGCTGTCGGGTGATTTTACGATTTTTGGCGGTATCTACCGTGATGTGTGGCTGTTGTCGACCGACGGTTTGCACATCCAGACCACGGATTGTGCGTCTGACGGCGTGTATGTGACTACGCCTGAGGTCAGCGCTCAGTCGGCAAAGGTCGAAGTGCGCACGGCCGTGGCCAATGACAGCAGGGAGAAGAAATCGTTTGCCGTGAAGGTAACGGTGACTGACCCGGAAGGCCGCATCGTGAAAACGGAAGAGAAGAAATACAAGGCAGAGGCAGGACAGGTAACGCCGGTTGCTGCCGATTTCACCATCGACACGCCGCAGTTGTGGTCGCCTGATGCGCCGCATCTTTACAAGGTGGCTGTCAGCGTAAGCGACCGCAAGGGTGAGGTTGTGGCCGACAGGGTAGACGTGCCGCTGGGTTTGCGCTGGTTTGCGCTCGACGTTGACAAGGGATTCCTGCTTAACGGTGAGCCGCTGAAACTGCTGGGCGTGAGCCGTCATCAGGACCAGTATCCGCTGGGCATTGCACTGACCGACGAGATGCACCGCCGCGACATGGCGCTGATTAAGGACATGGGTGCCAATTTCGTACGTCTGGCTCACTATCCGCAGGATGAGGCCGTGTTGCGTGCCTGCGATGAGTTGGGACTGCTCGTATGGGAGGAAGTGTCGCTGGTCGATTTGATTGCTTTAGGCGATGAGTTTGCGGAAAATTCAAAGACCGCGCTCGTCGAGATGATACGTCAGCACTACAACCATCCGTCGGCGGCCATGTGGGGCTACATGAACGAGGTGCTGATTCAATTGCAGTACAGAGTGCCGAAAAACAGACTGAACGGGTTCTATGAGAATACGTTGCGTCTGGCACGCGTGCTGGAGGAAACGCTGAAGACGGAGGACCCGTACCGGCTTAGTACGATGGCGTTCCACGGCAGTCAGATTTACAACAAGGAAGGTCTGTCGAACATTACGGATGTGACCGGTTGGAATCTGTATCAGGGCTGGTATGGCAGCGATTTGAACGACTTCGAGCGTTTCATCGACGAGGAGCATCGCAAATATCCGGCGCGTAGCTTGTTCATCAGCGAGTTCGGAGCAGGAAGTGACCGCCGCATTCAGTCGTTGAAACCGGAGATATTCGATTTCTCGATGCAGTGGCAACAGACGTTTCTGGAGCATTATCTGCCGGTTATCCAGTCACGTCCTTATGTGATTGGCGGCGCCGAGTGGAACTTTATCGATTTCAGTTCAGCTTCCCGTCAGGAATCGATGCCTCATATCAACAACAAAGGTCTGATGTATGCTGACCGTACTCCGAAGGACGTGTTCTACTACTTCAAGGCGTTCCTGCGTGACGACGTTCCGGTGCTTCATGTAGCGGCCGATGATTGGAGCATGCGCACGGTGGTGTCGGACGGCGAGCAGGTGGTACATCCGATTAAGGTCTACTCCAACTGCAAGCGGGTGGAGATGACAGTCAATGGTGTCTCTCACGGCGAGCAGGCGATGCGCAACCGCAATGCCGTATGGCAAGTGCCGTTGCAGAAAGGACGCAATGTGATTGAGGTGAGTGGATTCTTCAACGGAGAGGTGATTGATGACGTTGCCGAGATATTTGTGGATATGGTGCCGCAGAAACTGACGGCTGCCAACAGCGAAGGTCTGGAATTGGCAGTAAATGCCGGTAGCAACTGTTTCTTCACCGACGATTTGAGCCATCTTTGCTGGTTGCCCGACCAGGCTTATGAAAACGGCGGTTGGGGATATGTCGGCGGTGATGTGTTCCGTAAATCGCCGGGTCGCATCGGTACGACGGCAGAGGTGAAGGGTACGCACAACACGCCGTTGCTGCAAACGATGCGCATCGGTCTCGACGGCTACCGCTTCGACGTTCCGGAAGGCGAATATGAGCTGGAGGTATCGTTTGCCGACCTTACCGCTCCTTCGCGCACGCTTGCCTATGAGCTGACGAGCAGCGACAACAGTCAGAAGTCGGCCGACAATGTGTTTGACGTGACAGTCAACGGCCGCATGTGGCTGCCTTCGTTCAGCCCGGCTGCGCTTGTCGGAGGAAACCGGATTGTGACAAAGAAACTGATGGTTACTCCGGTTGACGGCAAGATTGAGGTCGGATTCAAGGCTTTGCAGGGTAAAACATTCCTGAATGCCATCAAATTGCATAGAATAAAGTAGAAAAGATATATGAGACCATCCTATTTGACTTTGGGTCTTTGTGTATTGCCCTTCCTGCCGTCGGCTGCGCAGGAGGGCAAGCAGAGGCCGAACATTATCTTTATCATGAGCGATGACCACGCGCGTCAGGCCATGAGCATCTACGGGCATCCGATTGGAAAAGTCGCTCCGACTCCCAATATTGACCGTATCGGGCATGAGGGTGCCGTGTTCATGAACAATTATTGCTGCAACTCCATCTCCGGTCCGAGCCGTGCGGCAGTGCTGACAGGAAAACACAGCCACGCCAACGGATTCATGCGTAACACGAACATCGGATTTGATGGTTCGCAGCAGACGTTGCCGAAAATTCTCCGTGCCAACGGCTATGAGACGGCGATTATCGGTAAGTGGCATCTGGTGTCGAAACCTACGGGATTTGACCATTGGATGATTCTGAATGACCAGGGCGATTACTGCAATCCATATTTCATTACGGAGAACGATACGGTACAGCATAAGGGTTATGTGACCGATTTGATTACGCAATATTGCGAGGACTGGCTGAATAACCGAGAGGGAAAGGACAGCAAGCCGTTTTTTCTGATGATGCACCATAAGGCGGTGCATCGCAACTGGGTGCCGGCTGAGCGTCACTACCGCTTGTACGAGCATACGAAATTCCCTCTCCCGGAAACGTTCTTTGACGATTACGAGGGACGCTATGCGGCGGAGATGCAGAAGATGAACATCTACCGCGACATGTATGAGGGTCACGATTTGAAGATGGTGGCAGGCATCGATAGCGACGATTTGCTTTTCGACCCGTGGCCGCACGCTTTTCTCGGAACGATGACGCCGGAGGAGAGGGAACGGTTCATGGCGGCTTACCGCGACCGCAACAATGAATTTTACTCGAAAAAACGCTCGTTCCGCGAGGTGGCAGAGTGGAAATACCAGCGCTACATGCAGGACTATATGGCGACGGTTGCAAGCGTCGATGAGAGCGTAGGCGAGATTCTCGACTATCTGGAGCGCACAGGACTGGCGGAGAATACGATTGTGGTCTATACGACCGACCAGGGATTCTATCTCGGCGAGCACGGCTGGTTTGACAAGCGGTTTATGTATGAGGAGTCGTTCGGCATGCCGATGGTGATGCGTTGGCCGGGACACATCAAGCCGGGTACGGTGGTGGACGCCCTGACGCAGAACATTGATTTTGCTCCGACGTTCCTTGATATGTGCGGCGTGGAGATACCGTCCGATATGCAGGGTGTTTCGTTCAAGAAAGTGGTAGAGACGGGCAAAACGCCGTCCGACTGGCGCAAGTCGCTCTATTACCATTATTACGAATACCCCGGTTTCCATAGCGTGAGAGCGCATTACGGCATCAAGAAAGGAAACTTGAAGCTGATGCACTTCTACAAGGAAGACAAGTGGGAGTTCTTCGATTTGAGCAAGGACCCGAATGAGCTTCACAATATTTATGAGGAAAACAAGAATAAAGCTGTGGTGCTTGACTTGAAAAAGGAACTGAAGGAACTTCAGAAGCAGTATGAGGTTCCCGAGGAATATTGTCATTGAGAAACGCATTTGAACCAGGAAGAACCGTCTATGGCCGGTGTCGCAGCCGGCCGTGGATGTCCCGGTTGATGTTATGTAGTGTTTGTTAAATTTATGTAGTGTTTTTATCGACTATGAAAAATATCATTTTCTTATTTTTATTTCTGTTATCGGCCGTGTCGGTAAATGCCCAGTTGTGGAACGTTCCTGAGGGTTATGAGACACGGTGGACAAGTTTTGAGAATCCGAAAGGTGAGAAAGGCGCGGCAGCAAAGTGCAACAGCGGCGCAAAGGGAAGCGCGTTCAGCCGGGTAATGGCAGGCGACAGCTGTGTCCTGCTTGCGCAGGATGGCCCGGGCATCATCAACCGCATCTGGCTTACGGTGAGTGAGCGCGGACCGGAGATGCTGCGTGCGTTGCGCATCAAGTTTTATTGGGACCATTCGGCAGTTCCCGCCGTTGACGTTCCGTTGGGCGATTTCTTCGGTAATCCGTTGTCGCTTTTGACGCCTTTTGAGAATTGTTTCTTCTCAAATCCTGAAGGACGTTCGTTCAACTGCTGTATCCCGATGCCTTACCGTACGGGCGCGAAGATTGTGTTTGTCAACACGTCTGACAAGGATATGACGCATCTGTTCTATGATGTCAACTTCACCAAAATCCCGGGATGGAAGCCGGAGATGAACTATTTCCATGCCGTATGGCGGGAAGACAAGCTGACGGAGCTCGGCAAGGACTACGAGGTATTGCCGAAAGTGAACGGCAAGGGTCGTTTCCTGGGTGTAAGTTTCGGAATTTTTGCCAACAAGGCTTACAAGAAGACCTGGTGGGGCGAAGGAGAGTTTAAGTTTTATATCGACGGCGACAAGGAATATCCGACGTTGTGCGGTACCGGTGTGGAGGATTATATCGGTACGGCTTGGGGGCAGGGTGCTTTCTCCCACCGCTATCAGGGTTGTCCGATTGCTGAGGCCGACAGCAGCCGCTGGTTGATGTACCGTTTCCATGTGGAGGACCCGATTTATTTTCACAAGGACATCCGGGTGACACTGCAGCAAATCGGCGGTGCTCCTTATCAGGACGTGCTCGACCTTTACCGTGCGGGCGTTCCGCTCATTCCTACGACGATTGACATGAGCGAAGAATTTAAATTCTACCGGTTGTTGGGCGAGCATTCCGATTTGAAAATCACCGATGAGGATTTCCCGAAAGGATTCGTCAACTTCTACCGTCAGGACCATCTGACTTCGACCGCTTATTTCTATCTGGACAAACCGAACTTGTAATTAATACCAGTTACTTATGAAAAAAATCTATTTATGCCTGATGCTCCTTCTGATGGGAGTGGGTGTCTCTTATTCCCAGACAAACATGACGGGCGAGATGTTTGACCTCGCCAAAATGAAGGACGGCCTGCGCAACCGTCGTGTCAGCAGCTATGACCGTTCCGGCAACAACCGTGACCACCTCAGCCCGGTACAGCCCGGTGAGACGAGAGTGCTGGCCGACATTCAGGGAGCCGGTGTAATTAACCATATATGGATTACGATGTCGCCCGGTCCCGGTGAGCTTTCTCGCAACGACATCATTCTGCGTATGTACTGGGACGGTAACGAGCAGCCATCGGTAGTGTCGCCAATCGGTCCGTTCTTCGGCCAGGGCTGGAACGAGCAGTATAATTACGCGTCGTTTGCCCTCTCCTCAGGTCCGAACGGAGGTACAGGACTCAGTTGCTATTTTGCGATGCCTTTTGCGAAGGGTGCGCGCATTGAGATAGAGAATCAGACTGACGTGGCTATAGGTGCTTTTTATTATTACATAGATTATGTGGAAATGAAAAAGCTTCCGGAAGACATGGGACGTTTCCATGCATGGTTTAACCGTGAAATCACGGAGGCTCTTCCGGAGGGAGAGACAGAGTGGGGTTCTGTCGGTAAGCAGACCGAGAATAAGGACGGTGCCGGCAACTATGCGTTTGCCGACATCAAGGGTAAAGGTCATTTCGTTGGTCTGAACTACTATGTACAGTGTCCGACGCCGATGTGGTATGGCGAGGGTGACGACATGTGGTTTATCGACGGAGAGGAAAAAGCCTCGCTGCTCGGAACCGGTACGGAGGACTTGTTCAATACCGCATGGTGTCCGAAAGAGCCGTATCAGAATCTTTATTTCGGTTATCCGCGTGTGAACAACGATGTCGGATTCCTGGGACGTACCCACATCTACCGTTTCTTTATCCAGGACCCGATTTTCTTTGAGAAGGGACTGAAGGCAACCATTGAGCACGGACACAACAACTGTCTGACGCTGGATTTGGCAACGGTGGCTTACTGGTATCAGGACAAGGCAACGGCCGTACCTGCTATTCCTGACAAAGTGGGACGTAAGCTGAAGCCGATGATTGACGGAGTCATGATGCACAAGTGGCGTCATGAATGGAGAA
This sequence comes from uncultured Muribaculaceae bacterium, assembly GCA_944321875.1. Classification (GTDB taxonomy): domain Bacteria; phylum Bacteroidota; class Bacteroidia; order Bacteroidales; family Muribaculaceae; genus Limisoma. The sequence continues at coordinate 45,682 of CALUMX010000026.1, forward strand.
AGAATCATGGCAATGCTCCCGACCTTTGGGGCGACGAGCAGTAATAATTTGGATAACGGACTTATTGCTGAAATAGGTAATAGGTTGTTTTAGGTTGTTTTTCACAAAATGTATCCGTTTGGGGTAAGGAGTCCTTGGAAGGAGGGTTCTTTACCCCAATTTTTTGTTTTGATGGCTGGTCTGTTGGACAATCGTGATTTTAGCGTAAAAAAGTTTTCATGATAATTAATTGATTGATAGGTGGAAGCGAAATTTTCATGTTTTAGAGCATAAAAAAGTTGCGAAAAAATTTGGAGGGGTAGGGAAAAGTACCTACCTTTGCACTCGCAAAAACGGGGGAGCC